>CAYNCP010000004.1:0-144240 GCA_964395905.1 uncultured Ohtaekwangia sp.
AAAAAGGCACAACCTCCGAAACCCATCCGGCAAGTTCTGTAGCAAATATTACTGTGTATGGATATAATAAAGAACCTTCAGTCCAATCTTCATTTGGAGCTATTTCCATGGAATCCATAATCCACAAAATTACACTTAACATAAAAAGCCACTTGCATACCCCAAGTACTGCCCCCATGGCTTCATCCACTGTGCCCAATATCGTTTTGCTGATTGAGGCTTTGACCAACTTACCCAGCAAGTGAATAATAATAACAATGAGAAGAAAAATGAGCAGGAACGACAAGTAGGGTAACACTGTTTTATCTGCATTAAATTCCCGTTGGAGAAACAGCATGCCCTCACCCATCAATTTAAATCCTCCAAAAATACCCAGTACAATGGCCACCAGAGAAACAAGTCCCATCAAGAATCCATTTTTATATCCGCGATAGGCTCCAAATAAAAGGAGCACACCAATCAAAATGTCGAGCTTGTTCAAGAGGAAAGCAGCTGTTTAACAATCTCAGATATGGTCTTGCCGTCAGCTTTGCCTGCCAGCGCTTTGGTAGCCACGCCCATCACCTTGCCCATGTCTTGTGGACCAGTGGCACCAACTTGTTCCACCACTTTTTTGATCTCACTGGTAATCTCTTCTCTGGAAAGCTGCTTGGGCAAGTACCTGGAAATAACCTCTAGTTCAAACATTTCTTTTTGGTAGAGATCATCGCGCTGCTCCGCTTTGAATATTTCAGCCGATTCCTTCCGCTGTTTGGCCGCTTTCATCAGGAGTTTATTCTCAGCTTCTTTGTCCAACTCGCCAGATTTTCCTTTTTCTGTTTCTGCCAATAAAATCATTGACTTCACTGCACGTAGTGCGATTAGCTCTTCTTTTTGCTTATTTAGCATCGCAGTCTTAATGTCATTATCTATTTGTTGTTTAAGGCTCATAAGCTTTTAGATTCGTGATGTAAATTTATACCCGAGAATACATAGCTATCAAACATATGACCCGACTAAGCGTCAATATTAACAAAATTGCCACACTCAGAAATGCCAGGGGGGGAAATAATCCCAATGTCATTCAGGTAGCACAAGATTGTGAGCGTTTTGGGGCACAGGGTATTACAGTGCATCCACGTCCAGACGAAAGACACATTAAGTACAACGATGTACTGCAACTAAAAAAGGTAGTTACCACCGAGTTTAACATAGAAGGTTATCCTGACTCCAGATACCTCACGTTGATAGCGGAAGTGTGTCCAGCGCAAGCAACACTCGTACCTGATCCTCCGGATGTACTTACTTCAAACGCGGGTTGGAATGCTGTAGCACATAGGGAATTTCTTAAAGATACCATTGCCCAACTGAAAGAAAGTGCCGGCAGGGTATCCTTGTTTGTGGAGGCCTCACCCCAGATGGTTGAAGCCGTAGCAGAAACCGGAAGCGATCGGATAGAGCTGTATACCGAACCATACGCATCTACCTTTGCCGCCAATCCTGGGAAGGCGGTAGCCAGTTTCATTGAAGCAGCCAAGGTAGCGAGGTCGGCAGGGCTGGGGGTAAATGCAGGTCACGACCTTGATTTAAAAAATCTAAAATTTTTAAAAACAAGCATCCCATGGCTGGAGGAAGTCTCGATTGGCCATGCCCTCATCTGTGATGCTTTGTACTACGGCCTCGAAAACACCATTCAATTATACCTGCGCGAACTAAAATAATAGAATCTAATAGCGCCAGCTTTTTAAATCAGCTCCAGCGGGTGCACTTTCTGAAATTCTTTTCAAAATCTTAGGTAAGTACATGGTGTTGTACCTCAGCCTGGAAATGTAATTGGGATTATTTTGATCTCCGTTCCAGCAATGTTCAGCACGATCGCCATAGTCTACCTCTCCATTGTAAAATGGCGACTTTGTTTTTTTCAAAAAAGCCTCCATCTGGTACACCGCGTTGTTGAGGTAATAGTTGTCCATGTCACCACAGTAAATATGAATTTTACCTTCCAGCTTGGGACCCAAGGTTGCCCAATCGCGTTCTAAAATGTACCTCAAATCATAATTTTCTTTCCAGTAAGCAGCTACGTCCGGATCTATTTCTCCGGTAACCTTATCAAAAATTCTTTGGGGATACCCATCTTCGCCTTGTGGTGAGTAAACGGCTTCCCAAATATCCCATTGTTGGCCCGATCTTGTTTTCGTGCCTAATGCCAACTCATAATAATTGGACTCTTGCATGGTGCTTTGAATTTGCCCCAGGTAATTGCGATGAGAAGGACGAGGTAATTTTTTAAAGTCGCTGTCATAGAAATAAGCATTTTTGTCTTTATATATATCCACCAGACAGAAGGATCTAAAATCAATGGGATCAGGGCAAGCCGCAAAGCAACCATTGAAATCATCGGGATAAAACATTTGAACCGCCAATGCTTCCCATCCACCGGTTGAGCCCCCGTAGGTAAAGCGAGCCCAACCCTCACCTATTCCCCTGAACTTGCTTTCAATTTCAGGAATCAACTCTTTCATGATGGCGTCCCCGTATGGTCCCATGCTGGCTGAGTTTACTGCATAGGAGTCGTCATAGTAAGGCGTAGGGTGCTGGATTTCGATGATTAAGAAACGAGGGAAGTTTTTACTTATCCATTGCTGGTAAAAATTATAGGCTTCCTGCTCCTGCATTTTGTTGTACCCATATATGCCAAATCGAGGACTGTAATCAGTCGTATCCATATTTTCGTCAGGCGGAGTGGTTCTGAACCCCCCAAAATCATTTGGAAAATGCCCATGAAAAACCATGAGCGGATATTTTGCATTGGGATGCTCGTCAAAGCCCTCAGGCAAAAGTACGTGTGCGCCCAGTTGCATGGGCCTGCCCCAAAACTCTGAGAGCAACTTGCTTTCCACCTTGATATGTTTGATATACTTGGTGTCTTCCGGTTCAGCAATAGCAGGTATCTCCTGATCCATGACAATATTGATCTTGGCTGACCTGCCGGCACTTATTTCAATTTTTACAGGATTGCTATAAAAGTTTCCTGGCTTTCGGTTCCACTGCTGTCCTTCGCCCCGGTCGGGCGGCAACTTTACAATGTGTCCTGTTTTTAGGTTGAACGTTTCATATCGATTGATTAATGCCTGGGCATAATAGGTACCCGAGGGAAGTTCTGCCAGGCTGTTGATTGGAAAACCAAAAGCACCTTGATCGACAACCACTTGTTGGCCCGGCTTCATGCCCTCTACATCAATACCAAATACCAGTTGGGTGGATAGCCCGTCATTGATTTGAAACCGGGGTTCCCGGCTATCATTATTGGCGAGGAGAAGCAGCAGTCGGCCATCTTGTGCTGATTCGGTCAGTGATTCGCTAAAGGAAACGGAAAAACTTACACTTTCATTTTCCGGTGATGCACACTGGCTTAAGGCAAAGGCAAGAAAGAAAATAAATATCGCTGGTTTCATTCTGGTTTAGGGTTAATTCTGGAATATAACGGGATTGCAGGTATAGTCATAATCGGATTCCGGTAGCGGCTGGCGTGGCATTTGAAACAGCCAGAATGAGCAAAAAAAACGGATTATGAATTATTTGATGCGACATTAGCCCAAAGCTTATTATATTGCTACCCCAATTAATCAAAAGGCATGAATATTTTTCTGATCGAGGATGACGAGATCTACGCAGAGTTTGTAAAAAAAGCTTTGGGTCAGAATGCCGACTACAAAATCAACACGTTTACAACCGCTGAAGATGCACTAAGTGCTGTCAATGGAAAGCTGCCGGATGTCATGATTATTGACTATAAACTCCCTGGCATGAGCGGTATAGATCTTTATGAAAAGATTAAAGACAAAGTGGGGAATGACAACAAGGTAATCATGCTTAGCGCTTTGGACGATGGCAATATGGTGTTAAGCTTTATTCAAAAGGGTGTTCGTGATTACGTGATCAAAGATGAGAATGTAATTGAGTCACTTGAATCAATCCTTGGCGGAAAAGAGGACGACTACTACCTGTTTGATTAATTGCCCTTCTTTAGGGACACAATAAATTTGGTGCCCTCCCCTTTGCTTTCGCACCTGATTGACCCTCCCATCTTTTCTGTCAATGCTTTTACTATGGAAAGTCCCAGGCCTGTGCTGCTTTCTCCAGCTGTGGGTTTGGCACTCAGTCGTTGAAATTTCTGATATAGCCTCTTTTGATCCTCCTCGCTGATACCGGGGCCCTCATCTTTTACGATCAGGTGGACCTCTCCATCCTTCTGGTCAAGAGAAACGGTGACCTTTGTATTTGGCTGCGAGAATTTCACTGCATTCGACAGCAAATTGTCAAGCACCCTGTTTAAAAAGAGCCTGTCGGCAACTACGATGATATCCGTTGGGCTTTGAAACTTCAAATCTATTTTTTTTTCATCCGCCACTGCCTTGTAGTTTTTTATAAAAGATTCTACGAATGGCTCTAATTGTATTGACTCCAAAGTCATGTCAATTCCCCTGTCTTCCAGCTTTCGGGTGTCCAGCAGATTCCTCACCATATTCAATCCATCAACGGCTATCTGATGTATCCTGCCCACGTATTCCTTTTGTTCTTCCGTCAAGTTTTTATTCGACAAGTTGAGCAACTGGATAAGCGCAAATATCCTGTTGAAAGGACCTTTTAAGTCGTGGGATACCACACCGATGATCAACTGTCTCTCAGAATTCAAATCGTTGAGCAATTGATTTTGTCTTCCCAGCACATGATTTTGTTTGGATATCTCAATGCTTTGCTCGGTTATCACTTTGTTTTGGCGCTTTAAAATATAATATGCCCTCACTTGTAGGATGATAACAAGCAGTAGCAAAGACGCAAGAAAAAAAACACTAATTAAAATCATTGACGGCTAATTGCTTTCAAATTAATAACGAAAGTCCTGGATAAAAAGAAGGTGTCAGATTCGAAGCTTTACTTCTTTGGTATAATCTACAGGAATCCTTACAGGAAATCCTTTAACTGACACTTTGATGTGGCCTTTATATTGCAAATTGTGATTTCTGCCTCCAAACAAACCTGCTAAGGCATCGAATAGGCCCATCTCTTTTAAAGAAATCTGCACTTCCAAAGGCACGGAGAATTCTGATTTTGCTTTCACGGTTGTCCTGAGTTTTTGATCAATAAAGGCTACTCTTTTGCCATCTATTGACACCTCCAGTTTTATCCCCTTCACTTTCAGCCGGATTTTGTTCGGATTGTAAAACAAAGCATCCGCCTTAAGCACTGGCGAAGATTCTTTTCCCACGGTAAGCTCAACATTATCTAGCCTGCGCAGCACCACCTCTTCTTCCGGCACACAGCCCAAAACAATAAAAATTAATACAAGACAAATAATGTTATGGGCTCGCATTGAAAATGTGCTCGGCAAGGTAAGCAACGTAATGTATTAATCGGGGAAAAGGCCTTTGTCAATTTTTGGTATCAGTCGAATGGCATTTTTGTAGTATAATTTTTTGAGCACGTCATCGGGCAACCCCAAGCCATACATTCTCCAAAATGCGTGATACCTTTTGTGATAAGGAAAATATTCATCTTCAGATTCCAGCACCCTAAAATAGGTTTCGTATTCTTCAGGCACCCAACTGTCTTTCCCAAACAAAACGCGGTCTTGATATTTGGTCAAGAATGCCTTTGCGGCTCTGGGTTGCCGGCCAAGCTCTGCAATGATGGCGCCAATCTCTGTGTACATGTTTGGATATTGATCCATAAGTTCACTCAACCGCTTGAGGTCACTTGCAAACCAGCCCATGTGTGCATTGATGAAGTTTGTCTTTGGATGCTTCTTAAAAATGTTGTGCTGTTCCTTTATAATTTGTTCCCATGAGATCGGATCGTTGTCGTGCCTACGGCCAGGATGGGTTTTTAATTCCAACCATCTTTCATTTTGATTGTCAATTGGCTGCCAAAACTGGCGGGGATCTGCCGAGTGAATCAATACCGGTATACCCAACTCACCACACTTTGCCCAAACAGGATCAATGCGCGGATCATCAATGGTAATCCGATTCCCCTTGCTGTCTTTGTTGAACATGCCTAACGATTTGTAAATTTTGAGTCCAACAGCACCCTTCTTTACATCATCCTCCAATTGCTTTACCGTCCGTCTCGTCCAATCCGGATCATCGATGTTGTTGAAGTCCACATTGGTAAACACCAGGAATCTACTAGGAAAATTGTCTTTGACGTTTTGCAGCGATTTGTCCAGGTGCTCCGTATCTCCCCTCCCCCTGCCACTCAAATTAGTAAGTACAGCCATATTCAGTTGATCCATTTCCTGAATGAGTTCATTCAGATTCATGGTAGGCATTCTAAACTGATGATTGTGTATATCTACAAAAGGGAATTTTGCCTTGGTAATGCGATGCTCCGGCACTATCAGTGATGATGGAGGGTCATATTCCTCAAATTCCATTTTCATGTCCAGTGGTCGCTCCTGTGCTAACACTATCGTAGTGTTGACTAAAAGAAGAAATAAAAAGCAAACTCTATTCATCTGTGGGGTTTTGAAACAAATATATACGGCTTTGATTAAGCCGGGTTGACTAAAGTGGATAAGTGGCAATCAAAGACTTTTAATATTTCCTTTTAAAGGTTCGACCATACAAAAAGCCGATAATCTCTGGCACTTGTCCATTAAACCCCAAAGCCTTATCACTGTCTAATCAAAAAATCACCGGCAATGAAAAAGCTGATTTCATTTTTGTTTTTCATCGTATTGATCATGCTCTCCATGCTTAATATTGATTCCGAAGCGCGGGGTAAAAAGACGATCGAAATCAAAACCCCAATGGCCTTTAGCATCCCGGACTAAGATGAACCCCCTCCGGAAATAAATTCCAGCTGGGCTGTACCGCTTTAAAGCACAAATTGGTACCCAAATTCTTTCTAACTTGTCGATTCAAAATTTCAAAGCCATTCTGTCTATGAAACAATTTGCTTGTTATTGCTTATTGCTGGTAAGCCTGAATATTAATGCACAGCCTGTTGAGGGCGCATTAGAGGGTGCCAAAAAGAAGCTTGATGCGCAAGATTTTACCGGGGCAAAAGACGCACTCACCAAAATTCTTGACACAAATCCGAAAAATAAAAATGCTTTATCCCTTAGGGGTCAATCCAGGATGGGCCTGCAGGATTTTTACGGAGCCATCAGCGATTTTACTTTTGCCATTGAATTGGATTCCAATTTTGCAGAAGCCCTCAATTTTAGAGGAGAGTCAAAAATTGGTCTTGGTGATGATTTCGGGGCTATTGAAGATCTGGACAAGGCGATTAAAATCAATCCCAGGTATGCTGACGCATATACCAACAGGGGGTTTGCTAAATATAACATTGAGGAACTTCAGGATGCGTACTTCGATTTTTCAAAAGCCCTGGAACTGGGACCGGCTGATGCAGATAAATACTTCAATCGTGGAGTGATCAAAGCGGAACTTGGTGAGTTTGTAAGCGCAATAGATGATTATACCAAAGCCATTGAATTTGACGATAAAGATGCCTCGTTATACAATTACAGGGGTGTAGCCTATTACAATACCGACTCCTTTGAAAAGGCCATAAAGGATTATGATGCGGCCATCAAATTAGACCCTGCCGATCCATTGAAATTTGAAAACAGGGCTCTCGCCAAAAGCGCCATGGAAGACAAAAAAGGAGCGCTGGAAGATTACAACAAATCAATTGAACTGGATGGGGAGGACCCGGAAACCTATAACCTGCGAGGCGTATTAAAGTATGACATGGAAGATTTTGATAGTGCCATTGCCGATTATACCAAAGCTATCGGGTTGGATCCAACCAATCCCACTTATTACGACAATAGGGCACTGGCGAGAACGGAGAAAGAAGAGTACGCCTCGGCTGTCGAAGATTACACCTTTTCGATTGAACTTTACCCCAATGATCCCGAGACATACTACCAACGCGGAATGGTCAAGTTATTGATGAACAACAATTACGATGGTTGTCTGGATCTGAAGCATGCTGAAGACTTGGGTTCTCCTGATGCCAAACCAGCTATTAAAAAGAATTGTAAGTAATTGTTCCTGATTTTTCCATCGGTGAAAGTTCTGCCCACAACTAAATGACACCAGGTTAAATGAATAAAACATTGTCATTGCACTTTGATATGCTGGAAAAACAGCGGCAACAAGTTTTGGATAAAGTTCGGCAGCACCCAGACGCTTTTGACCGTAAACCAAATGCCGGAAAATGGTCCGTGCATGAAATCCTTGCTCATCTCATCAGTGCAGAAAAACTTTCGGTGCGATACATCTTAAAAAAAAGACAGGGTATTGATGGCGTGGGTGAAACTGGATTAACGGAGGAGATAAAAATGCTGTTGTTTAAAGTTTCCCAAAGACTTCCGCTGAAATTCAGAGCGCCAGCCACAGTGGTAGCAGCAACTAAAAAATATACAAGCTATAATGATTTGGTTGCTGATTGGGATGCTGTCCGTCAAAGCCTAAAACAAATCCTGGAGCAAACGGATGAAAAGCAGCTCAAGAAAAAAATTTACAAACACATTATTCTTGGCAAACTAAATATCGTTCACGCAGTTAAATTCCTGCGCGAACATGTGAATCACCACTTGCCACAGATAAATCGCCTTTTGAATTAGAATTCAAATTTCAAACAGACGGAATCATAAGATTTCATTGACTCTTTGTTACATTTCTGCAACAAAAAAAGAATTGATATGAATCGCATTGGGCCTTCACTCATCCTGAGTTTCTTATTCATAACTGCCATTGCGCAGCCTTCGCTTCAAAGTCCGGAACAATTTCTGGGTTATGAACTGGGAGATCGCTTTACCCGGCACCACCGGGTGGTCGAATACTTTCAGCATGTAACAGCCGCCAGGCCAAATAACATAAAGCTTATTCAATATGGCGAAACCTATGAGCACAGGCCGCTTATTGTAGCCATCATCGCTTCAGATGAAAACTTTAAAAACCTGGAGCAAATCCGGACGGATAACCTCAAAAGGACAGGATTCGAGCCCGGTACACCGACCACCAATGTTGCGTTGGTTTGGCTCAGTTACAATGTGCATGGAAACGAAGCCAACTCCACCGAGGCTTCCATGAAAACCATCTATGACGTAGCCAATCCATCCAACACCAAAACACAGGCATGGCTGAAAAACACAGTTGTAATAATAGATCCCTGCATCAATCCGGACGGAAGGGATCGGTATGCCAATTTCTACAATCAATATGGAAACTATCCTGCCGATCCAAGTCCGGATGCCAAAGAACACAGAGAGCCCTGGCCTGGTGGAAGAGCCAATCATTATTTGTTTGACCTCAACCGGGATTGGGCATGGCAATCACAGATTGAATCTCAAAACAGAATTAAATTATACAATCAGTGGATGCCACACGTACATGTAGACTTTCATGAAATGGGCTACAACAGTCCTTACTTCTTTGCTCCCGCAGCAGACCCGCTTCACGATGTTATTTCAAACTGGCAGCGAGAATTTCTGCGCATGGTCGGAAAAAATAACGCGAAACATTTTGATGAAAACGGGTGGCTGTATTTTACAAAAGAGCGATATGATCTTTTTTATCCAAGCTACGGAGATACCTATCCCACCTACAGTGGTGCGATTGGCATGACATACGAACAAGGTGGTGGCGGCTTTGGCGGGCTCACCATTACCACCAAGGAAGGAGATCCCATGACGCTGAAAGACAGGCTTAAGCACCATTACACCAATGGCCTTTCTACCGTGGAGGTAACTTCAACTCATGCCGCCAAAGTAACTGAAGAATTCGAAAAGTATTTTAAGGAAAATTTGACCAATCCGGCAGCTACTTATAAAACGTATGTTATCAAGGCCGACAACAACGTTGATAAAATCAACCGGCTTACCACCTGGCTCGATACCCACCGCGTTCAATATGGCCATCCCGCTTCCGGTAAAACTTCCAAGGGTTTTGATTTTAAGTCGCAGAGTACAAACAGCGCTACCATCAACACAGATGATATCATCATTAACATCTACCAGCCCAAAGGACGGTTTGTGACTACCTTGTTGGAACCTCAATCCAACCTTACCGATTCGATCACCTATGACATTACCGCCTGGAATCTGATGTATAGCTACGGTCTCAATGGATACGCGTTGACTGAAAGGATAAATGTAGCACGTCCTTACGAAAGGAAAGCGATGGAGAACAAATCCATTGCCACTAAACCTTATGCCTATTTATTCAGCTATGGTAGTTTGGAAGATGTAAAATTTCTTGCCGCCTTGCACAAGAAAGGTATTACGGTACGTACTGCCGAAAAGCCCTTTTCAGTTGGCGGCAACAATTATGAGCGGGGTACTTTGGTTGTGACCAGAAGGAACAACGAATCTATCCAGGATTTTGATGAAAAGGTCCAATCGCTTGCCAACCAAATGGGGAGAAAGATACAGACCACGCCAACCGGGTTTGTAGATCGGGGAAAAGACCTGGGCTCGGGTGATGTTAGCTACATCAAGGCGCCTAAAGTAGCCCTGCTCGGTGGAGAACAAACTTCCTCATTGGGTTTTGGAGAGGTCTGGCATTTTTTTGAAAGACAACTCCATTATCCGATCACAGTAATCGGAACGGACTACTTCAAATCTGTTGCGTTGGAAAAATATGATGTCCTCATTGTTCCCCCCGGCAATTACCGCGTGTTTGATGAAGAATTGCTGGGCCAGGTTGGTGAATGGGTTTCGGCAGGTGGCAGATTAATTGTAACGGCACAAGCATTGAATTCTTTTGCGGACAATAAAGGATTTGGCCTGAAGAAATATGCAACAGAGGATGCCAGGAAAGCAGCTGAAAAAGAAGAAGAGAAATTAAAAAAGGAAAATCAATTGGTGAGGTATGAAGATGCGGAAAGAAAGAATATTTCTAATTCCATATCTGGAGCCATCTATAAAGTTTCTCTCGACCATTCACATCCGTTAACTTTTGGGTTGGGCGACTATTACACGCTGCGTACCAGCACATCCCGCTATGACTACCTCCAGGAAGGGTGGAATGTAGGAACGCTGAGAGACAAGGTAAATCCAATAATGGGCTTTGCCGGATACATCGCCAATAAGGAACTTGAAAACACACTTGTCTTTGGTGTAGAGCAGAAAGGACGAGGTCAGGTGGTGTACTTTGTTGACAATCCCATGTTCAGGTCATTTTGGGAAAATGGAAAGATGGTCTTCTCCAATGCAGTTTTTATAGTAGGAGGCCAGTAATATCCGTAAAAACTAACCCAAAAAGGGGCATTTTAGTCTGAAAAGCCCACTTTTTCAAATTTTCTCACAGAACGAAGAACCATTACTGGTCAAATAGATGTTTAAACATCTAAATTGAAAAACTATAAATTCATGAAAAAACTATCACTTATTATTTTGTTGGCTGCGGCTATTTCCACTGCCTTTGTCTCCCCGTTTGAAACCTATAAAGCAGACTTGAATGAAAGTCAACTTAAATGGACCGGCTACCATCTGGCTAAATCTTATGAACACTGGGGTTATGTAAACCTGAAGTCGGGAAAACTGGTATCGGATGGAAAAAAAATTACCTCAGGTGAATTTGTAATCGACATGGCTACCATTGTGGACAAGGATCTGGAGAAAGAAAGTGATAATGCCAAGTTAGTCAACCACCTCAAGTCAGACGATTTTTTTGGCGTGTCCCGTTTTCCTGAGGCAAAGCTGGTGATTAAGAAAACTGAGTTGAAGTCTGGAAACACATACAACACATTGGCAGATCTGACGATCAGGGGAATAACAAAAGAAATAACTTTCGACACAGAAATAAAATCGACATCTGACAACCTGATAGAAGCCACGGCAGATTTTAAAGTAAAGCGTACCGACTTTGAAGTGATGTATGGATGGTCTCTTGAAAATGTGATGCTAGATGGGGAGTTTAGAATGGAAGTGAAGCTGGTGGCAAAAAAATAAGCGTAAGAATAATCGAGAATAAAAGGCAGCCCCTCAGGTTGCCTTTTTATTTTATTTCCAGTACCACTTTGAGGCAATTGTCTTTCTTATTGGCAAAAATATCGTAACCCTTTTCTCCCTCACTCAGCATCATCCGATGCGTAAGGATGTCAGTGAGCTTGTATTTTTTTTGTTGAAAGAGGGGCACAAGCTTATCCATCAAATACCGCGCAGGACATCTGCCTGTTTTAAAGGTGAGGTTTTTGTTGTAGGCCTCCACAGGAGAAAAAGAAAAATACTTGTCGTTGCACACCCCCACCGTGGAGATGATGCCACCCGGTCTTAAGATTTCATAAGCCAATTTCGCGGCACTGCTGTTCCCTACGGCTTCCATTACGGCATCCACTCCTCTTCCTTGGGTTTTTTCCTTAAGCAATTCCACAGGGTCTAGCTTTTTTAAATTGACAGGAGTGGCGCCAAATTTTTCGGCCATGGCCAACCTTTCCTCAATAGCATCTATGGCATAAATATTTTCTGCGCCCAACTCTCTAGCCCCCACAATAGACATAAGTCCCACCGGGCCGCATCCAATTACCGCCTGAACCTCATTGTTTTTTATTTCTGCCTGGTGAGCACAGAAGTATCCGGTAGACAAAACATCGCCCAGCAATAAACCTTCATCAAGAGATACGCCTTCCGGAATTTTTTGCAACGTGGCGTCCGCAAGGGGTACACGAACGTATTCGGCCTGGCCCCCATGGAGTCCTTTGCTTTTTTCCACCCAACCAAAAAGCTGTCCTTTCACACATCGGCAAGTCAAACCGATGCTACAATAGTAACATTGCCCGCAGTTGGTTGTAAAAGGACTCATCACCAAATCACCTACTTTCAGCTGCTTCACATCTATTCCCAACTCAACAATTTCGCCTACAAATTCGTGGCCCATGGCTGTACCGAAATCTAACCCCTTCTCGTGTTCAAAATACACATGAAGATCCGAGCCACAAATGCATGCTTGCCGTACTTTCACAATAGCATCGCTTGTGGCCGTTAACGAAGGATCATCCAGGTTTCCATAGGCCACTTTTTCCTTCCCTTGAAATGTTAAAGCTTTCATACACTGGTAATTTGTTTCATAATGTATCTCAATCCGAAGTCACATTCAAACGTTATTACGCAAGTTTAAAATGAACAGAATGAATGGAATTAATACTCTACACCGTTACTTTTGCGCCATGCGAATCGCAGTCAAACTAATTTTCACCAGTTTGGTCCTATTCAATGGATGTAAGCAGGATGCTGAAGAGAAGTGCGCCTTCATACCAGAGACCTCTGATATTGAGTTTGAATTGAATGTGGAGGCGCTTCAGGACTCCATAGTCAACCTGACATCTAAAGCACAACTGGTTGATTTCTTTTCGAGCAATGTACCGATGCGCGATGTTTTTTTTAACCGGCCTGCCTACCCCAACGACTCTGTGTTCATCAACGAATTGTTCAGTCGCTTCAACAATCCCTACTTTGACTCACTTTGGATTGACACCCGGCAGGTGTTTGGTGACATGAGTGAATTGAAAAGAGAACTGAAAGAAGCCTTTACAAACATCAAATACTACTATCCCGATTTTCAACTCCCCCGGATTCAAACGGTAATCACAGGATTGGAAAGTGACATTTTCGTTTCCGATTCATTGATCATTATAGGATTGGATTACTATTTGGGTGCACAGGCGCGCTACAAGCCCAATATGTATGAATACATGCAAAGGCGCTATCAGAAAAATTTTATCGTTCCCTCCATTTTGTTGCTATATGGTATTGACGAAAGCATTAATAAAACAAACCTGGATGATCGCACCGTGCTTGCAGATATGATAGCCTATGGAAAAACGTACTACTTTGCCAAGCAGATGTTGCCCTGTGTGGCTGACAGCGTATTTATTGGATACACCAAAGAAGAAATGGAAGGCTCACGTGCCAACAGCGATTTGATCTGGAAAAGGCTCGTGCAGGATGAGGTCTTCTATGCCACCAGCCATTTGGTAAAACAAAAATATGTGTCCGAGCGACCCAAGACATTGGAAGTGGGTGAAAAATGCCCGGGAAGAATAGCCACATGGGTAGGATGGGAAGTGGTAAAAAAATACATGAGCGAGCACAAAAACATTTCTCTTCCACAGCTCATGGCCAACCCCAATGCCAACGAAATATTTCAACAATCGCGATACAAGCCGCTGTAGGCCTAACTACTTATCGTATCGACAATTAAATCAGCAAACTTTTGAGTCAAGGATGCCCTTGAAAATTTTTTTTCTGCCAGCATGCGTGCATTGAATTGGTAATTCTCCAGCAGCAACCTGTCTTTCAGGAAAGGCTTAATTTTTTTCACAAAATCCGAGGGCTGGTGTGGGTCAACATAAATCCCGCAGTTCGATGATTCAATTTCATCCCTGATCCACCCACCAAAATTGACAACACACAGTTTGCCCGCTGCAAGTGCATCAAAAAATTTGTTGGGAGAGCCCGTCTCCAAAATGGGCACCGGTTGATAACAAATAAAAGAAGCATCAGAGATGTTGAAAATATCTTTGACCCCCTCCCTGTTTGTAAATTCCAACAAGGTTACATTTTCAAGTTCGAGTCTTTGAATATCCCTGCTGAGAGTTGCCTTTAAGGCACCATCGCCACAGATGAAAAACTGAATGGGTAAAGAAGTTTTACGTGCTGCGTTGGCGCATTCCAAAATGTAATCGAGTCCGTTGGCAGCACCCAGGGCACCGATATAGGAAACAACAAATTTCTGCTGAACCTGAAATTGCAGGACTAGTCTGGCGTCCTTGGTGGTCTTCTCAAAGTATTCCAGATCCGCCATGTTGGGAATAACGGCAATTTTTTTGTCCTTCACTTTTTTAGCAATCGCAGATTGAATGGCGGGTGAAAGTGCGACAATGGAAGTGGCGGATTGGTAAATCCGCCTCTCCAGTGCAAAAAGCCTTTGTTTAAAAAAATAATTCTTCACTAAGCCCATTTGAATAGGTGCATCTGGCCACAGGTCACCCACTTCAAAAATATAGGGAATGCCGTGGCGTTTCTTTATCATCCTGGCAGCAATCCCCACGGTCAACGGCACTGAAATGGCATAGCAAAGGTTAATGCCATTCAATTCGTCTGCTTTTTTTACCGCTTTGAAAATGTATCTCAAAAATGAAATGCTTCTTTTTACGAAGCCGTAGCTGTTGCTATAGGGTACATTCAAATAGTGAATCTCAATGCCTTCTAAAAGTTCCTTCCTGTATTTTTCATTATGAGCTGTTATCACAATTACGTCTATGCCTTTGCTCAACAAAGCTGCTGCCAGATAATACGATCGTATAGCACCACCCGCGTATGGCGTTTTAAAATGTTGATGAAGCAGCAGGACTTTCACCCTGCAAAGAAAGGGCAATAGTTGATTATGACGCGAGACCCCACTGAAAAATTATAAATGGTTCGTCAAAGTGAAGGCTTCCGCATTACATGAAATAAAAAAAGGATAGCAGTGCTATCCTTAAGGTGCAGATGGTGCACACCTGCTGTTTCCAATTTTTAGTTAACGAAAGAAAAAACGCTCAGTGTTTCTCCTGCAATCCCCTGGCATAATTGAGAATGCCGCTGACAACACTTTCTGAAGGTTCCATCCGGACGGTGTCCAGCTGTTTTTTCAAAGCAACTAACTCTTTGTATTGCGCTTGCAATTCAGAGTCGCAGATCAAGGCTTTATCAATCTCCCGGTTCTCCTTCTCCGTGGTCTCGTGGTATAAATACCTGATCAGATCGTCTTGGGTAAAGGTTTGGGTCATAGGCAATATGGTTTTTTGTCATTTTCTTTCTCAGGTTGATAAGGGCGTATCTCATGCGCCCCAGGGCTGTATTGATAGAAACGCCCGTGCGGTCGGCTATTTCCTGAAAGCTCATCTCCAGGTAATGCCTCATAATGAGCACCTGTTTTTGCTCGATGGGCAGTTCTTTGATAAAATTTCTTAAGCGCGAACGTGTATCTTTTTGGGCTTGAACGGTTTCAAATGAATCCTCTGCAAATTGCATGGTATCAAACACTCGGGTGCCCTCTTCAAGTACAATCTCGGGATGTCTTTTGTTTTTGCGGAAATGATCAATGGCCAGGTTGTGTCCAATCCTGCTGATCCAGGGTAAAAACTTCCCTTCTTCATTATACCGGCCTCCTTTGATGGTATTAATGGCCTTGATAAAAGTTTCCTGAAGCAGGTCTTCAGCTACGTAACGGTCCTTTACGATTAGGTAAATGGCCGTGTAAATGCGTGATTTGTGTCTTAGAAGCAGCATTTCGAACGCGTCTTCGTTACCGTTTTGATAAAGCGTCACCAACTCCTGGTCGCTTACTCTTCTGTCTATCATTCTGTCTCACTTTTAGGTAACGTAGATGTCTGGCTCGATAGTGTGTGGGTTAGGTTTATTAATTTTTGAAATGAAAAGGTAAAAATATTCCAGGGGTCAGCAAAAAAAACGCACAAAAAAATTGCCTGTTAGAGATTTTCTTATGCTATTTGAGGCCTGTTTTTTTGAGAATACAACCACATGGGTGATACTAAGAAGCGCATTATTAAAAGTTTGGAGACACTCTCAGAGGACTTGAAGGACCTGGTAAAGAAGCAATATCCCAACGGTTTTGAGAGCAATATCTCGCGGATCATGAACGCTAAGAAGGAACCGATTTTCGTTTTCCCGTTGGAAACGACCGATTCTGTCTACCTGGTGAAAGTCCCCGCCACGAAAAATAGCTCTGGGGGCTACGATGTAGACTCAGGCGAACGTGATGATTTTGATGGAGATGGAGATGATGGCTTTGATTCGGATGGATACAATGGCAAGGGAGATGACTTTGACGATGACAGTAACGAGTCAGGAAAAGACCCCAGTTACGAGCCCGATTTCGACAATTAAGCGTCCTCCATTTATTCGCTGATGTCCAGGGTACAAGTGGTGCGTTAGGCTTTGCAATTTTACCACTCGATGCCCACGATTTCATTATTTTTGCAGGCTGATGACTGACCGTGCCCTATTTTCTGAATCCCAACTTGACGAATTAGATCCAAAAGAGTACATCATCATCAAGCGTGCCAGGGTTAATAACCTTAAGAACCTCAGCGTTGCCATTCCTAGAAATAAATTGGTGGTTATAACGGGGCTTTCCGGCTCTGGAAAATCATCGTTGGCTTTTGATACGCTATTCGCAGAAGGACAGCGGATGTACGTAGAAAGCCTCAGTTCTTATGCCCGACAATTTTTGGGCAGAATGGAGAAGCCGGATGTGGATTATATCCGGGGCGTATCTCCTGCCATTGCCATTGAGCAAAAAGTGAACACGAGAAATCCCCGCTCCACGGTGGGCACAACCACTGAGATTTACGATTATCTCAAATTGCTTTACGCCCGAATTGGGAAGACTTACTCTCCAAAAAGCGGAAAGATCGTGACTCGCGATACCGTCACTTCTGTGATGGACACCATTCACCAACTAAAGGACAACACAAAACTGATGATTGCCTGTCCTTTAAAAATTGCCAGGGGGAGAAAGCTACAGGATGAATTGAAGTTGCTATTGAGCAAAGGGTTTACCCGGGTGCTCGTTAACGGTGAAGGTCAGTTCATCGAAGAAATATTGGAGGCTAAAAAAATGCCGGCCAAAAATTCAGTTTTCGAAATATTGATCGATAGGGCCGTAACCAAAGCAGATGATGAAGACTTGACTTTCCGGCTTTCCGACTCCGTACAAACTGCTTTCTTTGAAGGACATGGCGATTGCATCGTCTACCACGGAGCACAGGAAAACATTCACTTCTCCGACCGCTTTGAGGCAGACGGGATTTCGTTTACCGAACCCTCCGTCAATCTTTTTAGCTTCAATAACCCTTATGGGGCCTGTAGAACCTGTGAAGGCTTTGGTAAAGTGTTGGGCATTGACGAAGACCTGGTGATTCCTGACAAAAGCTTGTCGGTATTTGAAGGCGCCATTGCCCCCTGGAGAAGTCCCACCATGAGCAAGTGGCTGAAACCCTTGTTGCAGCACGGCATTAAGTTTGATTTTCCGATTCACAGGAGCTATTCAGACCTCTCAGATACAGATCGTCAATTGTTGTGGGAGGGCAACGAGTATTTCGATGGCATTCACCAATTTTTTAAATACCTGGGCACCAAAACCCACAAGATTCAATATCGCGTGATGATTTCTCGTTACCGCGGCAGAACCACTTGCCCGGATTGCAGGGGAACCCGTTTGCGCAAAGATGCAGCCTATGTAAAAATCAGCGATACTTCTATTACAGACCTGGTACTCATGCCGCTTGATGAGTTTGCAATGTTCTTTGATACGGTACAGCTAACGGCATATGAAAAGAAGGTAAGTGATCGGATTCTAAAGGAAATAAAGTCACGGGCAGACTACATGGTAAAGGTTGGCCTGGGCTACCTTACTCTTAACAGAATCACCGCTACACTTTCAGGGGGTGAATTTCAGCGCATCAAACTTGCCACTGCCCTGGGCAGTGCACTGGTCGGATCCATGTATATCATGGACGAGCCCAGCATTGGACTTCATCCAAGAGATACTGCCCGTATGATTGAGGTGCTAAAATCGCTTCGCGATTTGGGCAATACCGTTATTGTGGTGGAGCACGAAGAGGAAATCATGCGAGCTGCGGATCAGATCATTGACATTGGGCCGGATGCCGGAGCGCATGGGGGCGAATTGGTTTTTCAGGGAGCGCTGAATGGGCTCAACGGAAATGGCCTAGCCATAAGTTCTCATACCACCAACTACCTAAGCAAAAAAGAAGAAATCCCTGTTCCCGCTAAAAGACGCAAATGGAAAGACGCCATCACCATCTTGGGGGCCAGGGAAAATAATCTTAAAAATTTACAAGTTAAGTTTCCGCTCGGTGTACTTACAGTTGTAACCGGAGTAAGCGGAAGCGGAAAGTCCACCCTGATAAAAAAGATTTTGTATCCTGCGATTGGGCGGGCCAATGGAACGGTAGCGGAAAGCCCAGGTAGATACGATAAATTGGAAGGAGACATTGCCCGCATCTCGCAGGTAGAGTTTGTTGATCAAAACCCGATTGGCAAATCATCCAGGTCCAATCCCATCAGTTATGTGAAAGCTTACGATGCCATCCGCCAACTATTTGCAGAGCAACCATTGAGCAAACAACGCGGGTACAAGCCCTCTCACTATTCATTTAACGTAGAGGGAGGCCGATGCGAAACTTGTCAGGGTGAAGGAGAAACGAAAGTGGAGATGCAATTCATGGCTGACATCTTTTTGAAGTGCGAAAGCTGCCATGGCAAAAGATTTAAACAAGAAGTGTTGGAGGTAACCTTTGAAGATAAAAGCATAGCCGACATACTGGATATGACCATTGAAGATGCCCTTGAGTTTTTCAAAGACAAGAAACCGGTCTATGACAAAATTCTTCCGCTGTATGAGGTGGGCCTGGGTTATGTTAAGTTGGGTCAGAGTTCAAACTCATTGAGCGGTGGCGAAGCACAGCGGGTAAAGTTGGCTTCGTTTCTAGGCAAAAAGAATGCTGACAATAACAACCACATATTATTCATCTTTGACGAACCTACCACCGGTTTGCATTTTCATGACATCAGCAAATTGCTGAATGCCATGAACGCATTGGTAAACGAAGGACATACGGTGATTGTAATTGAACACAATCTTGAGGTGATCAAATGCGCTGACTGGATTATCGACTTAGGGCCTGAGGGTGGTGAAAAGCATGGTGGTAACTTAATTTTTGCAGGTACGCCTGAAAGCATGGTGAAGAAGGCGAAAGGCTATACCGCTCAATTTCTCAAGGAAAAAATTTAATCTACCTCCAGTCTCATTCTCTTCCCATCCGCGAGCCCTGTTGTTCCAGATGTCGTGATCATTTTCCATAGGCCACTATCATCTTTCTTCCAAATGATCAAATATTTGCCAGGAGCCAAAAGGCTTTTCTCTCCTTTGTAGACAGCCTCCGAGTAACCATTGTCAAATGCAATTGAAAGATTTAATTATTCAGAAATCCTCATTATTAGCCATTATTAGGAACATTCACAAATATCTACTTTGTCTAGCTATTTAGTAGATTATAAGTATTTTTGTCTCCTTTTTGATTTGAAGATATGGAAGTATTAACAAAACCCTGGCCCTGGTATATCGCTGGGCCGATGATTGGGATCACGGTGCCATTGCTTTTGATTATGGGCAACAAAAAGTTGGGTATTTCTTCTACCATGAGACAGATTTGTGCGGCCATTGTACCCTACAACATCAGCTTACTGAATTACGATTGGAAGAAAGATAGCTGGAACTTGTTTTTTGCAGGTGGAGTGTTGATAGGCGGCTTGATCGGTGGTGTGATTTTGGCTAACCCGGAACCAGTTGCGCTTTCGCCATCTACTGTGAATTATTTAAAAAGCTTTCATCTTGAACAGAGTAGTGGTCTTTTACCAGCTGAAATCTTCAATTGGCAATCCCTTACAACTACCAGGGGATTGCTGATGATGGTGATAGGTGGATTTATGGTTGGATTTGGAACACGATATGCACGGGGATGCACGTCTGGTCATGGCATTCTCGGTCTTTCTGCGCTCCAATGGCCATCGTTGGTGGCGACCGTTTCCTTCTTTATGGGAGGGGCCATTTTTAGTCGATTTGTTTTACCGTTAATATTATCGCTGTGAGCAAATTAAAATACACGGTGCTAGGGATTTTCTTCGGTATCGCATTGACAAAAGGAGAAGCCATTTCCTGGTATCGCATCCAGGAGATGTTCCGATTTGAAAGTTTTCACATGTATGGGGAATTCATGACTGCGATCCCAACAGGTGCCTTGAGCTTGTGGCTTATACGCAGGCTAAAGCTCAAGACCTTAGATGGAGAATCCATTGCAATGCCCACTAAACACTGGCATAAGGGAATTGTCTTTGGCAGCCTGATCTTCGGATTTGGATGGGCGTTAACAGGTGCATGCCCGGGGCCACTTTATGCGCAAACCGGAGCTGGTTATTGGGTTACTGTAGTTACGTTGCTCGCTGCCATTATTGGAACCTGGACTTATGCCCGCTACCAACATTTACTGCCCAGCTAAACTTTTATCACTCTTTCTTATCAATCGTTTGAAATGTTATAAATTTGGCGCTTCAATTAATGAACTATGGCGTCAAATCAGATTCTTGAAAATGTAATCAAGCGTAATCCCAATGAACCGGAATTTATCCAGGCTGCACAGGAGGTAATAGATTCTCTTGCTCCCGTATTGGAGAAAAATCCGGAGTTTGCCCGGTTGAGAATTTTAGAACGAACACTTGAGCCGGAGCGATTGATATCATTTCGCGTCACCTGGCTGGATGACAAAGGTGAAGTGCAGATCAACCGTGGATATCGCGTACAAATGAACAGCGCCATTGGTCCCTACAAAGGGGGTTTGCGTTTTCATCCATCTGTAACGCCCAGCGTGTTGAAGTTCCTTGCGTATGAACAAATCTTTAAAAATGCACTCACAGGCATTCCTATGGGTGGTGGTAAAGGAGGTTCTGACTTTGATCCCAAGGGAAAGAGCGAAAATGAAATCATGAAATTCTGCCAGGCATTTATGGGAGAGTTGACACGGCATATCGGTCATCGCCTGGACGTTCCCGCGGGTGACATTGGTGTGGGCGGAAGAGAAATCGGATATATGTTTGGCGCCTACAAAAAAATTAAAAATGAATTTACTGGAGTATTTACTGGTAAAGGCATTGGTTGGGGCGGCAGTTTAATTCGCACAGAAGCAACTGGTTATGGACTGATTTATTTTGCAGAAAACATGCTGCAAAATGTAGGTGATTCCATCAAAGGAAAAACGTGTTTGGTTTCAGGCTCCGGCAACGTGGCCCAGTATGCCATTGAGAAAATTGGTCAGATGGGAGCGACAGCCGTGACAGCTTCCGATTCAAGCGGCTACATCTACGATGAAGCCGGTATCGCAGGAGAAAAATTGGAATTCCTGAAAGATTTGAAAAACAACCGCAGGGGTAGAATAAAGGAGTATGCTGATAAATTTAAAGGGGCCACCTTTCATGCCACAGATTCCAATGCAGATCACAATTCGTTATGGACCATTAAAGCCGATTGTGCTTTTCCTTGTGCCACGCAAAACGAAATCAATGAAAAAGATGCCAACAACCTGGTGAAGAACGGCATCAAACTATTGGGTGAGGGTGCCAACATGCCTACTACTATCGCAGGTATTAATGTGATTATTGACAATGGCGTTATGTATTCTCCGGGCAAAGCAAGCAATGCAGGCGGGGTGGCCACCAGCGGCATGGAGATGATGCAAAACTACATGGGACAAAACTGGACCAGCGATGAAGTGGATGCCAAACTAAAGGGAATCATGAAAAACATTCATGACACATGTCTGGCTGCCGCCAAAGAATATGGTAAACCGGGCAACTATATGGCAGGCGCCAACATTGCCGGATTTTTGAAAGTGGCCAACGCCATGAAGGCACAGGGAGTTATTTAAAGATATAGTTTATGCCAGCTTACATCATAGTAGACGTGGAGATCACCGATCCTAAGGAATATGAAGAATACAAAAAACATACTCCGGGAAGTCTCGTGCCCTTTGATGGAAAATTCCTGGTGCGTGGTGGTGCTGTAGAAACCCTGGAGGGAGATTGGAAGCCTGGCCGGCTTGTCATTCTTGAATTTCCCACTATGGAAAAAGCCAAAGCCTGGTGGAATTCTCCCGGATATGCTACCCCCAAATTAATTCGTCAGCGGGCATCGAATACAAGAATGATTGTAGCGGACGGCATCAGTTAAAAAAGACTGAACACAAAGTAGTAAAGCATTGCAAAGCTGGCTACCAACTTCACAACCGTTCCCACGAGAAATCCAACAAAGGAACCAATGGCAGATTTCATCGCCTGTTGTGAATTTCTGTTGGCTAGCCATTCGCCCACGAGTGCGCCAATAAAAGGACCCGCTACAATCCCTACTGGACCACACCAGAAGCCTGCAATCAATCCCACAGCACATCCCCACATCCCATACCGGGTTCCTCCAAAGCGTTTGGTCCCATAAATGGGAACAAAGTAATCAAGTGCGGTAATTACTAAAACGATAATCAGCCATGTAATTAGAAATTTCGAAGTAAAGGGAGCGGTACTTTGCAATTGCAGTATCAACAAGCCGATGAAACTCAACGGAGGACCTGGTAAAAACGGAATCAGACATCCGATGATGCCTGCCAGTATAAATAGGCCAGACAAAACGATCCAAAGTAAATCCATAGTATCAAGATAAGGCATTTAAAATAAATGAGTAGTTTCAAAAAATGGAGAAAGCTCCTAAGACCAGCACTGTTGTTACCATAATTGTTCTTGCACAGTTTACCTGTACTTCACTGTGGTTTGCAGGCAATGCCATACTTCCTGAATTACAAATTGAATTTGCACTCTCCGAAAACTCAATAGGCAACCTGACCTCCGTAGTTCAGATTGGTTTTATCCTGGGCACGTTGCTTTTTGCGTTGCTGAGCATTTCAGATCGGTATTCACCCTCCAAGGTTTTTTTTGTTTGTGCTTTGCTTGGTGCAGTCGCCAACTTGGCAACAACTTTGATCGCCAACGCAGCGCTGCTTTTTTTATTAAGGGGCCTGGTCGGTTTTCTTCTCGCGGGTATTTATCCAGTGGGCATGAAAATCTCTGCTGACTATTATGAAAAAGGTCTGGGGAAAGTACTTGGATTGCTTGTCGGTGCATTGGTGATTGGTACCGCACTCCCCCATTTATTGTCCACATTCAATGGAGCTTTGAATTGGCATTTCGTAATCTACGCTACTTCCCTTCTTGCATTGTTGGGTGGATCGGTGGTTTTCTTTTTCGTGCCCAATGGACCATTTAGGAGAAAGGGAAGCAAGCTGGATTTACGTCTTTGCTTTGCAGTTTTCAGAGACAAAAAATTCCGGGGTGCTGCCTTTGGCTATTTTGGGCACATGTGGGAATTATATACTATGTGGGCTTTCATCCCATTTATCATCAGCTATTACAACCTGCATAATCATCAAAATCTTCTTGTTTCCTGGTGGTCATTCATCATTATTGCAGGCGGTGGTGTGGCCTGCGCCATAGGCGGCTACTATTCCAGGTCACTAGGAAGTTCAAAAATTGCCTTTATTACATTGCTCATCTCAGGTGCGTGTTGCTTACTTTCATTTGCCGCGTTCCAATTCCCCGTATTTATTTTTATTGGCTTTCTTCTCGTCTGGGGCATGTCAGTGGTTGCAGACTCACCCCAATTTTCTGCGCTGGTGGCTCAGTTTGCCCCTGCTGAAGTAAGGGGCACCGCCCTTACCATTGTAAACTCCATTGGATTTGCCATTACTATTGTGAGCCTCAAACTTATGGATGGGTTGCTTGTTCAGTTCGATCCTAAATATTCTTTTGTAATACTGGCTATCGGGCCGGCACTCGGTTTGATGGCTTTAACGCGTGCAAAAATTATTGAGTAAAGTGGGTAGGATATGGCACCTGAGACTCCATTAACAAATTGACACCATCACGGGTCAAAAGAGTAAGCACTATAATAATGGTACCCACAATCAAAGCTACACCCAAATTATTATTCTTCACTTCTTCAAACTCATCAAGGGGAGTAATCCATGTATAAATGCTAATTCCCAGCAAACTAACCATGACACCTGCAGCATAGGAGGCCGCAATATAAAAGGCTCCATATCCCAAAAAAGAAAATAAGAGTTCAGACACACTGGTATCAGATGCGGCCATAATTCTGAAAAGCGAAAGCAAAGGTTGAATAACACCACTCACCATATACCCAACTGAAAATAACACGCTGGCCACGAAAATGCTGTAGGCGACATTGTTTTGATGGATGTCGTATTTTTTTCTTCCAATCCATTTCAATACCTGGTAGGTTAATATCATAATAACGATTCCAATGCTAAGGCCGGAAAGAATTTCAACGAGAGCCAGAAGTGATAGTTTGATATTCATGATCAAGTGTAATTTTCCAATAGGCCAAATTATTTACGTCAGGTGGAAGCATGCCTGGAAGCCAACCTGTATTTGTGGTTTCCCAAAAGTAGAATTTTTTTCCTTTGTGAAGGATGTAATCTCCGGATGCCGGCAGGTCAATGGCAATCATTGCGTGTCGGTATTGATTGCTGATCATGATCAATGGGTTGTAGTTAAAATGCTTTAGCATAGAATAAAGCAAGACGGACCTGGTATCGCAATCGCCTGATAAGGAATACAAAAACTCTACTGGTGAAAGAATTCCGAATTTTTCATTTCCCCTGCACGGGTGATCTTCGCGGTCACAGGGTCCGGGCATCACGTAGTTGTATGGAATATCCTGCACAAAAGATACAATGAGATAGGCAAACTCATTTCTGGAAAGATTATTTACAGTGGCTACATATTGAAGGGAGTCCTTTAAGAAGGAAATCAGCTCCATGTCATGCTGGTACAACTCATAATAAATATTGCGCCAATAATTTTCGTAGTTACGTTCACGGGTATAAAGTTGGTTTCTAAATTCTTGCGAGGGAGAAACAGCGCTTGACGAAATCCGGTATGACAAACAATAGACAGAGTCATGGTTAAACTTGTACCATGATCGGGTGTGAAGGAGGTTGACCTCATTTGACAGACTGTCTGCGAAAGAAAGTTCATCACAAGCGGGGTAGGCAAATTCATCTGCTATTGCTTCAGTCTCTATAGCCTCTACAATGCCAACATAAATGCTCCAGATAGAATAAACCACAAACACAAATACACCTATCCGGAGTAATCGTTTCATCTAATTGCCCTTATTTTTGAACAGAATATGAATATGGGAAAGGTAGCAAAAAAGTTGAATGCTATCCCCCGACAACATGGCAGTGGCCGGCTCTCCTTCATAAAAGTCTACCTGCGGCTACCTTTCATTCAATAAATTGCAAGGCCTGCTGTATATTTGAAAAAACCCATGAGCGCATGTCACTGAAAAGCAGATTTCAAGAAAAAGACCTGGAGCGCATTAAAGCAGCTGTAAAAGAAGCTGAGAGCAAAATCTCAGGTGAAATTGTCCCCGTCTTTGTTGAGAAAAGTGGTCACTATACGATTGCCAACTACCGGGGAGCGATGATTTTGGCCTCCTTTACTTTTGCAATGCTTGTTTTTTTCGATCGTTATGTTCCCTCCCTGGCCATACACGATCCGCTGATATTATTTGCGCTGGTCGCCCTGGGCGGAGTGGCCGGTGCATTCATTACGCATTATGTCTCGCCCATAAAATTCTGGCTGCTCAGCCAGTTCCATCTTGACCAATCCACACGCAAACGAGCAGAGACAGCCTTTTTGGAAGAGGAGGTATTTAATACCCGGCACCGCACCGGCATCATGATTTTTGTTTCATTTTTTGAGCATGAAGTCATTGTGATGGCCGACAGGGGAATAAGCAAAGTAGTAGTTCAGAAAGAATGGGATAAAATGGTGGACAAGATGATTGATAACGTGAGAAGAGGAAAAGTGACGGATGGCATGATTGCGGCCATACAGCGGTGCGCTGAAATACTTCTTGAAAACGGATTTGTAAGGACAAAAGATGATGTAAACGAACTTCGTGACGATCTCCGATTAGAAGATTAAAGGCAAACTGGTATGATTCGACTTTTCTCGCTCCTTATTATTTTTGTTCCCACTTTGGTTTCCGCTCAAAAAGAAATTCCCGAGTTGTGGGGCGAGCGCGTACACGATGAGGCCAAGGTACTCAGTACAGAAGGTCTTCATCAACTTGAAAATCAACTCAAATTATACGAAGATTCTACCACCAATCAGATCGCGGTGCTCATTGTATCTTCTCTGGATGGTGAAGTCCTTGAAGAGTATTCACTAAGGGTCGCAGAGAAATGGAAGCTTGGCCAGCAGGAAAGAGACAATGGCGTATTGCTACTGATTGCCATCAACGATCGAAAAATGAGAATTGAGGTGGGTGAAGGACTTGAGGGTGTGCTTACCGATGCATTGAGCAATCGCATTATTCGAAATGAAATAGCCCCCGAGTTCAGGAGAGGAGATTATGAAGCCGGTGTCATGGCTGGCGTGAGTGGAATTATCAAAGCCATAGGGGGCGAGTATTCGGCAGAGGACTTCGATGGCGGTGGTGGGGATGAGCTCACAGGTGGAGAATTGATTTTAATTGCGCTTTTCATTTATGGCATCTTGGGCATATTTACTTTCATCGGGTTGGTTTCTGGAAAGTCGGGATGGTTTCTTTATTTTTTCCTGATTCCCTTCTGGGCTATCTTTCCTACCGTCATTCTCGGAGGCAGTCTCATTTCATTATATACCTATTTAGCTGGGTTTCCCATTTTGAAGATTCTGATTGGCAAAACAGCCTGGGGGGCGCGCATGATCAAGAGCATGGAGTCATCCAGCCGCAGCTCAGGCGGTGGATGGAGCAGTGGAGGCGGGTGGAGCAGTGGTGGTGGGTGGTCCTCCGGAGGTGGCGGTTTTTCGGGCGGAGGTGGCAGCTTCGGTGGCGGTGGCAGCAGCGGGTCCTGGTAGAATATTCCTTCTTTTTCAATTATCACTTCCGATTGTTATATGTATCTATTAAGCCCTATTTTTGGGGCCAAATTGAACTCAATGAAACGCGACAAGGTAATCTTTGACCTCATTCAAAAAGAAAAAGAACGGCAACAACACGGCATAGAGCTTATTGCTTCTGAAAACTTCACTTCCGTACAAGTGATGAAAGCCATGGGCACAGTGCTGACCAATAAATACGCAGAAGGTCTTCCGGGCAAGCGGTATTATGGCGGGTGTGAAGTGGTGGATGAAATTGAACAACTGGCAATAGACCGCGCCAAAGAACTGTTCAATGCAAGTTGGGCTAATGTGCAGCCCCATTCAGGTGCACAAGCGAATGCAGCTGTTATGCTGGCTTGTCTAAAGCCCGGTGATAAAATTCTGGGATTTGATTTGTCTCATGGTGGACACCTCACGCATGGTTCGCCAGTAAACTTTTCAGGCAAACTTTATCAACCGATATTCTATGGCGTTGAAAAAGAAAGCGGGTTAATAGATTTTGACAATGTTATTGCCATTGCCAAGAAAGAAAAACCTAAAATGATTATCTGTGGTGCCTCCGCCTACAGCAGAGACTGGGACTACAAAAAACTGAGACAGGCTGCTGATGAAGTAGGTGCTATCCTGCTTGCCGACATCGCACACCCGGCAGGACTCATCGCACGCGGACTATTAAATGATCCGATGGAATATTGTCATGTAGTGACCACTACCACACACAAAACTTTGCGCGGACCTCGAGGGGGCATGATCATGATCGGAAAAAATATCGACAACCCATGGGGACTAAAAACATCTAAAGGAGAAATCAGAAAATTGTCATCATTGATTGATTCCGGAGTGTTTCCGGGTACCCAGGGAGGACCGTTGGAACATGTGATTGCCGCGAAAGCCATTTCCTTTGCAGAGGCCTTGTCCGATGATTATTTGAATTATGTTGTTCAGGTGTCGAAGAACGCACAAACGATGGCGAAGGAATTCATTAATCGAGGTTATCATATCATCAGCGGTGGAACGGACAATCATTTGATGTTGATAGACCTGCGATCCAAGAAACTGACCGGTAAGCAGGCGGAAGAAGCGCTGGTGAAAGCTGATATTACCATCAATAAAAATATGGTTCCATTTGATACACAGTCCCCATTTGTAACTTCTGGTATGCGCATTGGTACACCAGCCATTACTACACGAGGCATGAAAGAAAAGGATGTGGTGAAAGTGGTGGGCCTTATTGATGAGACACTTGCTAAGCATGATAGCGCCAAACACCTGGCTTCCATGAAGCGGAAAGTGAATCGCTTTGTCGAAAAGTTTCCTTTGTACAATTAAACATTAACCGGGGTACGAAATGAGTGAAGAGAAAGAAATGTCATTCCTCGATCATCTGGAGGAACTCAGGTGGCATGTAGTAAGGGCCATTTCTGCTGTCTTCATTCTTATGATTGTGGCATTCATTTTTGGGCCGTGGATTTTTGAAAATATTGTGTTTGCCCCTTCGCGTATTGATTTCATCACGTTTAAATATTTGTGCAAAGTGGGCCATGCCTTGAATATGGTAGAATCCCTTTGTGTGGATTTTATTCCTTTCAAGGTACAAAGTCGTTTCATGACAGGGCAATTTACCATGCACCTGACAGCAGCATTTGTATTGGGCTTTATCCTGGCTTTTCCTTATGTTTTTTGGGAAATATGGAGGTTCATCACACCTGGCTTGCAAAAGAGTGAAAGGAAAAACTCAAAATGGGCTGTCACTTCCGTTTCCTTTCTTTTTTTGGTTGGCATTTCTTTCGGTTATTTTATCATGAGCCCGTTGGCGGTTTGGTTTTTGTCATCTTATAGCATCAGCCCAACCATTTCCAACGAATTTGACATTACCTCTTACGTATCAACCGTTACCGCACTGGTGTTTGGAAGTGGGTTGCTTTTTCAGCTCCCTGTGGTCGTTTATTTCCTTTCTAAAATTGGTTTAGTCACGCCCGGGCTCATGCGCCAATACAGAAAGCATGCGCTTGTGGGTATACTCATCCTTGGCGCCATTATTACTCCTCCCGATCCGTTAAGCCAATCCTTAATTTCACTTCCGTTGTACTTGCTCTACGAAATAAGTATATTAATATCCGCAATGGTGGTGAGAAGAAAACGCAAAGAAGAAGAAGCTGAATTAAAAGCCGATCAGGAACAAGTATGATGCAAAGTATTGCCATAGGATGCGATCACGCAGGATTTACTCTGAAAGAAAGGCTGCGCGATATTTTACAAAGTCACGGGCATGAAGTAAGAGACTATGGCACCTTTAGCTCCGACTCAACAGACTATCCTGACTTCGCACATCCGGTTGCCAGCGCGGTGGAGAAAAATGAGTTTGATCTGGGCATTTTAATTTGTGGCTCTGCCAACGGAGTAGCAATGACTGCCAATAAACATCAGGGCATTCGTGCTGCCATTTGCTGGAATGAAGAGTTGGCATCGCTGGCGCGCCAGCACAACAACGCCAATGTCTTATGCCTGCCGGCCCGGTTTATAGAAACGTCACTTGCTGAAAAAATTGTAGACCGGTTTTTGAATTCAAGCTTTGAGGGTGGCCGCCACGGACGCAGGGTAGATAAAATCAGCTGCTGATTTTTAGATAAAGTTTTCCCTCTTTCCTGTACTTTGATTTCAGGTATGGAATTCTTTCCACTGCACTTTCCATATAATTATTCTCATCCACAATAATATCTGGTTCCTCAGTCGCAAAGCTCGAAGCAACCGTCTCCACGTTCTGATACTGGTCAAGGTTTTCAAATATTTTTCTGGACAAATCCCAATTGAGAAAAATCCCGCCAAGCGCGTTTTGTCTATAAATGCCCCATCCATCCGTAAGCATCATTACTTTCTTATCCTTTATCAGCGCTTCATACCCGGACTCGCCTGGAAACAGAGCAGCATAGTCAACGGTCTGTATCCGGCCTTTGCGGGCTAAAGAATTCATACTGAGTATCCCGAATAGGAATAACCATAGCATGGTTTCAGCCCGCCATCTTCTACGGATCAATAAAAGATAATGACTTATAAAATAGGTCAGGGGAGGAATGAAAGTGATAAGGCTGGCCGGTGAAACTTGCCTTGCTACAAAAGTTTGAATTAGTGAAAACAGTAACCACAAAAACATCACCTGCATTAGTTGGGACTGATACTTGGTAAATCTTGCTTCGCGGTTTACCATAAAGATGGAGAATAGAAAATAGATCAATGGTACACTACAAAGTACCAGCAAGCCCGATACACTCATTAGCATTTCACCAGAAAGTGTAAGGTTGCTCACATAAAAATTCCTCCAGAGCAACCCAAATTCTCCCCAATAGTAATACAAGGTAATGAGCAAGGCATGAGGAAGTCCAAAGCCAAAGATCATCAGCATGATCTTTCTAAATCCTGCCCTAGTTAACGCGATGAGTATAAAAACGCTCAAGAACAAAAAAACCCAATAGGAGAATACCAGAAAAGTGGACAGGCCCAGGTACACGCCAAGCTTGAGGACAATTACGTCCTGCTGAATTTTGAACTCGATCTCATGAAATAGATGATTGATCGCAAATAGCAATACAGTAGATGCTAAAAGTTCTGGGGAGAAACTTACTAAATCAAATGAGACAAAGCACAACAACCCAAATATCAATGCAGGCAGGTAAGTATTCTCTGTATAAGCCTTGTTGCTGATTAATAAAGTGGCAAAATAAGCGGCCTGGAAAAAAATGAGCAGCACTGCAATGATGTGACAGGCCAAAAGCGACCTGCCAAACATAAGATGCATCAACCCAAACAATGCGCTTGCCAACGGTGGTGTATCATCAAAAACCTGGATGTACATCAGTTTGCCAGCAGCAATGGCTTCACCCAAAACAAGCGACTTGAGCTCACTCAGCAACATGTCGGGCGGATAGATGAATCCTGGAACTGCGATCAGCATCAAAATCACCAGCAATCCCAGCAAGCGATAGGGGTCATTAATCCGAAAAAAGCTCAGCAACACAGGCGATTGAATTAAAGCTCGCAATTAAATGATTATTGACGGAAAACTATGAGGAATAGCACACATGCCCTCAATTTTTATTGGTCAAACAGTTGAGCTGTCACTTTTCCTTATCTTTGGGCCATGAGTGGAACGGTGAGACAACAGAAGTACAGCAAGCTGGTTCAAAAAGAACTAAGTACGATTTTTCAACAAGACAAGAGGGGCATCCTTCACCATGAAATGATCACCATTGCAGAGGTAAAGATGAGCCCGGATTTGAGTGTGGCCAAAGTATACATCAGCATGATGCTGGCCAAAAACAAAGAAGTGACCTTGGAACGGTTGAATACCCATAAGAAAGAGGTGAGAAAGGCATTGGGTGATCGAATTGGCAAGCAAGTCCGCATCATCCCTGAGCTGATATTCTTTGTCGATGAGGTGGAAGAAAATGCGCAACGAATTGAGACGCTCATCAATAACCTGAACATCCCTCCCGCTGATGAAGAAGATAAGGTAAGCTAAAGGTAAAAATTTTCATTCGTGAATCTTCCGTTCTTTATCGCCAAGCGCTATTTCTTCTCTAAACGAAAGCAGAACTTCATCAATGTAATATCCATACTCAGCATGGTGGGAGTGGCCTTTTCTACAGCCGCGCTCATTATTGTATTATCCGTTTTCAATGGTTTGGAGGGATTGCTTCGCTCCCTGTACACGTCATTTGATCCTGAATTAAAAATTGAGGCTGTCCAGGGAAAATCCTTTGAGCTTACTGACGATTTGTTGGCCAAAATAAAAGATGTTGAAGGCGTTGAAGTGGTCACAGAAGTGATTGAAGACTACGCCTACATCCGTTACCGCGATGCGGATGTAGTGGCCACGATTAAAGGCGTAAGTGATAATTTCATTGAGCAACACCGTTTGGACGACCGGATTGTTCAGGGTGAGATGAAACTGAAAGAAGGGGGCGTCAACTTTGCGATTATCGGCCGGGGTATCCAATACGCTTTGTCCGTAGCCGTGGAAGAAGAAATGTATGCCTTGCAAATTTTTTATATCAAGGATCTGCGAAGGAGCACACTGGACGCCTCTCAAATGTATTCGCGAAAGTCCATCCGTCCGGGGGGCGTTTTTTCCATTGAAAAAAATTATGATGAAAACTACGTTTTCCTCCCACTTGAATTTGTTCAAGAGCTATTGGATTATGGTAATAAACGCACTGCGCTTGAAATCAAAACAGCAAATGGTTCCGATATCGAGGCTGTTCAACACAAAATTAAAAACATGTTGGGCGAATCATTCCATGTACTCACCAATGAAGAACAGCAAAAGGATCTTTATCGCTTGTTGAAAATTGAAAAGCTATTTACATTCCTTGCCCTCACCCTGTTAATCACGGTAGGCTCAATTAATATTTTCTTTTCACTCATGATGTTGGCCATTGACAAAAAGAAAGACATCAGTGTACTTTCAGCGGTGGGTGCCAGTCAAAATCTAATTAGAAGAATCTTTTTTTCCGAGGGGGCAATCATTTCATTTATCGGTGCGGGTTCAGGGCTGCTCATAGGTGGGCTGATCTGCTGGGCGCAGGACCAATTTGGCCTGGTGGGCATGGGAATGGAAAATGCAGTAATCCCAGACTATCCCGTAACAATGATTTGGTCCGACTTTGTGCTTACCAGTTTGGTGATTGTAATGATTACCCTGCTCGTGTCGTTCTATCCTGCCTCCCTGGCTTCAAAATCCTATTCAACCCAACATTTGTAGGGAAATTGCCATGTAGGAAATGGCTCAAGATTGTCCGGTTTTATTGGCTTTAAATGTGTATTTTGCAATTCTGCTTCTTCCAAAAAGTAGCTTTTTTCAGTCGTTAGGGCTCTTTTTAGCAGCAGCTTTTGTTTGATTTTCGAATCAAAAACAATGTAAACCCATGAAAGTATCGGCCGCACAGCCCTTTCAAATCATCTACTCGCTCTACGAGCACGAGTTTCTTGGGTATATTTTTGAATCTTTTATCGTCCACCTTGACGACAGCGGCAAGCTCACCTACCAGCATCAGAATATATCTTCAAAAAATGCCCGTGAATTTTCCAAAGGGCTTGACGACCGTGATTTCGAATTGATTGAACTGATGGATAGCATGAGTCAGGATGCCATTCTAAAACACTTCTCGAAAAAAATCATGAAGCCCAATGAGTTCTTTGCCAAGATCTATAAGAAAGAGAAAGGTGATGTGTTGATTCAAGAGCAGATTGAAGCTTATATGGAAAAGCGCAGGGGCATTGTGATGGAGAAACTGGTTGGCAAAATGGTATTTGAAATGGGCAATGATGGGGAGCCTACCTGGAGAAAATTGGAGGTGCAGCCCAAACGCGCTTCCATCCAGTTTCATTTCAAGCGAGGTGAAGACAGCACCAACTATTATCCGACCCTCACCTATGACGGTAAAAGATTAGAGTTGCCCAATTCCACTGCCTATCTGGTATGCAAAGATCCGGCATGGCTCGTGTTGAATGGTAAACTTTACGGATTTGATGTTCCTGTTGATGGCAAAAAGTTGTTGCCTTTTTTGAGCAAGAAATTTGTCGTCATACCTAAAAACCTGGAGGAGACTTATTACAATCGATTCGTAGCTCCATTGATTGCTTCGTTTGACAACGTTGAAGTCAAAGGGTTTGAAATTGCCCGTCACGATTATATCCCTCATCCGCTCCTCACCATTTCAGAGCTCCCTCCGGTAAGTACCAAGACCACACCGAAGCTATTTAAAGGGGGAGACAACCAGGATCCGCCAGACGATGAATCCGGCAAAATAATTTTTGATTTGTCATTCAAATATGGCAAACACCGATTCAGAGGCGACTCACCAGGGCCTGTAAGCGTAAAGTTGGAAAAGCATGAAAATCAATATGTCTTCCATCGCATCACACGAAATATTGAAGACGAAAAAAAATACGCACAAACACTCACCAAGCTTGGCCTTCCGCTAAAGGGTGGCTTTCGGACAGCAGTGGACAAGGCGCATGCCTTTTCGTGGTTGAATGAAAACCGGATCAATTTACTTGATTTGGGATTTGAGGTAAGCCAGCCCGACAATAAGGACAAGAAATATTTTGTCGGTAAAGCGGTAATAGAACTTGACGTCAAAGAAACCATCGACTGGTTTGACATACACGCCAAAATATTTTTTGGCGAATACGAAATCTCTTTCAAAGAGTTGAGAAAGCTCATTCTTAAAAAGAAAGTAGAGTTCAAATTACCTAACGGTGAAATTGCGATCATCCCTGAAGCGTGGCTGATCAAGTTTGGCGATTTGTTTGCCTTGAGCGAAACCAAAGGTAAGCATGAAAAACCCGTTTTGAAAAAGCATCACCTCATATTGCTCAAAGAGCTCCAGGAAAACAACCTGGCCAAGGTGCACATGAGCGAAAAGCTGCGTCAACTGGATTCATTCTCTGGCTTAAAGAACTATCCACTGCCAAAGGGATTTCAAGGTACGTTGAGAAAATATCAAAAGGCTGGATATGATTGGCTCCGGTTTTTGAATGACTATCGGCTTGGAGGATGCCTTGCCGATGATATGGGCCTTGGTAAAACGGTGCAAACATTGGCCATGCTGCAAGCCGAGAAAGAAAAAGGTGAACCTGGTACTTCACTTTTGATCATGCCCACTTCCCTGGTATACAACTGGGAAATGGAAGCCGCCAAATTTACGCCTGATTTAAAAATACTGAGTTATACTGGCACGCACCGCAACAAAGATGTATCCCGGTTCGAGAAATATGACCTGGTGCTTACTTCGTATGGCATCACAAGACTGGATGTCGAACATCTGCAAAATTTTATGTTCAATTATGTCATCCTTGACGAATCTCAGGTGATTAAAAATCCTACGTCCAACATTGCAAAAGCAGTCTTAAAACTTAAATCGAAACACAGGCTTACGCTAACCGGAACGCCACTAGAAAACACTACCCTTGATTTATGGTCACAGATGACTTTTATCAATCCCGGATTGCTGGGCGGGCAGAAATTTTTTAAGGACGAGTACCTTGTACCGATAGAGAAGAAAGGAGATGAAAGCAAAACAAAAAAACTAAATGCAATCATCAAGCCTTTTATTTTAAGAAGGCTGAAGTCGCAAGTGGCAACGGATCTGCCTGAGAAGGTAGAGAACATATACTATACTGATATGTCTCCGGAGCAAGAGGAGAAGTACGAGGAAACAAAATCGTTTTACCGCAATAAGATTTTGAATCTGATCGAAAAGGAAGGGATCAACAATTCACGTTTTACGATTTTGGAAGGCTTGACCAAACTTCGCCAACTTTCCAATCATCCCAAAATGATTGACCCCAATTACAAAGGCGATTCTGGAAAACTAAACGATGTCTCTCACATGATTGACAACGCCATACAGGAAGGACACAAATTGTTAATATTCAGTCAGTTTGTGAAGCACCTGGAAATCGTAAGAAATAAACTGGAAGCATCTAAAATTCCGTATGCCTACATGGATGGATCCAGTACGGACAGAAAAGAACAAGTGGCTATGTTCAACAAGGATTTTAAGGTTAAGGTTTTTCTAATATCCATAAAAGCCGGTGGCCTGGGGCTTAACCTGACAGAAGCAGATTATGTATTTATTCTTGACCCCTGGTGGAATCCGGCCGTAGAAGCACAAGCGGTGGATCGGGCACATCGAATCGGTCAGAAGAAAAAAGTATTTACCTATAAATTTATCACGCGCAATTCTGTTGAAGAGAAAATTCTGACATTGCAGAAACACAAACTTAAATTGTCAGAAAACCTGATCACCACTGAGGAAAGTGTAATCAAAAGCCTAAGTAAAGAGGACATCGAAATGCTAATGGCTTAGTCTAGAAGTCCATCCGTTTCTTCTTCCAGCGTTTGTGGGACCAAAGCCACCCGGAAGGATTGCTCCTAATTACCGCCTCCGTTTCCTTCACATAATTTTCGATCATATCGTACTGATCTTTTTGGTAAGGGGGGGAGGCTAATTGTACCAATTCGGCTTCATAGTAGCCCCGTTTTGGTTGACTAACCCTGGCAAAAAAAACAGGATACTGGGTTAAAAAGGCGAGTTGATTGATCCCCTGGAAAAAAGCAGTTTCCTGCCCTAAAAAAGTGGTCCAGTACTTTTTGTCATTGTCATGACCGGGGAATTGATCGGCAACTATGGCCACACCACGGTTGATATCTTTTCTCTTGATTATTTCACGAGCTACATCAGCCCTTTTGATTGCATACGCGCCAAACCGTGTTCTGAAGTCAAGGGTTAACCTGTCAAAAAACTTACTGCTCTGTGGTTGATACACAAAATCAACCGGCATGGGCAAGCTAAAAGATCCTGATACCACCAGCCATTCCCAGTTAAACTGATGAGAGGTTACGTAAATGACAGACTGGTTATTATTCTTAAAAGGTTCAATTATTTCCGGGTTTTTATATTTCATCCTTTTCCCAAGTTCTTCCTTTGAGATGGTAATCAGCATTAAGGTTTCTACAGCGTAGTCGCATAGATTACGGTAAAAATTCTTTGCTATCGATTTAATCTCATTATCAGATTTATTGGTAAATGACCGCTTAAGATTGGCAACAACAATTTTTCTCCTGTACTTGATGACTCGATAGGACATAAAGAACAAGAAATCAGAAAAAAGATATAGAACTGGAAAGGGTAGTTTTGAAAGTAAGCGAATAAAAAACATTCATACCATGTTACCGTCATGCAAGTTAAACAAGTATTGCTAGATTTGAATCAACGTTTAATGAGATGAAAAATAAAGTTGTTATCATCACAGGTGGATCATCGGGAATCGGCAAAGCCCTGGCACACTGTTTTGGAAAAAAGGAATCCAAAATAGTGATCACCGGAAGGAAAAAAGAGGAGTTGGACCTTGCCGTAGGTGAGCTTGAAAAAAATGGAATTGATTGCCTTGCCCTTAAGGCTGATGTGACCAATGATGATGACAACAGGCATGTAGCTGAAGTTACAGTCAACAAATATGGAAAGATAGATGTACTCATCAACAATGCAGGAATTTCCATGCGGGCCCTTTTTCAGGAAACTGATCTAAAGGTGATACGACAAGTAATGGAGATTAATTTTTTTGGAGTAGTAAGTGCCACACACTATTGCCTTCCACACATCCTCAAAAGCAAAGGTTCAATCATCGGCATTTCCTCTATTGCCGGCTACCGGGGTTTACCCGGCAGGTCTGGGTATTCTGCTTCGAAGTTTGCCCTCAACGGATTCTTAGAATCCCTTAGAACTGAACTATTGAAAACCGGGGTACATGTTTTAACTGCCAGTCCCGGGTTCACCGCATCCAACATCAGGAAAAGATCGCTTACAAAAGATGGCACTTCACAGGGTGACTCACCCCGGGCAGAAGAAAAGATGATGACTGCAGCAGCGTGCGCCCAGCATATTTATAATGCCACGGTGAAGCGCAAGAAAACTTTGGTATTAACCAGTGAAGGAAAGATCACCGTATTTTTGAACAAGTGGGCTTCAGGAATGATGGATAAAATGGTGTACAATGCCATGGCCAAAGAGGAAAATTCTCCTTTTAAGTGATCAGGTTTTGTTGACAAATACCATTTTAACATTGTCTGCTTTGCTTATGGCCTTATAGAATTCTACAAGTTCATCATAAGACTCTGGCGGAAACTCACCTTTGATCATTTTTACTCGTCTGGTGTAAATCAATTCTCCCTGATCAACGGTATAGCGAGACTCATACTCTCCAAAGCGTGTTTTTAATTGAACAGGCTCCGGCAGGTATTCAGGATAAAATTCCTCAGGTAACTGATAATGGATGGTATCTGCATCGACAAAAGCTGTATGCCTGACCACATTTAGTTTTCTCTTCTCCAATTTTTCAGGCACATAAGTTCTTCGATTCATAAGATTTGGCGTCAAAAAAATGCGCTTTCCGCTTACTGAACCTAATCGATCCAGTTTCAACTCCAAATCCACAATAGCTGTTGGTATTTTCGCCTTAAGCAAGGTCATGTTATAGGATACAATATCAAAACTTGGAATTTGAGTGTTCTTTTCAATCCATTCCCTCTGCCTGTCGACACGATTGAGTATAAAATTTAAATTTCCATTTTCATACTGAATCCCGGAATAGGAGGTTTTTACCCTTGCCGTTGCATTTCCTGATGCATTAATCACAACTTGAGCACTTCTGAATTGTGTGTTCTGTTCAGCTTGATAGGCTGGTGTTCTTACTAATTTTCCGCCATCATCAGTCACCATTAATCCAAATCGATCTCCAGTAAAGCTCCCAAGGTATCCGAATGGATTAGTTTGGCTCGTACATTCCAGCCATAAAGTGTCCAACCCATTGGGAACGGCAACAATTATGTGATTGGTTTGGTGGCCGGGAAAATCCTTCCTCATATCACGTTCATTTTCACCAGCCCGGATCTTGGTGTAATACCCTTTTATTCCTACTTCAGACAGAATGGCAACCATATAGTTAGACAAGGCCTTACAATCTCCATATCCAACTTCATCAACCAATGATGCTGGAAATGGTTGCAATCCTCCCACTCCTTCCTGAATACTCACATATCTTGTCTTATTCTGTAAATATTCATAAAGGACTTTGGTCTTCTCCTCATTATTGGTCATTCCTTTGGTCATCTCTTGAATTTTACTTTTGGTAGAAGCCGGTAGTTCTGATCGTCCCTTGTTTAATTCTTTCTGCCACAATCCATAATTTTTCCATGAATCCATTTTACCGGCATACCCGCCATATTCAAACTCCACCGGAGACATTGAAATGTGGGGAACAGTTTGATGCATAGGTGGGGAGAATGGTTCAAATTTATCTGGAATCACGCTTGTAAATTGCCACCTCATCTCCTCATTCTTTTCGTCAATTTTATTGACCATTGGCTCCTCCACTTTGAATAGTTTATACCTTGGTTTCAAATCTTTTGGATAAATAACTGAATACTCTATTACCTGGGCTGAAACTTCATCATCATGGTAAAGGAAAAAATCCGGAAAACTATAGAGGTACATCATCTCCAATTCATATTCCATTTCCACCGTATATGGATAAGTGGTTAGAGACAGGTCTGCAGTCTTTAACCGGTTGTCGCTAAAAAGTGAAAAGCCATCGTAAGTGCTCTGATCAGAGAGTTCGCTTTGCTTTAATCTTCTCACTTCTTTGCCAGTTGCATCGTAGACATATGCCTTGATTGTTTTGATCGATGACATCTTATCATAATGAACAATAAGTCGAGCAAAATCTTTGGCCTTGGCATTGAGTATGGTGATTACCTGGCGGTGGGTATAGGTCGAACTGCTGGTAGAAATAATTTTGTGTTGGATCTTTCTTTCGCGCACAACTGCATACATTTTTTCTTTGAGCTCAGAAGGAATTTCGCTTACCGGATATTTTAGATCAGCTCCGAAAATTGAAGTTGTAGACAATAAGAAAACTACTGTGCATAAAAATTTCATCCTTACTTTTTCTTGAGCACAATTAGCTCCGCCTGTTTGGCAACGATTTGGTTGTAAAACTCTCTAAGATTTGGATATTCCGGTTGGGAGAAAATTCCTTTGTTAATGGTCATTATGCTTGTAAGTGTTAATACGCCATTCATAACGTTTATACTATAAATATATCTTCCTCCACTGTTGGGAAGGGCTATCGCCACAGGCTTTGGAAGCTCCTCCACTTCGTATCCATCAGGAATCTTCATTTTCAGCATGTTTGTTTTTTCAAATGCGCTGCCAAAATCAACCGGATAAACACGCGTCTCGGCCTTAAACGGATTTTCCCTAATTGCATTGCCAACAATGGGATTGACATATAGTATATCCGCCATTTCATTATTGTCGTTGGCTATAGTCATTTCATAAACTTCACTCACAGGTTCATTCAGGTTCTTAATATTCTCGAATTTACTTTCAAGAACAATCCATCCATTTCTATCCATGGATGATTTTAGGTAAGATTCCTCGCCATTCTTATGATAGTCCAGTCTCATTCGTTGTCCATCATAACCATCCTTGGTCACTTTAACCTGACCCTTTAATGCCCCTTCGTGTTCAAATCCCAATGAGGCTTCAACCACAGTCTTGGATTTAACTGAAGAGGATATTTCAATCCATTTAGAGTTGCTTTCTGAAATTACAAATCCTTTGCCGTTTAGACATTGCTCAGGCAGCATAGTTATCGGAAGACTTCTGTCCGTTGCATCCAACAACAATGCATTGTCATCCAACTGCACAGCGCAAATGACAGAATTAAATTGGCTAGATGCCGGAAATTGCTCACGAATAAAACCATGGTTTCGGGTACTTAACACAACCGGGTCAGCTTGAAACCCGGCCTTTTGTAGCATGGATACCAACATCAGATTGATGTCTGCTGTGGTTCCCTTCTTTTCATCAAGAACTCGTCTAAAATTTCCATCGGTATAAATTCGATAGAAGCCGTTCCATTCCACATTATTCTTTACATAATTATAGATGGCTTCAATTTTATCCGCTCCTGACTTTCCAACAGAAACCTCCTCAACCGTTTTACCCAGGAAATTAGACCGTTTCACTACACCACCAAATTGTTCCAAATCCAATAATTCCTTATTCACATTGGCCCATGATCCTAAATAATTTTCAATAGGCCGGTTCGGCATTTTAATCAGCGCCAATTCAAAATTAATTTTCGAAATGTAATCCTTATATGTGGTCATAAAGGGCTCTTCCTTAAATGCAGGAACGTCTTCAGCAACCCATCGATAATTGAACTCCGTGTATTCAATATTCTCGGTATTATAAGTGGTGGAGGTTTTGCCAAAACCACCCGAAGATTCCGTCACTCTATCCTTGCTCCTAAGCGTAAAAAACTTTCTCACGGAGCCATTCTCATTAACCTTCAAAGCAATATAGCCCTGCATAAAACGCTGATAGTCGAAATACTCTGGCATCCGTGCAATGTATTCGCTCCATCGAACCGGTATGGTGGATTGAAATTCCCAATCCTGGAAATAAGACAAATACGGAGAGACGATCTGATAAGAAATATCAATTACAGATCCTTCCTTCACATTTGGCATCGTCAGTTTTACATTGTCCCAATACTCATTTACAGATTCTCTGAAGATCCCGTCCTTCCCAAGTTTTGTTTCTACCCCCTTATTGTTTTCAAGATTGACCGTTACCGCTTTTAAAGCATTTAACTTTTCATCCACATTATTCTTCTTATACAAAGGAATCATAAAATTGGCCCAGTCATATCCCTCCTTTTTCAATATCTTTATCCTTCGGATTCGCTCAAATTTTACTTCAAATCCAGTAGTCTGGTTGTATGTAATTTCAGATTCTCCGAAGTCGGCAAGTACGACCGCAGTTGCAGTAGAGTCGCCTGGATAAACTGTCATTTTGAGATCCTCAATAGGAATATTCCCAAATTTGATCGGAGGTTTTTGCGCAAGAGCTGTAAAGGAAACTAAAAGAGCCAGGAGTATGGTTATCTGTTTCATGGTTGCGATCTTTGTAAGAAAGATATTGATTTTTCTATTTTAATCATTTCATGGTGTAAGATTTCTCTTAATTATGTCAATTATTTAAACCTGTGATGGCCAAAACTAAAACCCTGTACTTCTGTCAAAACTGTGGTCATGAGTCGGCCAAATGGGTAGGCAAATGTCCCTCCTGCAACGAGTGGAATACTTTTTCTGAAGAGGTGGTGGAAAAAGCCGGCAAGCACCAAACCGAATGGAGACAGGAATCATCACGCACACGACAAAGTAAACCCAAAACCCTGGATGAGATCGAAACCACTTCGGGATTGAGAATCTTAACACCAGACAATGAACTCAACAGGGTGTTGGGAGGCGGGATCATCCCGGGTTCGCTTATTCTGATTGGTGGAGAACCCGGTATCGGGAAATCTACATTGATGCTCCAAATCGGATTGGCACTCCGAAATCTAAAAATACTGTACGTCTCAGGTGAAGAGAGCGAGCAACAAATAAAAATGAGGGCCGAACGACTGGCCCCCGATGAAACGAAAGCCACCAACTTTTTCACGCTCACTGAAACAAGCACCAAGCAAATCTTTTTGGCCATTGAATCTCTGCAACCCCAACTGGTCATCATTGATTCCATTCAAACCTTGCACACCCACTTGTTGGATTCAGCAGCAGGCAGCATCGGTCAGGTGCGGCAGTGCACCGCGGAACTGATGAAGTTTGCCAAAGAAACAAATACACCCGTATTTCTGGTAGGACACATTACCAAAGATGGGATGCTGGCCGGCCCCAAAGTACTGGAACACATGGTGGATACGGTGTTGCAATTTGAGGGTGATCGCCACTTGGCTTATCGCATTTTGCGTACCACAAAAAATCGTTTTGGCTCTACCTCTGAGTTGGGCATTTACGAAATGCTGGGAACCGGACTGCGCGAAGTTTCCAATCCTTCCGAGATTCTAATTTCGCAAAAGGAAGGGCAGGTAAGTGGAGCGACCATAGGCGCCACCATCGAAGGCAACAGGCCTTTATTGATTGAGATCCAGTCTCTGGTCAGCGTGGCCTCGTACGGCACACCTCAACGAACACCAACAGGCTTTGATCACAAGCGTCTCAATATGCTGTTGGCGGTGCTCGAAAAAAGGTGCGGCTTCCGGATGGGCACTCAGGACGTATTTGTAAACATGGCCGGAGGAATCAAAGTGGAGGATCCGGCCATCGATCTTGCAGTATGCATTTCAATAATCAGTAGCCTGGAAGAAATTCCCGTCTCTGACAAGCTTTGCTTTGCCGCAGAAATTGGATTGGGCGGAGAGCTCCGCGCAGTAAACCGAATTGATCAACGCATTTCTGAAGCGGAGAAACTTGGCTTCAAGGAAATTTACGTTTCAAAGTACAACCAGAAGGCAATCGATATGAAGAAGGTGAAGATAGCCGTGAAATCTTTTAGTAAACTTTCGGATGTAATTCAGGATTTGTTTTAACAATCCATGCGGTAATTGCTTAGAACAAGTTCCAATAAGTTCTACTTTTACCGCATGGATCATTTCTTTATTGAAACACTGGGATTTTCAGATGCCGTTTTTAGTTTCCTTATCCTTCCGCTGCTCATTTTTTTGGCGCGCATCTGTGACGTGTCCATCAATACGGTAAGGATCATCTACATGCTGGGTGGTCGAAGGTTGACCGCTACCCTGTTGGGATTTTTTGAAGCTTTCATCTGGTTGATGGCGATTAGGCAAATTTTCGCCCACCTCGATAATTGGATGTGCTATGTGGCTTACCCCGCTGGCTTTGCCGGAGGCATTTTTGTAGGCATGATCATCGAAGAGCGGATTGCTTATGGTAAAGTGGTGGTGCGTATCATCACGCGCAAAGACACGATGGAGTTTTTAACTTTTCTCAAAGTGGGGAAGGTCCGATATACCCGTATCAAATCCTATGGACCAGATGGCGAAGAGGATGTGATCTTTTGCGTTTTAGACCGAGAGCGCATTGAAGAAGTAATCAATGGACTGAAGAAAACGGTGCCAACGGCATTTTATACAATAGAAGGGGTCAAGGCTGCAAAAGAAAGTGGCGCACTGCCGGAGCCAGCCGTTCGACTGCCTTTCATCTCACGCTTGCGCAGTGTGATCAGAAGTTGAAACTTGCGCGTCCCTGCAATCCTCCGGTGTGCAAAACCAATATCCTGGACCCTTTTTTGAACTTACTTCTATCAATCATATCCATAATCCCATACATCATCTTTGCTGTATAAATTGGGTCCAACGGTATGTTATGTGTTGCTTCGAATGAATTGATGAACGCGATCAACTCAGTGGTCACTTTGCCATACCCACCGAAATGATATGCCTCTTGTATTCTCCAATTGTCGTCACTATGATGGATCCATTTGCTAACTTCCTCATTGAGAAAGCTTCCTCCCTTCAGCGATGAAAAACCAATTACTTTTTTGCCCCGAATGATGTTGACCATCCCGGCCATAGTCCCACCGGTTCCCACCGGCAAACACAAATAATCAAAATCGTACTGATCGTTTAATTGCTGAGCCCACGCTTCGCATCCCTTGATGGCAAGTGCATTAGTACCCCCCTCAGGAATCAAATAAAAATTCCCAAATTCCTTTCTGAGCTCTTCAACAAATTCAGGATCATGCTTCGCTTTGTAAATTGTTCTGCTCACAAAGTGCAAACGCATGCCCATGCTTTCTGCAAAAGCCAACGTTGGATTCAGGGGCAACACTTTTTCTCCCCGCACAATACCAATGCTTTGCAAGCCGGCTTCTTTGGCTGCTGCGGCTGTGGCATAAATGTGATTGGAGTATGCCCCTCCAAAAGTCAGCAAGGTATGATGTCCTGACTCCTTTGCCTTTTCAATATTGTATTTGAGTTTCCACCACTTGTTACCGGATACCTTTGGATGATTGAGGTCCTCCCTCTTGATCCGCAAAGAAATATCATGGTCCTCTAAAAGAGGGCTTTTCAGCTCAATGGTTGATGTTTCCTTATAAATCAAAAGCTAAATTTATTATGTGGTGCTAAATTTATTAGTATTTTAGCCTAATGGATGAAAACTACTTCAAAGGTCGGGGTGCTCAAATAAAGACCGAAAATAAGTACTTAAAAGCGCAATACACTACCGATCACATTGAAGGACTGGATGAGGTGATGCTCGATAATCCGCAGACTCAGATATTTCATGAGCAAGCCAAAAAGATTGTGAACAAAGTGAACAGTCCAGACCTGCATTTTGGTTACTCCATGAATCCGTATCAGGGGTGTGAGCATGGATGCATTTATTGCTATGCGCGGAATACACATGAATATTACGGGTTCAGTGCCGGTCTTGATTTCGAATCAAAAGTGATCATCAAGCAGAATGCACCCGAACTATTGGAGCGGCACATCCTCCAACCGTCATGGCAGGCCGTACCCATCATGCTAAGTGGAAATACAGACTGTTACCAGCCACAGGAAAAAAAATTTAGAATCACTCGCCAAATGCTTGACGTAATGGTTAGGTATAGACATCCGGTGGGCATCATTACCAAAAATGCCCTGGTGCTGAGAGACATCGATTTACTGCAAGATTTGGCAGCCGATGGACTGGTAAATGTTATGATATCAATTACAACGCTTGATGAAGAATTACGAAGAAAAATGGAACCACGCACGGCCAGTGCCGTCAGGCGTTTGCAAACCATAGAGACATTATCCAAAGCGGGAATACCGGTAGGAGTAATGAATGCGCCCATCATTCCAGGCCTCAACCATCACGAGATCCCTGAAATTCTGAAAATGGCATCAGCGCACGGTGCCGTTGCCTGTGGCATGACCGTGGTAAGATTAAACGGATCGGTAGGAAAGATCTTTGAAGACTGGCTTCGAAAAAATTTCCCGGATCGATTTGAGAAGGTCTGGAATCAAATCTGCGAACTGCATGGTGGCAATGTAAATGATTCTGTTTTTGGAAGGAGAATGTCAGGAGAAGGGAATATAGCAGAGGCCATTCATCAATTGTACAGGGTAGCCAAGCGGAAATACTTTGAGGGTAAAGCGATGCCGGCCATCAATCTCACCAAATTCAGAAAAGGTGGCAACCTTAACCTGTTTACCTAGACAGAATATAAATTAGGAGCCGTTCGAACAAATTTTTAAATTTCTTAGTTATTCAGTTGCTAATTTACGCCTGTGTTAAAGCTGATTTCCATTCAACTTATGGTAGTTGTGCTCGTTGGCAGCGCGGTTGACCTTCATGATCTCGCGAAGCTTCCCTATCTAATCGATCACTACAATCAGCACAAATCAAAGGATACCCAGTTTTCATTTAATGAGTTTTTCGATCTCCATTATGGCAACCAGGCCGAAGAGCACGACAAGGAAGAGAAAGAAAAACATAAAGGCCTCCCTTTTAAGGCACCAGAGCATACCTCTATCCATTCTCCGGTTTTTCTTACAGCCTATGAAAGCCCATCCATTGAATTAACATCTTCTGAGGTCACTTATACCAATTTCTATCATTCCAATTCGTCTTCAGAATATCATCCCTCTATTTTCCAACCACCCCGAAAAGGATTACACTAACCTTCACTACTTTATAGGTTGACGCTTCTGCATTGCTGAAGGCGCTCAATCCTCATTACTACACCATTACTTTTTCAACATGCTCAACAGCATCATCTCTTTTTCCATACGGAACAAATTTATTATTGGCGTATTTACATTGGGGCTGATCATTTGGGGTGGCTATTCCCTTACCCAACTACCCATTGACGCAGTCCCGGACATTACCAACAATCAGGTGCAGGTGATCACCTTGTCTCCGTCACTGGCTGCTCCGGAAATTGAAAGGCTGGTCACCTTTCCGGTAGAGCAAACCATGGCAACCATTCCCGACATTATTGAAATCAGGTCATTCAGTCGTTTCGGATTATCCATGGTCACCATTGTATTCAAGGATGACACGGATGTGTATTGGGCCCGACAGCAGGTTGCTGAAAGATTGGCACAAGCCAAAAACCAGATCCCCGCGGGGGCGGGCAGTCCGGAATTGGCACCGCTTACCACGGGCCTGGGCGAAATTTATCAATACATTTTAAAGCCGCTGCCAGGATATGAAGACAAGTATTCGGCAACCGAGCTTCGCACCATCCAGGATTGGATCGTACGCAGGCAATTGCTCGGCACCGAAGGCGTGGCTGATGTCACCAGTTGGGGAGGCTACCTGAAACAGTATGAAATTGCAATCGATCCCGACAAGCTTAAAAGTTTCAATGTAAGTGTTGATGAAATCTTTACTGCACTGGAAAAAAACAATCAGAATACAGGAGGCGCTTATATAGATCGTAAACCCAATGCCTACTTCATCCGAAGTGAAGGGCTGATCGAAGATTTCACAGACATCGAAAATATCAGCATCCGACTGAATGAAATGGGTATCCCATTACTGATTCGTGATGTAGCTACGGTTCAATTTGGCTATGCCAACAGATACGGAGCCATGACCTACAATGATCAGGGAGAAGTAGTAGGTGCTATGGTAATGATGTTGAAAGGTGCCAATTCCTCATTGGTGATTAGTAAAGTAAAAGAACGCATCGAACAAATTAGAACAACCTTGCCGGAAGGAGTTGAGATTGAGCCCTATCTGGATCGAACGAAGTTGGTGAACAATGCCATCAGAACGGTGACCACCAACCTGGCTGAGGGAGCGCTGATTGTTGTATTCGTCTTGGTGTTGCTGCTTGGCAACCTTCGCGCAGGATTCATAGTGGCTTCTGTGATACCGCTTTCCATGCTGTTTGCAGTCATTATGATGAATCTTTTCGGGGTTTCAGGAAACCTCATGAGTTTGGGAGCTATTGATTTTGGATTGATCATAGACGGGGCGGTAATTATTGTGGAGGCTACCATGCACCACCTGGGTGTTTCTGGAATCACCAATCGCCTTACACAACGGGAGATGGATGAGGAGGTAAAAACTTCCGCCACTAAAATGATGCGGTCCGCAGCTTTTGGACAGATCATCATCTTGATTGTCTACTTGCCCATTCTCACGCTCGTGGGTATAGAAGGAAAAATGTTCAGGCCCATGGCGCAGACGGTTGCCTTTGCCGTGTTTGGAGCCCTGATTCTCTCCATCACCTACATCCCCATGGTCTCTTCTTTGTTTTTAAGCAAGAGTATCGTGAGAAAGAAAAACATCTCTGATCGAATCATTGGTTTCCTTCATCGCTTATATCAGCCCGTAATTCAATTTGCATTGAGACAACGAATCATGATCCTGGCTGGGTCAATGCTCGTTTTCGTTGCCAGTCTCTTTGTTTTTTCAGGTTTGGGAGGTGAATTCATTCCACAATTGGATGAAGGCGACTTTGCCGTAGATACCAGGCTGCTCACCGGCAGCTCCCTTTCAAAAAGTGTAGAAACTACCCAAAACGCGTCCCGCATTATCCTGGACAATTTTCCTGAGGTGAAAGAAGTAGTAGGAAAAATTGGTTCCTCGGAAATTCCCATAGACCCCATGGCCATAGAAGCGATGGATCTAATTATTGTGCTGAAACCTAAAAGTGAATGGGTAAGTGCAACTTCCAGAGAAGAAATTGCCGACAAGATTTCAGCTAAGCTAAAAGAAAACACTACAGGCGTTACTTACGGATTTCAACAGCCCATACAAATGCGCTTTAATGAACTGATGACGGGCGCCCGGCAAGATGTAGTCATGAAGATTTATGGAGAAGATTTAAACCGGCTGGAGTATTACGCTGATTTGGTGGGTAAAATTGCTCAGGGTGTAAACGGTGCAGAAGATATATATGTAGAACCCATCAATGGGTTGCCACAAATTGTAGTTCGCTACGACAGAAAGAAATTAGCCCAGTTTGGATTAACCATTGAAGATGTAAACAAAGTAATCAGTACTGGCTTTTCGGGCAGATCAGCCGGCCTCGTATTTGAAAATGAAAAACGTTTCGATCTGGTGGTGCGGTTGCAACGTACAAAACGCAACAACATTGATGATATTAAAAACTTATTTATTACATCTCCCAGTGGAGATCAGGTGCCGCTATCACAATTGGCTGATATTAAGCTGGAGATAGGGCCAAATCAAATCCAGCGTGATGATGCCAAACGAAGAATCATTGTTGGCTTTAACGTGCGTGGAGCAGACATTGAAACCATTGTCAATGCCATCAGCGGTAAAATCAATACAGAAATAAAGTTTGAACCCGGCTACTATATTACATATGGTGGTTCATTTAAAAATCTGGAGGAAGCAAAGCAACGACTTAGCCTGGCCGTGCCTGCAGCGTTGATTTTGATTTTCTTTATGCTCTACTTCACTTTTAATTCCATCCGGCATGGGCTGTTAATTTACACCGCTATTCCACTTTCAGCCATTGGTGGGGTGTTCGCCTTGTGGTTGCGCGATATGCCCTTTAGCATTTCAGCCGGGGTGGGATTCATCGCATTATTCGGTGTGGCTGTGCTTAACGGTATTGTACTGATCTCAGAGTTTAACCGGATCAAAGCGAGCGGAATTAAAGATCTAAAAGAGATAGTGCTGAAAGGAACAGAGGTGAGACTCAGGCCTGTAATCATGACGGCCATGGTAGCCTCGATGGGATTTCTGCCTATGGCGCTTTCGCAATCTTCCGGGGCAGAAGTACAGCGCCCTTTGGCCACGGTTGTGATCGGTGGCCTGATCTCTGCCACACTCCTAACCCTAATCGTGCTTCCGGTACTCTACACGTATTTCGAAAAACGAAATGACTAACATTATGAAAACCTTTCAATTAGTATTCATCGCTTTCACTTTCAGCTTGCCTGCATTTGGTCAGTCCATTTTAAGCGAGGATGAGGCCATTCAAATTGCCTTAAAAAACAATCAACTACTTCAATCGGGGGAGTATCAGGTGGCTATGCAAAAGCAAATTAAAAATGCCGCGCTTGATTTAGGCAAAACAAACTTCAACTGGATGCACGGGCAGTTCAATTCTATACTAAAAGACAATAACTACACCCTCACCCAAACCATTCCTTTTCCTACCGCACTGGTAAGCAATGCAAGATTAGCTAAAGCACAAGTGGAAGGAGCGGAGGTACAATTAAGCATGACCAAAAATGAGTTGATCAAAGAAGTGCGATCAGCCTATCAACATCTGGCTTATTTGGTATCGCTTCAGCAAGAATTGATTTTGCAGGATAGTGTATTTGCCAAATTTGCAAGTGCCGCCAGCATCAGGTACCGTGTCGGAGAAGGCACCATGCTTGAAAAAACAACAGCCGAAATGAGGGCGATGGACATCAGAAACCAATTGTCACAAAACGAATCTGATATCATCATCAACAAACGACATTTAAAGACATTGCTTAATGCAAGCGAAGAGGTCAGCCTTCCCACCGCAATTTCAAAGTTGAACCTCAAAGCGGAATCATCCAGCGTGGATGCCAACCCACAATTGCTGTCGTTGAAACAGGAAGTAACTATTGCCGACAGACTAAGACGCGCGGAAAACAACAAATTATTACCAGATATTATGGTGGGGTATTTTTCACAGTCGCTCATTGGGTTTCAAAGAATAAACAACAACGATGTTTTCTTTGACAAGAATGAGAGATTTACTGGGTTTGAGTTGGGCGTTTCAATTCCGCTGTGGTTTGTTCCTCAACAGAGCAAAGCAAAAGCAGCCGCACTACATCAGGAGTCATCATTGAAAAAATACGAGTACTTCCAAAATCAAATCGAAGGAAAGATGTTACAGGCACAACTTGAATTGGCCAAGAATGAAAACAGCTTGCGCTTTTACGAAACAAATGCCAACCCCAACGCGGTTTTAATTCAGACGCAGGCTCAAAAAGCATTTCAGGCTGGCGAAATTGGATACCTGGAATTTTTTCAGGCGCTTAATCAGGCTCGTACCATCAAACTAAATTATCTGCAAACCCTTAACCAGTACAATCAGGCCGCCATTGAAATGGACTACCTGGCTGGAAATTTTAACTGACAAACCATGAAGACTCTAAATAAATTCCTGCTTCTCCTGTTCATTGGATCGTTGATTTCTTGTACAGAGAAAGTAAATGATGCTCCTGTTGAATCCATATCCACAGCTTCATCAGATGAGGTTAACCTCACTGAAGCCCAGTTTAATATGGTAGGATTGAAAGTTGGTAAAGTTGAACCAAGGACGATCGGTTCCACCATAAAGGCCAACGGAATGCTGGATGTGCCTCCACAAAATATGGTTACGGTTTCGGCCTTGTTAGGTGGCTTTGCAAAGAAAACCAACCTGCTTCAGGGCATGCGTGTAAAAAAAGGACAGCTGATCGCTGTAATGGAAGACCCTGCATACATTCAACTACAACAAGAATACCTGGAAGGCAAAAGTCAGCTTGACTTTAACGCAATGGAATATCAACGGCAGCAGGAACTCGCCAAAGAAAATATCAACGCTCAGAAAACCCTTCAGCAGGCTCAATCCAATTTCATGAGCTCAAAGGCAAAGGTAGAAGGTTTAAAATCCAAGCTCAAGCTCATCAATATTTCGGTGGCTGACATTGAAAACGGCTCTATTAAAAATGAAGTAAATGTATATGCTCCCATCAGTGGTTACGTTACTCAGGTTCACGTCAACATAGGAATGTATGTAAATCCAAGGGACGTTATGTTCAAAATTGTAGACACCCAACATTTGCATGCAGAAATTTTAGTGTATGAAAAAGATGTGCTTCAAATCAAGATTGACCAGCGCGTTAGATTTCAGCTTGCCAATGAAACCAGCGAGCGCATGGCTCATGTTTACCTGATCGGAAAAGAGATCAGCCCAGATCGCACCGTGCGTGTGCATTGCCATCTTGAAAAAGAAGATCCGGACCTCTTGCCTGGCATGTACCTCAGTGCGCTTTTTGAAACTAACCTCAACAAAGTACCTTCATTACCTGAACAAGCAGTGATCAATTTTGAAGGGACCGATTATGTTTTCTTGGTGACAAATGAGGTCGGGAGGCGATACAAAATGGTGAAAGTTATTAAAGGTGTAACTGAAAGTGGGTTTGCTGAAGTTAATTTACCCGCTGATATTGATCCAGCTTCATCGTTTGTAGTTGAGGGAGCCTATGATTTGCTGGGCTATTTAAAAAACACGGAAGAAGAGGAATAAATAGCTATCCTTCTACTCCGTTCTTTTTTTTCAAATTAAATGCAAGCATACCACATATTACCATGAAGCCAGCGCCAGCCAGAAAGGGCACATGGTAATTGAAGCTATACAAGATTCCACTAAAGCTCATCCCTGCTGCCCGTGCAAGTGACCCAAACGACTGGTTGACACCCAATGTTTGTCCCACCTCATTAGGCGATGCAAATTTGGAGAGCAGCGAACTGATATTCGGTGTGAGGCAACCATTGGCTAATGCCACCAGGGCCAGGGCTATTAATTCAAGTGGAATAAAATATTCAACAGCGACAAAGGGCAGCGCCACCATTCCTATCAACATGAGCACACTGCCTATGATCAGTAACTTGTTTTCACCGAACTGTTTAACCAATCTTCCAACGAGCACACCTTGTACGATGGCCGTTACAATGCCAATAAATGTAAATACGTAACCGATGTTGGCATCGTTCAACAAGCTCACTTCTTTCCACATCAGGGAGCACGAGATTTGCATGAGCATAAATGCCACAGTAAAAATGAAATTGATCAACAACAGTTCCCTGATGTTTGGCTTTCGCAATTCTCGTACTATTCCGGTGATGACCCTGAAATTGAACCGAAGTTCCTTCTTCTTTTCCTTGATTGATTCTGGCAATAAAAAATAGGCGAGTATAAAATTAATAACACATAAACCTGCCGTCACATAGCCCACCAGATCCACACTGCCTTCTGAAGAAATGCTTTTCAAATACCCACCCAGAGATGGCCCAAAAATAAATCCCAACCCAAAAGCCGCGCCAATGAGCCCCATTGACTTGGCACGTTCATTTGGAGAAGTGACATCCGCAATGTAAGCCTGGGCCACCGAGATATTGGCCGAACCAATACCGGATAGCATTCTGGAAATAAAAATGACAATGAGCGCGTTGGCGTTGGCAAAAACCAAATAAGCAATGGCCGTGATCAATACGCTCCACAAAATAATGGGCCTTCGTCCAAATCGGTCACTTAGCGTCCCCCAAAATGGAGAGAACATAAAGTTCATGACCGGATAGATGGCCGCGATTAAGCCAACCTGAAAATCTTGCGCACCAAGCTCCTTGATGAAAATGGGCAATATGGGAATGATGATCCCGAACCCAAGCAAGTCAAGAAAAATGGTGATAAAAAGAACAAAGATCGGGGACTTCCTCACAGGCACATATTACTGCTCAATTCAAATTCAAGCCAAGCCCAAGTCCATACCATACTCTATCCTGATGAATCCATATGTCTTTGTCCCTATCTGTAAGAAAATCCCACCCTATTACAAACCCAACGTTAAGTCTGTTAATTGCCCCCAGTACGCCAAAGCCCCGGGTGAGAACCAATCCATTGTACTCATCCATGGTTTGGTAGTTGGTGGTCCAGGGGGTAATGGGTGAAGAACCCAAGCCTGCAAAAAGACCTCCGCTGATTCCCCAGTGTAAAAACTCGTCTTTAATGCCAGCCGGGGTATTCTTAAAATGTCTCCGGAATTTGTCCATCCGGTAACCAAGAAAGAGTTCACCATTAAAAGTCGAGTTCAGTTGGCTTGGAAACCCGGAAACACTCGGTCTAAGTTTGAAAGGTATGGTCAATATATTGAGGTGAAGATCCCTCTTGATAAAGTACTGATCCACATTTTCTGCCACGGACGGCACCTGTTTGTCCGGCTCTTCCATGGTCGGGTACAGCTCGATCACATCGCTTTCCAGGTCAGCGTCAACATACACCTTTTGGTATTTATTCCCACGCTGACGATACCAGTAATCATCGTCCACAAATTCATACCTGGCCGTTTCATCCAATGCTGCGCAAGACATGAGCAATGCCGTGCCCAGGAATACAAGACCTGCTTTAATTAAAGGCTTTTTCATCGACTGGCTAATACACAATTATACTATTTTTAAATCTCTCATGGACAATTCCCCTGAATTCAATCTTTTGCTGCAGTCCGAATTGCAGCATTTTATAAAACAACACGAAAACGATGACGAGTCTGCATTGGTACTGAAGTACAAGGATATCTTCGGTGTACCGTCAGCTGATGTTGCCCAACAAATTACCGGCAGGAGAAAAGCCAAATATAAACTTCCTTCATTTTACAACACCCCGGGGATAATCTACCCCTCATCCTTAAATCTTGAACAATGTTCCTCCGAATCTACTGCCCGGTTCAAAGCCGGTTTATGCGCTGGCTACCGGGCAGTGGATCTTACCGGTGGTGCCGGAATTGATAGTTTCTTCCTTAGTCAACGATTTGACGAAGTCATATACGTTGAAAAAAATGAAACCCTTGTTAAGGTAACCATGCATAACCATGGTGCCCTCGGAACAAAGAATATTACACATTATTGTCAGGAAGCAGCCTCTTTTATAAAGGCAAATAGTAAAGCATTTGACCTTATATACATTGATCCTTCAAGGAGAAGCACATCAAACAAAAAAGTTTTCAGGTTTGAAGAGTGTAGCCCTAATGTCGTTTCATTGTTACCCAACTTGCTGGGTATTTCTGCTTCTGTTCTTATCAAGGCATCACCACTCATTGACATTAAACAGGGCATGAGAGAATTAGGTCATGTTTCCCACGTGTATGTGGTTGGATATAACAATGAATGCAAGGAGATTCTGTTCCTGGTGAATTCGAATGCAGGATCTTCCGCCCTGATCGAAGCAGTTGATCTTTCTTCCGGTGAAGCTGTTGATCGAAGTTTATCATTTAAGCATGGTGAAGAAGCCAAAGCTGAGGTGAGGTATGCAGAGCCGGAATTATACTTATACGAACCCAATGCCATGATCCTAAAAGCTGGAGCTTTCAGGCTGGTGGCAGCAAAATATAATCTGAAAAAAATTGCACCCAATACTCACTTATACACTTCAAGTGAAGTAGTACATCCATTTCCTGGGAAAATTTATAAGGTTGAAAATTATCTAAAATCAAACCCAAAGTCAGTTGCTGAGCTATTGCCTTCAGGAAAAGCCAATATTGTTACCCGCAATTATCCATTGACTCCGGCACAAGTAAAAAGTAAATTGAAACTAAAAGACGGAGGTGAATCTTTTGTGATCGGCTTTTCAGGACAAAAGAAAAAATACCTGGCATTAGCCAAAAAGGTCAGATGAAAAGCCCCAGCACGAGATAGATCAAAAAGAAAACCAAAGACAACGAGCCATACACCAGTATAATCTTTTTCCTGTTCTGCACGTCTTCCCACCAAAGCAACAGCCAGGGCTTGAAGAGCCCAATTATCAGGGAAATCAGACAAGCACCACTGAGAAGTAAGCAGAATAAGCGAACAGAACTCATATCATCTTTTGTGTTAGATCACCATTATTTCATTCATCCAAATTAATCAGGGCAATCAATAAATCCTTCTAATCATGGTTAAGACAAATTGAAATAATACCTTTGCCATCCTGATTTTGAAGGCTTGAGGGCGAAAGAGTTTCTGTCTATTTACCAATCTGATGGGCTGGTGCAAACGCTAGCCGAGCGGATTCGTACGCCCAAAGCTGAAACCATTCACCTCAAAGGACTTTCTGGGAGCCTGGATGCCGTAATTTTCGCAGCTGCCACTCAATCGATCCGTGGCAGTCATCTCATCATCCTGCAGGACAAGGAATCTGCATCCTACTTTCTCAACGACCTTCAAAATCTCCTGGGTGACAATGAAGTGCTCTTCTTCCCCATGTCGTACAAACGTCCGTACGAATACGATGAAATTGAAAACGCAAACATCCTCATGCGCTCGGAGGTGCTCACTTTGATTACCTCAAAACCAGACGCGCAAATTGTGGTCACCTATCCCGAAGCACTTGTCGAAAAGGTGATCAACAAAAAATCGTTAGCCTCCAACACATTCACCATTAAGAAGGGAGAAAACCTAAACAGCCAGTTTCTGGAGGATTTTTTCCATGATTACGATTTTGAAAAAACAGATTTTGTGCACGAAGCGGGGCAGTTTGCCGTGCGTGGAGGCATCATCGATGTGTTTTCATTTGCCCATGATCACCCGTATCGCATTGAGCTTTTTGGAGATGAAGTGGAGAGCATCCGCAGTTTTGATCCTGGCTCTCAGCTCTCTGTTGAGGTACTGGATCAGGTGAGTTTGCTACCCAACCTGCAAACCCGCCTGGTGCAGGAAGAGCGTCATTCCCTGCTTGATTTTATTTCACAACACACCCGTGTTTGGATCAAAGACACAGAACTGATTGGTGATGTGCTCCGCAAGAGTTTTGAACTAGCCTCTCAGCGATTTGACAAAATCCTTCGCGACAGCGGCAATGCCAGAATAGCCCTGGAGCCAGAACAACTCTTTGAGACAGCTACCTATTTCAGTTCGAGGTTGAAGCAGTTCCAATGTCTGGAGTTTGGCAGTCGGTTTCAGTTGTCAGCCTCGCACACTATCGAATTCAGCTCCTCGGCTCAAGCTTCTTTCAATAAGAATTTTGAATTGATGAGTACCTCCCTCATTGATGCGCAAACGCAGGGCTACAGCAACTTTATCGCAGCAGAGCAGCCCAAGCAATTGGAAAGACTTCAGGAAATTTTTGAAGAGATAAATCCTTCCCTGGAATTCCAACCACTGGAGTTTCCTTTAAGATTGGGGTTTGTAGATCACTTTGCCAAAATCGGTTGCTATACTGATCACCAGATATTTGAGCGGTTTCATCGCTATCGCAGCAAGGAAAAGTTTTCCAAATCAAAGGCGATGACATTTCGCGAGTTGCAAACCATGCAGCCTGGTGATTTTGTGACGCACATCGATTACGGAATTGGAAAGTTTGCCGGACTAGAAAAAAAAGAAGTCAACGGCAAGGAGCAGGAAGCCATACGGCTTGTGTTTCGAGACGATGATATGCTGTACATCAGCATTCACTCCTTACATAAGATTTCAAAATATGCCGGCAAAGAAGGAACGCCTCCACTGGTAAGCAAGCTGGGAAGCGGGGAATGGGAAAGCAAAAAAGCAAAGGTCAAGAAAAAGGTTAAAGACATTGCCAAAGAGCTCATTGACCTTTATGCCAAAAGAAAAGGCGCCCCCGGATACGCCTTTGCGCCTGATGGTTTTATGCAAGCCGAGCTTGAGTCTTCTTTCATTTACGAGGACACGCCCGACCAGGCCAGCGCAACGGAAGATGTAAAGCGCGACATGGAGACCGCACATCCTATGGACAGACTCGTATGTGGTGACGTTGGGTTTGGCAAAACAGAAGTAGCCATTCGCGCTGCCTTCAAGGCGGTATCGGAAGGAAAACAAGTGGCGGTGCTGGTCCCCACTACCATTTTGGCCATGCAGCACCACCGCACTTTCACGGAAAGATTAGGAGCTTTTCCCGTGAAAATCGAGTACATCTCACGGTTTAAGACCACCCAGGAAATCAAACGCGTGATCAAAGAAGTGAGTGAAGGAAAAGTAAATATCATAATAGGCACGCATCGACTGGTGAGTAAAGATGTCACCTTTAACAACCTGGGTCTATTGGTGATCGATGAAGAGCAAAAGTTTGGTGTTAAAGTGAAAGACAGGCTCAAAGAGCTGAAAGTAAATGTAGACGTGCTCACGCTCACGGCCACACCGATTCCAAGAACGCTCCATTTTTCATTAATGGGAGCGCGCGATCTGAGTATCATTGCCACGCCTCCGCCCAACCGGCAACCTGTAACCACCGCATTGCACACTTACGATGAAACCATCATCCGAGATGCAGTAAGTCATGAACTACAAAGAGGAGGGCAGGTTTTTTTCGTGCATAACCGTGTAAGTGATATCGAACAGGTGGCCAACGTTATTTTCAAACTGGTACCCGACAGCAGAATCGGGATTGCCCATGGGCAAATGGAAGGCAACCGCCTGGAAAAGGTAATGGTTAAATTTATTGAAGGTGAATATGACGTATTGGTTTCAACCAATATCATTGAGTCGGGGTTGGACATACCCAATGCCAACACCATCATCATCAATCAGGCACACATGTTTGGCCTCAGTGACCTGCATCAAATGCGGGGGCGCGTGGGAAGGTCCAACAAGAAAGCTTTTTGTTACTTACTCACTCCGCCTACATCAGTGTTATCATCAGATTCTCGTAAGCGCTTGTCGGCTTTGGAAGAGTTTTCTGATTTGGGTGACGGCTTCAAGGTGGCCATGCGCGACCTAGACATTCGCGGTGCCGGTAACCTCCTGGGAGCCGAACAGACAGGGTTCATCAACGATCTTGGATTTGATACCTATCACAAAATTCTGGACGATGCCATTCAAGAATTGAAAGAAACAGAGTTCAAAGAATTGTTTTCAAAAGAATTGTCCGAAAAAGTAAAAGTGCTTGCTCAGGATTGTACCATTGAAACAGATTTGGAGATTTTAATCCCAGACTACTATGTGAGCAATACCAGTGAGCGCATTCAGTTATACGCCAGCTTAGATAACATCAAAGATGAGAAATCGTTAAATCGATTTCGCAATTCGCTGAAGGATCGATTTGGGCCCGTTCCTGAGTCTGTTCAGCAGCTGATCAATTCAGTAGAGTTGAGGTGGATCGGAGAGGAGCTTGGATTTGAAAAAATAAATCTGAAGTCAGATAAACTTAAAGCCTACTTCATTTCCGGCAAGGAAGAGTATTTTAAATCAGATGTGTTTGGCAAAATCTTGGCCTTTGTACAGGCTCATTCCCGGAGATGCCGTTTAAAAGATGTGTCGGGAAAATTGAATTTAACGATTGAGGATGTCCGCTCGGTGGATACCGCGTTGGAAATCCTGCAACCGTTATCTACTTATAAACTTAAATCATCAAGGGAAACCATATCTGCATAGAGCCCGAGTTGCTTCAAGTCCTCAAAGGCGTTGATCATCATAATTTTTCGGTACACAGAGGAATACACGACCTCAATAAAGAATGAACCTGCAAAATACAGGTATGCTTTTCCTTTAGGGAATTCCCTGTGCATGATATAGTCTGAGTTAATCGTGACTACTTCACATTTTTGTTCGAATGAAAAATTTCTGAAGTCATTTAAAGACAGCGTTTTCATAGTGTTGATTGATCTGCTTACCGTTTGACAGTACCCAATTGAATGCCAGCCTATAAAACGCTCATTTCAGGCTAAAAAAATAGATTATGGATGGTTGATGATCCATTTAGGGAATGAAATTCCCAAAAGGAGAATATCTTTTGAATGCAATAAGGTATCTTGCAAATCCGTTCATAGAGGACGAAATACAACGGTTTTACTTAGACCAAGGATTTATCAATAAAATCCTTTCTCTTTGGAAAACATCTAATTATCTACATATATTAGCGGTTAGCTTTGACTATGATTATGAATAAAATGAAGTATTACAAGGGTCTACTTTTTTTGGTTGGCGGCTCCCTCATTATTTCATCGTGCTCTCTATTTGGAAACAAGGGTGGTAAGCCCAGTGCTACCAATCCCGGGCAAATGAGTACAGCTACCGGTCTTGCCTACAATGACGAAGATGCAGGTGGTTTTGAGGTGACACCATTTGAGGGCCAACCTGACGCTCCTAACACTGTATTTATAGAAGGTGGACGTGCCATTATGGGTTCGTTCGAAGAAGATGTGATGTCCTACAGAGATAATATTGAACGAACCATTTCAGTTGCTTCATTTTATATGGACGAAACTGAGATTGCCAATATCCACTGGCTTGAATATTTGCACTACCTGGCTAAAGACTCTACACAAGAAGTATACGCAGCTGCGCTTCCCGACACCACCGTTTGGGTTGGAAAGTTGGCTTTCAATGACCCCTATGTAGATCACTACTTAAGGTATCCAGGTTTCCGCTATTTCCCTGTAGTGGGTGTCAGTTGGACACAGGCAAACAACTATGCGGTTTGGAGAACACTTGCTGTTAACCGGCAGTTGGCTGCAGAATCAGGCGAAGAGTACGCTGAAACAGATGGTCGTATCCCATTGGAATCGGGTATTGTCATACCGGCTTATCGCCTGCCTACAGAGGCTGAATGGGAATACGCAGCGCAGGCACTTATCGGGACCCAATGGCTGGAAGAGATGCAAACTCATCAGCGCATCTATCCCTGGGATGGTCATGCCTTGCGCAATCCCTATGGCAAGCAAATGGGATTTTTTCTGGCCAACTTCAAACGCGGTCGTGGTGACTATGCCGGTATTGCCGGCCGCTTAAATGATGGTGCATTAATCACTTCTTACATATACGAGTTCCCTCCCAACGACTACGGTTTGTACAACATGGCCGGTAATGTGAGCGAATGGGTGATGGACGTCTATCGCCCCATGTCTTATCAGGATTTTGACGACCTCAATCCAATTCGTAGAGATGGATTTCTCGATGATGTAAGTGGATACAATAGCAATTCGGAGCAAAATCCTCAGGGATTCACTTCACTTATTACTGACAAGGCAAGGGTATACAAAGGTGGATCTTGGAAAGATGTGGCCTATTGGATGTCGCCCGGTACTAGAAGATACCTGGATCAGGATTCGGCAACAGCCACCATTGGTTTCCGTTGCGCTATGATCAGGGCAGGATCTAACTATTAATTAGGGTTCTCTAAAAATCTGAAACCCCGGTGACGCCTTCATCGGGGTTTTTTTATTTTCAAAATCGTCAACTTACTGAGCCTCGGCAATGCAGGCCACACTGATTTGAGTACAACCGCTGCTTACCAAATGACTACCGCAGGCTTCTAATGTCGCCCCGGTAGTAATCACATCATCCACCAGCAATACCTTTTTGCCCTTTACTGAAGCCGATTTGCTCAATGAGAAAACATCTTTCACATTCTCCCACCGTTCCAGTTTTGATTTGTTCGTTTGAGTTTTGGTGCTGTATTTTCGTACAGAAATGGACTCATCCCAAGGTACGTCAAGTGCAAAGGAAAGTCCTTCAGCAAATTTTGCACTTTGATTGTAGCCCCTTTTTCTTTTTCTGGCAACATGCAGAGGTACCGGAACAATAAGATCAAATGCTGCGGCAAGTCCACTTTTTTTTAATTCGTGCCCAAAAACTTTGCCCAGCTTAACCCCAATCTCAGGGTGGTGGCCGTATTTCAGTTGATGCAGCATCTTCTGAACAACGCCTCCTTTCTTCAACTTCAGAAAAACCAATCCAAAGGTAAGGGGCAACCTTCCCAGCAGACGGTCTTTAATGGGATTGTCATCAAGGGCATAGTTAGCCTTGGGCAAGTTGATAATACACCTTGTGCAAAGTGTCTCTTCACCTCCCACCAGGGATGTGGAGCACGACAAGCAATACCGCGGGAAAAACAGAGATATAAAATCATTAAAAACCTGCATTGGCTTCGATGCATTTGTTTTGATTCGTAATGACTTCATATTTGTAGTCCACAACCCATAATCTCATGAGCCAGGTAAAGCAATTTAATGATTACCGCAACAAGATGAATGAAAAGATCCTTGCTTCCGACAGCCTTATCATCAAGCGGATATTCAATTTGGATACCAATGCTTACGCAAAAGGTGCCCTTGACGTAAAGTCAAAAGAGCTAATCGGTTTGACTTGTTCGCTCGTGTTACGGTGTGATGATTGTGTAAAGTATCATTTAGGGAAATGTCATGAACTGGGATTTTCAACTGCTGAGGTAAATGAGGCCATGGGTGTGGCCACCCTGGTGGGCGGAACAATCGTCATTCCGCATCTCAGACGGGCCTACGAATATTGGGAAGAGCTGCAACATGTATAAGCGCGACCTTGAATTGGACAGGAAGTGGGCCTGGTTGCTTTCCGAATTGGACCAAAGACTGGGTAAAAAGCCAAAGGACCTGAACGGTGTTTTGTTCTTAATTGGTGTGCAGGAACTGGGTAAAGGAAGTGTCCACTTTTCCAAGGAAGAAAAACAAGACCTCATGCACATCGCCATCTGTAAGGTCCTGAGTTTGTCAGGCTATTACCGGCTTGATGGTATAGACAAAGACGGGTGGCCGCATTGGACGGTGATAAAAAAATTACCACACTTTGACCTCCTTGAGCAAGAGAAGTTGCTCAAGTTACATGTGCTCGAATATTTTGAAGCTGAGTATGGGTGGAGTTGGATTCCCGGTTGATCCTGCTCGTATGGCTAGCCCATTCTGGAGGATGGATTTCAATTACTTCTGCTGAATGGTTTTGAAAACGGGAGGCCCCGTTCTTATCTTAGTAAATTCTAAACTAACTGGACAGCTACTTCGTTTGCAAGGCTAAGGACGAGTCATTCATCATCTATGAAGGAAGGGATAAAGGCGATTGACAACAGGATGAATTCCTTTAGAAGGAGGTATTATCTAAACCTGTTTATAAAAGGTTTGATTCTTACCCTTTCGTTGGTGCTGCTTTATTTCCTGATTGTTAGCCTGATTGAGTACAACCTGTGGCTGAGTGGTTGGGCACGCTTTACCATTCTCCTATCATTTTTTGGGCTGGTTGGCTTTTGCATTTACCGATTCCTCAAGGAACCCCTTTCCTGGTGGATTTACCAAAAAGGACTTGGGCAGGAGGAAAGTGCTGAGTTGATTGGATCCTATTTTCCCAATATCAAAGATCGCCTGTTGAATCTCATTCAGCTTGCCGCCATAAAACATGAAAGCGATTTGCTCAATGCCGGAATCCTGCAAAAATCAAAACAGTTTGAGCATGTGTCTTTTGAAAGCGCCATCGACCTCGGACAAAACAGGAAATACCTCAAATATTTTCTGATCCCTTTCGGAATTATGTTAATCCTGTTTGTAGTCAACCAGGGAATATTTACACAAAGTACACAACGGATCGTCCAGTTCAACAGGGAGTTTTCACCTCAAGCTCCTTTCCGTTTCATTGTCCAAAATCAGCATCTCAATGCTTTTTTAAACGAAGATTTTACCCTCAATCTGGATCTTCAGGGAGAGGCACTGCCAGAAGCCGTTTATATACAGGCAGGGAGTCAGCTCTTTAAAATGGAGTCTTTGACCAACTTGTCATACACGTATACATTTGAAAGACTTCAAAATGAATTGACTTTTCAGTTTCTGGCATCCGGATTTTATTCGGATAGCTATACCATAAACATGATTAACCGGCCAGAGCTGACGCAGCTTAAGGTGGTTCTTGATTTTCCGCGTTACCTGGCCAAGTCGCAAGCTGTGCTGCTCAACACGGGAAATTTGGAGGTACCGGAAGGTACACGAATAACCTGGCAAATTGGTGCTGCCAACACCCAAAACGCTACCATAGGTTTTTCGTCATCTAACAGCGAAAATGCAATGCAAATAGTTGATAATCAACTATTTATCCATAGTCAAAATTTTGGTAATTCAGATGGTTATTGGATTTCTCTTGAAAATGAACACGCTAAAAACAAAGACCAGATTACGTACGCGATAAATGTTATTAAAGATCAGCGGCCACAAATCACGGTAGATCATTTGCGCGATTCCATACTATTCAAAACCATACTGCTGGGTGGTCGAATCGCTGATGATTATGGTGTAACAGCCCTGACTTTAAATTATCAGAAAGTAATCAAAGACGAAGCAGGAAAAATCATCTCCGTTTCCATTCCGGTAAATAGAAATCAACTTCAACAAAATTTCTTTTACCAATGGAATCTTGACTCACTGCGAATGGCGCCTGGAGAACGGATCAACTATTACCTCGAAGTTTGGGACAACGATGGTGTCAATGGAAGAAAATCTACACGCTCATCTTCTTATGCATTCGCCTTGCCCAGCAAGGAAGAAATGAAAGCCGAAATCTCCAACTCGCAACAATCAACAGAGAATAAAATAGATGAGAGTTTGAAAAAGGCCAAAGACCTGAGAGAGGCAATTGACGAGGCCCAGCAAAAATTAAGGGGCAAGCAAATGATGGAGTGGCAAGACAAGAAAATGCTGGAAGACCTCATCAAGCAAAAAGATAACCTGGATAACCTGATTGAGCAGTTGCAAAAACAAAATGAATTGCTGAACGAAAAGAAAGAGTCGCTTTCAGAAATGGATGAAAAGGTGCGGGAAAAAACTGAGCAAATTCAAAAGTTGATGGATGAACTCCTTGATGAAGAAACCAAAAAATTGTTTGAGGAACTGGAAAAATTGATGCGGGAAAACGCCAATATCAATGATGTGCAAAAACTCATGGATAAGATGAACAGAAAGGAAATCAACCTGGAGAAAGAGTTGGAGCGTACCCTTGAACTGTTCAAGCAGTTGCAGTTTGACTATAAATTGGACCAGGCGATAGAAGATCTCAAGGATCAAATGCAAAAGCAGGAAACGCTTTTGAAGAAAACCGAAGACGCAGCGGGTGAAAAACCCAAGGGCGAAAACCCGCCTGAAAACAAGCAAAACCAGGAAAGTGCCGAAAATGAAAAAAGTGGTGAGCAACCAGACAATGCCAGTCCATCCGATGTCAGTAAATCCCTGGCACAGGAGCAGGAAGAAATCGCCAAAGAATTTGAGGAATTTGAAAAAGCAGTTGATGACCTGAATAAGTTAGGCGAAGAAATCAAGAGGCCAACCGACACCCCTTCTGAGGAAGACATGCAGGAAATAGAGGATGCCCAACAGGAAAGTAAGGAATCCCTCGAACAGGGCGAACCTAAGAAATCTACTGGTCCGCAAAAAAAATCACTCCAGAAAATGAAGGAGATGAGTCAGCAGCTTCAGGGCATGCAAAGCGCCATGCAAATGGAAATTGATATGGCCAACATAGAATCCCTTCGTCAAATACTTCATGGCCTGATCAAACTCTCGTATGACCAGGAATCGCTGATGAAAAACTTTAATGCGATACAACAAGCAGATCCTAAATATGTGCAATTGGGGCAGCAGCAATTGAAGATCAAAGATGACTCTAAAGTACTGGAAGACAGCCTGTTATCTCTTGCCAAGCGCGATCCTTTCATGGGTTCTATTGTCACACGTGAGATTGGAGAACTGAATGATCATATCGACAAAGCCGTTGAAAATATTCGTGAAAGGAGGAAAGGAAATGCCAGCAGTGAAATGCAATTTTCAATGACCAGTATCAACAATCTGGCATTGATGCTCAACGATCATTTCGATATGATGATGGACATGATGGCGAACGCCATGCCTTCACTTAAAAAGGGCAATAGCAAAGGGAAACCTCAGAATTTGGGTGAGATGCAACAGATGCTTAATGAAAGAATTGAGGAATTAAAAAACAGTGGAAAGTCGGGCAGGCCACTTTCTGAAGAACTGGCCAAGATGGCTGCGGAACAAGAGCGAATCCGGAGGGCACTTCAAGAGATGCAGGAAAAATTGAAACAACAAGGAGGAAAGGCACCCGGTGGTGATCTCCCAGGCAAAATGGAGCAAACGGAAATGGATCTAATAAACAAGCAAATAACCGAGCAAACAATAAGGCGCCAAAAGGATATTCTCACACGATTACTTGAAGCGGAAAAATCAATGAGGGAGCAAAACCTGGATGAAGAACGCAAGGGGGAGACTGCCAAAGAATATCAAAAAGAAATTCCCAGGGCTTTTGAGGAATACCTGAGATTAAAAGAAAAAGAAGTAGAATTGTTGAAAACGGTACCTCCGAAATTATACCCTTATTATAAAAAGGAGGTGAGCGAGTACTTTAAGCGTATTGAAAACTTTCAGTAGAACGAAAAGAATCAGCTACCCTTAAAAGCCAGTGTTTAATAACTTGATAATAGTAAATGAAGAGCATCCGCATTGAAATCCCATCTCTATCAGAGAACATCAGGATGATTGAAAGTTTTATTGATAACGCAAAAGAGAAGTTTCACCTCGATGATGACATCTATGGTAATATCATGATTGCCGTCACCGAAGCCGTAAATAATGCCATTCGTCACGGCAATAAGAATGAATCGACTAAAAATGTGACATTGGCTTTGACCCTGGAAAACGGGTTGATCAAATTTAAGATTGAGGATGAGGGTCATGGATTTGACTTCCACAATCTGCCAGACCCCACGGCACCAGAAAATATTGAAAAGCCTGGGGGCAGGGGCATATTTTTAATGAAGCATCTTTCAGACGAGGTCAGTTTCAAAGAAAGCGGGAGGGTAGTGGAATTAAGCTTTTACATTGATAATTAATGGCCATTCGCTTCTTCTCAGAAGAAATCAAATTCAAACTTTCGCACCCGCGCAAGACTTCAACCTGGATAAAAAAGGTAATTACAACAGAAAAGGCTGCAACCGGTGAACTAAACATCATTTTCTGCTCAGACCCTCACCTGCACTCCCTAAATCGAGAATACCTAAACCACGATACACTTACGGACATTGTCACGTTCGACAATCGGAAGGACGTAGGCATGCCCATTACCGCTGACGTGTTTATCAGCCTTGACAGGGTAAGGGAAAACGCCTTAAAATATGATGAGCCGTTGGACAGGGAACTACACCGGGTAATTATTCATGGTGTCCTTCACCTATTAGGGTATAAGGACAAAAAACCTGCCGATAAGGCCCTTATGCGTAAAAAAGAAGAAGCTTACTTATCTTTGCGCAAATAATTTGTTTCACGTGAAACAATCTTAATTAGGGACTTATGAAAAGGTCCTGTTTCACGTGGAACCTCAAATATCTGTATGTTTCAGGAGTATGATGTAATTGTTGTTGGTGGAGGCCATGCCGGATGCGAAGCCGCTGCGGCCGCTGCCTATATGGGCTCTAAAGTCCTGCTGGTGACTATGAATATGGCTACCATTGGTCAAATGTCATGCAATCCTGCAATGGGTGGCGTGGCCAAGGGCCAAATCGTAAGAGAAATTGACGCGCTCGGAGGATATTCTGGAATAGTGGCCGATAGGTCTATGATCCAGTTTAGAATGCTAAATAGGTCAAAAGGACCCGCCATGTGGAGTCCGCGTACCCAGAATGACAGAATGAAATTCGCTGAAGAATGGCGTGCCATGCTGGAGCAAACGCCAAATGTGGATTTCTGGCAAGAAATGGTATCCGGGCTTTTGATAGAAAACAGAAGGGTAGTGGGTGTTAAAACATCCCTGGGTCTAGAAATCAAATCGAAAGCGGTTATACTCACCAATGGTACCTTCCTGAATGGATTGATCCATATTGGAGAAAAACATTTTGGCGGAGGCCGAACTGGAGAAAAAGCTGCAACCGGAATTACAGAGCAACTCATTCAGCTGGGATTTGAGTCCGGTCGAATGAAAACAGGCACCCCTCCCAGAGTAGATGGACGATCGCTTGACTATTCCAAAATGGAGGAACAACCCGGAGATGAAATTCCATCTAAATTCTCATTTACGAATACCAGCCCTCTCAAAAAGCAAATGAGCTGCTGGATCACCTATACCAATGGAGACGTACACTCGGAATTGGAAAAAGGATTTGACAAGTCGCCCATGTTCCAGGGTCGAATTCAAGGCCTGGGTCCCAGATATTGCCCTTCTATTGAGGATAAAATCAATCGATTCGCTGATAAAGACAGGCATCAGATATTTGTAGAACCCGAAGGGTGGAACACAGTTGAAATTTATGTCAACGGATTTTCAACTTCCCTGCCCGAGCAGGTTCAATATAACGCCCTCAAACTGATACCCGGATTTGAGCAAGTCAAAATGTTCAGACCTGGATACGCGATCGAGTATGATTACTTTCCTCCAACCCAACTGAAGCGCTCATTGGAAACGCAACTCATTGATAATCTGTACTTTGCAGGACAAATCAACGGTACCACCGGCTATGAAGAAGCCGCGTGCCAAGGGCTTATGGCGGGCATCAATGCACATAACAAGATCAAAGACAAAGATCCCTTGATTTTAAAAAGGTCTGAGGCGTACATCGGTGTGCTCATAGATGACCTTGTCAACAAAGGTACGATTGAACCTTATAGAATGTTTACTTCGAGGGCCGAATACAGAATTCTTTTGCGCCAGGATAATGCAGACTTGAGACTTACTGAAATCGGGCATCAAATCGGGCTGGCCTCTGATGAAAGATTGATCAAAGTATTGGAGAAAAAGAAAAAGGTGAATGAACTGATCGGTGAATTAGAAAAATTGAAGCTGGATCCTACTGCTGTTAACGATCAACTATCAGCAATGAAATCAGCGGTGATCAGGGAAAGAATTCCGGTTGTAAATTTTCTTAAGCGCCCCGAAATCGGAATGAAAGAACTGAAAAAAGTACATGCCACCATTAATGATTCCGTTTCCTCCTTTCCTGATGAGGTACAAGAACAGGCAGAAATTCAGGTGAAGTACACCACATACATTGATCGTGAGCAAAAGTTAGCCGAAAAAATTGAAGGACTGGAGAATTATAAAATCAAATCTGACTTCGACTACGACAGGGTAAAAGCGCTCTCATCTGAAGCGCGGGAGAAGTTGAAAAAAATCAAACCGGAAACACTGGGGCAGGCCTCCAGAATCAGCGGTGTTTCACCGGCTGATATCTCAGTGCTTACAATTTACATGGGCAAATAAATTGGATGGGAACGGAACTGGTAAAAGTATGCCCAGTCTGCAGGGGAACTTCTTTCATTAAATTCCTTGAGTGCAAAGACTATACCCATAGCCATGAGCTATTTTCCATCCAGCAATGTAAAACTTGCCAGGTATTGCTTACCAATCCGAGGCCTGATGAAGAAAACATTGGGATGTTCTACCCCACCGCCAACTACATCTCGCACTCTGGGAAGTCTACTAGTATTTTTGACTACATCTATTTGCAAGCAAGAAAAATTGCACTGAGGCGAAAACTCAACTTAATTGAAAGGCATAAAAAAATCGGAACCATTCTCGACTATGGCTGTGGCACTGGTGAGTTTCTTGCCTTCATGTTAGCTCACAACTGGACCACATTGGGCGTGGAACCTGCAGAGTATGCCAGGACTAAAGCGATCAAAATACTTGGAAACAATACGGACCTTGTAAAAGGCAACATTGAGGAATTGCCCGTTAATGCGTTTGATGCAATCACGTTGTGGCATGTATTAGAACACGTTCCACGACCGGACGAACTGCTATCATCATTGAAGTTAAAACTAAACAAAGATGGATTCATTTTTGTAGCTGTACCCAACCATGAATCTCATGATGCACATTACTATCGTGAGCATTGGGCTGGTTACGATGTGCCAAGGCATTTTTGGCATTTCTCTCCATCACAACTTCAAACAATTTTGGAGGGCCAAGGTTTTAAGCTTCATGCTAAAGTACCCCTGAAAATGGACGCCTATTATGTGTCGTTGCTCAGTGAGAAATACAAAAACAACGGGAAGCATAACGTGCTTACCCCAGTAAAGGCATTTGTCCGTGGGTTGATCTCCAATGCTAAAGCCAAAAAAACGATGAATTACTCAAGCCTTATCTATATTGCACGGCATGGTTAATTTGGTGGTTCGGTTAATAGTTATCCTTTATCTCTTTTTGCTATGGTGCTGTGCCAGTCAGACCACACCGATGGGAGGACCGAAAGATGAAGCGCCACCCGTGCTTGTCAAGTCTGACCCAATTCACAAACAAAAGAACTTCAAAGGAAAAAGCATTGAACTTTTGTTCGATGAACTGGTGAGCTTAAATAATCCAAAAGATGAAATACTCATATCTCCGTCTTTAGGCAAAGACGTTGAATTTAAGGTTAAAAAAAATACGGTTACTATAACACCGGCTCTGGGGTGGGAAGAGCATACCACCTATTCGATCTCTTTTCGTGAAGGCATCAGAGACATCACCGAAAATAATGCGCCCGTCAATCTTAAGCTGGCATTTAGCACTGGACCATTAATTGATTCGCTGTTCATTCAGGGCAAAGTAAAGTTGGCCCTTAAAGAGACAGTTCCTGAAAATATCACGGTTGCACTGTACAAAGCAGATACGTTCAATATTTTTGAGCACAACCCTGTTTACTTTACCAAATCGTCAAAGTCAGGTGGCTTTAGCCTCGAAAACATCAAAGATGGTATTTACCGCATTTATGCGTTTGAAGACAAAAACAAGAATCTGAAAGTAGAGAGCCGCACAGAAAAATATGGTTTCCTCGCTGACCCTATCATCCTGAAAGGTCCGACAGACTCATTAACGATACCTCTTATCAACATGGATAGCAGGAAACTTTCCATTAACAACATCAGAAACAATGGTGTGTTCACCAGGGTTAAGTTCAACAAAAGCATAAATAAGTATTCACTCTATCACACTCTTAACCAACAGATCCCCCACTCCTTTAGTGACGATCAGTCAGAAGTAGTGGTCTATAATCCTAAATCCGTTAAAGATAGTTTGGCGGTAACCTTGTCAGCCATTGACAGCGTCCATTTTCAAATTGACACCACGTTTTACCTAAAAGCATTTGAAGCAAAATTTATTCCATCAGATTTTACACTGAGAGGTGATAAAGCAAAATACAATCTCGAGCGCAACGAAGTGATACATACTTTGAGGCTTTCAAAACCTTTATTGACCATCAATTTGGATAGCATTGGTATCAAAGTTGACTCCACAACCATCATTCCTCTTATCATAGAAGATTTTACTTATGATTCGATCAACAAGATCTTAAGTTTCAAAAAAGTAATTCATCCGGATAGTTTGTTTAAAACCATTGAGTCAACAGAAACGGACTCCGTAGTAAGTAAAGTCGAACCCGGTCGAAGACAACTTCGCGCGCGAACGAATACAACAAAGTTCAAACCGGAATTAACACTTGGCTATGGTGCCATCATCAGCATTGAATCAGACAGCAGCAGTGTAAGAAGTTTTGAAATTCCATTGATAGAAAAAAATAACACCGGAACTCTGCTCATCCAAACCAGAACATATAAACCCCATTACGTGATTCAACTAACCACTTCTGGCGGAGAGCTTGTCCAGGAAATCAGGGACGTTAGAAATTATACGTTCAATTTCTTGCCAGCCCAGAATTACAGAATTAAGGTGATCATTGATGAAAACAATAACGGGATATGGGACCCAGGTAACATATATAAAAACCAGGAGCCAGAAGAAATCTTTCATTATCAGACCGCAGATAAGAAATACGAGTTTCCCATCCGTGCCAATTGGGAACTTGGCCCACTAATGTTGATATTTTGAACCAGTGTGGATATCTCACCCAGGATGGAGGGGTAATAAAAGATTAGCAGAGATTCGTATTAAAACTCTGCCAATTGGTTGATAACTTTATAAAGGATTAACGTTATTAACAACAGTAGAATTTGTGAAATACATTTATCCACAATAAGTAAAAATGTTTAAATACGTTTAGAGTTTACATTTTTGTACACTAAATAAGGTATTGTACTCAACTTTTAATCCACAATTCAAACACGAAGGCACGGTATCAATCACTTATCCACAAATGCACAGCCCTTATAATACTTATTTAAAATATATATTTAATAATATACCATTAGTCTGTCTGTTGTGCATAGTCTTTTCCTATTCATCACACGCACAAAATAGGGAAGAGATACAAATTGCCAATGAATACGTTCTAAAGGGCGAAAAAGAAAAAGCCTTGTCGGTTTACACAGACCTCGCCAAAAATTCTATCAACATTCCATTAATACACAATGACTATCTCAACCTAATGTTGGACCTTGGCAAGTATAAAGATGCCGAAGACTATGTTGAGAAGCTCGTACGCAAAGTGGATGATCGAATTACTTATCGCCTGGATTTGGGTTTGGTTTACATCAAATCCGGAGATGTGCAAAAAGCTGAAAAGCAATTCAAATCGGTTATCAAAAGCAGTGCCACCGATATTTATAAAATCAAATCCATTAGCGATTACCTGGCGGGCCACCGCCTTACCGAATATGCAGTCATGGCCATGCAGGAGGCACGAGACGCCAATGCCAACAATACCCTTTTTACCCTTGAATTGGCCAACCTATATCGCCTTCAGGGAAACCGGGATGCGATGGTGGAAGAATATCTCAACTATGTTACACAGACACCAGGCAATATCAATTATGTTAAAAATCTCCTTCAGATTTTATTGACCAAGCCGGAGGAGATGGAGTCTTTGGAAAACCTGCTTTACGACAAAGTACAGCGCAATCCAGATTTTGAAGTCTACTCAGATCTGCTGATCTGGGTGAACCTGCAACAAAAAAATTTTTATGGAGCATACATACAAGCTCGCGCTTATGATAAGCGCTTTAAAAAGGAAACCTCAAAAACCTTAGAAATTGCTCAAATAGCCCTGAGCAACGAAGACTTTGAAAATGCAGATAAGGGATTCACTTACGTGGTGAAAGAGTTTAACAACACAGATAACTATTTGCCTGCACGACTGGGACAAATTCAAGCACGCGAGGCCAAGGTTAAAAAGGGATATCCAATAAATAAAGATTCCGTCCGATACCTCATTGAAGAGTACCAGTCATTTGTGTTTAACTATCCGGATAATATCAATTCGTATGAAGCTGTATTAAGCCAGGCATTGCTATACGGCTACCTGCTGGACGAAAAGGATACCGCGGTTGAAAAAATGAATGAGCTGATCGCAAATCCAAGAGTGCCGCCCTATATTAAAGCGAAGGCCAAGTTGGAGCTTGGGGATATGTATATGCTCAAAGAGGAACCCTGGGAATCGACCCTGCTATACTCTCAGGTAGAGCGCTCGCAACGGGAAACACCCATTGGTTACGAAGCCAAGTTGCGGAATGCAAAACTTTCATACTACAAGGGCGAATTTGCGCTGGCGCAGGAACATCTCGACATTTTGAAAGAAGCAACCACACGTGAGATAGCCAACGATGCGATGGAGTTGAGCATTAGGATTAAGGAAAACACTACTTTTGATTCAACCGGCCAGGCGCTCCAGATGTATGCAGGTGTTGAATTGTTATTGCATCAGAACAAAGTAAATGAAGCATTGGAAAAAATGCAGCAATTGAAAAGTGGTATTAAAAAGACACCACCCCCTGACACGGAGTGGAAAAAGGGAGATGTCGCATTTCCACTCCCAGCTCCTGAGGAAAAAATATCTACTATTTCTATTCTTGACGATGTGTACTGGCTTGAAGCGGACATCAGGCTAAAGAGGGGAGAGTTTGATCTCGCGTATGATTTGCTTCAAAAAATTATTGACGAGTATAGTGACGATATTCTTGCTGATGATGCTTATTTCACGCAAGGTGAGATTATGGAAATTTATAAAAAGGATAAAGACAAGGCCATGGAAATTTATCGTGAGTTTCTCAACCGGTTTCCAGGCAGCGTATACGCGGCAGAGGCAAGAAAGCGATATCGTTTCCTACGTGGAGATTTTGACAACATACCCGTTCAATAGACCAGATTAATTGAAATCTGACCCAAATTTGAACTCCACTAATTGGTAAGGCGGCCTATTTGCCAGGTGTTTTCTTAGTGCTATATTTATTCTACAATTCCGTACTATGGTTCGTCTTGTGCGTACCTGCTCCTGCTCGATATTGACAATTCTTGTCGTGGGGTTTTCTTGTACAATTATGGAGGATGCAGACTTAACGTCTGCAGAGGATTTTAAGAACCTGCCCTTAAAGGGGATTGTGCTTACCCAGCAAACCACAAAAGGTACAAAGTCAATTTCAATATTACCTTTATACGATTCAGTTCAGAACTTTACTGATCCAAATACTGGAGCCAAAATAGTCAGGAAAGTGGGGTACAGCGCTTCTGATTTTGGCAATCTTAAAATGAAACTGAGAAGCAATTCGTCTGGCAATACTGAATTTTTTGCCTATTATAAAACTGGCAACGCCCCTTATACATTTGGCATATTAAAAGGAGATTCAATTGTTGAATTGTACCGGTTTAGGTATGATGGAAATAACAGACTCAATAAGATTATAACCATCATCAACCCGGTCGACAATCAGCCAGCCACCGTCTTCACAAATGATACGTTGATTTACACCGCTTCAAACGTTTCCTCGATTATTAGAAGGTCTCCATACGATCCTTCCAAAGCGGCTACCATCAACATTCAATATGGAGGCTCAGGCAGTTTCTTAAGCGTAAGCAACTTTACCTATCTGAATTTCCAGTACCAACAAACTCAGGGGAACTGTCCTAACAATGCAAACTTGGAAACGTGTGTTGGATATCTTGCCATGCCAACGCAAGGGGGCGGAGGGAGCAACTCAACGTATACAATGGCAACGTCACTTAGACTAGACAGATTGGTTCAATTGCGACTATTGGATTACAAATTCAACACCGGCAGCAACCGTGATTATGATACATACTACTTTCATCCGCTTTTGTTAATGCGCGATCAATTTAGCCAAGGTGTATTTCTGTCCATTTTTTATAGCATGGATTGGTTTGTTCCGGGACCTGTCCTTAACAATACAAATTTCAGTCAAGACGAGTCAGTAAGCATCAATTATAATTATGGGAATTAAAAGTCTTTCATTATTCATTGGTCTGATGATTGCCTTTTCGGCCCATTCTCAATTGCGGTTTCCACCATTTGATATCGAACTAAAGCTGCATCAAAGTTTTTTCCCCGGGCCTGGAGAAAATGATGGTCTGGAGGTATTTGAAGCCACCAACCTACAAGGAGGATTACATTTGCATATAAGTCAGCATCTAGCTGTAGGTGGGTTCTACTCTCAAAGCATAGCAGCCACCGCAAAGTATTCTGAAGCTTGGGGCAGCACACAAACCAGGAATGGATTCCAATTAGTGAAAGGAATTGATGTGCGCCTAAGTACAGGAAGGGCTAAGAAATGGAGAAGCTTTATAGCGCTGAATTACTCTCAAATAGAAATTATTGAAGATAACGAGAATTATCGATTTGCTGCTAAGGCTGGCTCCTTTGGTGCAAGCCTGGGGATTATGCGTAAGCTAGGCAACAAGCTTTATTTAAATCTGATCGAATTGAATGGCCAGGTAGTGAGTGATCCGCCATTCTGGTTCAATACAGATACAGACATTTTAGTTGGGGCCAAAATGGGCCTTCTTTATAATTTTAGTCGAAGAAAATAAACCTTATATAATATGAGAGTGCATATATCCTTCGCGCTCTTTATCTGGTCATTTGGCCTCGGAGCGCAAGACTTGCTTAAAACTTCCATAAAAGTGAAAGCACCTACGACCATTGCGTTTTCGCAAGACAACAAATATCTGGCAGTAGCCTCGGGCAAGGAATTGCAATTGTTCAATTCGGGAAGCGATACCAAAGCCCTGGAGTTCAAAGGGCAATTCGGAAATGTAAAAATGGGTCACACCAAGGACATTATTGGCATAGTATGCAGCAACGACAATTCTGTTTTTGCTACAGGAAGTGCAGATGGATCCATCAAATTTTGGAAACTACCTGGAGGGGACTTAGTAAACACGATTGATGGCGACAAAGCGATAATTGACCTGCGCTTTGTTGACAACCAGAAATATGTAGCGGCCATTAAAGAAGACATGACACTTTCTCTTTGGGATGTGGCAGATTCAAAGCTGATATACACGAAAAAAGATCATACCAAAGCGCTGAGGGCATTTGATGTGAGCCCGGATGGCAAGTGGATAGCCACGGGGGGAGGAGACAAAGAGATTATACTAAGAGATGCGCATAGTGGAGAGATACATAAAAGATGGGTGGCCCATGATAATTGGATAAGGACATTGGCATTTTCACCGGATAGTAAATTACTAGCTACTGGTGGAGACGATAAAAAAATTATCATCTGGGATATCGAATCAGGAAAACCAGTAAAGCAATTTGAGGAACGCGGATGGATTTATGAACTGAAATTTAGCCTTGATGGCAAGTACCTGGCAGGCGCATTGGAAAAAAATGCGGTTCATGTTTTTGACATTCAAACAGGGCTAATGGCACTGCAAATAAACAGCTTTCAAAACCCCGTCAAATTATTAGCATTCAGTCCGAGCGGAAAAGAATTGGCAACCATCGAAGAATTTGAGTCATTGGTTAAATATTGGAATGTCGAATCATTAAACATCTCACCGGTATTTCGATTTCGTGACAAAAAAGACATCACGCCACCTCAGATTTTTGTTTCTAACCCGCCCAACATGCAGGGAGATAAAGTTAGGTACTCAAAAGATATCATAGACATCACCGGATCGGTTATCGATGAGTCTGGCGTTAGGCGATTGCGAATTAATGGTATTGAAACGCCAATTAAGAACAATGGAAATTTTGTAATCAACCTGCCGCTAAGTATGGGCGATAACTTTATTAACATTGAAGCCACTGATGTGAACGACAACATTGCGCTAAAAAAATTTATTGTCTCGAGACAGGATTTACTTGGAGGAGATTATGATCCAACGAAAGCGAAGAACTTTTTACTCGTTGTTGGGATTAACAAATACGAGTATTGGCCTCAGCTCAACAATGCAGTAAAAGATGCCAATGATCTGGCTGGCATTTTGATGGGCATGTACAATTTTGATTTTAGCAATGTAACAGTCCTTCGCGATGAACAGGCCACTCGAAATTTAATCTATAAAACACTTCGAGGCTACATAGAACAAGTAACGCCCAGGGATAATCTGGTTATTTATTTTTCTGGACACGGGCATTTTGATGAGTTGCTAAGTGAGGGATATTGGGTTCCTGTGGAGGCACATCTTAATGCGGAAGGTGAGTACCTGCCGAATTCTTCAATCTTGAAAATTATTGAAAATATCAACTCTCAGCATACCTTTCTGATTGCTGACGCATGTTTCTCCGGTTCGCTTTTTGGAGAGCAAAAACGAGGCTTCGCAGAAAATGTAGAAAAATACAGGTCGCGTTGGGGATTAGCTTCAGGCAGACTAGAAACAGTCTCAGACGGGGCTCAGGGAACGAATAGCCCTTTTGCAACTGAACTTCTTACCTATTTAAGAAAAAATACCAAGGAGAAAATTACGGTTTCAGAAATAATTCAGAGTGTAAAATTAGCTGTATCTGATCGAGCAGAGCAAACTCCTATCGGAAACCCCCTTAAAGTAACTGGTGATGAAGGAGGAGAGTTTGTATTTTACAAGCGTAATTAGAGCTTATGCCTAGGATTTTATTAAGAAGCCTTCTCCCCTTTTTTATACTCATCATTTGTACTACAAACTGTGCCGAAGAGCAAGACGAGGGCATCATTTTTTGCACCGATTCCTTATTTCCCTACTTCTGTCCCAGTGCCGGCAAATGTTGCTCTTTGCCTTTTTATGGCAAAAATCTTGCAAAGTGCTACGCCACAATAGGCGAGTGCGGATCTTCAGGCCAGTCTTGCGAAAGCTGTACGATCGAGCCGAACAATACACTGGCCGCAACATTTGTATATGCCAATTGGGACTGCGGGGGGAATGCCCAATGCGAAATCGACCTGGGCGGTGCTACGGGTACAGCCGGACCATTTTGCAGCACTGCAGCGTGCAATGCGTGGGGTGATAAATATATCCCGGGAGGCTATACCTGTGCTGGCACACCAACCCATACACCTAATATTGGTTCCCCGCCTGACAAAGCTTGTTTTAAGGTGGGTGACTTTTAGTCAAACTTTCGTTTGGAAAAATTCCTATCTTTTCAATTAATCCATTTTAAAATGAAAAAGATATTCATCCTTTTATGCTGTGTGGCCGGGTTTGGTGCGTGGAGCCAATCCAACACAAAGGCACTGGTTGGCGGCACCTTGATTGACGGATTTGGCGGCACACCATTGCGTAATAGTGTGATTATAATAGAAGGAGCCCGCATCAAAGCAATTGGTCAGGCAGGACAATTGGCAATTCCATCCGATGCTGAAATTATTTCAACTGAAGGCATGAGTGTGATGCCGGGATTGTGGGACATGCACGTTCACCTGATGATCAACGGACACAGTGACTATACGCATTGGGATAAGACTTATCTGCCCCTGTTGGAGAAAGTAATTATGCCGTCTTCTGCACATCAACTTTTGTTGGCTGGCGTTACCAGTGCACGGGATTTGGGAGCTCCACTTCAGGCGAGTATTAATGTGCGCGACAAAATCAACAGCGGAGAACTGCCTGGTCCAACCATGTACATGTCCGGGCCATTTATTCAGCATGCACCTTATCCGGGTACTGAGGCTTTTCGATGGGGAACCAACGGAGAGCAGGACGCTCGCAACAAGATCAGGCAGTTGGCAAAAGCCGGAGTTAACTGCATCAAACTGATCGACCAAGATCAAATGACGCAGTTGGAAGTAAATGCAGTAGTTGATGAAGCGCATAAAAACAAATTGAAAGTAGTGGCTCACTCACATCGTCCCGAAGAAATCAGAAGGGGACTCAAAGCGGGTGTAGATTGTTTTGAGCATACCGGCTTATCATCCGCACCTGAGTATCCGGAAGACATCATGCAAATGATCAAAGAACGAACCGCTCAGATGAACCTGGGCCCATTATTCTGGACACCAACAGTTGAAGGATTATATAATTATGAATACCTGCGCGACAACCCGGAAAGACTGGATAACGATTCATGGCACCTCGATTTACCCGACTCAATCATCCACGACATCAAACAATCCATACAGCAGCCAGGGCAGCTTTCCTACTTTCAATTAAATCCCATCCGCAGGCCTACCCTGGAGCGCAAAGTCAAACAATTAAAAGAGGCTGGAGTAGTGCTATTGATCGGAACAGACAGCGGCATACCGATGAAATTTCATAGTCAAAGTACCTGGAATGAATTGGATGTGTGGGTCAATGAGTTTGGACTCGACCCAATGTACACCATCAGGGCCGCTACTTATTGGCCATCTGTAGCCATGGGGGTGGACAAAGACTACTGCACCATTTCAGAGGGAAAGTATGCAGATATTATTGCCGTGAAAGGAGACGTGCTGCGGTATATCGACTTACTGCAGCATGTAGATATGGTGATCAAGCATGGGAAGAGGGTGAAATGATGGAGAGAGCCAAACCTGGTGAATTTGGGAGTTCAAGAAAGAAGGCGCTAGCCGTTTTCGAGATGAAAAATGAGTTTGGTCGCGAATTTCGGAAAAAGCAATGTTTTGATTGTTTTTTCTATGCGGATACGGAAGATGATGCAAGCAACCTGGTCATTGAACTGCATAAACTGGGCTACGAAGTGGGGATGCACATGGATCCGGGAACGCGCAATTGGTCCATTATTGGCACAACACCGGAGATGAGCACAGATCTTGATATTGTGGGTACGTGGTCGGAGGAAATGGATCGGCTAGCAAAAAATAACAGGGCTGATTTTGATGGTTGGGGTAGTGAAGCGGGTTGAGTACAAATGTGGGAATTGATTCCTATATTTGTACCATGATCCCAAGAGAGGCAGAATCGTCCATACGTAGGCTTGCTAAGCAGTTTCGCAGCGTGGCTATCGTAGGGCCAAGACAAAGTGGAAAAACCACACTGGTTAAGAAAGTTTTTTCAACAAAACCTTATGCCTCCCTGGAGAACCCTGATGAGCGGCAGTTGGCTGAGACTGATCCTAAAGCATTTCTTGGGCGATTTCCTAAAGGGGCAATCTTAGATGAAGTTCAGCGGGCACCGCATTTGTTTAGTTATCTGCAGGAAATACTGGATAGGGAGAATAAAGATGGCTTATTCATACTCACGGGCAGTAACAATTTTCTTCTGCAGCAAAGCATCACGCAAACTTTGGCTGGTCGCATTGGCTATCTGGACTTGCTGCCTCTTTCGCTCCATGAAATACAAACGGGATTTGATGACAATATATCTACGGATCAACTCCTTCTTAGAGGTTGCTATCCTGAGATTTATGATAAGAACAGAAAGCCTTCCATGTGGTACCCAGCTTACATCAGAACGTATGTAGAGCGAGACGTAAAACAAATACGGAACATTGAAAATACGCTCGCTTTTAACCGCTTCCTAAAACTTTGTGCAGGTCGCATTGGGCAGCAGTTAAACGTGGCAGCTATAAGCAATGACTGCGGTGTAGATATAAAGACCACAAAAAGCTGGTTGAGTGTTCTCCACAGCAGCTATGTGATCTTTCTGCTTCCACCTCATTTCAAAAACTTCAACAAACGCATTGTGAAATCTCCAAAGTTGTATTTTTACGATACTGGTTTGGCCTGTTCGTTACTTGGCATTGATCGTGACAATGAAATTTCAAACTCCCATTTTAGAGGAGCTCTATTTGAAAACTTTGTTGTTACCGAGTGGCTAAAGAAAATCAAAAACAATATCAGTACCTACGAGCTGTATTTTTGGCGCGACAATAAGGGAGTTGAAATCGATCTTATCATTGACACCGGAAAAAAATTGATCCCCATCGAAATAAAAATAAGCCAGACCTACTTACCGGATCACCTGAAGAACATTGTGACTTATAATAAATATGCAAAATTGAATACGGGCATTTTGCAGTACGATGGAGACCTGCAATTCAAAGATAAGAACAAGATTGATGTGGTAAATTGGCGTAATCCAATACCTTATAAAACGATAAAGTAATATGCCAGAAATGAATTTTAAAACAAGGAAATGGGTGAAACCAGAAGACCTTAATCCCAATGAGGAAACGCAAAAAAAAATTGAAAGTAGTGACCCGATGTACACCATCAGGGCCGCTACTTATTGGCCATCCGTGGCCATGGGGGTGGACAATGACTACGGAACCATTTCAGAAGGAAAGTATGCGGATATTATTGCCGTGAAAGGAGACGTGCTGCGGTATATTGACTTGCTGCAGCGTGTAGATATGGTGATTAAACACGGAAAAAGATTTAAGTAGAATGAGAAAATTCATTGTCATCACAATTGCACTTTTAGGTGTTTTGCTTGGCGTTTTGGTTTTCAATACGATGCGGTTCAAGTCAAGGCAGGTGGATGTTGCGGCAATGCCATCACCACCCTTGTCGAAAGAAGCGCTTCAGCGTTTCGTTGATGCCATCAGATACAAAACCGTTTCATTTGGCGATACCATTCCACCTGACACGGCAGCATTCAATGGGTTTCATAGATTCTTGCAAGTCAGTTATCCACTCATTCACCAAACCCTGCATCGGGAAGTAGTGGCAAATCACAGTTTGTTATACAAATGGGAAGGCAAGCAAGTTGAAGCAAATCCGATTGTATTGATGGCACATATGGATGTGGTGCCCATTGAGCCTGGTACAGAAAACCTTTGGTCTGTTAATCCATTCGAAGGGGTAGTGAAAAATGATACCATTTGGGGACGCGGCACAACTGATGACAAGATGAATCTCGTTGCCATCATGGAGGCCATTGAAACCTTACTTATTGAAGGGTTTCAGCCAGCGCGTACCATCTATCTTTCATTTGGTCATGATGAAGAAATAGGTGGCAGGGGTGCCATTGCCATTGCCAGTTTACTGGAATCAAGAAATGTAAAAGCAGACTTGGTATTGGATGAAGGTGGAATTATAACCAGGGACAAGATTCCGGGAATAACTCAACCCGTTGCCTTAATCGGTACATCGGAAAAAGGCTACTTATCGTTGTCGCTTTCCGTGGAGCAGGCCGGAGGGCATTCGTCCATGCCAGCAAGCGAAACGGCCATTGATATTTTGACAAATGCCATTGTGCGATTAAGGGAGAAACCCTTTGAGGCAGACTTCTCACAATCTACGCGCGATTTCATCGACTATATCGGACCGGAACAACCGTTTCTTCAAAAAATGGTTTTTGCCAACCAATGGTTATTCAAACGTGTGATTGTAGGAATATATGAGCAAAGTCCGGGAGGCAATGCAATGGTACGCACTACTGCCGCCCCCACAATAATCAATGCGGGCATGAAGGACAATGTAGTTCCGACATTGGCAAATGCCACGATTAACTTCAGGTTGTTACCGGGTGACACACAGGAATCGGTAACCAACCGGGTGACATCCGTTATTAATGACCCAAGAGTAAAGGTTTCCAAACTTAGTTTTGGAAACGATCCTTCCCGGGTTACTTCAGTAGAGGGAGAAGGTTTCAAGTGGGTGGAAGCAGCAGCCAGAAAGAGTTTTGCCAACACGATTGTAGCCCCATTCTTAATGATTGGAGCAACAGACTCACGACATTTTGGAAATGTTTCTTCACAGATCGTTAAGTTCAGCCCTATGAATGATCCCATTGGCTTTCATGGAATTGATGAACGAATCAGCATTGAGGGTTATCAGGAAGGCATTTGGTTTTTTGAGCAATTGATCAGGACAATTAAATGATACAATGAATTTTCACACGCGCAAATGGGTAAAACCAGAAGACCTCAACCCGAATGAAACTTTATTTGGGGGAAGACTGCTGCAATGGATTGATGAGGAAGCGGTTATTTATGCCATTGTCCAATTGGAGAACAAGCATGTAGTAACCAAATATGTTTCGGAGATTAATTTCATTTCTGCGCCAAAGCAAGGAGACATTATTGAAATCGGAATATTGGCCACGGAGTTTGGACGAACTTCAATCACCCTGAAGTGTGAGGTACGCAACAAAATGACGCGCGATTCCATTCTAACAATCGACAAACTTATTTTTGTAAACCTGGATGAAGATGGAAAGCCGGCCCCTCACGGAAAAACAAAAGTTACTTTCGTGAAGGACCGATTTGAGTAAACATGCCTAACTTACTCGTTTTTTAAAGCATCTATTGGATTTGATCTGGCCGCTTTGATGGATTGAAATCCCATGGTAAGCCAGGCGATAAGCAAAGCAGAGAATCCTGCTACAGCGTAGACCATCACTCCAATTTCAGTTTTGTAGGCATAGCCTTTCAGCCACCAGTCTACACTGAACCAGGCTACCGGAATGGCGATGGCAAATGCAATGAGAATGAGCTTTCCAAATTCTTTCGAAAGCAAGACCACAATGCCGCTGACGCTTGCACCAAGCACTTTGCGAATACCGATTTCCTTGGACCTTTGCTCTGCGGTGAAAGCGGTAAGGGCAAATAATCCTAAACAGGCAATGACTATGGCCAACCCGGCAAACAGCCCGAAAATTTTTCCAAGCCGTTGTTCCGCTGTGTACATATGACCAAAGTCTTCATCGAGGAATGAATATTGGAAAGGTTGACCCGGAGCCAGATTCTTCCAGGTCTTTTCGATAGCGGCAATCACTTCCTGGGAATTGAATGCATTGAATCGGAAAGACACACTGCCATCGCTATGACCCATAAAAAGTCCAAGTGGTGTAATGCCCTCGTGCATGGTAGAAAAGTGAAAATCTTCAACCACGCCAATAACGGGATAAGATTTGATTTGCGAAGGATCAGGAGACCCATCGGGCAGCGATCCATCAAAGGTGTTAATTTTTTTCCCAATTGGATCATCCCCAAGCTCAAATTGCAGCACAGCAGCTTCGTTGAGGATGACCGCATCTTTGTCTGAAGGAAACGCTTCAGAAAAGTCACGTCCCAGTTTGATCTTCATGCCAAATGTTTTGATGTAGTCGTGATCGACACTCCAGTTTTGCAGACTCGCCAAATTCTCTGAAGTAGGTTCTTGTCCTTCACGCCAAAAGGGATTGTCGTTACGCCAGGACCCCGCTCCTTCGACAGGCAAAAAACCCGAAATGGTGCCGCTCTGAATAAAGCTGTTCTTGAGCACCTCCTGCTTAAATGGCTCAACTCCGTTGGGACGCAAGGCGTAAGCATCTTGAACGACTATGACCTGATCTTTTTCAAATCCTAATTTTTTGGTTTGGATATAATGCAGCTGGCGGTTGACAGAGATAGCACCAATGATAAGGAATATGGAAATGACAAACTGAAAAACAACCAGTGCGCTCCTGATGAATCCGCTTTTCATGCCCAAAGACACTCTTCCTTTTAGCACATCTGCAGGTTTGAAGGCAGACAAAAAGAAAGAAGGATAGATGCCTGCAATTAATCCTACAACCAGTGCAGCGCCTATCAAGCCAAAATAGAAAATTGGATTATCGATTGGAAGACTAAGTTGTTTTTGCGCAAGCATATTGAAGCTGGGAAGTATCAGGTAGGCCATGGCGATCGCAATTAAAAATGCAAAGAAAGTGACAAGTGTAGATTCGGTTAAGAATTGTCTGACTAAATATGCGCGTACGGATCCCATCACTTTGCGAATGCCTACCTCTTTGGCTCGGTTGCTTGAGCGCGCGGTACTCAAGTTCATGAAATTGATACAAGCAATCCCCAGGATAAACAATGCAATAATACCCATTAAGTAGACATAGGTAATATTGCCGTTAGGCTCAAATTCCCCTTTTCGGTCTGAGTGCAAATGAATATCAAGCAAGGGCATTAATGACATCTCGTAGATATTGCCAGATTCCCTAAACTTTTGCATTGTAAAGTCACCTCCGAGCACTTGTGCGATCTGAGGACCCACATATTTTTCCAGATACCCTGGAAGCTTGGCTTCCAGCGCTTTGCCGTCAGCGCCTTCTTTTAACAATAAGTAGGTAGTGAAATTATTGCTTAAGTAAACCGGGCGTTGCGCTTCTTTCGCCACAGGCCAGTCTCCCACCATGGCAATTAGAATGTCAAAATGAAAATGAGAAGAGGAAGGAATATCTTCATACACTGCTGTTACTTTCGCATTGTACTTATTGTCAAGTATTAAGGATTTGCTCAACGCACTTTGTCCGGGGAAGTACTTATCTGCCATTTTTTTACTAATGGCTATACTGGCTGGTTCTTTCAAAGCCGTATGCGGATTTCCCTCCAATACTTTTACTGAAAAGACTTTAAAAAAAGTGCTATCCGTCCAGATCACATTATTTTCTTTGATGTTATCGGAACCTTCTTTTGGCTTCACCAGATAGGAACCTACACCACGAAATCTTACGGTAGCCTCAATCTCAGGATAATCTTGCTGAAGCGTGTACCCTGTTGGGGCAGAGGTGGTAGTCAACAACAAGTGATTGCCCCCAAATTTGATTTCGTTGTGAATACGAAATATGCGATCAGCTTTTGTGTTGTATTTGTCGTATTGCAGCTCATCGATAATAAATAGAATGATGACCAAACAAGCGGCAACGCCTATGGCAAGCCCGGCAATGTTGATGAAAGAATAAAAGCTATGCTTGCGCAGGTTTCGAAAAGCGATGATGAGGTAATTTCTTAGCATGAGTACCTTGATTGAGTGATTGGATTGTATTGTTTGATGTTGGGTTTTGCGAAGACCTTTGGTGTGCCCAAAAGATTTAAGTACGGAATTGTACGCATCTTTAAATTTTGCCCCTTCAGCCATTTCTGCTTCCACACAGGAGCAAATGTGATCGATCAGTTCATTTTGCAGTGGCTCATAAACCAACCCGCGATAATGAAGGTCTTTGATGATGAAGTTGATATGTTCAGCGGTAAGTTGCTGTTCCATAACTAAGCAAGTTGAACTTTAAGTACGGCCGACATGGTCTTTATGAAATCCACCAGTTCGATAACGCGTTCTTTCACCAAATTTTTTCCTTGTGGGGTTAGGGTGTAATACTTTCTCAGGCGTTTGCCAAAATGAATCACCTCAGTTTGAAGCAATCCATCGGCTTCCAACTTATGCAATGCCGGATACAACGCACCCTCGGTAAGGAGCAGCTTGCCTAATGAAAGCTCCTTCACCTTCTGGGTGATCTCATATCCGTACATCCTGCCATTATCTTTCAACACTTTCAGGAGGATGGTTTGCAAAGTGCCTTTTAACAGTTCTGGTGAGTGCATGCCGATATACCTAAGTGAATTATGTATTAAGACGCAGAACCCTTTCTACGGGTTGCATCTCCATTAAAAAAGGGGTAAAACCGCCCTTTCTGTAACAAAAGTGACGTTTCTTCCTGACTACAATCACAGTGACGCTTGAGTGCCATCATAAGAATTAGGGGCCCGACCTCATACTTTTGAATCCAGGAAAAACACCTAACGAACATGAAAAACATACTCATCTTAGGAGCGGGAACAGCGGGAACCATGATGGCGAACAAGCTGTACAAAGCACTCAATCCTGTAGAATGGAAAATCAGCATTGTAGACCGCGATGAACGTCACTATTATCAGCCGGGTTTTCTTTTTATCCCATTTGGCATTTACAAGCCGGAAGATGTGGTAAAGAGAAAAGCCAAATTTTTACCAAAAGAAGTTGATTTCATCATTAATGAAGTAGACAAAATCGTACACGAAAAAAACAAAGTGCTGCTGGCAGATGGACGCATGCTGCCTTACGATATACTGGTAGTTGCCACGGGTACGGTTCCCGTGCCTGAAGAAACCACAGGGCTCAAGGGAAAACTTTGGCAGAAAGACATTTTTGATTTCTACACTTATGAAGGCGCGACCAAGCTGGCTGGAAAGTTGAAAGACTGGAAAGGGGGAAAGCTGGTGATCAACCTGGCAGAGACCATCATCAAATGTCCTGTGGCGCCCCTTGAGTTCGCGTTTTTGGCTGATGCCTATTTTACCGAAAAAGGCATGCGCGACAAGGTGGAAATATCCTATGTCACGCCATTGTCAGGTGCTTTCACCAAACCAAAGGCAACTGCGATGTTGAGCAAATTGCTGGAGGAGAAACAAATAAAAGTAGTTCCGGATTTTTATCTCGAAAGAGTAGATGAAGAGCGGAAAGTACTGATATCCTACGATGAAATGGAGGTTCCGTTTGATCTGCTTGTATCAGTGCCTGTGAACAAAGGCGATGAGATGATTGAGCGCAGCAATATGGGTGACGAAGATGGCTTGAACTTTATCCCTACCGATAAGGAGACACTGAAATCTAAAACGCTAGACAACGTTTTCATTATCGGGGATGCCACCAATGTGCCTGCCTCCAAAGCAGGATCTGTAGCCCACTTCGAGGGTGAAATCCTTTTAGAAAATATACTTAGCTATATCGGAGGAAAACCACTCGAAGCCAAATTTGATGGACACTCCAATTGCTTTATAGAAACAGGCTATGGAAAAGCGGCATTGATTGATTTCAACTATGAAACTGAGCCACTGCCCGGTGTATACCCCTGGCCTGTGGTGGGACCTATGGGACTTTTAAAGGTAACACGCGCCAACCACTATGGTAAGCTCATGTTTAAATGGGTGTATTGGCACATGTTGCTCACCGGAAAAAAATTGCCAGTAAGCACACACATGTCAATGGCGGGCAAAGAATTGGTTTAATAAATTTTGATAAACAATAAATATAAAACTATGGACACTGCAATATTAAACGGACAACAAATTGAAGTAAACGAGGAAGGTTACATGAAGAACCCTGCTCAATGGACAAAGGACTGGGCGCACAAGATTGCAGCCGAGTATGAAATCACCCTTACAGACAAACACTTTGAAGTATTGAATTGGCTGCGCGAAAGGCAGGCTGAAGGGGTGGCACTTAACATTCGCAAAGTGGGAAAATCTGGAATTGTGGACATCAAAGAATTTTACCAATTGTTTCCAGGCGGACCACTGAAAGTATCCAGCCGGATTGCCGGAATTCCAAAGCCGGTTAGCTGCATTTAGTTTTACACTTTAAAGATATTAGTCATGAACAACATATTAGAAAAAGAACCGGTAGCACAAAAGAAAGATGTACCGGTAAGTAAAAAAGAAGACACCGTTAAAAAAGTAATAATCATTTGCTCCAAAGGAACACTGGAGGATGTTTACGCAGCGCTGATTATGGCCAATGGTGCGTTAGCTGACGGAAGGGATGCTAAATTGTTTTTCACCTTCTTTGGGTTGGACGCCATTACGAAAGCAAAAGCGGATCACCTGCATACCGCTACTGTTGGAAATCCTGCATTTATGCCAGCTATGCCTACCATGATGGGTGGCCTCCCTGGTCTTGAGGCGTTCGCATCGTACATGATGAAGAAGCAAATGGATAAACTGGACATACCTCATGTCACAGAATTTATTGAGATGATTGACGCAGCCGGGGGAGAAATCTTTGCGTGTAAGCTGGCTGCTGATATGTTTAAACTGGAGAAAGAGGACTTTTTACCGGAAGTAAAAGACATTATTACGGTGGCGGATATGTATGCCCTTGCCGATGGAGAAGGATCTCACTTCATATTTATTTAGTAGTTCCATAGTTGTAGGGCTGTTCTCAAAAGTGAATGTTCAACTCGTCCAAAGTAAAATCCTAAGTTCGTTAGGGTTCCTGAGTGACTTTTTGAGACAGCCCTCTTTTTTCAACAGGCAGGTCGCCTCTTGTCTTCATTTTTTTACATTTTTCTGTATTTTCCTTGGGATATAATCTAAATTCACTGTGTGAATCCACAAAAAACAGTTTACTTAGCCATCACACTCTTTGTGGTGTGGTGCGTGGCCTGCGCGATTTGGTATCTCTTCTCAGTGAAAGGCTTAAGTACTGACCCAGCCACCTTTAATGGCACCAGCAATGCATTGGCCATCATAGAAATTTTATTCATGACGCTGGGCGCCTTCCTTATTGGATTTTTGGCTGCTTATTACCTTCAGGAAGAACCGATCAAGAAATGGAGAATTGCCTTTTTCTCGGAAGAACATGAGAGAAAGGAACTGGAATTTGAAAGACGTACCCTTAAGAGTGAAAAGGACGTTTTGAAAAATGAAAAGGCTTATATCGAGCTGCACTTCAAAAGCGAGTTGGCAAGGAAGAGTCAGGCCAATCAACAGCTGACAAGCGAATTGTCATCAAAAGAGGAACAGCTGGAAAATGCTGACACTGAAAGGGAGCAGCTGAAAAAGGAGTTGAGTGAACTCAGGCCGCGGGCAGAGCAACTTGGAGCGGAAGTTTCACATTTGCGCTTCAAAGTGAAACAACTTGAATTCGAAAATCAAAGCAAGTCTGAGCTGCGCGTACCTAAAGAAGATGAAATCAGCGACCTGACCATGATTCAGGGTATTGGTCCTGCAATTTCACGCAAACTTTACGCCATGGGAGTTTACTCATTCAAGCAGATAAGTCAGTTTGACAAAAAGACCATTGACCAGGTAGGCAAAGCCCTTAAATATTTCCCCGACCGAATCATTCGTGATGATTGGGTGGGTCAGGCTCGAAAACTAAGTTCCTAATCCAATTTTTCTTGTTTCTTTTTGTCGGTTATGATTACTGTCATAACACGAACGGGGCATGTATTGTAGTTTAGCGCCAGTTAAACAATTATTGCACATGAACACTGAAACACAGATACCCGACATGTCGGTAGCCGATGTAGCCGTCCAGTTTCCAAAAGCATTAGAAGTATTCAACAAGCATAGAATCGATTATTGTTGCGGGGGCAAACGCAGCTTCAAAGAGGCTTGCGAAAAGGCAGGAATAGATTCAGGAGAAGTTTGGGATGCCATTGCGAAAAAGGGAGAGATTGAACAGATGACCAATTTTAAGAAATGGAGTCCTGAACTTCTGGTGGATTACATTTTAGATCAGCACCACACTTACGTAAGGGAGAACATTCCCCTTCTTGAAGAACTCCTCGATAAGATTTGTGAAGTGCACGGGGCTCAGCATCCGGAATTAACGGAAGTGAGAGACCTTTTTTTGCTATTGAAACGAGAGCTATTGCAACACATGGAAAAAGAGGAAAGGATTCTTTTCCCGGCCATTAAAATGATGCGGGATGCTTCAAAAATTGTCCCCCTTACTCAGCCTATATCCGTGATGAAGGATGAGCATGAACTGGCGGGTACATTGGTCAAAGAAATTAGGAAGTTGACAAGCAACTATACGCTGCCAAATGATGTTTGTACTACATACAGAATTGCGTTTAACAAGCTGGATGCGTTTGACAACGATTTGATGCAGCATATCCACCTGGAAAACAATATTCTATTCGAAAAAGTAAGTCTGAACTGATTAGGGGATGCAGTTAAATCAACAAATTCTAAGCGACCTGATTGTTTACATGAAGTATGCCAGGTACCTTCCTGAGCTAAGCCGCAGGGAGACATGGATGGAAATTTGCGATCGTTATGAAAGCATGATGACGGAGAAGTATCCGCAACTTGCATCTGAAATAGCGGAGGTGATGCCATGGGTTCATCAGAAGAAAGTTTTGCCCTCCATGCGTGCTATGCAATTTGCCGGTCCTGCCATTGAACGCAACAACTCAAGGATTTATAATTGTGCCTACCTGCCTGTTGATAACATAAGGGCATTTTCAGAAACATTGTTTCTTTTGTTGGGGGGCACAGGAGTAGGCTATTCGGTGCAGAATCATCATGTGGAGAAACTTCCTCCGATAAAGAAAGCAGAAAAAAGGAAAAGATTTTTAATTGGCGATAGCCTCGAAGGTTGGGCTGATGCGGTAAAAGTATTGTTGAAAGGATATTTCAATGAGAGCAATTACATTCCTGACTTTGATTACGGAGATATCAGACCAAAGGGGGCAAGGTTAGTGACGGCAGGCGGCAAGGCGCCTGGTCCTGAGCCACTAAAGCTGTGCATCGCCCATGTACAGTCCATTCTTGATCGGAAACAAGATGGGCAGAAACTGACACCATTGGAATGCCACGACATCATGTGTCACCTGGCCAACGCTGTTTTGGCGGGCGGTATCCGCAGGTCTGCCATGATTGCACTCTTTTCGCGTGGCGATGAAGAAATGCTTACTTGCAAATTTGGAAACTGGTGGGAATTGAATGAGCAAAGAGGAAGAGCGAACAATTCTGTGGTGTTACCACGAGACACAACCAGTGAAGCCGAGTTTTTTGCACTTTGGAAAAAGATTGAAATCTCCGGATCGGGAGAACCCGGCTTTTATTTTACCAACGATATTGACTGGGGCACAAATCCCTGCTGTGAAATTGCGTTGAGGCCTTTTCAGTTTTGCAACCTCTGCGAGGTAAACGTTTCAGATGTAACTACACAGGAAGAACTTAATGCCAGATCTCGTGCTGCTGCTTACCTGGGCACGTTACAGGCCGGATTTACCGACTTTCATTATCTGAGAGATCAATGGAAGACCACCACTGAACAAGATGCATTGATTGGTGTGGGCATGACAGGCATTGCCAGCGGCAAAGTAAGTAAACTGGATTTGAACGAAGCAGCTGAAGAAGTGAAACGCATTAACCTGGAAGTGTCTTCGAAAATTGGGATTCAATTTGCAGCCAGGTGTACAACAATTAAGCCTTCGGGTACCTCTTCATTGGTATTAGGTACTTCATCAGGTATTCACGCCTGGCACAACGATTATTATTTAAGAAGAATTCGCATAGGCAAGAACGAGGCATTGTACACTTATCTCGTGATTCACCATCCTGAATTATTAGAAGAGGATTTGCTCAATAGCAAGCAAGCCATCATCCGCATTCCACAAATGGCTCCAACAGGCAGCATTGTTCGAAATGAGGATGTCATGCAACTGCTTGAGCGAATAAAGAAATTTAATGAATGGTGGGTGCGCAAAGGGTTCAGAAGAGGCAATAATGCCAACAATGTGTCGGCAACCGTTTCGATAGATGATAAAGATTGGGAGCGGGTGGGCCAATGGATGTGGGAAAATAAAGCCAGCTACAATGGGTTAAGCGTACTGCCGTTTGATTCCGGCAATTATAAACAGGCTCCTTTTGAAGACATCACAAAGGCCGAGTTCATGGAATTGGAAAAGAGTTTAACGCAGCTTGACCTGACCCAGGTAATTGAAACTGATGACCATACCGATCTTAAGGCGGAGGCCGCCTGCGCAGGGGGGGAGTGCCAGATAGTTTGAAAATTGTAATTTTACGGACTCACTAATTTAATTTTTTTTGGCACGCATTCCATCAGTTATGAGTCCGTTGGGCATTGAGGCGCCTGATTTCAAATTGCCTGATACGGTTTCCGGAAAACTACTTTCATTAAGTGAGATGAAAGGAATGAAGGGAACCCTCATCATGTTCATTTGCAATCATTGCCCATTTGTCGTTCATGTCAATGAGGAATTGGTTCGGTTGGGGAATGATTATAAAAACAGCGGAGTGAATTTGATAGCCATCAATTCAAATGATGTGCAAAACTATCCGGACGACAGTCCTGAAAAAATGACCGTTGTGGCGAAGCGGCTGGGCTACTCATTTCCGTATTTATTTGATGAAACGCAGGAAGTGGCCACGGCTTATGACGCGGCCTGTACGCCAGATTTTTTCCTCTACGATTCAGATTTAAAACTTGTTTATAGAGGCCAATTGGATGATTCGCGACCTGGAAATGATGTTCCGGTTACTGGTAATGACTTACGCAAAGCGATGGACTTATTGATTCTAGGAAAACCCATTGATGCAAATCAGCGGCCAAGTCTGGGTTGTAACATCAAATGGAAAAAGTAAAATGCAGCTCTACAGCGAAAATCCAAGAGCAGGAATTCATCAATACGAATCAGGTGACGACTACATCATTGTGCGGTGGCACAATGCCTCTTATGATTACAAGTTTACCTACATGAGCGCAGGTAAGGTGGCTGTCGATGTGATGAAATTAATGGCAGAAAATAAGCGAGGCTTAAGCGCTTACATCACCACCCAGGTTAAAGACAAGTTCGCTGAGAAAACTCCCATTAAAGGAGAGGATAAAACCAACTTCATGAATATCGAATTCTGAAGCACCTCTCAATGCTTGTTGCAACAAGTAAAATTTTATTTGTAATTCATAAATTGGTAGCCACCAACCAATTTATAGACCCATGAAAATCCTGAAATACCTGGGCTACTTTATTGCCGTAGTCCTGTTTGCAGTAACAGCAATCTTACTTTACGTGCGAATGGCTTTGCCGGATGTTGGCGAAGCGGAAGACCTAACCATTGAGTACACGGAAGCACGCATTGCGAGAGGAAAGTACCTCGCCAATACCGTTACCGTGTGTATTGATTGTCATTCTGAACGTGATTGGACAAAATTCAGCGGTCCGATTACGCCTGGAACGCTGGGAAAAGGTGGAGACCGATTTGATCAGTCCATGGGACTGCCGGGCGTTTATTATGCAAAAAACATCACACCCACAGGAATCAGCCGCTACACCGATGGAGAACTTTTCCGACTCATTACCTCTGGCGTAACCAAAGAAGGCAGGGCCATGTTTCCGCTTATGCCATATCCGTATTACAACCGCATGGACAAGGAGGATATTTACAGCATCATCGCCTACGTGCGCTCGCTGGATCCCATCGAGAATGTAGTCCCTGATTCTGAACCAGACTTTCCGATGAATTTTATTCTCAATACGATACCCAAGCCAGCTGACCCGCAAACGCGTCCGGATAAGAGCGATCAGTTGGCCTACGGAGCTTATATGACCAATGCATCAGGGTGCATTGAATGTCACACCGATGTGGACAAAGGACAAATTATTAGGGAGCTTGCCTTCAGTGGAGGTAGGGAATTTCAATTTCCGGACGGATCGGTTGTGCGTTCATCCAACATTACACCGCACGAAACAGGCATTGGCGCCATGACACAGGAAGCATTTGTTGCCCGCTTCAAAATGTATGCAGATTCAGCTTACGTTGTCCCTACCGTTGCACCAGGTGAATTCAACACCATCATGCCCTGGACCATGTATGCCCAGATGGAAGAAGAGGATCTGGCTGCCATTTACGCATACCTGAGAACGGTGAAACCCATTGAAAACAAAGTGATAAAGTTTACGGCTAAATGACTTTTATTTAAACGTATTGTTTGAGGGCATATATTTCTGCGAAGCAATCTCTTACCTTTGCCCGCGTGACCTCACTACAATACATTCTTGAGATTCTTGGCACATTCTTCTTTGCCATCAGCGGTGCACTGGCCGTGCGCGACAGGGATGCCGATTTGTTTGGGGCCACGTTCACGGGTTTTGTCACGGCCATAGGAGGTGGGACACTGCGTGATATCATGTTGGGCAGTTATCCGCTTACCTGGATTTCGGATATTTATTTTTTGTACGCCATTATGGTAGGCGCATTGGTAGCTTATTTGTTCTTCAATTTGCTGTCCGGCCTTAGGCGCACCTTTCTCTTTTTTGATGCAGTAGGCATTTCCTTCTTCACTATTTTAGGTGTGGAGAAAGCATTGTCGCTGGGCATGCGACCGGAGATTGCCGCCATCATGGGCATGTTTTCTGCCGTTATGGGTGGCGTGATTCGCGATACGCTGATCAATGAGACCCCGGTGCTGTTTCGCAAAGAGATTTATGCTACTGCCTGTCTGGGCGGAGCGATTCTCTATCTGTCCCTCAATTATTTTAATATTGCCCGCGACCTCAACCTGATTCTTTCCAGTGCTTTCATCTTCATTGTCCGATTATTGGCCGTTAAGTTTAAGCTTGCCCTTCCGAATTTTAAACGATAATCGGTAACCTTCGTTTAAATGGGAAGTAATCATTGAAACCTCCCGCCATGATAAATAATTACCTCACCTCAATATGGCGTTATATCGCCAGAAACAAGGTTTTCACTTCCATCAATGTGTTGGGACTCGTTATTGGTATGACGGCCTTCTTGTTCATCCTCCAATACACCACGCATGAGTTTTCCTACGATACTTTTTGGCCAAACAAGGAGCAGATTTATCGCATGCAACTCGATCGGTACAACAAGGGAGAAATTTCAACCCGGTGGGCAGCAGGATGCCTTGGAATTGGTCCTGACCTCAAGAGAAATTTTGCCGAAGTGAAATATTTTACCCGCCTTGCCAAAAGTACCGCCATGCTTTCGTATGGTGATACTTATTTTAAAGAGGACAATATTTACTATGCCAGTGAAGATTTCTTCAATGTGTTTGAATTAAAATTAGTCGAGGGCGTTGACAGTTCCGCGCTGAAAGGACCCAACAAAATGGTGGTGTCACAATCACTAGCCAAAAAGTACTTTGGCAATGAATCACCTTTGGGTAAAACCATGCGCAACCGCGGAAGGACGGAGTTTCTCATCACGGGTGTGTATGAAGATATTCCGGAACATTCACACATGAAGCTTGACGCCTTACTTTCATTTTCCACCTATGCGAAATTGGTAGGTATACCTGAAGAAGACATGAATCACTGGCAATGGGATGGCTTTTTTACTTACATCTTGCTGGAAGAAAATGTGGACCCCACTCAATTTGAAAGTAAGCTCCCCGACTTTGTGCAAAAGCGCGAGGGGGAGGAACTCAAACAGTACAATGCGGGCATGGTGTTTCACTTGCAGCCCGTCTCCGACATTCATTTGGATTCAAATTTTATCATGGAGTTTAAAGCCAATGGCAGCCGCGACACAGCCAACTTTTTGTTGCTTGTGGCCGTACTCATTATTCTCATCGCATGGATCAACTATATCAATTTGTCTACAGCAAAATCTATTGAACGTGCGCGCGAAGTGGGCGTGAGAAAAGTGATGGGGAGTCATCGCTGGCAGTTGGTACAGCAGTTTTTGGTTGAATCACTTCTTCTCAATACCCTCGCCATCGGGTTGGCTATTGGCTTGGCGATCATGCTTACTCCTTATTTTGCCGATCTTACTGGCCGGCCTTTGGGCTATGAGTTATTCACACAAAATATTTTTTGGTTGGGATGTACAGGCTTAATTATTGGTGGAGCGCTGTTGTCGGGGATTTACCCTGCATTGATTTTATCTTCCTACCAACCGGTGGAAGTGCTGAAAGGCCGATTCAAAAATACCAATCAAGGTGTGGCATTTCGAAAAGTAATGGTGGTAATGCAATTTGCCGCTTCTATTTTGTTGATCGTGGGAACGTACACGGTATTCAATCAGATCACTTTTATGCGCAACCAAAAGTTGGGGATAAATATTGATCAGACGCTCGTGGTTGCTTCGCCTTTGGTGACCGACTCTACCTACGAAAGCACTTATCAGGTATTTAAAAACAAGGTATTGCAATATCCGGAGGTGAGCTACATGTCGGCCTCTAACGATGTTCCTGGCTCTTCGCCTAATTGGAATGCCGGAGGGGTGAGGCGATTGAGCCAAAGTGAGGATGAGGGCAACCAATACCGCGTGCTCATGGTGGATGGTAACTTTATTCCATCTTATGGTCTGGAGATCATTGCAGGGCGCGGTTTTTCTGATGAGGTACAAGGCGAGCAATCGAACATTATACTGAATGAATCAGCTGTGCGCACCATGGGTTTTGACAATCCAGAGCAGGCATTGAACGATCGCATCAATTTCTGGGGCGATACATTTAGAATTGTTGGAGTATTAAAAGACTATAGACAGGAATCACTGAAGAAAGATTTTGAGCAATTGTTATTTCGATATGCCCCGGCACCACAGGGATTTTATTCCATAAGATTTAATACGTCCAATGTAAAAGCATCCATTGCCTCCTTTGAAAAGGAATGGAAGAATTTTTTCCCCGGCAATCCATTCAGTTACTTTTTTCTGGATGAACATTATGGAAAGCAATACAAGGCCGATCAGCAGTTTGGTCAGGTGTTTGGCATATTTTCAGCGCTAGCCATTTTTATTGCCTGCCTTGGCTTGTATGGCTTATCCTCTTTAACGGCATTGCAGCGAACCAAAGAAATTGGAGTAAGAAAAGTGTTGGGAGCAAGCTTACAAAGTATTTTAACACTGGTGAGCAAAGACTACATGGTGCTGCTGGGCATTGCCATAGCAACCGCTACACCGCTGAGCTGGTGGATCATGAACAACTGGCTGCAGGATTTTGCCAATCGCATTTCCATGTCGTGGTGGATTTTTGCCTTACCAAGTGTACTGGTGGTGGCGATAGCCTTGGTCACTGTTAGTTTTCACACATTAAAGGCAGCTCGCACCAATCCTGCCCAATCGTTACGGATTGAGTAGTTGCCAATTGTCAGCTCAAATACCACCATAAGAACAAAATAAAGGCACCAAGCACAAGTGAATACCAAAAAGTATTTTGTTTGGTGATTCCATCGGAGGCATGTGGCTGATAGGTGATGTCTTTAATTTTTTCCTGATCCGGACTTTCAGAGGCTAAACTTACGAGCACCAATACGGCAGTACAAATTCCAAACAGGATGATGGCAAAGTGCAAAAAATTAATCTCTGCCAAATAGCGCATAAAACCTGTGAGGTTTTCTTTCTGGAGCTCAGCTACGAAACGAATCATGCCCAATACAAGGCCCGTTACCAAAGAAGCAATGGCTCCTTTACTGTTCAGGCGTCTCCAAAAGATTCCAAAAAGAAAAACCGCAGCAATGGGCGGTGAGATGTATGCCTGCACACTCTGTAAATAAAGGAATAGTTGATTGGAAAAATACTTCATAAAAGGTATCCATAACAATCCGAATAAAACCAACAATGCAGTTGCCCCCTGACCAATGGTCACCAATTGTATCTCACTTGCATTGGGTCTGATTTTCTTGTACAGATCAAGTGTAATTAGTGTGGAGCATGAATTGAAAACGGAAGACAACGAACTCATTAACGCGGCAAACAAGCCGGCAACCACAAGGCCGCGCATACCAACCGGCAGTACAGTAGCCACCATCGTTGGCAATGTTTTATCCGGACTATCGATGTGCATCATTCCTTTTTGGACCAATGCATAGGCGATAATGCCCGGAAGCACAAAAAGGAAAAGTGGAAGCATTTTGAGGTAGCCAGCAAACACGGTTCCTTTGCGGGCCTGATCTAGATTTTTAGCTGAGAGCACCCGCTGAACAATGAATTGATCCGTGCACCAGTACCATACACCTAAAATGGGAGCACCAAACAACACGCCTGTCCAGGGATAATTGGTATCAGAAGCTGGCCTCCAAAGGCTAAAAAATTCTTTTGGAGCGGTATCAATTACTTCACCCCAGCCTCCCAACATTTGCAATCCAAAGTAGGTCACTGTGATGGAGCCTCCAAGCAACACAAACATTTGAATCATGTCGGTGTATACAACCGCTTTTAATCCTCCGAAGACAGTATACACTCCTGTGGCAACAACTAGAAGAATGGCACCAACCCAAAAGTTCATCCCGATGGCCTCGAACACCACACCCCCTGCATAAATGGTAACTGAAATTTTGGTAAGGACATAGGCAATGACAGAGACAACAGACAAATACATTCTTGATTTGCTGTCATACCGTTGCTCCAGAAACTCAGGCATGGTAGCCACATTGCTCCTCAGATAAAACGGAACAAAGACCCAGCCCAGTAGCAGCAGCATAATTCCGGCAATAATTTCATATTGCGCTACAGGCACTCCTTCTGAGAAGCCGCTTCCAGCCAGACCAATTAAGTGTTCAGAGCCAATGTTTGAGGCAAACAAGGAGGCACCAATTACAAACCACCCCAGGTTCCGTCCAGCAAGGAAATAGTCGTTGGAGGCACTTTCCGATTTTTCTCTTTGAGTTGCCCACCAGGCAACGTAAAATACGATGACGAAGTAAAGTGAAATGATGATGATGTCGGCAGTCTCTAATCGGAATAGCATGGGGAACTTATTGTTGGTTCTTCAAATACCAAGTTGGTAGTGATGCTCTCCAATAAATAAACACGGCATAAAAATTTAACTCGTGCTGACTATTTTTTTAACGCATTGAATCGATCCTGCCACATTTTTTCCACTTGCTCGAGTGTCTTTCCTTTCGTTTCAGGAATGTACTTATAGGTAAAGACGAATATCAGAAAAATAAAAAACATGAACAGGACATAAGGAAGAGATCCTTTCCAGAAATCGCCACTGTTGGCAGTGCTTTCAGCAACCATTGGAAATGTTTGTGAGACAAAATAGTTGGATGCCCATTGGGCTGCTACCGCTATAGACATCGCTCCACTGCGGATGTTGTTGGGAAACATCTCAGATAAAACTACCCAAACCACCGGGCCCATTGACATGGCAAAAGAAGCAATGAACAGCAGCACACCAACCAGTGAAAGCACACCCACGGAGTTGGTCATTAAGGTTATTGTAAGTAATAAGAATCCCAGGAACATGCCGATAGACCCTACATATAAGAGCGGCTTGCGACCAAATCTATCCACCGTAGCCATTGCCACGAAAGTAAAAACCAGATTGATGCCTGCCAATAAAATCTGTTGTGCCAGTATATCTTCCTGACCAAATCCCAATGCTTTTTCAAAGATGTCTGCGCCATAGTACAGCACCGCATTTATACCAGTGAATTGTTGTAGCATAGACAGGATGGTTCCGATGATCACAATTCCAAGAATCCCTTTTTGCCAAAGTTTTACAGATGCCTTCCGGGCGTCTGATGCTATTGATTCCTGAATTTCATCGTACTCCTTTTTGGCCAGCTCGGGCCCATGAATCTGATTCAGCACTTTAAGCGATTCTTCATTTCTGCCTCTGAGGGCCAGCCATCTTGGACTTTTTGGGACAAAAAATAAAGGGATCAAAAAAAGCAGGCAGGGAGCCAACTCAGACCAGAACATGAGCCTCCAACCGTAATCTATGTTTTCTTGTTCGGTCCTTACATTGCCAATAAAATAAGTAACCAAAAACACGGCAAAAAAACCAATCACGACTGCCAGCTGATAGTAGGTGACCATCAATCCTCGTTTATCTGCTGGCGCAATTTCAGCGATGTACATGGGAGCATTCATAGAGGCAATTCCTATTCCAAGCCCACCAATGATCCTGAAAAACACCATCAGCGAAACCGATTCAGGCATGAAGGCCGGTAGTCCCGATCCCCACGCTGAAACGGTAAACAATATTGCAGAAATGATCAATGAGTATTTTCTTCCTATGGCCCAGCTTAACTGGCCGGCAACAAGTGCCCCCGAGAAGCAGCCAACCAATGCGCTTCCCACTACCCAGCCTTTCATGGCAGGCTCCAGCTCAAAATACTTGCTGAAATAAAATTGAGTACCATTAATTACACCAGTATCATACCCAAATAGCAAACCGCCCATTGCAGTAACGATGGTGATGAGGAGCAGAAATAACTTTTTTGACATAGTCTGGATTTTAGAATCTTAGAAAGAATTTAGTATCAAAGTTGAATGAGCGGGAAGACTACAGTCGCCATTGACAACCGATGTGTTCTGATTGGATTTATAATGTATTTTTATTTTGTCCCCGTTTATGTCGGGCAAATTAAATGTCATTTTCTTATTTGAAATGTTGTGAATGACCAGCAAAGATTCGTCTTCAAAAGTCCGCATGAAGCTTATGATTTCTTTCTTGTTCAATGTGGTGAACTTTAACGCTCCGTAGCTTAGCGCACGGCTTGAATTTCTAATCCGGATTAAATTTTTGTAGTAATTGTAAATTGATTCCTCATCCTGCTGTTGAATGGAGAGAGGGGTAACTGTTTGGTCAGTGCTGTACTTAGGTTTTATCCAGGATGTTTGCTTTGGATTTGCGCCCTCCACGTCCCACAAGAAGGGTTCTCGTATATGTTCGTCAGGTTTGATACCCAGCATACCAATTTCTTCTCCATAGTAAATATATGGAGTGCCAGGCAAGGTCATCAATATAGCTGTTGCAATTTTTAGTTTATTGATGTCGCCATCCAATTCACTAAGAATTCGGTTCTGGTCGTGGTTGGTCAGAAAGGTGGCATCAATGTACTCGGGCGTGATGCCCTGGTAGTAATCCACGATCTTTTTATACGTTTTTACGAGTGAGGTAGTGTCTTTCTCTGCATTTACCGCTTTGATGATAGCCACACCCAGATCGAAGTTAAATAATGCCGGAATTCCTTTAAGGTAAGGCGCTACTTCTTTAGCCGGACTCCATACTTCACCCACCATGTAAACATCCCGCTTTATCTTCTCCATTTCGGAACGAAACCAAATCCAGAATGCATGATTGTCTTCAGCTCGATCGTCTGGATAAATATGTTTAGCCGCATCCAACCGAAACCCATCCACTTTCATTTCTTCAAGCCAGTATTTCCCGATCTCAACAAACTCATTACGAACCGCCAGATTGTCAAAATTCAGATCTGGCATATCACTGTTAAAAAATCCATAGTAATGCTCGTCTTTTTCGTCTCCATTTACCGGATGCCATTGCGTGATGTTATCTGAGTCAAGGGTGATTTCTTTTTTTGCTATTTCATCTTTGATACTGTCTTTATCAGCCCAGATGAAGTAATCGCGGTAAGGACCTTCTCTATTTTCAGTCGCCTGGACAAACCAGGGATGCTTTGCACTTACGTGATTTACGATTAGATCAATGATGACTTTGAGATTTCGATTGTGTGCTTCATTTACAAAGTGTTGAAAATCCTCCTTGGTGCCATAGTCTGGATGGATGCCTTTATAGTCAGTTACATCGTACTTGTGATAGGATGGTGATGGCATAATGGGCATGAGCCAAATTCCGTTCACCCCTAAATCCTGAATGTAGTCAAGTTTAGTCATGAGCCCGTTGATGTCTCCTATTCCATCCTGATTGCTGTCACAGAAGGAATGAACAAACACCTCATAGTAAACACCATGCGGCCAGGTAACCACTTTATCTGTTGGAGCGTCCTTGCAACCGATTGCGACCGTCATAATTAATAAAAGAAAAGATAAGGAGTAAATAAAGCGAATGGATAGATGGTTACTAATCCTCATCACCAATTTTAAGAATGAAATTCAAGATAAAGAATTAGCAAGGAATTGCAAGCTAGCCATCACTTGACGATCTTAAAAAACTTCCTTTTTAACCAAAGGGCAAATACTGGATCAACAAATTCAAGGTTCTTATTAAAAAAGTCCATAATTCCTTTTTGTTCTAGTGCTTTCTTATCCTTACAATGTTGCTGGAGGCGCCAAGATGATAAGTGGATAGTGTAGCTGTTGAATTGAATTCCTGAGCCCTTTCTACATAGGCCCGATGAAAGTTGAGTTAAGTGGAGGTCAGTAATTCATACTGCGGGTGTAATTGCACCAGATCTGTATTCCTTAATGCCAATGCCGTAGAAATTTCTTTACCCGTTTTTTCAAATTGCTCTATAAATATATTTTTCCCAATGAGAGGCAGTGATTCTTTCGAGGTGCATCAAATCACCAAACCGATAAAACGGCATGTAATAATTGGTGAAGATATCAGAAAGCCAGCCTTTCTTACTTCCAAAAAGGCAGCAGCTAACTGATTGATGTGCTTGCCAAGCTGAGCCCAATAACTTCCAGGGTTTATAAACTTCAAGGGGATCAATTTTTTTAGTGTTCCAACCCCCATTCCAGCTCTGCCTGCATGTCGGGTGCGCCAAAAGCTACTTTAGGTACCAAATTCAAAGGGTAATTCCATCACTCACAACTTTGTGACACACAAGTATGTGTAATTATATAGCTCTACCTACAAGTGAGTCACTGGTGTGTTAGATTTAGCGATGAAAAGGAAAATAAAAAACACTACAATAGTATGCATGCATACTAAATAAATGTTATATTCGTCTCCCTGAGATGATTTATACAGGTTTTGAATGAAAAAAGAGGAGACCCTGGATCACCATATTAAGTCTACCTGGCATGCCATTTCGCGCATGTACAATCAGCAGGCATCCAAATATGGCGGAACAATGTCAGTAGGGTATGTACTACTGAATATCAATTACGAAGATGGCGCATCAGCCACCAAAATAGCACCTCAGATGGGACTGGAGGCCAGAAGCCTTACCCGCATTTTGAAATCGATGGAAGAGAAAGAACTAATTTATCGTGCTCCTGATCCTAATGATAAAAGAGGGGTGCTGGTTTTCTTAACCAAAAAAGGGCTTGAAATGAAAAACAGGGCACGTGAAACCGTATTGAGATTTAATGAGGTGATGAGGCAAAATATCCCGAACGAAAAACTTAACGTCTTCTTTGAAGTATTGCAAAGTGTAAATAAGATTATAGAACAGAACAAAATATATGATACAGTTAATAGTAATTAGTCATGACTTTATTTGGGAAACTCAATGACAAACCCTCACCAAAGACTAAAAACTGTTTACTGAAGACTAAAGACTAATAAATATGAATAGAAACATAAGAAAAGTAGCTGTGCTCGGTTCTGGCGTAATGGGTTCGGCCATTGCCTGCCACTTTGCCAATATCGGCTGTTCTGTTTTACTGTTGGACATCGCTCCCCGTGAACTCAATGATGAGGAAAAAGCCAAAGGCATGTCCCTCGATGATAAGCGGGTGAAGAATCGCATAGTCCAAACTTCATTCGATCGCAGCATCAAATCCAGCCCGGGACCGTTGTTCAGCAAAAAGTTTGCATCAAGAATTTCTCTTGGCAATTTTTCTGACGACATGGCTAAAATCAAGGACTACGACTGGATCATAGAAGTGGTGGTTGAGAATCTGGACATCAAAAAGAAAGTTTATACCGAAGTTGAAAAATACAGAACACCTGGTACGCTCGTTACATCCAATACATCAGGAATTCCTATTCACCTGATGGCAGAGGGAAGAAGTGAGAATTTTCAAAAGAATTTTTGTGGCACGCACTTCTTCAACCCGCCACGCTATTTAAAATTATTTGAGGTCATCCCCACCCCCCATACCGACCCGGACGTGACCCGGTTCTTACTTTATTATGGTGATTTGTATCTCGGAAAGACCACCGTATTATGTAAAGACACTCCTGCATTCATTGGCAACAGGGTAGGCGTGTGGGGACTGCTTAAAGTAATCGACTCCATGCAAAAATTTGGACTTAACGTGGATGAAGTTGATAAGCTGACAGGGCCTGTAATCGGAAGACCTAAATCAGCAACATTCAGGACATCTGATTTGGTGGGATTGGATACTCTAGTGAAAGTGGCCAACAATCTTTACGCGGGCTTGCCTGATGATGAAGGTCGGGACATGTTTAAGTTACCTGAGGTGGTTGCAAAATTGGAGGAGAACAAGTGGCTGGGAGATAAAACGGGTCAGGGCTTTTACAAGAAAAGTAAAGATGCCAAAGGCAAAACCGAAATCCTGACTTTGGATCTCAACACATTAGAATACAAGTCTAAATCAAGGCCGAAATTTGCAACACTTGAAACGACCAAAACGATTGACAATCTAAAAGATCGATTCAGGGTGCTACTGGCTGGCAAAGACAAGGCTGGTGAATTTTATCGCGATGCTTTCTACGGTCTGTTTCAATATGCCAGCAATCGCATTCCGGAAATCAGTGACGAGCTATTCAGAATAGATGATGCTGTTTGTGCGGGTTTTGGCTGGGAGTTGGGCCCCTTCCAAACATGGGATGCCGTGGGTGTGGAGAAATCCATCCAGGCAATGGAAATGGCAGGGTACAAACCTGCCCAATGGGTGTACGACATGGTCAGCGCTGGTAACAGCTCTTTCTATAAAGTAGAGAACGGACAAAACACTTACTACGATATCCCAACAAAATCATATTTGCCAATTCCGGGTACCCAGGATTTCATCATTTTGGAAAACCTCAGTGAGCAAGTGATTTGGAAGAATGCGGATTCAAGAATCACAGATATTGGTGATGGTGTCATCAACTTTTCATGGCACAGCAAGAGCTACACATTGGGGAGCGCTGTGGTGGAAGGATTGAACTACGCTATTGGTTTGGCAGAAAAAGATTACCGCGGTTTGGTAGTAGGTCATCAAGGCGCAGACTTTTCTTTGGGCGCCAATCTGGGATTGGTTTTCATGTATGCCATCGAGCAGGACTACGATGAAATAGATTTTATGGTGCGCGCCTTTCAAAACACGGTGATGCGATTGCGCTATTCATCTGTACCCGTGGTAGTAGCTCCTCAGGGAAGAACATTGGGCGGTGGCTGTGAGATGACCATGCATGCGGACATTGCGCAGGCGGCTGCCGAGACTTACATCGGTTTGGTAGAAGTAGGCGTTGGATTGATCCCAGGTGGAGGTGGAACTAAGGAATTTACTAAACGCGTGAGTGATTCGCTGCAAGAAGGAGACGTGGAATTAAATGCCCTGCAAAATGCGTTTATGAATATAGCTACAGCTAAAGTGGCATTGTCAGCAGAAGAGGCAAGGGAAATGGGAGTATTGCGTAAAGTGGACCGCATTACCATGAACAAAGACCGTCAGATTGCCGATGCGAAATCTGCAGTGCTGGAGCTGGCAGACGCAGGATACACCATGCCGGTGCAGGCCACCAACATCAAAGTGCAAGGCAAAACCGGAATGGCACTTTTTGCGGCAGGTGTAAATGGGATGAAGATGGGAAGATACATTTCAGATCATGACATGAAGATTGCCATGAAGATTGCGAATGTAATGTGTGGAGGAGACTTAAGTTATCCACAGGAAGTCAGTGAACAATATCTGCTGGACCTGGAACGCGAAGCATTTGTATCACTCTGCGGAGAGAAGAAAACGCTTGAAAGAATTCAATCGATATTGACCGGGGGCAAACCGCTCCGCAACTGAAAATTGACAACTAAGAATTAAAACCTAAAGACTATGGACGCTTATATAGTAGCAGGATACAGAACAGCAGTGGGAAAAGCCAAGAAAGGTGGGTTCCGATTCACACGACCCGATGATTTGGCGGCAGATGTTATCAAACATTTGGTGAAATCCATTCCAGGTCTTGAAAACGAGATGGTGGATGACCTCATTGTAGGCAATGCCGTACCGGAGGCCGAACAAGGCATGCAAATGGGAAGGATCATTTCTTTGTTGTCGTTGGGACTGGAAGTTCCGGGCATGGTGGTGAATCGATACTGTGGGTCAGGATTGGAGACGATCGCCATTGCCAGTCACCGCATCCATGCGGGTCAGGCGGATGTAATTATTGCGGGAGGGACTGAATCCATGTCCCTTGTACCTGTAATGGGATTCAAGACTGCTTTGAATTATGCCATTGCGAAGGATAATCCTACCTATTATACCAGCATGGGTTTGACTGCAGAGGAGGTGTCAAAACAATTTAAGATTTCCCGAGAAGCACAAGACCAGTTTTCTTATGAATCGCACATGAAAGCCAACGCGGCATGGGAAGCAGGCAAATTCAAAGATGAGATTGTTCCGATTACCGTGAACGAAACTTACGTGGATGACAATATGAAAAAGAAAACGCGTGAGTATGTGGTAGAAAAAGATGAAGGCATTCGTCCTGATACCACGGTGGAAGGATTGGCCAAACTAAAACCGGTGTTTGCAGTTGGTGGTAGTGTAACGGCAGGGAATTCATCCCAAACTTCTGATGGTGCTGCATTTGTAGCGGTAATGTCTGAGAAAATGGTGAAGCAATTGAATGTGAAGCCGATTGCCAGACTGATGAGTTATGCCACTGCAGGAGTTGATCCCCGCATCATGGGCATTGGTCCGGTGGCGGCCATTCCAAAAGCACTGAAGATAGCAGGCAAGAAGCTGGATGACATTGACCTGATTGAATTGAACGAGGCATTTGCCGCCCAGTCGTTGGCAGTGGTTCAGGAGTTGGGGATAGACGAAAGCAAGCTAAATGTAAATGGAGGAGCCATAGCGGTGGGACACCCATTGGGATCTTCAGGAGCGCGTTTGTCAGTTCAATTGTTCAATGAAATGAGGAGACAAAAGAAAAAATACGGCATGGTAACCGCATGTGTAGGAGGAGGGCAAGGAGTGGCAGGAGTGTACGAAATTTTAAACTAGACTTGACAATAGAATTTTATAAAGATGGAAGCAGCTGAAAAAATCAAAGCCATAAAAGGAGGGGAGTTTTTAATCAAAGAAACGCCTGCCAATGAAATATTTATTCCGGAAGAGTGGAATGAGGAACAAAAGATGATCGCAAAAACCTGCGATGACTTTCTGGACCAGGAGGTGTATCCAAGACTCGATGAAATAGATGACATAAAAAATAATCCTAAAGTAATGCCTGAAATATTGGATAAGGCAGGAGAACTGGGATTGTTGGGAACATCCATCCCTCAGGAATATGGAGGATTTGGCATGGACTTCAACACCACCATGCTGGTAGCCGAACGAATTGGTGCGGGCCATTCAGTTGCCGTTGGGCTTTCTGCCCACACCGGCATCGGTACGCTGCCAATATTATATTATGGCAATGACGAACAAAAAAAGAAATACCTACCCAAGCTGGCAACGGGTGAATGGAAAGCAGCCTATTGCTTAACAGAACCAGATTCTGGATCAGATGCCAACTCAGGAAAAACGAAAGCCGTTTTGACCAGTGACAAAAAGCATTTTTTGATCAATGGCCAGAAAATGTGGATCACCAATGGTGGATTTGCGGATGTATTCATTGTGTTTGCCAAAATTGATGATGACAAAAATCTGAGTGCGTTTATAGTTGAGAAATCCTTTGGGGGAATCACCATGAACGAAGAGGAGCGTAAGATGGGAATCAAAGGTTCTTCAACGCGTCAAATATTTTTTAACGATTGTAAAGTGCCGGTTGAAAATCAATTGAGCGAGCGCGAAAATGGATTCAAGATTGCAGTAAACATTCTCAACATTGGAAGAATAAAATTGGGGGTCGCTGCAGTAGGCGGATCAAAGATGGCCGTATCAAAAGCTGTGAATTATTCCAAGGAGAGAAAACAATTTGGTGTGCCGTTGTCCACCTTTGGAGCCATCAAACACAAGATAGCAGAAGTAGTCACACAAATTTTTGCATCGGAGTCCGCACATTACCGCGCGGGTCAGAATATTGACGACTCTTATGCAGCCATGGTGGCTGAAGGAATGGATCCGGCCAAGGCCAAGTTGAAATCTACGGAAGAGTTTGCCATTGAATGTGCCATATTGAAAGTGCATGGGTCAGAAGTACTGGACTTTGCTGTAGATGAAGGTGTGCAGATTTATGGTGGAATGGGTTTTTCTGCGGAAGGCCCTATGGATCGCGCCTATCGCGATGCCCGCATTAACAGGATATTTGAAGGCACCAACGAAATCAATCGGATGCTCACCATTGATATGCTGTTGAAGCGTGCCATGAAAGGCCACATCGATTTAATGACACCGGCTATGGCCGTGCAAAAGGAATTGGTCTCTATCCCAGATTTTGGAGCCGCGCAAGAAGATGGATTGTTTGCCAAAGAGAAGAAAGCCTTGTTGAATTTGAAGAAAGCAGGTCTGATGGTGGCTGGTGCTGCGGTGCAGAAGTACATGCAAAAGTTAGGAGATGAACAAGAGATATTGATGAACCTGGCCGACATGCTGATTGAAGGATATGTGGCAGAATCAACGCTGCTTCGTGTAGAAAAGCTGATAGGAATGAAGGGCGAAGCAGCCTCAGAAATTCAAAAGGAAATGGCGATCATCTATTTGCACCACGCCATTGAAAAAGCAGCCTCAGCCGGTAAGCAAGCCATCTACGCTTTTGCGGAGGGAGACGAGCAGCGGTTGATGCTCTTGGGGTTGAAAAGGTTTACCAAAGTTGAACCTTACAACCTCAAGAATGCGCGGAGAAAGGTCGCAGACTACGTGATTGAAAAAGGAGCATATCCTTTTTAACCAGGAGAAAAACATCCATCAAAAGGCCGCTCGTTCGGCCTTTTGCTTTTCTAAAGCTGGATTAATTGACCAAAATTGCAGGTTTTTAAAAATTTCTGCCGAAAGATCATCCTTTTTACGTCTGAATCCGTACTTTAGCATAATTGTTTAACAAAATTGTTAAGGTGACTAAAGCGGACGTCAAACCCAGCGAGGAGCTCATCCTCAAATCAGCCATGAAGGTGTTTACACGCAGGGGCTTTGCGGCAGCACGCATGGAGGAAATAGCCAAAGAGGCTGGGATTAACAGGGCGCTGCTCCACTACTATTTCCGCGACAAAGAGACGATGTTCAATCTCATTTTTGAGACTCAGTTCAAAGAGTTCTTCTCAGGAATAGGAACGATACTGAATACCAGCAAACCTCTTCTTGAAAAGATTAAAGAAATTGTAAACCATGAAATTGATGTGCTAACCCGCCATCCCGATCTGCCCCGCTTTATAATTACGGAAGTGGCGTTGCAACCGGAGCGTCTGATTCAATACGGGCAAAAAATGGGAATCAATCCCAGACAGATTCTTGAAATTTTTAATCAACAAGTAGCCCATGAAGTACATCAAGGCAAAATTATTCAAATCGAAGGACGGCAATTGCTCATGAATATCATGTCATTGTGCGTGTACCCTTTTGCGGCCAAGCCAATTGTAAAAACAATGATGCAATTGGATGAGAAGACCTTTGATCAAATGATGGAGAAGAGAAAGGAAGGCGTATACCAATTTATAATTAAAGCTATAACACCATAGTTATGTGGAAGTCATTCATATACCTGATTGTTTTACTGCCGGGGATTTTATTAGCACAAAACCAACTTACCATTGAACAGTGTTACGAGCTGGCACGAAACAATTATCCATTGATCAAGCAAAAAGAGCTAATTGAACAGAGTGAAGAATTCTCCGTTGCCAATGTGAGCTCAGGCTATTTACCGCAGATTTCAATTAATGCGCAAGCCACATATCAGTCGGATGTTACTTCAGTTCCAGTTTCCATACCTGGCTTTACCATCGAGACGTTGTCAAAGGACCAGTACAAAGTTTATGGAGAAATGAACCAGACTTTGTATGATGGAGGGGCAATAAAAAATCAAAAGGCAATCGCGGAGAACAATGCGCGGGTCGAAGATCAGAAACTGGAAATTGATTTGTACAAAATAAAAGAACGGATTAATCAAATATACTTTGGTGTGCTGCTGGTGGATGAACAACAGAAACAAATAAACTTACTTAAGAAGGACCTGGAGACCAATATTGCCAGAGCTCAATCGGCATTGCGTAATGGTACGGCCTTCAGAATGACGGTGGATTTACTTCAGGCCGAATTTTTGAAAGTAACGCAGCGAACCATTGAAGCCCAGGCCATGCGAAGGGCTTACCTGGATATGCTGGGATATTTTATTAACCAGGAATTAAATGAATCAACACAGCTCACCAAACCCATTGTGCTTTCTTTTGAAGAACAGCCTCAATTGAACAGGCCGGAGTTGAACCTGTTCAACGTTCAATCTGAAATGTTGGGCGCTCAATATCAACTCGCTAGAACGAAAACAAAGCCCCGTGTGGGATTTTTCTTACAGGGAGGTTATGGTAAGCCGGCACTTAATCAGCTGAGAAACGAATTCGACACCTATTACCTGGGAGGTCTCAGATTGAATTGGTCGTTATCTGGTTTTTATAACTCCAGACGAGACAAACAACTCTTTGATATCAATTTGCAGCATGTGAATGCACAGAAGGAAACCTTTGAATTCAACACCAGACTGATAACAACTCAACATAAACAAGAACTTACCAAGTTGCTGCAACTGATTGAGGTGGATGATCAAATTATAGAATTAAGAGCACGTATAAGAAAAACAGCGGAGGTGCAGCAAGAAAATGGTGTGATTACTACGAATGATTATTTGCGTGAGCTCAACGCAGAGGATCAGGCAAGGCAAAACAGATTACTTCATGAGATGCATATGCTAATGGCATTATATGCCTATCAAAATACAATTGGAAATTGACATGAATATTAAATATATAAGTATGGGACTAAAGTCATACAAACTGCTCCTTACCGGTTTGATTATTTTAGGAGCTTGCAACAGTGGAGACAATGAGTTTGATGCTACGGGAAATTTTGAGGCAGAGGAGGTAATCGTATCGTCCGAAGCATCGGGCAAACTTTTGCAATTCAAAGTGGAGGAAGGACAAACATTGAAGGCGGGCGAGATTGTCGGACTTGTGGACACCCTGCAACTCCATTTAAAGAAAAAGCAGCTAAAGTCTTCTGTCAGTGCGGTGCTCGCCAGGCAACCTGACGCATACAGTCAATTGGCTACCCTGGAAGAGCAGTTGACTACCGCCAAAAAAGAGCGCAATCGATTTGAAAGATTACTCAAAGAAGATGCAGCTACACAAAAACAGGTGGATGACCTCAATGCTCAAATATCTTTCTTGCAAAAGCAATACAATGCGCTTCGATCAACATTAAATACAACCAACCAATCACTGAAAAGTGAAACATTACCCATCAAAGTTCAAATTGAGCAAGTTGAGGATATGCTTAAAAAGTCAGTGATCACCAATCCCATCAATGGAACGGTGCTGGTAAAATATGCTGAGCAGGAGGAAGTGACTGGTGCCGGAAAGGGCCTGTATAAAATTGCGGATCTCTCGTCTATTATTTTGCGGGCTTATATATCGGGCAATCAATTATCATCCATAAAGCTTGGGCAAAAAGCGACCGTAATGGTGGATGACCTCGAATCGGATTTTAGGGAATACCAGGGTGAAATCATCTGGATATCAGACAAGGCAGAGTTTACACCTAAGACCATTCAAACCAAAGAAGAGCGGGCAAATCTGGTGTATGCCATAAAGATTAAAGTGAAGAATGACGGATTTCTCAAAATCGGGATGTACGGAGAAGTAAAATTCTAACCATGGGACTGGCTGTAAAAGCGGAAGGCATTCACAAATCTTTCGTCACGGGTAAATCTGAAATTAAGGCATTAAAAGACATTTCTTTTGATGTAAAAAATGGAGAAATATTTGGTCTGATCGGACCTGATGGGGCCGGAAAGACCACCTTGTTCCGAATACTGACCACACTAATGATTGCCAACAAAGGCAAAGCATGGGTAGACGACCTTGACGTAGTGAATCAATATCAGGAAATAAGAAAGCGAGTAGGCTATATGCCTGGGAGATTTTCCCTCTATCAGGATTTGACAGTAGAGGAAAACATTTCTTTTTTTGCTACGCTCTTTGACACCACGCTGGAGGAGAATTATGATTTGGTGAAAGATATTTACGTTCAGATTGAACCTTTCAAAAATCGAAGAGCGGGTGCGTTGTCAGGAGGGATGAAGCAGAAGCTTGCACTGAGTTGTGCTTTGATTCACAAACCAAGTGTATTGTTTTTAGACGAGCCCACCACGGGTGTAGACGCGGTATCGCGCAAAGAGTTTTGGGAATTGCTACACAATCTCCAGCATCAAGGCATTTCTATTGTGGTATCCACGCCTTACATGGATGAGGCCAGCTTGTGCGACCGGGTGGCTTTGATGCAAAATGGAGCAATCATGGACATTGATACGCCTGCAGGAATAACCAAAAAATTCAACAGGTCACTGTGGGCAGCGCGCTCCGGCAACATGTATAAATTAATGCATGATTTGCGAGCAGACGAACGCATTAATACATGCTACCCCTTCGGACAATTTCATCATGTCACTTTCAAGGAAGTGAATCAAGAAATTAAAATGATTGAGGAAGAACTCCTTACTATAGGTCATACTGATTTAACGATACAAAAGATAGAACCAACAATCGAGGATTGTTTTATGGCCCTGATGAATGAATAGCCAAGCTTCCATATCAGTTAAAGACTTAACCAAACGCTTTGGCAATTTTACTGCGGTTGATGCCATTTCATTTGAGGTTAAAAAAGGAGAGATATTTGGCTTCCTGGGTGCGAATGGTGCGGGCAAAACGACTGCCATGCGCATGTTGTGTGGACTATCCATGCCTACCAGCGGAGAGGCCACGGTAGCAGGCTTTGACTTGTACAGAGAGTCAGAACAAATCAAGAAGAGCATCGGCTATATGAGTCAAAAATTTTCTTTGTATGAAGATCTTACCGTTAGAGAAAACAATCGGTTTTATGGAGGCATTTATGGCCTTACGGATAAGCAGATTAAAGAGAAAACTGCCTTCATGCTGGATCATTTAAAACTAGAAGACAAGGCGGACACGTTGGTAAAAGCCCTGCCACTTGGATGGAAGCAAAAGCTTTCCTTTTCGGTGGCCATGATTCACGATCCGCAGATTGTTTTTCTTGATGAGCCAACAGGCGGAGTGGATCCCATTACACGAAGGGAATTTTGGACCATGATTTATGAGGCAGCACACAGAGGCACTACCGTATTTGTGACCACACATTATATGGACGAGGCAGAATACTGTGATCGCGTTTCCATAATGGTGGATGGCAAAATTGAAGCCATGGATACACCAGCCATTTTGACCAAACAATTCAACGCAGAAGGAATGAGCGAAGTGTTTGTGCAGTTGGCCAGGAAAGCAACCAGAAGTGATAATTGACAAGTGAAGCAGTTTTTATATTTCATAAGAAAAGAATTTTATCACCTGCTGCGTGACAGGCGCACCTTGTTTATATTGTTTGGGATGCCGGTGGTGCAAATTTTGATTTTTGGATTTGCACTGACCAACGAAGTAAAAAACTCTCGAATCGCCATTCTCGACAATTCCAAAGATGAAGCTACCGCCAGAATTATTCATCAGCTGGAGGCCAGTCGCTATTTTGACATAGTCGAAAACCTGAATTCATACGCAGAATTGGAATCCACCTTTCAGGAAGGCCAGATCAGATTGGCGGTGGTATTCCCAGAAAAGTTTCAAGAAAGTTTACTGCACACCCATGCATCTTCCATTCAGTTGATTGCTGATGCTACCGATCCCAACGTAGCCAATACGCTTACCAACTATGCAAATGCCATCATCATGGATTATCAAAGCAGCATGGAGGAAACCCAGGATTTTCCATACACCATCGATACAGAATTGCGCATGCTTTACAATCCGCAGTTGAAAGGTTCTTACAATTTTGTGCCGGGCGTAATGGCGATGGTGCTGATGCTGGTAGGAGCGATGATGACCTCTATTTCTATTGTGCGCGAAAAAGAGCTGGGGACGATGGAGATCATTCTCGTTTCACCTATTGTTCCTATCAGGGTGATCATTGCAAAAATGATTCCCTACTTGTTTCTTTCGATGGTTAACATAGGCAGCATTTTGTTGCTCAGCGTGTATGTTTTGGATGTGCCCATTCAGGGAAGCCTTTTATTGCTGGTATTTGAATGTTTTTTGTTTACGCTTACTGCGCTGGCGTTAGGGCTGTTGATTTCCAGCATTTCAGGATCACAGCAGGTGGCCATGCTCATTTCATTAATGGGGTTGTTTCTCCCGACCATTATGTTTAGTGGCTTTATGTTTCCTGTGGAGAATATGCCGGTTCCGCTTCAACTCATTTCCAATTTGGTGCCCGCAAAATGGTTTTACTATATCGTCAAGGACATTATGATCAAAGGCACGGGTATTCAAACGGTATGGATGGAAACACTCATTTTGGCCGGCATGCTGGTGGTATTGCTGGTCGTAAGCATTAAGAAATTTAAAGTGCGCTTAGAATGAGGACACTTCGTATTTTGTTGGAGAAAGAGTTTCGACAGATATTCCGCAACCCTGCCATACTCAGGCTGATCTTCATGATGCCCACCATTCAACTTTTGATTCTGCCGTTGGCTGCTGATTACGAAGTAAAGGATATCAACATTGCAATTGTCGACCAGGATCGCAGCTCTTACTCACGAAAACTAACCGATAAAATTTCGGCTTCAACTTATTTTAATCTCGTTTCTTATACGGCATCTTATGATGAAGCACTGGCAGACATCGAGAAAGACAAAGCAGATGTATTGCTACAGATTCCGTCCGCTTTTGAAAAAGATATTGTCAAAGAGGATGAGGCCAAACTTTTTATGGCACTTAATGCAATCAACGGTGTAAAGGCAAACCTGGGAGGTGTGTATCTACGCAACATCATCAATGACTTTAATGGAGATGTAAGGCTGGAATGGGTTCAACTTCCGAGACTCAACCCTCAACCGATGATTAAGGTTTCAGCCATCAATTGGTTCAATCCACTCCTGAATTATCAATTTTTTATGGTACCTGGCATATTGGTCATCCTGGTTACGATGGTCGGGTCCTTTCTTTCTGCTTTAAACATTGTAAAGGAAAAAGAGATTGGGACCATTGAGCAAATCAATGTGACGCCTATTCGCAAGCACCAGTTTATACTGGGCAAACTCATTCCATTTTGGGTATTGGGACTCATTGTTCTTACCATAGGAATGCTCCTGGCAAGAATTTTCTATGGAATCATTCCGGAGGGCAGCCTTTTTACCATTTATGTTTTTGCGGTGGTCTACCTGTTGTCTGTTTTGGGATTGGGCTTGTTGATTTCCACCTACACGGAAACCCAGCAGCAGGCAATGCTCATTTCATTTTTCATCATGATGGTATTCATTCTGTTGGGAGGGCTTTATACATCCATTGACAGCATGCCCATCTGGGCGCAAACATTCACCAAGTTCAATCCTGTTACCTATTTCATCGAAGTGATGCGCATGGTGGTACTCAAAGGGAGCAGTCTGTACGACATTCGTTATCACTTAGTTATCGTTACAATCTTTGGAATTGTTCTCAACACCTGGGCGGTAATCAATTACAAAAAGCGAAGCTAAACTGTTCAATTTTGTGAGAGGTAGTGTTCATTATTCAACAGTTTATAATCCTTGAATCTTCATTTAAGCGTCCAGAAGCAACATTCCACTTTTTGAACGGTTTTTGTAAGGCATAATGAAAACCAAATCTCATGAGTAAAGGGACAGCACTCCTTCTGGCATTTATTTTAATTTTCACATTCCCTATTTGGATAGGATTACTGGCGGGTGGCTTTGGTGTGATTATGGGAATATTCGGTGGTGTCTTTGGTATTTTTGGAAGCATTATAGGCGCCATTTTCAGCATCATCGGTTCTGTCTTCAGCGCCATCTTCAATGTGTTCGATTGGAGTTGGGGAGGTAGCCATTTGCTGCACCCTCATATTCATATGAATCGATATGCCGTTCTTGCCTTCATCATCATTATAGCGCTTATCCTCACCAAGAAGAAACAGCGATCTTAGTTTATCTTGAGCTCTGATTTAAATCCTTTGATTTGATTGCGGAGTGCATCCAACCAGGTGATATCTGCATCCCACTTGGTGCCCAGGAACACATTACCGGATTCGATGTGTTTGAGATAATATTTGTAAACCGGGGTTTCAGCCGGCAGCGTTTTTAGTTTCACCTCTCCGTTTGGATAGGTAACAGAGGTTAGCGCGCTTTCACTGGAAGAGATCGGGTATCCTAACATTTCCTTGGCAATGGCTCCTTCGGTATGCAAATAATGGAGCACATAGTGAAAGCCGTTGCTTCGCAACTCCTTTTTGTCGATGCCAGGTTCTACCATTCCATATTGAAACGGATAGTTCTCTTTGAAGTATTGCGCCAGCGCACTGTCTTGCTCGGCATTTTTAAACCACGGCACGGCCAGCCGATCTACTTTTAAGTCGATGGCAAAAAAATCAGATCGCCTGCCATCAATGATGCTGATGGAAAAGTTTTTCTCTGGGTAACTGTTGATCAAAAGGTTTTTAACAGGTTGGTTATTCAGGGCGTTGCGATAAATGGATTGCAACGCTTCATTTAAATTTGGACTTGACACCGACCAGGCTGGTTGTTCGAAGTCCACAAAATCAGTGGAGCCGTTGAATGGCGTAAACGCGAATGAATAATTTTTCCCCTGTTTGCTTAGCAATATAATAAAAGCAATTTCACGCTTGTTAAGATAATCAACAACTTTTTGAGTCACCTCTACTCCTGAGAATACCATTCCCATTTTGAAGTAAGCCACCGCATCGACCCCCGTGCTTTGAAATCCTTTTTGAATGTATTCCAGATTATCGTCAGAAATGCCTGAAGTATAAAACACACATGACCTTTTGGCAAGTAGCTCGGCAGGAACCTGTTCCGTTAGTTGTAATTTTGAAATGACAGGCTCAATTGAATTTTGGGCCAGTGCGCAAAAAAAAATCATATAAAGTAAGCAGCCTATCCCTATTGGTCTCATTAAGAAAATATCAAAACGATAAAACGTTTCTGCTAAGATACTATTGTAATGCAAAAGTCTATAATCCAAGGTAAAACCCCGTTTCATCCACTTTAATGAGATAAGTCTCCAGGTCATCGGAACGCTCTGCACTTTCTCGACCTGTCTTCAATTGAAATCGATATCCATGCCAAGGGCATACTACTTCACCCAGGTAATTGATGGCGCCCTTACTCAATGATTCTCCATTGTGACTACACTTGTCTTGAACGGCAAAGAAGTGATCGTGCACCCGCGCCAAACAAATTCTCTTTTGGTTAACGATTAGTAATTTGGTTGTACCGGGTTGAATGCGGGCCTTTGCTTCTTGTGCATCAGAAAAAATCTTCACCCATTGCATGATTCAATTATTACGAGTGGTCGTATTTTTATACCTTGATCAAAATTACTTAACCTCATGAAGAATATCTACATCACCCTACTGATCGCACTTGTGAGCTTTGGCGCTGTTGCACAAAGCAATGTGAAGCTTCAGGCCAAGCTGGATCAGAAGGCAAAGGAACTGGAAGCTAAAGTGATCGAATGGAGAAGGCACTTTCATCAATACCCGGAACTCTCAAACAGAGAGTTCAATACCGGCAAGATGATTGCCGATCATTTGAAGTCGTTAGGCCTAGAAGTCAAATACCCGGTTGCAAAAACAGGCGCAGTAGGAATTTTAAGAACGGGCAAACCCGGTCCGACTATTGCCTTGCGGGCCGACATAGATGCATTGCCAGTAGTAGAGAGAAATAGTCTTCCCTTTGCCTCCAAAGAAAAAGCCACCTATCTGGGACAAGATGTTGGGGTGATGCACGCCTGCGGCCACGACACACATATTGCCATACTGATGGGTGTTGCTCAGATACTAACTGAAATGAAATCTGAACTAAATGGAAACATTGTGTTCTTATTTCAGCCTGCTGAGGAGGGAGCCCCGGAAGGAGAGGAAGGGGGAGCTGCACTTATGATTAAGGAGGGCGTTTTGGATAATCCCAAGGTGGACGTGATATTTGGTCTTCACATCAGTTCGCAAACGGCAGTAGGTACGGTTACTTTCAAGCCGGAAGGATTGTTGGCGGCAGCGGACGTGCTGAAAATAAAAGTGAAGGGTGTGCAATCACATGGATCAGCACCATGGTCTGGCATTGACCCTGTGGTGGTATCAGCCCAGATAATCAACGGACTTCAAACGATAGTAAGCAGGCAATTGAATCTTACAGAGGCAGGAGCCACACTTACCGTTGCGACTATTCATGGGGGAGTTAGAAACAACATCATTCCTGAAGAAGTTGAAATGACCGGCACCATCAGGACTTTGGATAATAAAATGCAGGAAGAAATGCATGCGCGCATCAAGCGTACGGCTGAAAATATTGCAGAAAGCATGGGCGCGACTGCAGAGGTGGAAATCATCCGGGGATATCCAGTGACTTATAATTCACCCGAGCTAACCGCCTGGGCACAGCCTGTGATGGAGCGGGTTGCAGGCAAGGAAAATGCAGTTGTAATCAAGGCGGTAACCGGGGCTGAGGATTTTTCGTTCTTCTCCCAAAAGGTACCCGGCTTCTTTTTCTTTGTGGGGGGTATGCCAGCCGATGCAGACCCTGCTAAAACACCTTCACATCATACACCTGACTTTTTTATTGATGAAAGCGGTATGATCACCGGCTTGCGGGCAATGCTCAATCTAACCGTTGACTATATGAAAAGCCCGATGAAGAGCACCAGTGCGGGGATGAAGAAATAATTAAGGAGCAGATCATTTAAAGGCCCATCAATCGATGGGCTTTTTGTATTCTGTAATACAGGTAATAAAAACGATTGGTCCGGCCATGCAAATACCGGCCACATCAGTAGATTCTTCCCAGTTAATTTTAACGATCTGACCGGCTTTTAGGTCAAAATGGTAAAGTGGATCTTCCTCTTTGGTAGGGGTTTGCACATAAGTCCTCATTTCTGGCTCCAGCCTGGTTCCGTCTGCCAATTCAAACATCAATGCACAGCCATCAAGGCCAGTCATATCAACTACGGTAGCCTCCGTTAAGCATGAGGTATTTTCACCATCTATTTCGTTGCTGTCTTTGCCACACTGGAACAGACTTACCAGCAGCAGCATTATCAGAAATCCTTTCATATAGTGTATTTTGATGTTTGACACATACTCATATCCATTGAACGGAAATGAATTAAATTGGTAACGCAGTCAAGTATAAAAAATTTGAAAATGGGCAGAATATTTATCTCTGTGATCTTATTGATGTCATTTTTGATCGGCTTTAGTCAAAAGAAGAATACTCCAAAACTAAGTTCCAATAAGCAATCGATCATTAAGTCGATAGATGGGAAGGAGGCTGAGTTCACCAGGTTGAGTGATGAAATTTGGGCCTATGCCGAGATTGCTTTTCAAGAATACAAATCTTCAAAAGCCCTGGCTGATTTAGCGGAGTCTCATGGATTTAAGGTGGAACGAGGCGCAGCTGAAATGCCGACCGCATTTGTCGCCAGCTACGGATCAGGAAAACCTGTAATTGGAGTGTTGGGTGAATATGATGCCCTACCGGGGATATCACAAAAAGCACAACCAACCAAAGAAGCATTTGTTGAAGGCGGAGGTGGACACGGGTGTGGTCATAATTTATTTGGTGTGGGCAGTTTGGCAGCAGCTATTTCTATTAAGGAGCTGATTGAGCAAGGTAAGCTTAAGGGGACAATTAAATTTTTCGGCACTCCGGCAGAGGAATCTGGAAACGGGAAAGTGTACATGGCCCGAGCAGGTTTATTCAATGATCTTGATTTGTGCTTTGACTGGCATCCGGGGACGAACACAGAAGCTGCTACCCAAAGTTCGACAGCTTTAGTTGAATATAATGTGGAGTTCTTCGGCAAAGCGGCTCATGCAGCTGGCGATCCATGGAATGGTAGAAGTGCCTTGGATGGACTTGAATTGTTCACCGATGGAATCAATATGCTGCGAGAGCATATCAAACCTTCTTCACGCATGCACTATGTGATTCAAAGTGGAGGCGATGTACCCAATGTAGTTCCTGAGTATGCGAAGTCGTGGATTTGGATCAGGGATTCCAAACGGGAAGAAATGGACAAGATCGTGGAGCGAATGAAGGACATCGCCAAGGGAGCCGCTTTGATGGCCGGTGTGGAATATAAGACCACTTTGCTTAGTGGCACCTATGAGATTTTAGTGAATAGAACAGGAGCTGAATTCATGCACCAAAATCTGTTGGCGCTGGGATCTATTAAGTTTAGTGAGGAAGAGCAAAACTTTGCGAAATCTATTCAAGGTGCTACAGGTGTAGACCAGCAGGGATTGAATGGAGAAATAGGACCGCTGAGAGAGACATCGGAAATTACAGGCGGAGGATCTACAGACACGGGTGACGTGAGTTGGATTGTGCCAACCGTACGCATGAGTGCAACAACTGGAGCAGTAGGAGCGCCATGGCATGCCTGGGCAGAAGTTGCCTGTGCGGGTATGTCAATTGGTCACAAAGGCATGATGCATGCGGCCAAAGCGATGGGAATGACAATGGTTGATGCGTTTGAAAACGAAAAATTCATATCAGAGGCTCGCAAAGAGTTTGATGAGAGAAGAAAAGGGCATTTCTACAAAGCCTACCTTTCTGATGGACCACCACCCATAAAGTCTGAAAAATGAATTTGATATAGACCAATGAACAGAAATGACTGAATAAAAATAATATGAAAGCTTTTATAAGAATTGCATTACTCCTGGTATTTCCTATCTCGACTTTTGCGCAAAACGGAACTAAGCCTATCGTCACATCAGACGTGCTGAAATTAACAACCGCCAATCAGATTCAAATCTCTCAAGATGGCTCAAAGGCTGTTATGGTGGTTACCAAGAAGGCTGTAAAAAAGGAAAAGGAATATTATTACACACGTCACTTGTATATGGTTAACCTCAGTGGGGGAGATCCTATCCAACTTACATTTGGCGATCGCAATGACGGCAATCCTGTCTGGTCTCCAGATGGCAAAATCATTGCATTCACAAGAAGAGAAGGTGATGCCTCACAGATTTGGATTTTGAAATTGGGAGGTGGGGAGGCCTATCCGCTTACCAAAGTTAAAACAGGAGCTTCTCAGCCGGTATGGTCACCGGATGGATCTAAAATTTTATTTAGCTCCAGCATTCCCTTTCACGATATCACTGGAACTCCCGGGTGGAACAATGAAAGACCTGGTCGTTCATTTAATGACGAACCCAATTGGTTGGGAATGAAGGAAGACGAGAAAAAAGAACTGAAAAATTCTCCAGATGGGTCGCTCGAAGAAATTAAAGCATGGCTGGCGAAAAATGCAAGTGAAAAGAATCCGAGGGTGCTTACCCGGTTGCAATTTCAAGGAGAGCAGGATTTGCAGCCTGAGCAGCGATTTACGCATCTATATGTTGTCGCATTAAATGGAAATGGCGAAGCTACCCAACTGACTTCCGGGTTTCAAAGTTTCTCTCAGGCATCGTGGTCAACGGATGGATCAAGAATTATTTGCACCTCCGAACCTCCCCATGTTGAGCCCGATTCAAACCGGAAATCTTCCATTTGGATCATGAATGCTGATGGTAAGGATTTGAAGGAGTTTTTAGCATTTAAAGATTATCCTACTTCATCCGCTTCATACTCTCCTGACGGCAAATCGATTCTTTTTATCTCCAGAAGCGGAGATAATTTTTTGCGAGGTCAAACTGAACTGGGCGTAATGACTTCAAGTGGCGCTAACCCCACCTTACTAACGGAGGCATTCGACAGGGATGTGTCATCCCCAATCTGGTCACAAGATGGCAAGACAATCTACTTCACCGCATCAGCAGATGGAGATGTTCCGTTGTACAGCATCCCGGCCAAAGGGGGAAAACCCACCATCCTTATTGGCGATGACAAAGGGGTAATGGACTATGATTTGAAGTTGGACAGAATTGTGTATGCGCAAACTGAAATTGCCAACCCATGGGACATATACCAGATGACCATCAAGGATAAAAAGACAACGAGGCTGACCAAACTGAATGACGACTGGTTGAAGGAAAAGAAAGTTGTTTTACCTAAGGAACACTGGATTACGCGGCCGGATGGCGTAAAAGTACAGTATTGGGTGATCGAGCCGTTGAACCGGAAGGATGGAACCAAGTACCCTACGATTCTCAATATACATGGCGGACCGACTGCCATGTGGGGACCTTCGGGATTTTCCATGTGGCATGAGTTTCAAATGCAAGTGGGCTGGGGATATGGACTGGTGTTCTGTAATCCGCGCGGAAGTGGCGGATATGGCGAGGATTTCAAACGCGGAAACTATAAAGATTGGGGAACAGGTCCTGCCAATGATATTCTGGCTGCGTTGGATGATGCGGCCGTGAAATATTCATGGATTGATACCGATCAATATTTTGTAACCGGAGGAAGTTATGCCGGCTACATGGTGGCCTGGCTGGTAAGCCAGGATCAACGCTTTAAAGCAGCCAATTGCCAACGAGGTGTTTATGACCTCACCACCTTCATGGGTGAAGGAAATGCGTGGAGGCTGGTGCCCGACTATTTTGGATATCCGTGGGAAGAAGGTATTCAAAAGTTACTGGATGACAACTCTCCTTATTCTTATGTGAAAAATATAAACACACCACTATTGATCATGCACAGTGACAACGACCTGAGAACAGGTGTGATTCAATCTGAGATGTTATATAAAAGTTTGAAAATAATGGAAAGACCTGTAGAATACATTCGATACCCGGGCGAGGGGCATGAGTTGTCAAGAAGTGGGAATCCCTTGCGGATGATGGACAGATTGATTCGCATTATCGAATTCTTTGAGCGATATGCCAAACATCCGGAAACTCCGCCCGCACTTGGATCAGCTAATTAACATAGAGAACGAGGCCTTTTAAATATTCGCCCTCCGGATGAAAAATGGAAACCGGGTGATCGGCAGGCTGGGACATGCGATGTAACACCTTGATGTCTCTACCGGCTTGTATTGCAGCGGATACAATGGTATCGTAAAACAACTTGCTGGATATTACCTGCGAACACGAAAATGTGAAGATAATTCCACCACGCTTTATTATCCGCAAAGCTTCTGCATTCAGGCGCTGATATCCTTTCATCGCCTGATGCCTTGCGCTTTTGTGTTTTGCAAATGCCGGAGGATCCAATACGATTACATCATACTGATCTTTCTTATCTTTCATATATTCGAAAGTATCCATAGTATGACAAGTATGCTGCTCACTATCAAAATTATTGAGTTCCAGGTTTTTTCTGGTCAATTGGATAGCGCTGGCTGAGGCATCTACTGAGTGGACTAGTGTGGCGCATGCCTGCAGTGCGTATACAGAAAACCCTCCCGTATAACAGAAAGTATTCAGCACTTTCTTGTCTGCTACGTAGAAGGAAAGCAATTTTCGATTCTCCCTTTGATCAAGAAAGAACCCTGTTTTCTGTCCGGCTTCCCAATCCACATAAAACTTGTTGCCATGTTCTGAGATAATGTGAGGGACGATGCCCATTCCAAACAAGTAGCCATCTTCTGTATGGTTGTTGTGCGATGCAGGGTTTTTAAAATAAATAGCTGATATGTTTTCTTTGAAAACTTCCTTAATCGCTTCAATCACATGGCCACAATCACGTGCCATACCAACGGAGTGCGCTTGAATGATGGCAACACCGTTGTACATGTCAATGATTAATCCGGACAAACCATCACCTTCCCCGTGAATTAGCCGATATGCATTGGTGTGTTCACTTAAAATGCCCGCATCAAATCGCAGACTGTATGCCGCTTTAATTTTCTCAATCCAAAAATCCTGCCTTGGTTCTTTTTCTGAAAAATGTAGCATCCGCACAGCAATGGTACCCCGATGATAATGGCCATATCCTAACATCTGTTTATTGTGGCTTTTCACCCCTACCCAATCTCCTTCTTCGAATTGTTGGTCCGATGACATTAGGGCACCGGAGAAAACCCAGGGATGAAACCGCCTTAAAGACTCTTCCTTTCCTTTCCCAAGTACTAAAGTTCCCTTAATGTGCATTTTTACTAATTTGATATCACTTAAATTGGCGAATTAACAATTTGCAGACTGCCTTTCCTGTCCTAAAATGCGTTTTAAGAGGTATATCATAAGTTTATTACTCAATTGCACCGCATTTGCACTGTTTGCCCAATCGACTTATGTGGATAGCCTGGAAAATCTTCTAAAAACTCCAATTCCGGATACGGTAAAGGTATGGGCTTTGAATGAATTGAGCAGGGAATATCTATACGGAGCTCCTGAAAAATCCTTAGCCATGGCTACAGCGTCACAAAAATTGGCCCATCAAATCGGCTATACCAGGGGAGAAGCGTATGCCTATCGTGTGATGGCAACGATAAGTGCAACGCAAGACCAATATTTGACCTACTCGGAAAACCTGCAGATGGCCATACGGCTCTTCATTACACTTAAAGATTCAATAGGGCTGGGCAATTGTTACATCACCGAGGCAGTGGTATTCGATCGACAACTTAAGTTTGAGCAGGCCATTAATTCATATAGCCAGGCATTGGATATTTTTAGAAATGCCAAAATGGACGAACGTGTTGCGGTCTGCGCCAATAACATGGGATTTGTTTACTATAGAATGGGCCGCTTCGAAGATGCCAGGAAAATTCTTCTTGAGGCAGTGGAAATAAACAAGTCAACTAATAACGCTTCCCTGCTGATGGGTATTTACGGCAACTTAGGGCTCGTCTACAGTGAACTGGGAGATACCAATTCGGCCTTTAAGTATTTTGAGAATGTACTTGAATTGCACAACGAGCTCAATGAGAACTCAAACATTGAAGCATATGTGGAAACGCTGATTGAATTATCCGACATATACTACGCCAGAAACCAATTGGATAGGCAAAAGCACTACCTGGATCTCGCCAGGAAAACAGCCGAAGAGTTTCAATACCTCGAGCTACTGAAACAAGCCAATTACAACCTCACCGTTTTTCATCTGCACACCGGGGATATCAAAAAAGCATATCAGGCGCTCAAAAGTTTTAGCATTGCCGATGATAGCCTAGCCCTTCAACGCACACGGAATGAAGCTGCAATCATCACATCGGTAATTGATGCTGCCAAATTAGAAACGGATTTTGAAAATGCGCAGGACAATATCAGCAAACAAGAACTGGTTATTCTACAACAAGAAAGGACTTTAATTGCTGTAGCCATCATTGGTGCACTTTTTCTCGTCCTGATGGTTCAGTTGATTTTGGTCAACCGAAGCCGCAGGGCAATGAATCAGGCCATGGCCCAGCATCGAAAAGTAATTGATGCCAAAAACAATGAGTTGGAAAGACTGAACCAGACCAAGGATAAATTCTTCAGCGTGGTTGCACATGATTTGCGTAGTCCGCTCAACTCGTTATTGGGATTTTCCAATTTGCTGGTTAAGCATGCCGACTCCATGTCAAAGGAGGAAATTCAGAAAATGGGAGGTCAACTAAGGGACGCGGTAGGGAATACATTAAAAATGACCGAGAACCTCATTCTGTGGGCACGCTCACAAATGAAAGACGAAAAAACTAAACCCGAACCTGTAGACGTGAATAGTGTACTTACTGAAACGTTAAAAGTATTCAGCGAAACAGCGGCTAAAAAGCAGATTCAATTGGACAATGAGGTTGGAGAGGACGCTCAAGTGCTTGTGGATAGGGATCACTTATTGTTGATTTTGAGAAACCTGATTAACAATGCCATCAAGTACACAAAGATTGGTGGCAAAATTTGCGTAAAGACCGAGCGACAAAATGGAAGTACCCATATCATTGTGGAGGACACCGGGCTGGGAATGGACGAAGAGGCCTTAAAAAAATTATTTTCTTTAGAAGGCACTATCAGTCAGGTGGGCACGTCAGGTGAACGAGGCACCGGACTTGGTCTCATGCTGTGCAAGGAGTTTGTGGAACGTAACAAAGGCACATTAAAAGTACAAAGTCAAAAAAACGTGGGGAGCAGTTTCATCGTTACACTCCCTACATTCAACTGAGGTTGAATGTATTATTTCTGATATTTATATTTGAAAGCACTACCACTGATTACTAAAATGAAAGTTTATTTTATTATAATTCTCTTCATTTCATTTTCCTGTTCGCTCTCAGTTTCCAACAACTCTGATAGCGCGAGTTTGGACATCCCGGCCAACGCCCTAAAAGAGGAATTGGGTGATGGTATAACAAAAATTTCAATCCATGATGGAAGTGGAAATCTTTCACAATCCGGAATAATAAAAGCAAGTATGAAGCAAGGCAACTGGATTGAATACCATCCCAATGCACTGGTGAAATCGATTACACCTTATGTTGAGGGAAAGATCGAGGGCTTGCGTACAGAGTTTAGCACTACGGGCCAATTGGAGAAAAGCCAGGAGTTTCACAATGACCAGTTGCACGGCATCTATAAGGAGTGGCGATATAGCGCCACCAAAGAAGAGCGCCTATATAAAAATGGGAAGCTGGAAGGCGTAGTAAAAATATATTATGACAATGGCAAAATTATGGAGGAGGGCCTGTATAAAAATGGCACTCGTGATGGTGTATCCAAATGGTATGATCAGGAAGGCAACGTGACCATTGAATATGAGTATAAAAACGGGGAATTAGTAAAAAAATAGCGGTTTTTTGATTGATTTTGAACCTAAATCCGAATTAATTCGTATTTAGGTTTACCACCGTAAAACAAGGTGGCTGGTGTTGAAAATGAGCGCAAGAAAACAGAAAAGTTTTTGTTGCAAAATGGGGGAGAGATGCATTCTGCAGCCTCTCAATGTTTAACTAAAAAGTATAATTAAGGTATGAATAAGTTCTTTCAACTTGTTGTTGCAGCAATTATCGGTAGCATGCTCACACTGGCTGTCAGTCAGTGGTATTTTAAAGAAAATGCGGCCGTCAGGATTGAACATATTGCAGGTGTGCCCACTTCAGCAGTGGCCTATTCGCTTAATGAAAATGGGGAAGCCATTCCGCTGGACTTCACAGGCACAGCAGAAAAAGTGACACAGGCCGTAGTGCACATACGGTCGACCCAGGAAGCGGGTTCTTTCTCAAGGAACTCCCGAGATCCATTGCGTGAGTTTTTCTATGGCCCCTCGCCCATGCAGCGCGGACCCAGTCAAAGTTCGGGCAGCGGTGTTATCATCAATGGAAACGGATATATTGTTACCAACAATCATGTCGTACAAGGAGCCGATATTGTGGAGGTGACCATGCAGGATAACAGCACTTATAAAGCTGAAGTGATCGGCACAGATCCTGATACTGATTTGGCAGTCATTCGCGTTTACGGTAAGAATTTGCCGCACTTGTCTTTTGTGGATTCAGACAAAGCTAAGGTTGGGCAGTGGGTTCTGGCTGTGGGTAATCCGTTCAACCTTAATTCAACAGTGACAGCCGGAATAATCAGTGCCAAAGGAAGAGCAGTGGGAATTATAAATTCCAACTCCAGAGATGAAACCGAGCAGTTGGGAAATACTGCCATTGAATCATTCATTCAGACCGATGCAGCCATTAATCCTGGTAACAGCGGAGGTGCTTTGGTTTCGTTGGACGGTGGGCTGCTCGGCATCAACACAGCCATTGCAAGCCCCACTGGTGCTTACGCGGGTTATGGCTTTGCAGTGCCATCCAATATTGTAAGTAAAGTTGTGGAGGACTTGATTTCATATGGAACGGTACAAAGAGGGTGGTTGGGGGTTACGGTTCAAAATGTAACCAGCGACTTGGCCAGACAAGAAAAACTGGACAGAAATGAAGGTGCATACATCGTTGATTTTGCTGAAAACAGTGCAGCCAAGGAATCAGGATTGCAAAAGGGGGATGTGGTGATTCAGCTTGATGACACTGAGATAAAATCAAGCACTGCTTTGATTGAATACATTGGAACGAAAAGACCGGGAGACAAAATTGCTGTGAAAGTAGACCGGGATGGAAAGATAATATCGCTGCCGGTCACCTTGAAAAACAAAAATGGAGATCTTGGAGCCATTAAGCGTGAAGTGAAAGATGGTGTCGCCACCCTTGGCTTTCAACTTGATGAGGTGGACCAGAAGGTGCTGAACAGATTGGAGTTGAAAAATGGAGTACGTGTAAGCAAACTTGGAAACGGAAAACTCGCAAAATATACCGAAATGCGTGAGGGATTTATCATCACGCACATCGATGACAAGGCAGTGAATACAGTTGAAGAGGTGAATGAAATATTGAAGAAGAAAAAAGAGGGTGACTTAATTACGTTTTCTGGTATTTATGAAGACTTCCCAAGGGAGTATATTTATGCACTAAGAATGTAGAACTAAATAAGCATGAGATGAGAAGATTGTTTAAAAAAGGAGAGCGCGTTCGAAGCAGAATTGATGGCAAGGTGATGGAGGTATTAAAGTATATCAAAAATAACCTTGTAGAAGTGAAGTGGTTTGACCTTGAAAAAAAAGAGATTCGAATAAATAAAGTCCGAGAGGACAAACTCTCAAAAGCCGCATAAGCACAGGGCTGCCAAAAGGCAGCCCTTTTTTTTTGACATGTTTTGCCTAATAAAGGTCATGCCATGATTTTGTTACAACTTATTACATGATATTATTCATGGAGAGGTAACTTTTATTGTAATTCACCAGTATATCTCTCTCGGATAAGCCCTCTAACCGATGTAGCATATGCTTATTAATTATTTTCTCCTGTCCATCCGCAACATTGTCAAGCAGCGCGGATACACTATTATCAATACGGCAGGATTATCCATAGGCCTGGCTTCAGCGATTTTCATTTTATTGTACGTACGCGATGAGCTTACGTTTGATACCATGCATCCCTACGCTGATAACACGTATCGAATGGGATATTGGCTGCAACAGCCCAATGGTGAGGTACAATCTTATCCGTTTGCTCCCTCTGGTTGGGACAATTATATCAAAGACAATTACGAAGGAGTAACGGATATCACCAGCTATGTGAATACAGGAATGCCAACCAGTATTTTTTATGAGCCTGCCGATAAAATTCTATTGACCGAAGATATCATTTGGGCAGAAAACAATATTAATGAAATACTTTCAATGCCGATTGTCAGGGGCGATGCCAATGCTCCGTTAAAAGAATTGAATAGCGTTATGATCTCAGAAAGTACAGCCCGGCAATTGTTTGGAAAAGAAGATCCGATTAATAAAACAGTTGGCATTTCACATGTGTGGAGCACCCAAGGACAAAAAGTAGAAATGCTGGTAACGGCTGTATATAGGGATTTCCCATCAAATTCTCATTTAGAGCCAAAGTATGTAGCCAATATACTGGCACTTAAACCATTTAATGAAAATCTCGAGACGATATTGGATACGTATATGGGCGACAGTGATAATGGGCAATGGACCCAATCCATTTTTGTTTGTACCAATGAAGCAATTATCCCCACCATCATAGAGGATTTTACCAAGCGAGCCAATGAAATAATAGAGCGCTTCAATCTCGAAATCAAATTCAAGCCATTAATAAGAAAAATCACTGATGTTCATTTTGATCAGGAAATCAACTGGTCGATTACACATCGCTCTGCAGATATCCAGTACATCTATTTGTTCATTTCTATTGCCATTCTCATTTTAGTGGTGGCCGCTATTAATTATGTGAATCTGGCAACGGCAAGATCGGCTGCCAGGGCCAGGGAGATAGGATTGCGCAAGACTTTTGGAGGGATCCGTGTGCAGATTTTTACACAATTCATGATCGAGTCTTTTCTTCTTGTATTACTTTCAGTCGTTACAGCCCTTGTGATTGTGATTCTTTTATTGCCGCAGTTCAACACACTCACACAAAAGACCATTGGCATCATCGATATTTTCCAACCCGACATGTTATTGATATTATTGGGTGTAATATTTTTTGTTACGCTTCTGGCCGGGGGATACCCATCGTTATTCATTTCAGGGTTTCAGCCAGCGGCTGTACTTAAAGGTAAGTTTGCCTTTGGCAAAGGTTCAAATAGGTTGCGTCAGGTGCTCACTACCTTGCAATTTGTAGTGGCTGTAGCCCTATTGGTAGGCACCGTGATTATTTTACGCCAAATGAGTATGATGCGCGACTCAAAACTGAATGAGGCAGGCGATCAGATTGTTTCTATTCGATTCGGTGGATTTGGCCAGGTAGCCAATAACATGAAGTACCAAACCTTTAAGTCGCAGATTGTGCGCGATCCGGATATTCAATACATTACCCTGGCCAATCACCTCCCCCGATTGGACTACTTTGGTCCGATTAGTATGCGGATGCAGTTTCCTGAAATTAAGGAGGAAGAATTGGACTGGTTTCAACTCAATGGTGATTACGACTTTCCTAAAACTTTTAATTTGAAGTTTATTGCAGGGAGGGACTTCGATCCAAAAAATGTGGCCGATAGCGCCAATATCATTCTGAATGAATCTGCTGTAAAGGCATTGGGTTTAACCCCGCAGGAAATGGTGGGGAAAGCGGTAACTCGGCCAGCATTCAGTTACTACGGAGGCGTAGACAGCACGCAGGTACCGGTAAATGGATACGTAATAGGCGTGGTAGAGGATTTTCCCTATCGGTCGATGCATAACAAAATTGATCCACTGGGGATTAGCCCCAAACCTCACTTTGATGATCGGATCATTCATGTGAAATTACCGGCAAGGGGAGTAGGGGAAAAGATCGCATACCTGGAAAGTATTTGGAAATCTCAATTTCCAGGTCTTGGTTTTGACTACTGGTTTTTGGATGATGAGTTTGCTCGGATGTATGAAAATGAGGTAAGGGTGGCTGCACTGGTTGAAAAGTTTTCAGTGTTAGCCATTTTAATAGCCTGCATAGGTTTGTACGGATTGGCGTCTTTCATGTCACAGCAGCGCACCAAAGAAATTGGCATTCGCAAAGCGATGGGAAGTACAAGCGGGCAAATTGTGTTACTCCTCCTGAAAGTATTTGGAAAGTTATTATTAATAGCGTGCGCAATAGCGATACCCCTTACCTATTATTTCGCCTCAAGATGGCTGGAAAGTTTTGTTTACCAAACACCGCTAACGGTTTGGTTATTTGCCGGATCAATCGGTCTTATCTCGTTGATCACCCTGATTACAGTTGGATACGAAACATTGAAAGCTTCCTTGGTTAATCCAATTAGTTCGTTGAGGCACGAGTAGAATGAAACCAAAAATAAAAATGCCGGATCTAACCGGCATTTTCACTGAAGCATAAATGCGTACTTTTTAATACAGGTAATCCAATGCCACTTTGTCGTTATTATTAAAAGGACGATTGGTGGTACTGCTCAGGCAAGCGAGCATCCAGGAAGCTGCATCAGGTCCTGTAGGGGTACCAGGTATATGAACTGCTCCCACTGTGCTGGCACCTTCGTTGGCGGTTGATCCACCACAGCTGTAGCTCCTGTCCATGTAGTCGGTGTGACGAAAACCAATGCAATGCCCAATTTCGTGAGCGATTACCGTAGTCACAAATCCCAGGCTGTAGTTATTGTAAGCCTTTGCATACTTCACTTCACCATAAGGATCTCCCCCGCTTGGGAACCCTGCAGAAGCAATATATTGGCGTGTATTCACTACCCTGATATTGATATCACCACCGCCACTTGAACCGCCACGCACAAAAGTAAGTCCAAGGTTTTCAGCATTGTAGCGAGCGATGGCATCGTTGATGCCATCTGAAAGCCGTTGCGTGACATTGCTGCCACTGGTAGTTACTGTAATGGTGCGAGGTGTTCCGGTTACCAGGTTATTGGTTCGGTACTGTTCCACCGCAGCGATCCGGATGGACTTACTCTCGGGAACCGAGTTCAGATCGCCTGATTTTAAAATGATATCTCCTTCAACGAGGTACCCTCCATCCACGCGCTGAACATCAGAAATCCCAAATCCTAGTTGGGCAATTTTGTTCAGGTCGCTTTGTGGAATGGCATCCGCAACCATGGGATCCGTTTCACAAGATAACATAACCATTACTCCCGTAATGGCTAAGAAAGACATGAGCTTTTTTGTCATAAATTAAGTTAAGGTTAAGGTTAGTAAACTAAATGTAGTATTTAGTTCAATTCCTTTTTCAAGAGCCGCAGCATTTAATTTTTCAACAAGGGGGAGGTTCTTTCCTTTAAAATTAGAGTTGGCACTGGGTTTGTACCTATTCGATTTGCCGGAAAATGGTCAAATAAAGCAGTCCATAAAATCAAGAAAGCGGCCCAGGTGAGATTCCACCTATTCGGATCTGAGCGACTTCACTGGATTATCAAGCCCGGCTCTGATACTATGAATGCTAACTGTAATGAAGGCAATAGTCAAAGCTAACGAACCGGCAATAGCAAATACGAACCATTCGATTTGAGTGCGAAAAGCAAAGCTCTGCAACCACTCCGACATGGCATACCAGGCCAGGGGTACGGCAATGGCTGTGGCAATCAACACCATAATGGAATAGGATTTGGAAAACAGTTGAACGATGTTAGGCACGGAGGCACCCAATACTTTCCTAATGGCGATTTCTTTGGTGCGCAACATAACGGTGAATGATGCCAATGCGTATAATCCCAAACATGCTACGAAAATGGCAAAGAGGGTTGCGTAAGTAAGTATCCTAATCAAATTGTCTTCCGAAACGTAAAGGGATTCCATTCGCTCTGCCGGAAAAAAATACTCGTATGCCTTATCAAATTTCATGGAACTCCAGGTGGTTGCCAATTGATCGAGGGCGGTAGTACGCGCACGGGCATCTAACTTTACCGATACGTAACGGTAATTTCGGGCACTGTCTCCTCCGTAATAATGAACGATAGGCATGATCGGCTGCTTTAAAGATGTATAATTAAAATCCTCCACCACGCCAATTACTTCCAGTGGCTGTCTTGATGTGGGGTAAAGTAGCTTTTTTCCAATTGGATCTTCCCAGCCAATATCTCTCACAGCGGCTTCGTTTAATATGATGGCATTGTCACGATCACTTTGTGAATTGGGAATAAAATTCCTGCCTGCCACAAGTTTAATCCCATACGTGTCGAAAAAGTCCTCTTCGACATCCGCTATTTGGTAGTCGAGCGGGTTGATGTCTTCTTTTCCCTGTGGGAGGAATAAACTAAAACTTCCCGGATAATTTCCGGGTATGCCATTCGATCCGGTAACCGAAATGACGCCAGGCAATAGTTTTAGTTGTTCTTTAAAAGCAACTATTCTTGAAACGGCCGTTTGCCTATTTTCGAAGTCACGAACACCAATGGGAATGACCACAACGTTGTCTCTGTCAAAGTTTACATCATAGCCTCTCATGAAGGATACTTGATTGCTGATGATGACAACCGCGCTGATTAACATGATAGCTAATGTAAACTGTAATACGACAAGGCCATTTCTCACCAGCATGCTTCCGCTTTTTACCTGTTTTCCTTTGAGCACTTCACCCGGCTTAAATGCCGCAATGAAAAAAGCTGGGTAGCTGCCAGACAACATACCAATGACAAATCCTAATAAAACAATAAGTCCTATTAAGGCAGGGTTGTCAATAAAGTTAATTGGGATATCCAGACCTATTACTAAACTGAAGAAAGGTAAAAGCAGTTCGGCCAATAGTCCGCCTAAAGTCAGCGCAAAAAAAGTAAGCAGCAACGACTCACTTATAAATTGTTGAACCAGTCCGGATTTTGAAGCTCCCATTACTTTTCTTACGCCTACTTCGGTGGTACGCATCAACGACTGCGCGGTGGCCAGATTGGTAAAGTTGATGGATCCGATTAACAAAATTCCAATCGCCACAACCAGCAAAGTGTATGCATACTTTTGCTGGTCTGTAAATTCATTATTGTAATCCTTTAGGGGAATGAAAAGTACGTTACCTTGCTCAGCTTCATTGACATATTTGTCCATGATCACATTGGCCTGAGGTTTTATGGTTGAAATGTCACTGTTGGTGTTAAGCTTAATAAATGAAGTACAAAAAGACCCACCCCACAAACTGTCGCCCATCCACTGCTGAACCAGCTGCGGGGTGAGTGGAATCACCACTTCAAAGGTGAATGAAGAATTGCCGGGAATTTTTCCAATCACTCCGGTTACTGTCCTGTCGGTAGAAAAACCAAAGTTGAGCACTTTACCCACCGGATCTTCATTTCCAAAGAACTTTTGAGCCACTGCTTCAGAGATCACAACGGAATTCGCGTCATTCAAAAAAGTGTTACGATCACCAGCCGTAATCGGGAAGGAGAAAAATGTGAAGAAGGCGGAGTCGGCATATGTGATTTGTTGTTCAAATCTTTTATCATTATATCGAATCCAGGACTGCCCTGCGCGTACCATACGAGTAGCGCTTTCAACACCAGCCAAATCATTTCTGGCGGCTTCTGCCATGGGGTACCAGGTATCATAAACAGGAATTCGACCGGTTTCGGTAGCCCGGTCGCGGTACATGAAAAATATTCTTTCAGAATCCCGGTGGAACTGATCGAAAGTAAGTACACTGATCGCGTAGAAAGTGATGAGAATGGTAATCGCAGCACTTCCCGCCAGGCCAATAATATTGATTAGAGCGTACGACTTGTATTTCAGAATATTTCTCAGGGCGACTTTAAAGTAGTTGATCAACATAAAATAGTGTTAAATAGGTTTTCAAACTATTGGCTTAAAAGCTATAAACAACAACATCATTAAATGCACAAAGTGAATTGACATTAGTCTTCTTTTAGCGTGTCAACCGGATTAAGCGAAGCTGTACTTAAAGTCAAATATCCGATAGTAAGCCAGGCAATAATAAGAGTGCCCAACCCTGTTAGAATGAAAATCCAAACGTTGATGTCGACTTTGAAAACAAAGTGGTTGAGCCAGTCGCGCATGACCAACCAGGCAATGGGAATGGCTACCAACGTGGAGATCAGAATCAACTTGGAATAATCTCGGATTAAATTGATAAGCAGGTGACTTAAAGGGGCTCCCATTATCTTTCTTATCCCTACTTCTTTTTTGCGTTGTGCAAAATTTAACGAGGCAAGCCCGAAAAGCCCCATGCAGGAAATGATGATGGCTGTACCAGCAAAGAGCGCGAATACAGTTCCCATTTTGATTTCAGCCGAATACTGCGAATTGATCGTATCGTCAAGAAATGAATATTCAAAGCCATAGCTGTCATCAAAGTTTTCCCAGACCGCCTCGATGGCTGCTGTTATTTCAGAAATATGGGAAGAGTTAACTTTTACCAGCACTACATTATAATAAGGAAGTCGTTGTATGATTACCGGGCGAACGGGCTGATGTAGAGATTGATAATGGAAGTCCTTGACTACCCCAACAACAGTACCGCGGTATTGATCTTCATCCAACTCAAGAATGATCTCCTGCCCGACCGGATTTGGAAGCTGCAATTGGTGCGCGGCCACTTCATTGATAATAAATGTATTCGCTGTATCTCCGGGAAATGCACGGCTGAATCCTCTTCCATTCACAATTTCCAAACCCAGCGTTTCGATCAGATCATAGTCTACATACATTTGGGAAGCATCTACGCGATTGCTCACTTCGTCAGCACGGTAGATGGGATTTTGATTAAACTGGGTGCCAGGAACATTGGATGAGGCGCCAACTTTTACCACGCCTGGTATCTTCATGACTTCGTTTTGAAGGGTTTCAAAATTCCTTCTCATTTCCCATTTCCGAATGGGAATCATCAGGGTAGATTCTTTTGAGAAGCCTAGATTCTTTGTTTGTATGAAATTCATTTGGTTCAGGATGATCACCGTACCGGAAATCAAAATAATGGCCATGGCAAACTGAAACACCACCAGTACTTTGGACAACCTGTTGCCGCGCTTGCTAGTGGTAAACTTTCCCTTCAGCACTTGAACCGCATTGATGGATGATAAGATGGCACTTGGATAGAGGCCTGATAAAATACCTGTGAGTACCCCTATTGCCAGAATACTAACAACAATCACCGGATTGCGAACTAAATTCAAATCCAGTGACTTGCCACTAAGTGTATTGAAAAATGGCAACAAAAGTTCAACGGCAAGGCCGGCCAGGATCATAGAAAACATGGCGACCAGCAAGGATTCGCCTACAAATTGAAAGGACAATTGCTTTCTAACCGCACCAAGGGTTCTACGCACTCCTATTTCTTTTGCCCGCTCTGCAGATTTGGCAGTGGTAAGGTTCATAAAATTGATGGAAGCAATAAATAGAATAATGAAAGCTGCCGCCATCATGATGTATACATATTCGATGTTGCTGTTGGCTTCCAGTTCCCATTTCAGTTGCGATTTGAGGTGGATGTCTCTGATGTTTTGAAGTCGAAAGCCTTCGTTGTTTTCCATCACTCGCCTAATGTCCTCATCGGTGGCGTTGATGTATTTGCCTGCCCATTGCAATAGTTGGCCTTCTAATTTTTTGGGATCAGCATTGGGGTGAAGTTTAACATAGTTGAAGTGTCCGAAGTCTGCCCAGGTATAATAGGCACTTTCCGGATCTTCGTAGGTTTTCATATGCACGTAGCTTACCAATGCCGTAGCATGAAAGTGAGATTGCCTGGGGAAGTCTTCGTAGACACCTTCAATCTCGATGAGGTTTTCATCATCATCTACTGCCAGGAATTTTCCAATGGGATCCTCATCACCAAAATATTTTTGAGCTCCGGACTCAGACAGCAATATTTTGCCGGGTGTACGCAGTGCTGTTTTTTGATTTCCTTTTGTGATTTTGATAGGGAAGACTTCAAAGAAAGTGCTGTCTACAGAAAGGATGTCTTTTTCATTGTAGCGTATGTCTTTTTCCAGGTTGCGCACGGAAAAACTTTGACGTGTCAATCCCGGGCCCCATATGGGCGATAGCGTAACGGCACTTTCAACTTCAGGAAAATCCTTAACCAGTGCCTGGGCCATCGGGTGGGGTGTCCTCGTTTGAGGATTGCCCGACTGCCAGTAAATCCGGTAGATATGGGCTGTCTCTGGATCGTACCTGTCATATCCGATTTCATCCTGGACGTAAAGCAGAATCATGATGACTGCGGAAATGCCTACCGTCAGCCCCACTACATTGATCAGGGTGTAAATCCGGTTTTTTAAGAGATTCCTTAGCGTAATGACTAAATAGCTTTTGAGCATGACCATTAATTTAGGATACCATAATCACAAAAGATGCCTTTACTACAAGTAATTGATATACAGTACTATAGGCTATTATTGCCTTTGGATTGTGACTCGGAATGAAACACTTAAATGTTTCATTTTGGTACAATTGCCTTATTTTTACCTCGATGAAAGTTTCAGCTCATGTAATGGTAGTGGATGATGATCCAGACATTTTGCAGAGTGCCCGTGTTGTTTTACGTCAGCATTTTGAGAAAGTGACTACTGAGTCGAATCCGCAACAGCTGCCCTATTTGATCAACCAGCAACCGCCTGATGTGATTTTGCTGGACATGAATTTTACTACGGATGTTACCAGGGGCAGCGAGGGACTCTTTTGGTTGAAAGCAATCCTGGAGGAACATCCATCCATTAGTGTGATCATGGTGACTGCTTATGGCGATGTAAAGTTGGCTGTGGAAGCCATGAAGATTGGGGCCGTGGATTTTGTTGTCAAACCCTGGGATAATGAAAAATTAGTGGCTACTGTTAATGCGGCATTTCATTTGTCTATATCCAAGAAGGAAATTGCTAAGTTGAAATCGCATCAAACCAGAATGGCAGAAGTGTATGCTGAGTCGGATGCTATAATAGGTGTGTCTTCAGCGATGAAAAATGTTTTTTCAATGGTGAAACGGGTGGCAGGTACCGATGCCAATATCTTGCTGTTGGGAGAAAATGGTACTGGAAAAGAACTGATCGCTAAAGCCATTCATCAGCAATCGGAAAGAAAGGATAATCCATTTGTAAAAGTAGACGTAGGAACCATTGCAGATAATTTATTTGAATCAGAATTGTTTGGTCATGTCAAAGGCGCATTTACCGATGCAAAACAGGACAGGGTTGGAAGATTTGAGCTGGCAGCGGGGGGTACCTTGTTTCTGGATGAAATTGGAAATTTGCCGTTGGCTTTGCAAAGTAAGTTGCTCAGTGTATTGCAAAATCGGGTGATTACTCCTGTGGGTTCAAACAAGCAAATTGAAATAGATATTCGATTAATTTGTGCCACTAATGGAGAGATTGATCAAATGGTGGCCAATGACCAATTCAGGGAAGATTTACTCTATCGAATTAATACGGTTGAAATTACCCTTCCCCCGCTACGTGAACGGGTGGAGGACATTCCCCTGCTGCTTCACCACTTTCTTGAAATTTATAATCGCAAATACAAAAAAACTTTGGAAGCCGGACCTGACATAATCCGAATACTCAGGAAATATCATTGGCCGGGAAACATTCGCGAATTTCAACATGCCATAGAAAGGGCTGTAATTCTTTGCGGTGAAAAGCATATTACCGCAATTGATTTTCATTTTCCGGATCAGCGGGTGAAGGCAGGAGAGCCTATCACCAACCTCACTGAAATAGAGCGAAAGGCAATTTCGGAAGCCATCAGAAAAAATAAGGGCAACATGAGCAAGGCGGCCAGGGAGTTGGGTTTGGGACGAACCACGTTGTATCGGAAGATTGAAAAATATGGTCTGTAATCCTAAATTTTACATCGGTTGATAATAAAGGCATTCAGGTGGAATATTGTGTTGCGGGTGATCGTTATCACTTTTCTCTCATTGATGCTGGCCTATGTGCTCGCCAACAAAGACTGGTTCTTTACGCCACTGGTAATCATCATCTTTTTGTTCATTTCCATTTGGAGTCTCATTTACTACATAGAAAAAACCAATAAAGACCTTACGCACTTTATACTTTCTATCAAGCAAAGTGGTTTTACCACTTCATTTCCTGCTGGCAAGAAAGGAAAAGCTTTCAGAAGACTGTCGGAAGCTTTTAACGATGTAATTGAGGAGTTCAGAAAAGTAAACTTGCAACGGGAAACGCATTATCAGTATTTGCAAATGCTCACTGACAATATTCAGGCGGGCATTATCAGTTTTGGGGCAGATGGTAGAATTGAGCTGATCAACCCGGCAGCCCTTCGATTACTGAATGTAATGAGAATCGGCAGTATCCATGAGATCAAAGCAATCAATAGCAAGCTGCATCAGTTAATCAGTGATGCAGCTCCTGGTCAGCGGCATCTGGTGCGGGCACTTATTGGTGAACGAGAAGCTCAGGTTTCCATTCAGGTGAAGGAACTAGTCATGAATGAAACTCCGTACAAAATTGTGCTGATCCAGGATTTGAACCAGGAACTTGAGCAGCAGGAAGTGGATGCATGGCAAAAATTGATACGCGTACTTACCCATGAAATCATGAACTCGGTGACGCCCATTGTATCCCTTACAGAAGCTGTGAATACTATGCTGGTGGAAAAGAGTGGTGAAAGAAAGCAGTTAGCCGATTTGGATAAAGATGATACGGAGGATTTATTTGAAAGCTTTCAGACCATTGAGAAACGATCAAAGGGCTTGCTGCGATTTGTGAACGCTTACAAAGATTTTACAAAGACGCCAGAATTGGTTTTTTCCAAAGTTGATGTATCGCAACTCATCCATCGGACAGTCACGCTATTCGGATCAGAGCTGGATCGGTTAAAAATAGAAATGGACCACTCGGGTGTGCAGGAAAAATTATTTGGTAAGGCCGATGCCGAATGGCTTGAACAAGTTTTGATCAACATCATTAAAAATGCCATTGACGCATTGGAAGATAAGGATCGGCCAAAAATCGCGATCAAAGCCTTTCAACTTAATCAACGAATCACAGTTACTATTGTTGACAATGGCGGGGGAATGGATAAGGAAGTGCTGGACAAAATTTTCATTCCCTTTTTCACCACCAAAAAGAAAGGTACCGGCATTGGACTAAGCTTATCTCGCCAAATCATGAAACTACATAAAGGGAGCCTGAATGTTTCGAGTGAATGGGGAAGGGGCACTATGGCGAGAATAGAGTGGCCTAACGACTGACATCTGAAAACGTTGTAATTTAGTGCCTTTGAACAAAGTCGAGTATAATTGAGTTTTAAGTCTAAAACCATAAGCCATCAAAAAGTTTGACATACCTGTTTATTACCGTTCATCGATTACCGGCAGAATAAAGGAATCCAGGAGACTGAAAGATTTGAGGAAGCACGACTTCTCCCCTGCCCGGCTTGACTTTGGCCCGGTCGTGTTTTATATCGCAAGGCATTTTGGCTTCTGCTATGGGGTAGAGAATGCCATCGAGATCAGCTACAAGGCGCTCGAAGAGAACCCTGACAAAAATGTATACCTGCTTAGCCAAATGATTCACAACCAGGAGGTGAATAATGATTTACAAAGCCGTGGTATCAAGTTCATCATGGATACTGACGGCACTCAATTTATTCCATGGAGTGCACTGAAGAAAGAGGATGTTGTAATCGTGCCTGCATTTGGCACCACGTTGGAAATTGAGCACAAGCTTTTTGACATGGGGATTGAAGTTCAAAAGTACAATACCACATGCCCTTTTGTGGAGAAGGTTTGGAACCGAGCAGATAAATTGGGAAAGGACGAGTACACTGTTATTATTCACGGCAAACCCAATCACGAGGAGACCCGGGCTACTTTTTCCCACAGTGCGCACAGCGGACCATCCATTATAGTTCGCAACATGAATGATGCAGAAAGGTTGGGCGAGTTTATACAGGGTAAAAAACCGCTTGACCAATTTGAAAGCTTATTCAAGGGTAAGTATTCTCCTCATTTTGATCCTCGTAAACACCTCAGCAAGGTAGGCGTGGTCAATCAGACGACCATGCTGGCTACGGAGACGCAGGCCATTGCGGACTACTTTAAAAAATTGATGACTGAAAAGTATGGCGAGGCAGAAATCAAAAAGCATTTCGCGGATACGCGCGACACTTTGTGTTATGCCACCAACGACAATCAGGATGCCACGTATGAACTCCTGAATACAGACGCGGATTTGGCTATTGTGGTGGGCGGGTACAACAGTTCCAATACTTCGCACATAGTAGAATTATGTGAGCGTAAATTTCCGACCTTTTTTATTAACTCGAATTCAGAGTTGAAATCAAAAACGGAAATACACCATTTCAATTATCATAAAAAGGAGAAGGTGGTCACATACGATTTTCTTCCTTCCGAAAATCCCCTTAAAATTATACTCACCAGCGGGGCCTCCTGCCCCGACACCCTGGTGGATCGGGTGATGCTTCGAATTCTTGAGTTTTTCCCCGGGTCAAAGTCGGTAGAGGCTATTTTGGAGGATTTCTGATTACGTTTGAACCGCAAAGACCACAAAGAATAATGCGAAACGCGCAAAGAAATCTTTGACAGCTTTGTGTTACACAATTGAAAATTAAAGCAACCCCTCTTCCAGGCACTTGCCATCAATTTTCTCCTCAGGATTGAGCAAAAATTTGGTTCGGATAGAGGAAATGCATTTTCCCCTGGCGCCATGCCCGAATTGATTGATGCGCACCACCTGTTCATGAAGGAGCGCATCTTCAAAGAGCTGGGTATTGTGTGGAGGCGTAACCGGATCAAAATCGTTGGTGATGATAAGTGTAGGCACAGGAATGTTTTTCAGAATATTTTCCTCTTGCGACACGCGTCCATCGTGCCATTGCACCAGGGCAGGAATAAACGCCTGAAACCAGGCAAGGCCTTCCGCTAATTCCGGATTGGATTGCATGAATGCCTGGACATTGGTGGGTGTATTTTCGGAGAATTCCTCATAGGCATTAAAGCTAAAAAAGGCAGACGTATTGGCCCCTTTTAACATCTTGGCTGGAAATTCCCCCAGCTGTTTGATGGTTACCGTATCGCGTTCATTGATTGCTTGCACAAATCTTGGAGCAGTTTCAAAAGCGTCTGCTCTGTAAAATAAATACCGGATAAAAAAAACTGCGTCCTGGGGATTGATGGTGAAATTGCGGTCCAACAATTTTACTGTGATGGGATTATCCCTTAGCGATTGAATAGCCGCAATGGTTTCTGCCCTGAGATTGGGATGGGCAGCACGACAGACTGAATCTGCCGCACATTGTTCGTAGAGTTTATTGAAGGCGCGGATCAAATCGGGGAAGCGCGATTCCAAAGCGGTGTTGTTGAGAATAGCCGGACCATCCAAAATAGCAGCATGAATTTTTGAAGAGAAATATTTCATGGTCATGATGCCCAGCTTTGTACCATAGGAAGTACCATACAGGTTGTACCAATCGTAAGGCAGTGCATTCATCAGCATGCCGATGTCCTTGGCATTTTGTGTGGTGTTGTACTTGGATAAGTCGATGCCCAGCGCTTTGATTTCTGCCACCTTATCACTCATGGCTTTTTGGGTGATTGCTTTTTCTTCTTCAGAGGAAGCATCCGCGGCAATAATGTCGATAAAAGTTTCGCTGATATCGGGGAGGGGAGAGGACAGCCCAATGCCGCGTTGCTCTACCACAATGAGGTCGCCCACGGCCCGGGATTCATGATCTAGCCATCGCTTGGGTGAGTAAAGCGACCGTCCGCCAGGACCTCCCGTGAGAATCACTACTGGAACTGTCTCATCATTTTTATTGGTGGTCTTAAAGATCGCAAAGGCAATCTGAATGGACTTGCCCATGGGTTTGGCATGATCCTCAGGTACAGTGAGAAATCCACATTGAACATCATCGCTGTTTTCCCAGTTTTTCCAGGAGGAGCAATCACAATAGGTGATTTTAGACTCTTGCTTACAGGAAAAGAATAACGTTGTTGAAATGAAAAAGATAAATAACGGCCCTGAAGCTTTATTCATTAGTAGCAAGGATATTAAGTGAAGCTAGTGCTTTGCCAGGCAAATGAAAATCAGAATGGTATGAGCGGAATCGGCCATAAAGAAATTTTGCCCGTCATGAATGAATGGATTTTAATCGCTTTGTTTGGCAGCCTGGGCTATTTTAAGCTTTTTTTAACCGATTTCTTTTTTACTTTTTTTTCGGCTGGAAGTGAGTTGACAAACTCAATACCCATCTCTAACCAATATGCAAGATCTGTTTTTCTCTGAAATCCTTCGGGAGCAACAAACACGAAATGCTTTAAAGGTTTGCCCGTGAAGTCCATGGGTCTACCATGCGGATGAGATAATGCTTCTTCAAGTCTTTCCGCGATTACCCGCACCATCAAATCCTCTTTCACAATACCACAACACATCTTTCCCTTGTACATGAAACACAATCCCCCCATCATTTTCTTCTCTTCCATCTTTTTCAGATCCACAAGATACTCCCGTATCCGATCCGCTAGTTTTTCATCATAAGCCATAGGCGCTGATTTTCTTAATATTATTTCAGCGTTTCACCCAGCCATTTAAAAAACTCCCGCTGCCAAACAATCGCATTTTGTGCGTCCAGCACCCAGTGATTTTCTTCGGGTAAGTAAACCAACTTGCTTTTTAAACCTTTGAGTTGTGCTGCCTGGAAGGCTTCCAGGCCCTGACCAATAGGAACGCGATAGTCTTTACCACCTTGTACAATCAGGATGGGCGTATTCCATTTATCCACCAGATTCATTGGGTTAAAAGCAGAATAGGTTTTCTGTGCCTCCGGATTTTTGTCCCAATAGGCTCCGCCATTGTCCCAGTTGACAAACCATAATTCTTCTGTGGTACCATACATGCTTTTCATATTGAAGATCCCATCATGAGATATAAAGGATTTGAATCTTCCATCGTGAATACCGGCCAGGTAAAAAACAGAATAGCCACCAAAGCTTGCGCCCACACAACCCAGCTTTGATTTATCTACATAATCTTCCTTGGCGACCTCATCGATTGCCGTCAGGTAATCCCGCATTACTTGTCCCCCGTAATCTTTGCTGATCTGCTCGTTCCACGCTACGCCAAATCCCGGCATGCCCCTGCGGTTGGGGGCCACCACAATGTACCCGTTGGCAGCCATCAACTGAAAATTCCAGCGGTAAGAGTAAAATTGAGTGAGGGCGGATTGTGGACCTCCCTGGCAGTAAAGCAGGGTGGGATATTTCTTACTCGGATCAAAATTGGGTGGATAGATTACCCATACCAACATTTTCTTTCCATCGGTGGTAGTCACATACCTCCGCTCAATTTTACTTTGATTAATATTTTTATTGGCGGCTTCATTTACACGGGTGAGTTGTTGAAGCTTTTTATTGGAAAGCTCCAGGGTGTGCAGTTCGGCTGCATGATTCATATCCGTTCTTGACACCACGAGCGTGTTGCCCGACTGACCTACTATTCCACTAATGTCAAAGTCGCCCTTCGTGAGTTGTGTTATGGCTTGATTTTTAGCAGCAGGATTGTTGATCTCAAACAATTGCACGGTACCGTCAATCGGAGCCACAAAGAAAATTTTCTTGCCGTCATTGCTCCAGGCAAAGCTGTTTACGGTACCATCCCAATCTTTTGTGAGGTTGGTGGTTACGTTGTTGGTGCGAACGATAATGTCATTTTTATCGGACTCATATCCATCACGCT
>CAYNCP010000005.1:0-10371 GCA_964395905.1 uncultured Ohtaekwangia sp.
GGTGAGCAGGTTTCCCCCGCCCAATTGAGTTGTCCCTTTTAATACCTGAATGGGTTTAAAGGAAGAAATGTAGAATGCAGCATAACCGCCCGCTAACAATGCGGTGAATAGCAAAAGCACCCCCAGTACCACAAGCAAAATGAGGTTGTCAACATATCGTATCTTGATTTCAATGCCTGACCAGATGGAGTTCCATCCGGCAGTAAAATACTCGGCCAATACGAGTGCAATCAACATAGAGATCAGACAAAAGATTAACGTCTCCGATAAAAATTGAAAAATCAATTCCTTCCTGCGTCCTCCGATCACCTTGCGGATGCCAATTTCTTTCAACCTGTTTCCCGCCACGGCAATCGCACTGTTCATGAAGTTGAAGCACGCCACCAAAAGAAGCAGGGCCGCCATGGCGAAGGGGGCTATTATGGCAGCAGGAGGCAAGGGCATATTCATCCAATGCCCCTGATTTTTTTGGCGCAACGCCCTGGATGACATCCCAACAAAGGGCTCGATGTAAAATCGGCTTGCTTTCAGGTCTGGCCTGGCCTCGTTTTGTGTTGGGATGTATTGGGCAAGCTGTTTTTCAAGCGAAGCAATGGGAGTTGTTCCATCCAGGTAAAGAAAAGTAGTTGTCCAACGGGACCAGTCATTTTCAATAGATGATTTTTGGGTAACATCTTCAAAATAGTTGTCATAAGTGGTCATCAGATCCGAGGTGAAGCTGGAGTTGAATGGAAATGCTTTATAAACTCCACTTACTACATATTCACGCGGCTCTCCAGAAATAATTTGTGTAAGTGGTTTTCCAACCACATCGGTGTTTCCATAATACGTCCTGGCCAATTTATCACTGATAAGGATTTGGCTCTTGTCGTTCAACGCAAGTGTACCGTACAATAAATCGATGGTGAATATTTTGGTGAAGGCAGGATCGACATACATAAACCGGCTTTGAAACATTTCATCTCCAATCCTGAATTGAGCCCCCTTGCTGATATATTGGATCACATCCTCACCATCGCCCAAAGTTTCTCTGATCAGGTTACCCACAGGCATAGGCGTTACGCCATATGGATATCCCTTATCCTCATTTTCTTGCCAGAAACCTACGCGGTAAATGTGAGCTGCATTGGTTTGCATGGAATCAAACTCGGCCGCGTACTGATAATTGACGTACGCAGTTATACAGCAACCCAAGGCGATACTCATTCCAATCAGGTTGATCAGAAAAGGGATTTTGTTTTTCAGGAAAGTTCTGATGGCCAGGCGGAAGTAGCTTGAAAGCATAAGGTCAAAGTTTAGATACTGGGAAAGGGCATGTTTAACAGACGGAGTAACTGCTCACAGGTTGCTTATTATGGCATAAATTATCTCACTTCCTGGGCGTGTAGGGACGTAGTTTGTTCCACTTGTCGATAAATGCCCAAGCAGCTTTGGTTGATCTTTCCGTTTCATCAGCCCCCCGCTTGACGGTAGATTCTTTGGGGTCGCGTACACCCCACACACCCGTAGAAGACATTTCAGCTGAAGAGGTATGCTTGCCGGTTTCTTCTGCTTTCAACCCTTCGGCCAGGAATACCAAATTGGCAGTAGGATCTCCGGCAACTACTTCGGGGAGCATCGCTTCCATGTGGGGAGGCAATGTGAGTTTAGCGGGCACGGCCTTATCCAATTGTACCAATGATGGAATCAGATACAATGAAGCTGATGTTTCAGGTGTTCCACCATGACGGTCAAACATTTTTGGCGCTGTAGTGGGAGAGGAGGACCGTTCAATGAATGGACCGATGGCATCACTGAAATCAACGGCTATGCCAGCGGTTGTTTGATTTATCTTGTCTACCATCAAAGTACTCAAAGCTCGATTGCCTCCGTGGGCATTCATGATTATAAATCGCTTAAAACCATGTGCAATCAGACTTTCTACTGCTTCTAGATGAACCTGAATAATAGTTTCTGCTTTCAGCGTAATGGTGCCGGCAAATCCCATATGGTAGGGTGACTGCCCTGCCATGAGCACAGGTGCCACCAAAATATCCCTTTGTTGCGCAATGAGTTTGCAACGCTCCACACCATTGATAAAGTCCGTTCCAATAGGAAGGTGGTATCCATGCTGTTCCATGGCGCCAACAGGAATGATCACCATATCAGACCGCGTGAGAAAATCTTTCACCTCAGGCACGGTCATATGAGGCAGGTAGTTTTTTACCTTTTTCTCGTTCCAAAGGGGATTGGTTTGTGCCATTGCTGAATAGCAAACACTTGTCAGCATTAGGAGTACTACTACTTTTGTTTTCATTAGAAATGGAATTAGTCAGTCTAATTACGACAAAATAAATTGTGAATGCTATTTGATTTCCCTGAAAGGAATAATCTGAATGAGTCAATTACAGCAATTTGGATACTTCAGATTCAAAGAACTCAAAATCGTAGGCACCTGTATAGTAATCAACTACGACACCTTTTCTGTCTATGAGAAATGTAACGGGTCTTTCTGATCCCATGGTGGCCCAACTAAATTCAGTCACAAAGCCGGAAACCACCTGCATAGGTTTTTTCTCCATAAATTTTATCAAGCGGTCGCGGGATTCATCTGAAAGTACAATGACGGCCAGACCTTTGTCCTTGTAGGTCTCATGTAACCTGTTTAAATCAGGCATTTCAGCAAGACATGGTTTGCACCAGGTCGCCCAAAAATTGAGTAAAACCACTTTTCCTTTGAAGTCCTGGATATTTACTGAACCACTGTCATTCACCATGCTAAATGTTAATGGCGGTGATTGTCCTTTTACATTTTCTAATTGATTGATGATGGCCATCACGCCAGGTTTTACTTTTTGGATTCTAAGGAAAATTAAAGTGCATAACATCATTAATAACAATAAACCAAAAGTGCCCAGGTAAGCCCAAAAGTCTTTAGGCAGGTAATATTTGTTTTTCCGTAGGGTTAAAAACCCGGTGATCATGCATGTCAGAAAAATCACGCCTACGATCAGCTGGCCCCATTCAGCCAAAAGTTTGACATGATTGCCTATGAAATTATCCACAATAAATTGATATTTTTGATCAAATGACCTCGTTTCTCCTGCTGGGTTGCATGGGAGGGACTTTTTAGTATGCGATTTGTCTAATGACTCCCATTAATTGACTCATGATCAAATTTATTCTTTCGCCTTCACCCATCTGGATGCCCAATGGCATCGCGATTCTACGCATCATCCTGGGCCTCCTGGTTATTTACCATGGCCTGGAAGTCTTTGACGCTGACTTGATGAAAGCGTACATGAGTTGGGACAGCTTTGCCGGACCCAGTGCATTCATGCTCGTGTATGCGGGTAAGTCAACTGAATTACTTTCAGGTGTTTTGTTGTTATTGGGATTTCTCACGAGGGTGGGGGCATTGCTGTTGATGGGAGCACTCTCGTACGTCACTTTTTTTGTTGGAGCAGGACGATTTTGGTACGAAGATCAGCACCCATTTATGTTTGTGCTTTTTGGACTGCTGTTTCTGTTTACTGGCCCGAGTTCCTGGAGTTTGGATAGAAAACTATTTGCATGAAGAAAGGATAATCTCTTAGTCACTGGCCATCAGGAATAAGGGTAGCTTCTCAAAGTCCTGGTAAATGGGATGAAGGCGTTCTGTGTCGTAGTGCTTAGCCACATTCACTAATTTTTTCTTGCTGGTCACTACTTCGATAGGTACATGATCATAACGGCCATTGTGTAAAACCACGAGTCGGCCATTAATCCCTTTCATGATGAGATCGAGTGCCATCGTTCCATAGGCCATAGGTACAATGGAGTCAATGGCATCCGGGTCACCACAACGTACGAGGTAACCTAACTTCTGTGTGATCGTTTCTATGGCACGTTTATTATTATACTTAGGAGAAAGTTCTTTCAGCTTGGCAGAAATCATATCGCCAATACCTCCCAGCTTGGCGTGACCATATGCATCTTTCTCGGCACTCTCAAACATCATTTCGCCACCTTCAAATAATGCCCCTTCAGATACGATGACGATTGAATATTTACTGGGATTTTTATTCCTGTCATCCACCAGCAATTCAGTTAGCTTATCCACATTAAACGGATGTTCAGGAATTACGCACCGATGTGCTGCCCCCGCCATGGTGGGAAGCATAGCGGTAAATCCGGCATAGCGACCGAACACTTCCAGCACCATGAATCTTTCATGCGATCCTGCAGATGTCCTTAAATTATTGGTCATGTGTATGGTACGGGTAACCGCAGTGCTGAAGCCTATACAATAGTCGGTGCCGGGCACATCATTATCCATTGTTTTCGGAATGGCGTTTACTTTAACTCCTAATTTATTAAGCTCAACGGCATAGCTTAACGTATCATCTCCACCGATGGCAATCAAATGATCTATGCCAATCCATTCGAGGTTTTGGATCACTTCTTTGGTGAGGTCATTGAATGGCTGGTCATACGTAGCTTTAAGATGTTCGGGCACCCTGCTCTTGCTTACATTGCTGGGGCGTGTACGGGATGAGTGAAGGAAAGTACCTCCGGTGCGGGATGCTTTATTTACAACGTTTTTAGAAAGCTCAAGGAAGTTATCCGAGTTGTCAGCTTTGTCGTCTCGAAGCACATCGATGAGGCCACCCCAACCTCTGCGCAAACCAATTACCTTATAGCCTTCTCTGATGGCGCGCACAGTTACTGCACGTATCGCTGGGTTGAGCCCTGGTACATCCCCGCCTCCAGTCAGTATACCTATCGTGCCTTTTGAATTTGCTTTTGACATAATTGATTAATCTGTTAAATGCTTAATTTAACATTCTCCGTCAGCATATTCTCGATAACAAATTCAAAAAGTTCGATGTTATTGCATCCATTTCAGTGGAATTGAATTGCAATCGATTGCAATTACCAGGACAAGACAAGAAGTGTCAGGTCAATGGTTTAAACCAGTCATTTTGTAATTTGAGCAACATTTCTGTTACGTGAATAAAATATTGTCCTTTGCCACATTGTTGGCATTTACTTGCTGTTCCACACCAGATCAGCAACCTACCACATTTGATTCACTGGAAGGGGCGTGGTTCTTTGCTGACAAGCAGGTGACAGGGGAAATCTGGATTACTGAATTGGCAGGGCTTGAAGGCATTGATCAGAAGGGCTATTTCAGTTTTGAGACCTTCAGTTTTGCCGTGAATGGAAAAAGCGAAATCAAGTACAAGGCATCTAGTGTGGAGTTGATCGAATACGTGTATTTATTGTCTGCAAATAGTTTTGGTACATCTGAACTTTATTTATTAGAAGGAAAAATTAATGAAAGTTTTACAGAAATTACCTTTCAATCATTTGTGCTCATTCGTGCCCAATCCGTGCTGGATAATTTTGATAGACAGATCGTAATGAAACGCAGATAACCTATCCTGCAAATATGACAGCATGAATACCGGCTTAAATTCATTATTTTTGAAGCACTGCCAGACCTTGAACCTTACTATAATGGATGCGAAATCATTATTTTTTTTGCTACTGCTATGCCTATCATGCACCCAGCCTAACCGTGTCGCTGGTGATGGCGAGGCTGAGCCCGCCAACATGGAGGCTGAGGTTGTCAATGATGACCCAGCAACAAATAAGGAACGTGTTGATTACGCGGTTTACGTTACGAAGGAAGGAGATAAGTACCACACGGCTGATTGCCGATACGCCAAAACGGCTCACCTCGTTAAGCTCACTCAGGCAAAATCCGATGGCAAAACGGCTTGTGGCATTTGCAAGCCAAGTTCAACGACAGGCGAAAAACAAGTACAGTGCAGTGGGACAACTACAGACGGCAAGCAGTGCCAGCGCATGACAGCTGACGCGAGCGGCAAGTGTTTTCAACATCGGGACAGCTAGCGTTTGAGCCCCGAATTAACCCCTGATAAAAAGGATCCAATTATGAAAACAGATTTGTGTGCAAAAGTTCACGTCCGTAAATGTCCTGTTGTAGGAATTATTGCTAACCGTATGCTTATCTGTTAATTAATATAATATCATGCACGTAGGGAATAATTATTCATTAAAAGAGGTTATACTGTGGACACGCAGAGATATTGTTGCCTTGTTTATCCTGGCAACCATTCCAACCGCACTTTTTGAATTGGCATCGTGGCGATGGCTATCTTTACCCTGGTTGCCCATTGCATTACTGGGAACAGCGGTTGCCTTTGTGGTTGGGTTTAAGAACAATGCCTCCTATGATCGGCTATGGGAAGCAAGAAAGATTTGGGGCGGAATTGTTAACGCTTCCCGGAGCTGGTCGATCATGATTAAGGACTATGTAACCAATCAACATGCAAAAGAGAAATTGACGGAAGCGGAATTGAACAAAGCACATCAGCAGATCTACTATCGACACCTGGCCTGGCTTACTGCATTGCGATTTCAACTTAGGGAAAAACGATCCTGGGAATCTGTTTACAAAGCGCACAACCAGGAATACAAAGATAAATGGTTTAGGGTAGAGGAGCATAATCAAAAATTGGAGGAAGCCATAAAGCCGTACTTGCCAGCCGAAGAGTATGAGCAGGTGGTGTCGAAAACCAACAGGGCTACACAAATCAATGCCCTTCAGTCTGCGCATCTTAAGAGGTTGCGTGAGGCAGGCTTGATTGAAGACTTCCGTCACATGGACCTGGAAAAGATGCTGGTGGAATTATATTCACTTCAAGGGGCTTCAGAACGCATTAAGAACTTTCCTTATCCCCGCCAATATGCCACCATCAATCTTTATTTTATCAAACTATTTGTCCTCTTGTTGCCTTTGGGAATGCTCAAAGAATTTGAGGCTTTTGGGCCTCATATGGTATGGCTAACCATTCCGTTCAGTGTGTTATCAGGATGGGTATTTACTACCATGGAAAAAATAGGGGAGGCGTCAGAAAGTCCGTTTGAAGGAAGTGCTAATGATGTACCTATTACCGCTTTAAGCCGCACCATTGAAATCGATATGCGAGAGATGCTGAACGAGAAGATCATCCCCTCACCACTGCAGGCCGAGAACAATATTCTGTGTTAGTCGCGCCCAAATTATCCAAGTAACATTAATTCAATCGATTGCAAAGATATCCACAGTTCTGGTTGTTAGAATTATTAATTAACAAGCATTTATTTCATTTCAAAAAAGGGTAAGGATAAGCCTAAGTTTACCTATCTTTTGATACTAATTTAATTCACGAAATCAAGCCTCTCATGAAAACCCGTCAGTACCTTTTTCTGATTGCCATTGTTACACTTACAGGTTGCGCAACATCACCTGATAAAAATGACAAAATAGAAAGTTTATTGGCGGAGATGACCCTTGATGAAAAAATCGGACAGCTAAATCAATATAGCATTGGCATAGAATTAACCGGCCCGGGAGAAAAATCAGGGGATAGCAAAGTACGTTATGAGCAACTCATGAGCGGCCAGGTGGGCAGCGTACTCAATCTGCTCGGTGCCAAAAATGCGCGGGAAGTGCAAAAGCAGGTAGTAGAAAATACAAGGCTGGGTATTCCACTTATCTTTTCTTATGACGTTATCCATGGTTATAAAACCATATTTCCTATTCCTTTAGGTGAAACGTCTTCATGGGATTTGTCCACAATGGAGGCAACGGCCAGGGCTGCAGCCGCTGAAGCTTCTGCGGCAGGATTACAATGGACCTTTGCACCCATGATGGATGTATCGCGTGATCCACGATGGGGAAGGGTAATGGAAGGTTCAGGAGAAGATACATACCTGGGCGCTGAGATTGCCAAAGCCAGGATCAGAGGTTTTCAGGGAAATGATTTAGCCGCCCCCACTACGATAGCTGCGTGTGCCAAACATTTTGCAGGCTATGGGTTTTCTGAGTCGGGCAAAGATTATAACAATGTATATTTTGGTAAACATCAGCTGTTAAATACAGTAATACCACCCTTTCAAGCTTCCGCTGAAATAGGAGTGGCTACATTTATGAATGCTTTTAATGATATAGATGGTATACCGTCAACAGCCAATTCTTATCTGCAGCGCGATTTGTTAAAGGGGGAGTGGAAGTATGATGGGGTTGTTGTATCAGATTGGAATTCCATAGGTGAGCTCATTCCACATGGAGTTGCCACGGATAAATATGAAGCGGCACGTTTGGCCATCACAGCCGGATCCGACATAGATATGGAGTCATCAGCGTATGTTGGTAATTTGAAGAAACTTGTTGAGTCCAATGAAGTTGATGTATCATTGATTGATGATGCCGTGAGAAGAGTACTCAGGCTGAAGCAGAAGCTAGGGCTGTTGGATGATCCTTACCTCTATTTTGATGAAGCGAGAGAGAAGGAGACATTGTACAAAAAAGAGCACCTGGACCTGGCGCGTGAAGCGGGCAAGAAATCAATTGTGCTTTTAAAAAATGACAATGATTTATTGCCATTGAAAGCAAAAAAAATAGCGTTGATTGGTCCCTTAGCTAAGGACAAAGATACCCCATTGGGCAATTGGAGGGCAGCAGCTGATGCCAACTCCGCTATCTCGCTCTTTGAAGGACTTGCCGAGGTATTAGGCGAACAAAACATAAATTATGCACCTGGATGTAAGCTTTCGATAGGCCCTAATAACTTTTTTAATGAAGTACAAATTGAGGAAACTGATCGTTCCGGGTTTGCCGAAGCCATAAGGATAGCCAGAGGTGCAGAGGTGGTGGTCATGAATTTGGGAGAGCCCGCTTATCTTTCAGGTGAAGGGCGAAGTCGATCTGAGCTGGGACTTCCTGGTTTGCAATTGGAGCTGTTAAAGGAAGTTTATAAAGTCAATAAGAATATTGTGCTGGTACTCATGAATGGACGCCCATTGACAATTGAATGGGAAGCAGAAAACATCCCGGCCATCGTTGAAGCCTGGCACCTTGGGTCGATGGCAGGATATGCGATTGCTGATGTGCTTACGGGAAAATACAATCCATCCGGCAAATTGACCATGAGTTTTCCAAGATCCGTTGGGCAAATACCAGTTTATTACAACCACAAAATGACCGGACGTCCATCATCTGCTCCTGGCATGATATTCTATGCACACCACATGGATGAGGAGACAGGACCAAGATATCCATTTGGCTTTGGGTTGAGTTATTCCAACTTTGAGTACTCATCCATTACCATTAGCGACACCTTAATGAATTCTGACGGTGCCATCACCGCTTCTGTTAAGGTAACGAACCGAAGTGCGATTGATGGGGAGGAGGTTGTACAGCTTTATATCAGGGATTTGGTTGGCAGTATCACCCGTCCGGTCCTGGAATTGAAAGGATTTCAAAAGGCTATGATAAAGGCAGGAGAGACCAGACAATTTGATTTTGACATTACAACTGACCACCTTTCATTCTACAGAAAAGATTTTAGTTATGGTACAGAACCCGGTGATTTTGAAGTATTTATAGGTGGTAATTCTAATGAGTTGTTGAAGGCGAAATTCACGTTGAGGTAACCGCATTTTTGAAAGTTTGTCAACCTGATACGTAAGCGGGTGGACATGTTGATAACTTGGTGCAAAAGTTGTGCAGTTCTTATTGCTCAAAAACTTTGACGCAATACTATCTAATAATATCTTCATCTCACTAAGTCATCATACTGACAGGTTGAGCACGCAACAACGGTAAACAAAAGGTTATGCGCTACGGGGCATGGCTGACAAAGAAGCCGCTGTGGTGTACTTGTGTGAGTTGTACAGGAGCCTTAGGGAAAACCGGACGCTTGCATGAAGTTGAATGCATGAATCGCAAGATAAAGGCAGTAGGCTTTAGCTTGTAAAAGGTGATTTAGAGTTGAGCGCTTGCTACGGTAAGCTTGGCAACAAAGACGGGACACATTAAGCAATTAATCGGTCCCGTTTTTTTTGTAGTGATTGTCTGTTATCGCATCGCCTAAGGGATCAGATCAATAGGTACCGCTATATTTATGATCTATTCGGAAGCCGTAATCTCGCTTCAAGGGAATCAGCAAGCCGTTGGTCTCATTAAGCCATTTCCAAAGGTCTTCGTTAAGTGCTTTAGCCAGTTCCTGGTAAGCCGAGTCACGAATGAGATTATTCATTTCTAAAGGATCTTTTTCAAGATCATACAATTCATTGATGTCCCAAACGCCATGGTAACGCATATACTTATATCGATTGGTGCGAACCGCATGGACAGTTGGCGTTTGCGGAAATGGACGCTCCCAAAAGTATTCGTAATATATCCTGTCCCGCCAGGGCACCTCCATTCCGGCCAGCATTGGCTTAAAAGACATGCCATCCATATTCTCCGGTTTCTTTAAGCCAGCATATTCGAGTATGGTTGGCGCGATGTCAATATTTTGAACCAACTGGGATATTTTTAAACCAGGAGTTACC
>CAYNCP010000005.1:10381-76836 GCA_964395905.1 uncultured Ohtaekwangia sp.
CATAAAACATCATGGGTACGCGGATGGATTCTTCATAGGCTTGACGTTTGTCGATCAATCCATGTTCACCAAAAGAAAATCCATTGTCTCCCATGTAAATGACTAGGGTGTTGTCAATCATTTTATTCCTTTCCAGATAGCCGAGGATTTCTCCGATACTTTCGTCCACAGCCAGCAATGTTTCCAAATAAGCTGTATAAAAACGATCAAATTCAATTTGACCGTGATACATGAAATCTACACCATGCCAGCTGTAACGCTGTGCCTTTACCCAATCTGGTACGTCCTTATAATTATAATAACCATTATCCTTTTGATTAGGATTTTTATCCGGTGCGAACATGGTAGCCGGGTAGGATGGCGAAATTTTTTCATACTTGTTTTTATGCCTGACCGCAGGTTGGAAGTCAGCATGAACACCCTTATGTGATACATATAGGAAAAAGGGATCGTCATTGTTGCGAGTACCGTCAAGAAAGTCAATGGCATATCCCGTGATCAAGTCGGTCACGTAGCTGCTATCATTGAAGGCCTCTTCCTCCCCGTTGACATTGAAAACAGGATTGTAATAATTTCCCTGACCGCTAAAGCTGGCCCAGAAGTCAAACCCGCGTCTTTTTTTATTGGAATTTTCTCCCATATGCCATTTGCCGATAAAACCCGTTTGATAGCCTGCTTGTTGAAGGTATTGTGGGAAGAATAGTGCCGAGTCAGGTACCGCAGATTGGTTATCAACCACCCCATGATGATGCGAGAATTGCCCGGTAAGAATAGAGGCCCGACTGGGTGAGCAAAGTGATGTGGCCACGAAAGCATTTTCCAAATGCGCACCTTGCAGTGCCATTTTATCCATATTGGGCGTCTCAAGCAAAGGCACCTTTCCCGTAAATCCCATAAAATCATATCGGTGATCGTCACTTAAGATAAAGATTACGTTCTTACGATCCTTCAATCCCGTCTCCTCAAGTGTCAAAGGATCTTTACGCTCAGGTGAACACCCTATCACCAGCAACGTACAATAAAAGATTAGTCTTCCCACAACAATTGGAGTTTGGTTTTAGTGATGATTCAAAACAGCAGTTACCGCAAAGATCCTGTTCAGCGTGCCTACCCGCTACCGGGTTATCGGCACGATAACTCAGTCTTGTAAAATCCGGACTGCAAAATACATAATCAATTCTACTTTGTTGAATAGTCGTCTGATCAAAGCCTGTTGAATGTAACGCTGTGGTGCAATCATTTTTGACATTCATTTATTTTGTAGAAGGGAAGCTATGGAATCGGCTCATTAGGCCCCTTCATGATTATTTGTTGCCGCTGGCTGTGAGTGCTGCCAGGCCAGATGGAAAAATATGGAAGTCAACAGATGAGTAAAGCAGACGAATTAAGCCTAAGGTATTGGCCTGATGAACAAACTTAATTTTTACATTAAAGGAACGAATTCTCGCTAAGACTTCTATTTTTAAATAAAAAAGCAACATGTGATGAGGAGGTGTATTGTTACCTTATTTTTTGGCATTTTATTTACTGACCTTCAATCTCAAATTATACTTGAGCCAAATGATTCGATTGATGAAGTCATTCTTATGCCTTATGAACTTTATTTTTTTGAAGACCCCTCGAACACATTTACCCTTCAGGATTTACTGGAGGAAGGCGACTCAACCAAGTTCACGCAACATCCGGATTACAGAAACAAGGACTTTAAGTCAAATACTTCTTACTGGATAAAGTATCCAATACATCATAACGCCAAGTCCAAAAAAGTATGGCTTATTGAGTTTTATGACCAAAGCATTGATCGCCTTGAAGTATACATACCAAGGCGTGATGGAAGTTATGAAGCCAGGGTAATGGGAGACGCTAAGCCCTTTAAGGAGCGAGCTTTGGATCATAAGAACTTTGAAGTTTTTTTAAATATGACAAAAGACACCGTTAATGTTTATTATTTCAAAATCCAATCCCACGAGTTTGGAGATCTTCGAATTGCATTACGGTCTTATGAGCGGTTTGTTTATTATGCCCTCAATGAATACATGCTGTTTGGTATTTTCTATGGCATGATATTGATCATCAGTCTCTATAATTTTCTGGTTTATCTGGCCATCCGTGAAATCAAGAATATATTTTATATATTTTATATTTTAAGTGTCGGATTGTATGCCATCAGCCTTGATGGAATCGGATTTCAATATTTATGGCCAGGACATCCAGAATTGAATGGCTACATAAATGGCATTACCCTATATTCAGTAATATTTTGGTCACTCGTTTTTACGAGGAAATTTCTCTCCACGAAGACAACCTCACCTAGACTTGATAAAATACTTTATTACCTGATTATCATCAGGACTTTATTATTTGTGTTCGCTTTGTTTGTACAACACCAATTATTTTCCTACCGGTTCATCGACCTTATTCCTTTGTCCTTTATTTTCTTTACTGGAATCTCAGTTTGGCATCGTGGATATCGACCAGCACGTTTTTTTGTACTTGCATATGGCATGTTGTTTACCGGCTTTTTTATCCGGGGGCTGGTTTATTTAAACATACTCCCGTTCAATATACCCTTACACTATAGCCTGCATATCAGCTTTGGTGTGGAAATGTTGTTGCTGACCTTTGCGCTGGGTGACCGTATCCGAATCCTAAAGGCCAATCAAGATAAGGCAATGCGGGGAATCATCGCGCAAAATGAAAGAAACATAAGGCTTCAGGAAAAGGTAAATAGAGAGCTGGAACGCAAGGTGAAAGAGCGAACCATTGAACTGAGTGAGAAGAATATTCAGTTAGAAGAAAGCAACCTTAAGTTGGTAGATCAGGCAAAGGAAATTAGTCAAATAAATTCCATATTAGACTTAGCCAACTGGAAATTAAAGAACAGGATTAAGGAAGTGCTTGAGGAGCAGTTGCACGATAAAACAATGGATTATGATGTGTTCAAAACGCTATACCCGGATAAGCTATCCTGCTTTCGATTTCTTGAGCACTTAAAGTGGGGCGTAAATTTCGCTTGCAAAAAATGTAAAAACGGAAAATATTTCAAGGGTACGCATAAATTTGACAGACGTTGCACACGTTGCGGTTACAATGAGTCCATAACTGCCTTTACTATTTTCCACGGTATTAAATTTCCAATCGAAAAGGCATTTTATATTGCTTACCTTAGCGTGGCAGGAAAGCATGCTCAAACGCTAAAATCACTTTCAGAAGTATTGCAACTGCGATTAAGTACAATTTGGAGCTTTAAGAAGAAGGTCGATTATGCGGTTGCTCGAATGGGGAAAAAACTGCACGTCTCTCGTTGGGAGAAGGTTATCTTATCGGTTGAATACTCAGCGCATCAGGAAGCACTGAAATCAGTTAATTGAAAGGGGCTAAGAAGTGAATGAGGGATTGGTGTTTTTTTTCCGTAACGATTTTTACTTTGTATTGATTAAATAAGCCATTATAGGCTTTAATCCATGTTTTTTATGCGCAAAAAGTAGCCTGGAATTAGTGTGGCTTAGGCTGGAAAAATGTGCTAAATTAAGTACTAATTGTTTTAATTTTTTAAGCTGTTCCCAAACTTAGGTATAACGGGAATCAAGTCGTTCATATTAATTTAAGCATCACGGTATGTATAAAATGTTGTTAATCAGTGTCTTATGTGCGTTCTCGTTGGTAGTTTGCGGGCAATCCCGCACGGTTACGGGCACCGTGAGAACAGCTGATGACAACGAACCTTTGCCCGGAGCGAATATTGTAGTTCAGGGTACTTCAAAAGGAACTACATCTGACTTTAATGGAGCGTATAACATTGTACTTGAAGAAGGTGAAAATGAGCTTGTTTTTTCCTTTATAGGATTCGGGACCCAGCAAATTGTCGTTGGAGAAAGAACGGTCATTGATGTCTACATGCAAAGTGATGTCCAGAGCCTGGCAGAAGTTGTAGTGATTGGTTATGGAACAGTTCGCAAATCAGATTTAACAGGATCTGTTTCCAGCATAAGGGGCAAGGAGTTGACTACCGTGCCATCCATAAATCCGATGCAGTCATTGCAAGGCAAGATCGCTGGAGTGCAGGTGTCGAGTTCGTCCGGAGCACCAGGAGCAGGCACGTACGTTCGTATTCGGGGCATTGGCACCTTCAACGATGCATCTCCCATCTATGTGGTAGATGGTGTGATTTTGCAAAACATCGATTATCTCAATGCGGCTGACATCGAATCGATGGAAGTATTAAAGGATGCTTCCGCCACGGCCATATATGGTGCACGGGGAGCCAATGGGGTGATTATAGTGACTACAAAGAAAGGATCAACCTCAGGAGATAAATTTCCCACCATCAATTTAACCGCGGATTACAGTGTTCAACAGCTGGCCAAGAAAATAGACTTGCTGAGTGGCCGTGAATATGCCATCGTTCGAAATAAAATTAACCCGGGTACTTACAATAACATTGATGCCGTGCCCAACACGGATTGGCAAGATTTGATTTTCGACACCGCACCCATTCAAAATTATCAGTTGTCAATAGCCGGGGGTTCGGAAAAGTTTCAATACTATACGTCTTTAGGGTACTTTCAACAAGGTGGTATCATTACTAAGTCAGACTATGAGCGGGTATCGCTAAAATTCAATAACATTCTTCATCTTTCTAAATCGTTGCGGTTGGGCAGCAATTTGTCGTTTACTCCTTATTCGCGCCAAAACACAAATGGAAATGCGGTTTTTGTAGTCTACCGTGCCTGGCCTACGATTGAACCCTTTCAACCAGATGGGACTTATTCACCCGTTCCGGGAGTGGGTAACGTGCTGGCGGATATTGAAAACACCAACAACTTCGATAGAGGTATCCGCAGTGTCAACAACTTTTATGGTGAAATAGATTTCCTGAAAGGATTCATGTTTAAAACAAGCTTCGGTGCGGATATAGAATATGTAAAATCAAGAAGCTATACGCCAGAATTTTTTGTAAGTACGCAACAACAGAACGCAACCGATGATCTGAACAAGGGGTATTCGGACCGGGTTGACTGGCTGTGGGAGAACACACTCAATTATCAAAAAGAGATTGGCGTACATCGAATCAATGCATTGGCGGGATATACCCTGCAAGAATCCTCATCTGAAAGAGTCTCATTGGGCGCACAAAGTATATTACGACCTGGAGAGGATTTTTGGTATGTGAATATATTTCCCAACCTGTTAAGCCCAAATTTTGCATCCAATACAGTAGACGCAAATTTTAACTTTTCGATGATTTCCTATTTGGCCAGGGCAAATTACAGTTACGACAATCGCTATTTGTTTACTGCCACCTTCCGAAGAGATGGTTCTTCTAAATTCAACACAACCAATCGTTACGCCAACTTTCCATCATTGGCATTTGGTTGGAATGCCATCAATGAAAGTTTCATGGATGGCAACAGTCTTTTCACCAACTTGAAAGTGCGTGCAAGCTGGGGTAAGATAGGCAATGAAAAAATTAACTACCAACGGCAATATTCATTGGTACAAAATGGGATTAATGCTTTATTCGGTCAGGATGTACTTTACCCTGGAGCTACTTATGGTGCTTCCGGAAACCCAAACCTAAAGTGGGAGACTACGGAGCAGGTTGATGTGGGTGTTGAAGCAGGATTCATGGATGATAAACTTACCGCTGAAGTTGACTATTATCATCGTACTACCAGTGATATCCTCATCGATTTGCCCGTGCCAGGTTATTACGGCAATGGTGATGGAGCAGTAATTACGTTCAATGCGGGTGAAGTGTTGAACAAAGGTTTCGAAATCAACCTGGGCTGGAGGAGTGAGGTGAAGGGCTTGAAATACAGCGTAGGCCTGGTGGGTACCACCATCCACAACGAAGTGTTGAAGGTAAGCGGAACAGGAGAATCGGATGAACAACTCATTGGACTCTTTAACGGACGACAAGTGACAAGCACTGTGCCCGGTTTACCCATCGGTTCCTTTTATGGCTACAATGTGATCGGTGTCTTTCAAAATGCATCTGAGCTGAACACCTATCCACATTTGAACAATACCGGTGTGGGCGACCTGAAATTTGAGGACATAAATAATGACGGGCTCTTAAACAGCGCTGATCGCGTGAACCTGGGTTCACCCATCCCTAAACTATTGTACGGTTTCAGTATCAATCTTGAGTATAGGGACTTTGATTTCACTGCCGATCTGCAGGGCCAAAGCGGAAATAAGATTTTCAATGGCAAGGAAATAGTGAGACCGGACCCATATAATTTTGAAAGTCGCTATTTTAATTTTTGGAGTGGTGATGGCAGCACGACAACGGAGCCCCAGCCCAGCAACGGAGGGGTAAACTATGAACCTTCTTCGCGATACATATACGATGGATCCTTTTTTCGGTTGAGGAATCTATCGGTTGGGTATTCACTTCCAAAGTCTCTGGTTGATAAAAGTGGTATAAAATCGGTGCGCACCTATGTCCGTGTCACCAACTTGTTTACGACAAGCAAATTTACCGGCTATACCCCTGAAATTGTGAGTGGCAATCCGGTGCTCAACGGAATAGATGTAGCTACCTATCCTATTCCGAGAATTTTCTCCATTGGATTAAACGTAACATTCTAAAAGCAAGGCTATGAACAAAAATTTAATACGAGTCCTTTGTTTGTTGCTCCTTCTACCCATGGCTTGCGAGGACTTTCTTGATAAGCAACCGCAGGGAGAACTAACGCAGTCCAATTTTCCGGTTACGGCAACGGATGCCTTACAGGCAACTAATGCCATTTACAACACCTTTCGTGAAGGTAATTTTAATTCCGGCCTGTTTCCTCTTTGTGACATCATGTCTGACGATGCCAACAAGGGAAGCAATGAAGGGGATCAGTCTTCAACCATAGGCCCTTTTGATCGTTTTGAACACGTCAAGACCGAGGGTGCCATTTTGCGTTGGTGGAACACCCTGTATAAAGCAGTCAGACGAGCCAACGTTGTCATTGAAAGAGTTCCGCTAATTAACATGGATGAGACACTGCGCGATCGTTACCTGGGTGAAGCCAGCTTTCTTCGTGCACTATTCTATTTTGATCTGGTGAGGGCATGGGGCGGAGTTCCTAAGCAGGTAAACATCGACCCTGAAGTATTGCCCCGCAGCAGCAAGGATGAAATTTATGATCTTATTGTGAGTGACCTCTTATTTGCCATAACTGTACTGCCCGAAAAATCACAGTATAATTCAATTGATATCGGACGTGCTTCTAAAGGAGCAGCCAAAGCTTTACTCGCAAAGGTGTATTTGTTCAGGGGAAATTTTGCGGATGCTGCTACTTATGCACTTGACGTAATTAATTCAGGAGAATACAACCTTGAAACTGACTTTGATAATGCCAACAGCGTAGCAGGTGAGCAAGGGGTAGAATCTGTGTTCGAGGTATCTTCCATTGGCAGTGAAGGAATTGAAAATGGCGGAAATCAGTACGGCAATGTGCAAGGAGTGAGAGGTACTCCCAATCGTGGTTGGGGTTTTAACCGGCCTACGCTGGATCTGCGAAATAGTTTTGAACCGGGCGATCCAAGGCTCGAATCAACGGTTATTTACCTGGGTGAGGTATTGGATGGCGTGACCATTGCTGGCGATGGCACCACACTGGATGCATCGGTAGATTCACACGGTCAGCCGGAAATAGAATGCTACAATCAGAAAGTCTGGACGCCCGGCAGCACCGTGCCACCTTCCTTTGGTCACAACAGGCGCTTTATCCGATTTGCAGATGTGTTGCTTATTGCTGCAGAAGCGCTTAATGAAAATAATAATGCTTCTGGTGCGCTAGTGCATCTCAACCGGGTAAGACAAAGGGCCAGGGAAGGAAACAATGCGATCCTGCCTGATATTACAGAAACCAATAAAGATTTGTTACGTGACATCATTTTGCATGAACGCAGGGTAGAATTGGCACTGGAAGGCCATCGGTTTTGGGACTTGGTGCGTACTAATAAAGCTACGGCTGTTTTAGGTCCATTGGGTTTCCAATCAGGAGTACATGAATTGTTTCCAATACCTCAGGCGGAAATTGACTTATCACAAGGAAAGTTGGATCAAAACCCAGGATGGGAAAATTAAAATAGATCAAAAACAAGTTAACTTTTAAATTAAATAACCAAGTAGTATGAAAACAATTAAATGGATTTTGAGCTTGATGGTGGTGCTGGGAATGGCAGCTGCCTTAAACAGTTGCAAGGAAGATGAGCCGCCTGCATTGGTACTAATCAGTTTGGAAGCAGATGGAGTGGATTTAAATGCTGCCACCAGTGCCACTGGCGTAAAAGTCGGAGCTGCTATTGTGGCGACTTTTAATGTGCCCGTTGATCAGGCAACAGCCAATTCCTCAATCACGTTGGTTAGGGATTTCGATGCCGCTGATTATGATGTGACTGTAACCGTGAACGGGGCAGAGGTAACCATTACCCCTGCAGCAGATTTTAGCACAGGCACCTTATTTATTCTGACCTTCAATTCAGGATTGAAGAGTGCTGAAGGGAAGACATTGACAGAGCCTATAGAGCGTAACTTTACATCTGAGGGAACCTTCGCTGTGCCAGGTGCATTTGCACATTTCACATTTGAAGGAGATGCCATTGACATTATCGGTGGAAAAGCACCTACAGCAAATGGTACTGTGGCCATTTCCTATGTGGATGGTCGCAAGACTGATGCAGGCAAAGCAGCAAGCTTTAACGGAACAACCAGTATCATTGAATATGCCAACGGAGATCAGTTTATGAACAATGGCAGCTGGACCATGAGTGTTTGGGCCAAACCTATGGTGCACACGGATAATGCAGACAAAGGACATTTCATACTTGGATTAGGTGCATTCTTTGGATTCCAGTTCGAAATGTTTGGCTCCTATAACGGGTTCAAACTGGCTGCTTCGTATACTAATGGACCCAAAGACTATTCAGAAGACCTATGGGCTGATGGTGAAGGCAACCTGGGCTGGCAAGGATGGACGTTCTCCAAGGACTTTACGCCTGTGGGAGGAATGAATACGGTGGTTAAAGAAAAATGGGCCCACTATGTATTTGTTTATAATGCTACTGACAAAACCGGAACGATCTACCTTAACGGAGAGAAAATTAAAGAACAAGATTTTGACAACTGGCCTGACGGAGATGACAAACGCACAACTACAGGCTTGAAATACAGAGGCGTAGCACCAGAGGTGGTAAATGAACTGGCGCTGGGTTTTGTTCAGTCGCGCGCAGGTACACTATGGGATGCTGAACCATGGGGAGGGTATGATCAAACTTCAGCCAACCATTTCAAGGGATTGATGGATGATTTGATTTTCTACAAAAAAGCCCTTACCGTTTCAGAAATTACTGCCATGTATAACTCTGGTAAGTAATTAGAAGCAAACACTGATGTTTCTTAATAAGGGATTTCTGGCAGCAGAAGTCCCTTACTTTTAATCCCCTATGGAGAGATACTGGTTATTAATCCTCATTGTTTTCATCGCAAACACTTCCTGTTCCGACAATGCCGATGGGCCTGTATCTGTTTTGCAGCTCAATGAGGTGCGGCTTGGCACCTATGTACTCAACCTGACCGATGCGAGCAAAAATGCAGAAGCTCCGGTAAATCAACCCATAGAAGCAAAATTCTCTGCAGCGTTGGATGAAGCTTCACTGGCCATGGCCGTGCGATTAGAAAGTGAAGATGGAGCTACAGTGACACTAAACTTTTCATTGAAAGACAACGACAAAACCTTTTCCGGATTACCAGCTCAACATCTGGAACCCAATAAAAATTATAGCCTCACCATTTCAAACCAATTAAAAGGTGCTAATGGAGAAGCGTTTCCAGGCCTCAGCCTGAACTTTTATACGATCCCCGGCAAACTGCTGATTACTTCTTTGAAGATAGACGGAGAAGAAATTTTGAATACAACCCCGGTAACCAATGTTAGCCAGTTGCCCACCATCGAAATTACTTTCTCTGATCCCATTGTTCAAGATCATGCGTCTTCGCAGTACATCCGTATTTACAACCCTGGCACCACGGCTCTCACCTTCTCGTTGGCCGATGAAAACCGAAAAGTGATCATTGCCACCAATCAAAAATTACCCTCAATATCGCGCCAGCAACTTTTCATTTCAGATGAGCTCAAGGGAGCCAATCAGGAAGTGTTTTCGCAGTTCACTAAATACTTTTATACCCAAGTTGACCCGATACCAAAATTTCCCGTGATTTCAGACGATGAACTGCTCACACTAGTCCAGCAACAAACATTCAAATACTTTTGGGATTTTGCACACCCCGCCAGCGGGATGGCACGTGAAAGAAATACATCGGGAAATGTAGTCACCAGCGGAGGCTCTGGATTCGGCCTTATGGCTATGATTGTTGCCATCGAACGAGGGTTTATCACGCGTCAGGAAGGCATCGAGCACCTCGGCAAAATCATCACCTTTCTTGAAAGCGCCAATCGTTTTCATGGTGTTTGGCCTCACTGGATGGATGGCAACTCCGGACAGGTAATCCCTTTTAGTACCAAGGATAATGGTGGAGATTTGGTGGAAACTTCTTTTCTGGTTCAGGGTCTCATTACATTTAGACAATACCTGAATCCTGCGGTCAGTGCAGAGGATGCCCTCATTCAGCGCATCAATGCCTTGTGGGAAGGTGTCGAGTGGGATTGGTACAGGAAGAACAATGAAAATGTATTGTATTGGCATTGGTCACCCAATTACAATTGGGAAATGAATTTTCCTTTATACGGTTACTTTGAGCAGCAAATCACTTATTTCCTGGCAGCAGCTTCGCCTACCCACAGCATTCCAAAAATTGTCTATACCAATGGATTCGCGATGAATGGAGCGATCGTTCGAAATGATTTGTTTTACAATATACCGCTTCAGCTGGGAGGTCTTTTCCCATTGTTCTGGGTGCATTACGCTTATCTCGGTTTGGATCCACATTTCTCTGATGACTATGCAAATTATTGGGAGCAGAATGTAAATGCCACCAGGATAAATCAGGCGTACTGCATTGCCAATCCAAAAAACTTTGTTGGCTACAACGATTCGTGTTGGGGTCTCACTTCCAGCGACAATCAGGTCGGCTACAATGCCCATTCTCCGGCAAATGACCTGGGCGTTATCACGCCTACGGCTGCCTTGTCCTCATTTCCCTATACGCCTATAGAATCAATGAAGGCACTCAGATTTTTCTATTACAACCTTGGTGACAAACTCTGGGGACCTTACGGATTTTATGATGCATTCAACATTACACAAGGTTGGTATGCCAATTCTTATCTGGCCATTGATCAGGGTCCTATCATCGTGATGATTGAAAACCATCGTACTGGCCTGCTATGGAATCTATTTATGTCTGCGCCCGAAGTGCAGCAAGCAAAAACAACGTTGGGTTTCAACTAATTCCAAAACAATGAATAAAAATTATCTTTTGCCCCTTGTGCTGCTCTTGCTGATTGCAGGATGCTCCGCACCTCAACGTGAAAATCAGGAGGCACAGCAAGCAACCTTAAGTGACGACTCCCTGCTGACCCTGGTGCAGTACAAAACCTTTCAGTACTTCTGGGATGGGGCCGAGCAGACATCTGGCGCAGCGCCTGAACGGATTCACATGGATAATGTATACCCGCAGGATGACAAACATATTGTTACCTCAGGCGGAACGGGATTTGGCGTAATGGCCATTCTGGTTGGCATCGAACGAAAGTTCATCACGCGAAAGGAGGGATTGGACCGTTTGATCAGATTGGTAAACTGGCTGGAGAAGGCCGATCGATTTCATGGTGCCTGGCCACACTGGTTAGACGGAGAAACAGGAAAAGTAAAGCCCTTTAGTCCGAAGGATGACGGGGGAGATTTGGTGGAGACATCCTATCTCGCCCAGGGTTTGATTTGCGTACGCGAATATTTCAAACAGGGCAACGAAGAGGAGAGGGCATTGGCCTCGAAAATAGATGCGCTTTGGCGAGGGATTGAATTTGACTGGTATCGAAACAACAACCAGAACGTATTGTATTGGCATTGGTCTCCGAAATACAATTGGCAGATGAACTTTCCTGTTGAAGGATACAACGAATGCCTGATCATGTACATTCTTGCCGCGGCCTCGCCATCCCATGGCATTCCGGCTGAAGTATATCACGAAGGCTGGGCACGAAATGGCGCCATGAGCAACGATTCAACACATTCGCAATACGGTTATCACCTTAGTCTTAAGCACAACGGAGCGAAGCAATTTGGAGGACCCTTATTCTGGTCTCATTATTCCTTCCTCGGTTTGGATCCCAGAAACCTGAATGACAGGTATGCCGACTATTGGGAACATAACAGAAACCATACACTCATCAACCGACAGTACTGCATAGAGAATCCAAAACATTTTAAAGGATATGGCGAAAATTGCTGGGGTCTGACAGCAAGTTATTCCATCAATGGGTACGCAGCACACAATCCCATTGAAGATTTGGGGGTCATTTCACCCACAGCGGCTTTGTCGTCTATGCCCTACACACCTGAAGAATCCATGAAAGTAATTCGGTATTTATACGAGCAACTGGGTGATAAGGTGTTTGGTGAATATGGTTTTTATGATGCCTTCAGCGAACAACATGAATGGTATTTACCACACTATTTGGCTATTGACCAGGGACCTGCCGTAGTGATGATTGAAAACCACCGCACGGGTTTGTTGTGGAATCTATTTATGTCGGCACCCGAAGTGAGCACCGCATTGAAAAAGTTGGATTTTACCTATAATAAATAATATACCAATGAAATTGTTCTCTGGCCTTTTGGTTTTACTGCTGGTCACTGCCTGCAACAAAACTACGCAATCCGGATACTCATCCGTTGATGCCCGTGTAGACTCGGTGCTCCAGTTGATGACCCTTGAAGAAAAAATAGGACAACTCAATCTGCCTTCTGCAGGTGCGTTTGTGACGGGCGCTGTGGAGAGCTCTGACATCGCCAAAAAAATTGAAAGTGGAAGGGTGGGAGGTTTATTCAACATAAAGACTGTACCCAACATCAGGGCCATGCAAAAAATTGCAGTAGAGAAGAGCAGACTCAAAATACCTTTGCTATTTGGCATGGATGTCATTCATGGGTATGAGTCTGTTTTTCCCATCCCGCTGGGATTGAGCTGCAGTTGGGACATGGAACTGATTGAGCTAAGTGCACGGATCGCTGCCAACGAAGCAAGTGCAGATGGCATCAATTGGACTTTCTCACCCATGGTCGATATTTCCAGAGATCCGCGCTGGGGCCGCGTGTCTGAAGGCAGCGGAGAAGACCCATTCCTGGGATCGGAAATAGCGAAAGCCATGGTGAGGGGCTACCAGGGGGATGACCTCACGGCCCAAAATACCATCATGTCTTGTGTAAAACACTACGCCCTGTACGGGGCTTCTGAAAGTGGCCGCGATTACAATACAGTTGACATGAGTCGTCTCCGCATGTACAATGAATATTTCCCACCTTATAAAACAGCCGTTGATGCCGGAGCAAAATCAGTGATGGCATCATTCAATGAGATAGATGGCATCCCGGCAACGGCCAACAAGTGGTTGCTGACAGATGTGCTTAGACTGGAGTGGGGTTTTGATGGATTTGTTGTTTCCGATTATACAGGCATCAGTGAAATGATCAACCATGGCATAGGAGACCTTCAAAGTGTTTCATCCAGGGCATTGGATGCAGGTTTGGACATGGACATGGTGAGTGAAGGCTTCCTGACAACCCTTGGTAAATCTGTTGAGGAAGGGAAAATATCAGAGACAAAAATCGATGATGCCTGCCGCAGAATACTAAAGGCCAAATTTGAGCTGGGCTTATTTGATGACCCCTTCAAATATTGCGATGAAACCAGAGCGAAGACCGAAGTATTTACTGCAGCAAACCGGGCCGAAGCAAGAAGAATCGCAACACAAAGTTTTGTCCTTCTCAAAAATGAGGACAAGGTGCTGCCCATGAAAAAAACAGGTACCATAGCACTGGTAGGTCCGCTGGCTGATGCGAAAGAAAACATGACGGGCACCTGGAGTGTAGCAGCCAGATTTCAGGAGTCCATTTCATTGCGCGAGGGCTTGCAAAAGGCGATCGCAGGAAAAGCTAAACTGGTGTACGCAAAAGGTTCGAACTTAACCGAAGATGAAGAGTTGGAGAAAAATGCCACCCTGTTTGGAAAAACGTTGCACCGCGATAGCCGGTCGGCTGCCGAACTCCGCAATGAAGCCATTAGGATAGCAAAAAATGCGGATGTAATTGTTGCTGCCGTTGGGGAATCTGCTGAAATGAGTGGAGAATCTTCAAGCCGATCAAGCATTGACATTCCTGAGGTTCAAAGGAATCTGGTGAAGGCACTTTTGGAAACCGGGAAACCGGTGATATTGGTATTGTTTACCGGAAGACCCTTGGTACTGACCTGGGAACAGGAAAATGTGCCTGCCATCTTAAATGTGTGGTTCGGTGGAAGTGAAGCTGGAGACGCCATTGCCGATGTTCTATTTGGAGATGTCAATCCTTCTGGAAAATTATCCATGACTTTTCCTCAACACATTGGGCAGGTACCTTTGTATTATGCGCACAAGAACACCGGCCGACCGCTGTCAGGGCCCTGGTTTCAAAAATTTCAATCAAACTATATCGATGTCTCCAATGACCCGCTCTATCCATTTGGATATGGTTTAAGCTATACGGAATTCACCTATGGAGACGTGAGGTTAAGCGATGCGGAAATCACTGCAGCAGATTCCTTGACCGCTACAATCGATATTACTAACAAAGGATCGGTGGCAGGCAGTGAAGTCGTACAGCTGTATATCCGCGACCTGGTGGGCTCCGTTACCAGACCGGTAAAAGAACTGAAAGGATTTAAGAAGATCAACATGATGCCAGGGGAAACCAAAACGGTGAGTTTTACAATAAAAGCCAATGACTTGTCATTCTATAATTCCGACCTGCATTGGGTAGCAGAACCGGGAATCTTTCACGTTTTTATTGGAGGTAATTCTCGAGATCTTAAGCAGTCAGCGTTTACATTGAAATAGTTTTTTAACCGATTCATTCTTTTGTTGCTGAGCAGCCGATAAGATGATTATTGCGCTTGCTACGGCAAGCCGGGCAGCAGAGACGGGAGCCATTAAGCAATTAATCGTTCCCGTTTTTTTTGCACCCAACCGCCAATCATCCGATCACGCCTTACTATCCCAAAACCTGTCCTGTCTGACAGCCCTTCTCAGAAAAATGGTTGCAATTTTATCATCCCTGACCTATCATTGGAATTTACATGGTCAGTATTTTGGCAATGATGTCTTTTAACAGAACGCACAACGATGAGCAAATTTGAATCGCTGCTGGATATTTATAAATCACATCAATCTTACCTTGGCAAAGAATCGCTTCCGCCCCGGACTACCGACTTCGATCAACTGGCATCCACTTTTTTTTGTCCCGGGCCACATTATTATTATGTGATTGATTCACCCACCCTCACCATAGACTACGTCAGCCCCAGCGTTGAGGAACTGCTGGGCATACGGCCGGATGAGTTCTCGTTTGAGAAGTTTATGGAAGTTTTGCATCCCGATGATATCGATTACTTTTTGCGATGCGAAGATATGGTGGCTGATTTTTTAACCAATAGGATTTCACCCCAGCAGGTAACACGATATAAAATTACCTATTGCCTGCGCGAGAAAACCAAAGAACAGGGTTATCGACTTTTTTTGCTGCAAACCGTCACATTGCAAACCTCAAAGGAGGGATCCCTCCTCAAAGTATTCGGTTTACAAACCGACATCACCCACATCACGGCCCAAAACAACCACAAGCTATCTTTTGTTGGATTGATGGCTGAGCCAAGCTATTTGCAGTTGGACGTCTTCAGTCCGGATCCATACGCCTCTCAAAATTCAACATTCACTTTTACAAAGCGCGAAATACAGATTATTAAGTTGCTGGGTGAAGGGCTTACCACAGATGAAATTGCCGACCAATTGTGCATTTCAAGAGAGACTGTAAATACACACCGCAAAAACACACTGCTAAAGTCGGGATTTAAGAATACTACGCAAGTACTGGCTCATTGCATTCGCACAGGCCTGATTTAAACATATGCCATTAATCAAAATCCCCATATATAGGGATATGATTTACCCGACAGATGCCACATGTTTGTTGTATGCATTTTAAGTTGGACATACACCCATTTAAATCCTTTATGAGATACACGATGCAGCAAAAATTGATTCCCATGTTATTGGCGGCCCTGATTGGTATTACGCTTTCCTGTGAAGAAGAGGAAAATGCGTGCGAGACGAGGATCACCATCAACGGAAAGAGTACGTATTTTTGTATCAGTACGATGGCCGACAGTGGATGTTCTTCATCCTCGTCAGGTACTTCACAGGTATTGCATGAGGGAATGTCATGTGCCGACATTGGCTATACTTACCCAAGCACATCAGGAGGATATTATGCGCGGGCTGGAGACAACAGCCAACCGGGTGATGGAGGTGCGTTCACGGGTGGTTCTGCCGGTGCCGGTTGTGGCAGCTATAACGGCCCTACGTTTGACATACAAATTGATTCGCAATGTCAGACCGCTTACGCCTATACCTGTTCCGGATCTCAACAAGGCGTAGATGCGGCATGTTCCATATATAAAACCTATCAGCAGAGCAATCCCAATATTCCTGATTGCCCGTACTGTAGCTAGTCGGAACTGGTAGCTTACAACCTGAAACAAATCTCAAATTCTTAACCACAGAGGACACAGAGATAATTCCATCACAAAGGTCACAGAGAAATGGATACTGCTCGGCAGCCAAAGGCTGGGATACTGGATAATATTGCAACTGGCAACTGGTCGCTGTCGACTGGTAACTTAGCAACCTGAAACAAATCTAAAATTCTTAACCACAGAGGACACAGAGATAATCCATCACAAAGGTCACAGAGAAAATGGATACGGCAGCCAAAGGCTGGGACACTGACTGGCAACTGGCAACCTGTAACCTGTAACTTGTAACCTGTAACCTGTAACTAAGAACCTACAACCGATCACGCTCGCTCCGCTCTCGATGTAAGATTCACGTAACAATTATAATTATATCAATCCGGTATTCCCTATTGATAAACCCGACTCAAAAAAATAGCATAAAATATTTTCGCTCCCCCGGCACCGGAAACCCAATCTTTACGAAAAACATGACCCTTACAGCGGGTATCCTGATGATTGCCGTGGCGTAACTCAAAATAATTCTCCAAATTCAGAGCGGCTTTAATCCATCGCCATTCCTCGTATGAAAGACCTGGCGGTACTTACCACTACCGACTTTATAGCAACTAAAATCTTCTTTTTGAGAGGAGAAAAGGAGGCTGTCAGAAGAAACATTGATCGTTTTCCTGATGATTTTTTAATCGAATTGTCACCGAAGGAATGGGATGCTTTAAGGACGCAAATTGCGACCTTAAACAGTGGAAGAGGCAAACATCCAAAGTATCCTCCCTTTGCTTTCACTGAGCAAGGCGTTGCCATGTTGAGTGGAGTATTGAGAAGTCCCCGTGCCATAGAAACCAACATTGCTATTATGAGAACCTTTGTTGCCCTGCGTAAAATCATGGAATCCAATAAGGAATTGGCAGCCAAGATCAGACAATTGGAGAAAAAATACGATCAACGATTTAAACTGGTATTTGATGCCATTCAAAAGCTGATCAAGGAAGAAAATAAAATTCAGCCCATTGGCTTTAAGGTAGGATCTGATAAAAAGGAGAAATGAAGTTTAATGCATCACCCATGTTAGAACGCTATCAGTCCTCACATAAGGAGCCTAATTACTTGGCGGATAATCCCTCATCCCTCCGGCCCCGCATGCCTTCGCACCCCTTCTCCCCATGGGAGAAGGGAACGAGTAGCCTCATGCACTTTAAACATAACTCTACTGATTCAGATGAGGCAGTGAGTTGGGATGGCAATGGATCACGACTCAAAAAACTCCATCAGTTCTTGCACAAGAAGCTTGATCATTCAGCTGCCAACGGGCATTTTCAAATTGACACGACATTTCATACAGATGAAATAGTGCGCTGGCCTGACAAAAAAGCGGGGGTGCGATGGCAAGAGGGAGGAAGCCTGCCTGCGCTGCAGCTCCGGCAGACAGGCATTTTTTTGTCTAGCGTTTTTGTGTCCTTTTTGGGCGATGACAAATGCGAAGCATTCATGAGCTCCGTAAAAAATAGAATAGAGTCGCGAATAAAAAGGACAAGCCCGCCCGGCTCGAGGGCAATACAGCTTCGGTGCAAGAACGCGGCCCAGCGGCCGTGGAGCGAAATATTGCTTGAGAACTACAATATTAAATGCTTAAGCACCAAACTAACCTCGACTAACTATTTATTAAATGGGTACAAATAAAAAATGAAGCTCCAACAACTCACAACATACTTAACTAAAGAACGCAGCCCTACCCCCGAACTCATCTCCTTCCAAACCACACGAAGGGCTGTAGGCATCCTCGGCATCTCTCTACCCTGGGTACTGTGGATAGGAGCTGAACTCTTTGGAGCAAACTGCAATTTACAACCCTCCATCAGCCACTTCTACTTCACCAACATGCGCGAAGTATTTGTGGGCGTACTTTGTGCCGTGTCTTTGTTCTTGTTTACGTACAAGGGTTACAACAAGATGGACAGCTATGCGGCCAATGGGGCGGGACTGTTTTCATTGGGGGTGGCGTTGTTTCCGACCGACATCCTTGCCGGCTACTCCTGCCAGCAGCAGGTAGTGGCGGTATTTACTATTGACTGGCACAACATCATCCACTTCACCTGCGCGGCTTTGTTTTTTGTGACGCTTGCGCTGATGAGTTTGTTGTTGTTCACCAAGAGCAACAAACCCAAGGCGGAGTGGACCACGCAGCGGAAGAGGCGACAGGTAACTTACAAAGTGTGTGGCTGGATCATGCTGGCGAGCATCGCCTTGATTGCGATCAGCGAGCCCGTGTTGAAGGTAAGCAAGACCAGCCCCATCACCTTTTGGATGGAGGCGGTAGCGCTCACCGCCTTTGGTGTTTCCTGGCTCACGAAAGGGGAGTGGCTGTTTGGGGATTGACTATTATTTAAAATTTATAATTCAACATTGATAATTAAAAAAGCGGAGGTAACCGAAAATCCGAAGAAGAGTAGGTGAAATTAATCATAAGTATGTTTCGAGCTTTAATCTGTCTGACTCTATTCGCTAATAGCATTTTTCTCCAATCACAAGATTTAGAAAATCGCACTTCAGATAAATACCACTGGTATGTACTGCTGGATGTTTCAGGAAGCATGCGAAGCGATTATAACAAGAACAGTATAGAAGTAGTGAAACAATTAGAAAGAATGCTTTCAAGGGATGCTTTATTTAATGTTTACTTGCTTGGTGATGAAGAAACTGCAAAAAAAAGAATAGGTAGTTATAAATATAAAAGCGATAGAAATGCACCAATTCCAAGTAAAGAATTAAATAGTGTTATAGATAGATTACAGAACGCCAAAGATTATGATGAGAGATCTTATTTTGCAATTACTGACATTAATTCTGGTTTAGAATACATGGTTGAGGAAATTTTTAATGAAAAATTATATGACTCAAAGGAAATTGTAAATGGCGGTCTTATTATTATATCAGATGGGCTTTTGCGTCCAAAGGATATACCTAAGGATAAAGAGATAAATAGTTACACTAAGGAAACGAAAGAGTTGCTCTCAAAATTAGAGTCCAAAATCCCAATGTATTTCATTCAAACTTCAAATTATAAAGCAAGAGACTTTTTAACGGTGAGGGATTCATTAGAATCTTCTGATATACCTAATTATATATGGATTGACAATAGAAAGAACCTTAGAACTGATAGTGCTATGTTGACTACGCTTCAAGAGCTAGTACAATTCATGGTTAGTTATAACTATCAACCTATTCATTATAAACCGAAGCAAAATCAAGTGATGCCATTCATTTTAGACATTAACAGGTATATAAAGCATAACTCAGTTGCTCTCGCTGCTCTTGATAAATCTGAAATAAAGGAAGGTGACATCCATAATATTAGTCCATTAAAACTTATAGACGCTGAGAACGAACTAATAAAAAAGATTATAGCAAACGATAAGATGACACAAGTGGATGCCAGTAAAAATTACACTTATATTAACGAGCTACGAAAGAAGCCAATTGCGGAGCTTTATGCTTCTGGATTTGAGGCATTTCCTACTCTTCCAGATCCTCCAACTACACTAATTCCAGACGATGTTGCGATAAAAAGCCAAGGAAGAAACATTCAAGAGTCAATCATTTTAGGTATTTCGGATTATTTAATAGAAAGAGTCGAGTCTGAAATTGCATTTATTTTTTATCAACAACTTAAAGATTTTATAGAGGACGAAATAATAATTAAGGAAGTACTATTCCGTGATACATATAACTTATTCAGCAATAACTCAGAAAGCGATCCGCCAACTATTCCACTTCTTCGCGAGGCTTTTAAGCGGGACCTTGACCAACTTCCGGCTCGTATCATTAATGTACCTCACGTTGCTGATAAGAAAGCAATTTTCTTTTTGGAGATAATTACCAGATTAATGAAGCAAGTTCAAAAGGGTGAAGACTTAGAAAGTGTAATTGCGAAACTTGCCCCAAATACAGTTGACCCTTCATTAGGTACAACAGCAGATTACCAGAGGGGAATATATTTTATATGCCGCTATTATCAATTTCTTAGTGAAAATGACTTTGTGAGGGAGATTGAAAATGCTTCACATGAAGAACGTCAACGGATAATTTTAATGTCAGTTGCATGGTTTGTAAATGAACATCCTGAAATAAAAGAGGTTACAAATGTCAATAAATTGGTGACCAGTATTTTAGAAATTAATGAGTCGGTTCTTATTCTAAAGAACTCGCTTGAGATATTAAAAAAGCAACTTGCATACACCCCTCAGTCAGACTTTGACGGCTATAGGAAATATATAAATAACATCGCAACTACTTATTTAAAAGAAGTGCTGAGTGTAATACATGATGGAATACTACTCAACAGTCATTTCTCTGAGCTAGAATCAAATAAAGTTCAGGAATATCAACAAATTGCCATGGGCTTAATTGATGGATATTTTTTACTACAAGAGAAGGAATACGTACAAGCCTCTCTTACCCTACTACCACTAATTGCTGAAATTTCAGTGGCTAAAAATGAGAATAGGGACAAGCTAATGAAGTTGCTTCAAATATCCAGTCAAATAGCGGTTGAGCCTTCTGCTGATAAGGTTAAGAATCTGATTTCTACGTATGCATTACCTACAGCAAGCTACAGACTTAAACGAGAAAATCAATTTGAGCTGAATCTAAATGCGTTTGTCGGTATGGGCGTAGGTTATTTCAATTCTAAACCTGAATTAATTACTCCAGTGTTATCAGCGCCAATTGGTATTGATATTTCATTTAATCCGTATCAAATCAGGAAAAAGAATCATGGAGATAGCTATTCAAGAAATATGTCTTTTTTTATTTCGGTATTGGATGTGGGAAATATTATTAATTACCGTATTAACAAAGCGGATTCGGCATTAAATGAGGATGTAAAATTTGAACAGATATTTTCGCCTGGTTTTTTTTTAACATGGTCTCCTTTCAGGAAATTACCACTTTCATTTGCAATTGGATATCAAACAAGACCTGATCGATTCGCGAGTTTTTTGGCATTTGATCTTCCAATTATCAGATTAAGGAAAACCAAGATGTTTTAATCTTGATTTGGCAATGGATCCGGCAGTTACAGCTAGACGGAAGTTTGCGACTTATAGCTGTATTCGTATTAATTTTATGATAGGACTAAATTTTAAACCTTTAACCAAGTTAGTTACTAAGCCCTATGCTTCGTAGGTGTTACTCACCATCGGGTACCCTTATGGACATTCGCTACCCCTAAACTCCTTAAGTCTCCTCCAAAGGACGGACAGGTGTGACTTAAGCTCACAGATAAGAGCAAGTTAATCCTCATCAGAGTCACTCGAAGAGGACGCTGATGCTAAGAAATTGATTTTCCCTTTGCTTTGCGCCTCTGCGGTAAATAAGTTAATCACCCAGTTATCCTTAGTTTGCAACTAAGGACCTATATGATCGCTTATAACGAGATCACAAATAACCTTTAAACTTAACCGCATGAAATTGGCAGAAGTCCTCATATCGGCCATTGAGCATAAACAACCTGGGGCCTTTATTGAAATTGAACAGACGGTACAAATGGTAATGGGAGTGGTTGCTCTGCGCAAAGTCGTATTCATTTTTTGAAAAGAATATAGGAGCGTCCTTCCCAAGCTTGGTGGTCTTCACCTCAATGTAACGATCTGTACCATTGGTGTTTCTGGAAAGAATATCATAGCCCAGCCAGTCGCCCTTTTCTTGGGCTACCCATTCTACCTGGTCGGCTAATGAATCGTTTCCAGCCTCTATCAAGCGCCACTTTTCGTATTGGATCACCAATTCTTCACCATATTTTCCAAGCAAAGAATTGTTTTGCTCTACCTCCAGGTAGTTTACTTTGATGGGATTTTCATAGGCGAGTTGTGGCTCCAAAGCAAGTTGGCCCTCTCTTTTAGGCGGCTCGTCCAGAAGCTGGTTGAACCTTAGCGCAACTTTGTGCGGTTCTTTAACACCGGCTTCAGAAAATGTTACAAAGTTCTTCTCAAAGCTTAGGTTCTGCTTAATGAAATTCACAACGGTTTCCGCCAGCGCGTGCTGATAGTTCCAAGCGGGCTTGTAGCCATTGATCCAGGGCAACCCAAGGCGCATCATCACAGCACTGATGTTTTGGTATTTGTATTCTATCGAACCATCTGTCCGATGGCTCAAGAAGGGCTGGATAGCATGTCGATGTTCGGTCTTGCTGTATGGCAGGTCTGCAATTTCATCCTGCAGCATGGCAAAATAGTCGGCAACGATGATTTGGAGTTCTTGATTTGACCACACTTCAGCCATCATATAAAGATCAGAAAAATGACCTTTATTTCCACAGCAGCCCCGAAGTTGTCCTGAGTTTGTAACTCAGGACCTTTCTATCTGGGAGGCTCGTGCCTTAACCGCAATCGTCAGACCTCATCGCATACTATAGCCCACAAGTGGTCAGACGACTAGCTTGGGTAAGGCCAATGATGGCTAAGACACGCTGCGAGGATATAAGTACCACGTAAACCCTATCAGCCTCACTGCTTCGGTACGCCCAGCGCACCCTACTTGCGCTTCGTACCTGGCGGAAGTAGGGATTCTACATACCGTGGGAATCATTATATTTGGTTCATGCCTGCCATTCTCCCCGACTTCGAATACGATATTTTTATTAGTTATCGCCACAAGGACAATGCCTACGATGGCTGGGTGACGGAGTTTGTCAATTCCTTACGAAGTGAAATCCAGGCCACCTTTAAAGAAGATATTTCCATCTACTTTGACGCCAACCCCCACGATGGATTGCATGAAAACCATGAAGTTGACGACTCGTTGCGGGAGAAGCTAAAGTGCCTGATTCTTATCCCCATTGTGAGCCAGACCTATTGCGATCCCAAAGCCTTTGCCTGGAAGCATGAGCTGGTGGCGTTCATCCAACAAGCACGGGATGACAAGTTTGGATTGAAGACAAGGCTGGCGGGAGGGAACGTGGCAAGCCGGGTGCTGCCCATTAAGATTCATGAAATCGATGCTTCGGATAAGCAGTTGTTTGAAAGTGAAGTGGAAGGGGTGATGCGGTCCATTGATTTTATCTACAAGGAGACTGGTGTTAACAGACCCCTGCGTCCCGCTGACGACCGCGCACAAAATGTTGAGCACACCGATTACAGAAACCAGGTGAACAAGGTAGCGAATGCCATCAAAGACATTCTAAAAAGTTTGGCTACCCGTGAGGGTACAGCGGCATCCGTCTTGACCGATGATGAAGAAATGGATGCACCCATCAACACCCATCACGAAAGTAAAAAGATTCGCACCGTTCCAACCGTTTCATGGCTGTACAAACTAAAAAGTCATATGGCTGCCAATCGCGGGAGCTGGCAGTTAGCAGCGGCTATACTATTTATTTCCGTTGCCGCCTTCGCAGGTTACTGGGCAGGTGTAAAAAGTATTCCCAGGCAAACACGTGCGCGAGTTGCCTTTGACCTTCAAATCGAAGGAGAACTTTGGGGTACGGGTAGGAAGAACGTTGCGGTTTCCCCGGACGGGGAATTTGTAGTGTATGTCACTGATGGCATTAAAATAAAACCCTTAAAAAGTGATGGACCTGCTTCCTCGATACCAGGTGTTGACAGGGCCCGGCACGCCTTTATCGCACCAGACAGCAAGTGGATAGGTTTTGAAAACATTGTAGGCAATCAGATTATGAAGGTGCCACTTCAGGGGGGCAGTCCTGTTGTGGTATGCGGTTTTGAAGGCTCCTTTAATGGAGCGAATTGGTATGAAAACGAAATTGTTTTTGCAGCAGGTTCTGCCATCTACCGCGTAGCCGCTTCAGGTGGTGCGCCAGAACGTATCTACCCATTGCATAAAGCCGATCTGAATCCGGTGCTTTGGAATCCCCAATTGTTGCCCGATAGGAAAACCCTGTTGTTTACACAGCAACGCCCTGACCAATCATGGGAGATACGTACATGGAAGATAGGCAGCACTGAGAAGCCTGCGCTGCTGGTGGCCCCGGGGAGAGATGCCCGTTTTCTAAAAACAGGACACATTGCCTATACCGTGGATCATCGTTTGTATGTCAGTGCATTTGATGTCAAAACGAATAGCATGAGTACATCACCTCAGCTCATATCTACCAAACCCATATTTGAAAATAGAGCTACAACATTCACGACCGGATCCTCCCAGTTCGATTTTTCTGAAAATGGCATATTGGTTTACGTTGAGCAAAATCTAAGGCTAAGATCAGGACATTTGATTTCGATTGACAAGTCAGGCACCATCACTCCGATCACCAGGGAGGCGAGGGATTATTCATGGTATTTGTTTTCTCCTGATGGGCAAAGCATTGTGGCCGAGGTCAAAACAGACGAGTATACGCGCAGGATTGAAGTCATCAATACAAAATTAGGAACCAGTACCTTATTCCTGGAAAAGGCACGATTCCCGGTTTGGTCATCGGATAATGCTTTTATTATTTATCAAGTAGATCGGAACAAGATTTTCCGAAAGTCCATTGACCTGAGTGCTCCACCTGAGCTGCTCTTTCAACTGGATAGCGTTGACACCTTAATCCCATGGAAGTTTTCAAAAGACGGAAGGTATCTTTCCTTGTTTGTATTTACTGCTGAAAGGCTTTGGGACATTGGCTATTACGATATGGAAAGTGGTAAAGTAGCCATGCTGGAGCATTACAACACGCAGCAGAATGAAGATCAACCCGTTATTTCTCCAGATGGCAAATGGCTCTCGTGGGTATCCAATTATAGTGGAAAGAGTGAGGTCTATGTGGCTCCGTTTCCAGGTCCGGGTCCACGCACGAAAATATCCTTGGGCAAAGAGTCTGGCTTTGCCTATAATCCAAACTGGGCCCCTGACCAGCGCACGTTGTACTACATGACAGGGGCACCCGAGTTATGGCAAGCGCACATCAGCACCTCGGGTGCGTTTACGCATGAAGAACCTCAGCAAATTTCTCTGAAAACCAGTAGCAATCACTTTGTTGAAGGCCTTGATATACATCCTGATGGAAATCGATTTCTTGGATTTCAATTATTAGAAGGAACCGGTAAGCCTTTGGTCTATAAAGTGATCGTTAACTGGGAGCAGGAATTGACAAAATAAGGGTCGGGCCTTCTCATTTTCCACAGCCGCTCCCGCCAGACGCTGCGAAGAAATTAAGTCGTCAGACCGCACTAGCTTAAGTCTGTGACTTAAGCTCCGAATGAGAGCAAGTTTTATAACTTGCTATTGTACTTCATGTCGTGAATGTGCGGACCAGTTGAAAACTGCCATTTGGCATTAGGCTTTAGTTTCAAACTTAAGCCAGGTGTGGGAAAATATTTAAAAGTCTTTTCCCACATGCAACTCCCGTCTCGGTAATTCCGTATACAAAAGTATATTTCCTCAAACCCGTTTTTATGTGGACATCCCCGGTCAGCTTCAAATAGGCCGGGGTTCTTTTTTTTAAAGACATAACCCTCCACTGGTTCGTGAGGAAACGAACCTTGGATTGTAGAAAAGATAGTCGTCAGACCATTCTACGGCTCGCGTAGTGAAATGGTCAGGCGACTAATCGGTACCTCATCAGCATCACGCGAAGAGGACGCTGATGCTAAGAATGCACAAACTGGGATTGTTGTCAGGCTGAGCTGTCGAAGCCTTGATGACAAGAGATAGTACACGCTATCTCAGTGTCCCTTGCAGGTGACTTTGAGCAGGATGTAAATCCTAATGACTAATCGTTTACTTCTCCATCCCAATCTTATTCTTCTCGTTGAGGTGTGATTCAATCCAACTGATCCATCTTTGATATACATCCAGCGAACGTACCGGGTCAGCCGGAAAATGATCAGGACCGGGGTACGCGATGAATTTCGTTTCAACACCATTGTCGCGCAAGGCACCGAACAGTTTATAGGATCCCGTCACCGTCACGCGGGAGTCAGCCGTCTTCGACATGATCAGCGTGGGCGCTTTGATCTTGCTGAAATGCCAGATGGGTGAATTCTTATACGCCCATTCTAAATTATTTTCACTCGCATAGGGAGATTCAACAATCGCATGGCGCCTCATGCGGTTTAGGTCATTCAGGCTGTACATGTCAGTAAAGTCCACCGGTGCTGCACCTACCACGGCTGCCTTCCATACTTCGGGGTAGCGACCGATCAACCACGATGACATCCAACCTCCGTAAGACCACCCGGATACCACCACCTGGTTGTTGTCTACATACGCACGTGACTTCAACGCAGCGACACCTGTAATCACATCATGGCCTGGTCCTTCGCTGGGGTCTTTGGCGATGGCACTTTGAAACGCATTGCCCAGGTTGTTGCTGCCCCGGTAGTTGGGTTCAAATACGATCCAGCCTTTGGCTGCCAGTGCCTGCGGCAAATTGTTGAAGCCCAACAGTGACGATGCCGTTGGCCCACCGTGTATATAGAGTACCAACGGATATTTCTTCTCCGGAAAAAAGTCCGGAGGAAAGGTGATCACCCCGTTCGGCTCCAGGCCATCCTTGCTGCTCCAGCTAAACATCTCCTGGCGTCCAAGCTTCAGGGCATGCACAAAGTCATTGAAGCCGGTAAGCAAAACCGGATCACCAGACAGTGTAGGTTTATAGTATACTTCCATCGCACGATCCGCGGTCATACCACTGAGTACCATGCTGCCTTTCTTCGTCACGATTACATCTGAGATGCGCAACAGGGGGCCCACGTTCACTTTCGTGAATTTTCCTTGCTTAAAGTGCCATAGGGCACTGCTGCTTTGGTCGAGGCCACTGAATAACATACTGCCATCTTCCAGCCAGGCAATATCATTTACCTGCCGGTCGAGGGTTTCAGTCATATTGGTGATCATACCTCCTTTCAACTCCACACGATGCCAGTCTGAAATATTGGCGGCCACACCATGGCGAGGGTAGGTAAACCATACCTGCTGATTGCCGGGCGCGATGCGCGGTGAGCTCTCATTGTCTTTGTTGCCGGTGGCGGGTTTCAATTCCTGGGTAGCAGGGGAGTATAGGAAATTCTTACTGAAGTCTGAGCTGCCCGAATGGGGCGTAGTATATTGGGTAAAGGCAAGCATCTTGCTGTCACTCGACCAACTCAATGAAGAAGTACTCAACCCGGTGCTGGTCGTGCCTTCCTTATTCACGCGATGAACGGTGCCCGCTTCATCGGCTACATACAAATGCGAGGGCAGTGGTACACTCGTAAAGAACATATCATTGTCACCTACTTCAAAAGCATCGTTGAATGAATTCTCAACAGTTGGTTTTTCTTCTTTAGCCAGGTAGGCCAGCCACTTTCCATCAGGACTGTAGGCAAAGCGCATCACGCCCGTAGCACTTTTGGTAATCACTTTGGTTTCACCCGTTGCCAGATGTAGTACCTGTACCTGCCTGCCCTGTGGTGTGGAGGCGATGAATGCGATGTTGTCCTTGTTCAACCAGGCCGGTGCGCTGATGTCGGGAAAGTCGGAGTCCACGACCAGTTCTTCTTTGGTGGCAAGGTTCAAGACAACCAGGGTCCGGTCGAAGTTATTATTTTCCATGTTTCTGCGTGAAGTCATGAACAGCGTCCTGGTTCCGTCTGGTGAAATCTCCAGGTTGCTGATGCTAACCATGCGGTTGATGTCTTCCATGCGAAAGCGATCGGTCTGGGCGATGGCCCCCAGGATTGGTACCAATATCAAGATGAATACGGAGGCGGGCAGGCTGATGCGAGTGTTATGGCTGTTCATGCAATGTGTTTTTATGAATGTATAAAATCGTGTGTGTAAATCATAACCTTACTTTGGTCAAGAGGTGCAAACTAATCCCCATCAGAGTCACTCGAAGAGGGCGCTGATGCAAAGAATGCACAAACTGGGTTGTCAGGCTGAGCCTGTCGAAGCCTTGATGACAAGAGACAAGTACGCGTTATCTCAGCGTCCCTTGCAGGTGGCGCAGCGTAGGATGAGGATACGAACCCTGGATTGGGACTGATTTTCGCTTTGCGCCTTGGCGCCTTGGCGGTTAATCAACCTCTTTTCATGGCTGCCGTCTGCCGGGTAAAAACGGACTGGCCATTAAGTACCAAAAAGATTGCTTGCCTGGCTCTTCAAACTCCTTCAATCCAAACTTCACTTCCTCAACAGGCTTGTAACGAAAGGAACCAAACAGGCGATCCCACAGGATAAAAATGTCGGCATAGTTTGAGTCGGTGAAACGTTGGTCCTGGTCGTGATGGATCTTGTGCAGGTTAGGGGTGGCAATCAACAGTCCAAAGCTCTTGTCCACCCAGGTGGGAAAATTAAGTTTCGTATGTTGAAACACGAAGAAGGGGATAAGAATCAATCCATATAATCCCAAGGCCAACCCATCAAGTCCGAACAACGCGGTAGCCAGAATATCGGATGCGCCAAACCAAAAAAGAATTTCAACCGGGTGTGCCCTGAAGTTGGTGCTGGCGTCCATGTCCGTATCGCTGTGGTGTACCTTGTGAAATCTCCACAAGACAGGCACCCGGTGTTCTATCCGGTGAAACCAATAGGCGGTCATGTCATACAACATTACGCCAAGAACCAGCCTCAGCCATAAGGGAATATCGATCCAATGTAAAAGTCCTACTTTGTGGAGGTGCAGCCAATCGATGGCCAGCACGATCACAGTGGCCCAAAAGATATTGCATACATACATGATACCCTGAATAACCAGGTTGTTGATTGAATGTGCAGCCTTCTTATGAAGCGAATCGTCCTGATGAAGAAGCTGTTCCAGGGTAAAAAATAGGGCAAATAGCCCAATCAAAAGATAGGTGTAATTGAGTGCAAGCAGCCTTTCCAGTGTTTCCATGGGAGAATTGTGTGCATGAATGTAAACAATACCGCTTGCCTTTATACAAGTCCCTATAACAATAATTGTAGGCTAAGCGGCTGAAGCAAAGAATTAGAATGTACTACACTAACTCAGCGTCCCTTGCAGGTAGCTCTGAGTAGGATGAAAGAATCCTCATCAGCGTCACTTGAAGAGGTTTTTGATGTAAAGAATTAGCGCACTCGGGCCCGCCCGGGTGCAGCGTGCGAAAATGCACTCAGGGATGCAAATGGTATGATCACAGCACACACAATAGCCCGACAGTTAGAAAATAGTAACTATGAGGCGCCCACAACGCTCAACATACTTTAGCCAAATAACCCAAACTATTTCCTTGTATCACCCTATATTTTTTACAAACTTCAACAGGAAGTGGTGTGATAGCAATAAGACAGGAATTCCCCCCGAAATCCTTCATTCGTGACGATAAGGAATGCAAAAATTTGAAAAATGGACGGAGACGTATGAGCAGCTTGTAAAAGCCGATCAGCAACAACCCTTGCCATCCAATGACCTGGAAACACTGGCCCTCGCTGCTTACCTCACCGGCAAGGATGAGGAAAGTTTTCAAACATGGGAGCGTGCTCATGAAAGCCACCTGGCCGGGGAGCAAACAGCACAGGCGGTACGTTGCGCCTTCTGGCTGGGACTCATGCTTGTGAACACAGGGCAGACAGCAAGGAGTAGTGGTTGGTTTGCCAGAGGGGAAAGGCTACTCAACGGCAAGCAAATACCTGACTGTGCAGAGCAAGGATTGCTGCTGATACCCGCGGCATTGCAAGCGCTCGCTGGCGGTGATACTGAAAAGGCCCTGCAACTTTTTGTCGAGGCTACCCGCATGGGCGAACATTTTGATGATGCAGATCTGATGGCATTGGGCCGCCTGGGGCAAGGGCAAGCTTTGATCCATCAAGGAAAGGTGGCCGAAGGCATAAAGTGGCTGGATGAAATGATGATTACCGTTGCATCCGAAAAAGTTTTTCCGATCGCCAGAGGAATTATCTACTGTGCCGTCATCGAAACCTGTCGCAAGGTTTGGGATCTGGGCAGGGCACAGGAATGGACCTCCACCTTGACACGATGGTGTGAGGCACACCCGGAGATCGTCCCATTCAGGGGACAGTGTTTGGTGCGCAGGGCCGAGATCATCCAGTTTCATGGGGAGTGGAGCAAGGCCCTCGAGGAAACCAACGAGGCTTGCGCCTTGTTGTCGCGACCGCCCGGTGAACCGGCAGCAGCAGAAGCCTACTATCGCAAAGCGGAGCTGCATAGGTTGCTTGGAGCCTATGAGGCGGCAGAAGACGACTACCGTGAAGCAGCCAAATGGGGAAAAAAACCCCAACCCGGGCTGGCGTTGCTGCGCCTGGCCCAGGGACAGGATGATGCGGCTGAAACTTCCATAAGAAATACCCTACTTGAAGCGAAAAACCCCGCCAAACGAGCGGAGCTGCTGCCATCGGTAGTCAGTATTATGATCGCGGTGACGCAAACCAAAGAGGCTTCAGAAGCTGCCAACGAGCTAAGCAGCATCGCCACACAATTTAATACACCCTACCTTCATGCGATAGCTGATTACTGCCAGGGTGCCGTTTTGCTGGCGGAAGGGAAATCGCAGCAAGCACTGGAACATTTGCAAAAAGCGTTTAAACTGTGGGAAACCCTACAACTGCCGTATGAGTCTGCACACACCCGTGAACTGATAGGGCAGGTGTACCGGGTCATGAAAGATAAAGACAATTCAGATGTAGAGTTATCAGCTGCCCAGTGGGTATTTGAACAACTCCAAGCCATGCCCGACCTGGAGCGAATCAGTGCATTGTTGAAATCAAAACCCCATCACCCAAGCCATGGCCTCACATTGCGCGAGATCCAGGTGTTGTATCGGGTAGCAAAAGGAAAAACCAATAAATACATTGCGGGCGAATTGTTTATCAGTGAGCGGACGGTAGATCGTCATGTGAGCAATATTTTCAACAAACTCAATGTGTCGTCACGGGCAGAAGCGACTGCATTCGCGCTGAAGCATAAAATTTTGGATGACGCACAGTAATGATCGCTTGGTATACAGGCTAGTCCGGATTATACGTCAATACATGTTCCGTATTTTTCAATAATAGGTAGAACTACCCATGGTCACGGAATGTAAAATTGGGTAATCCTACCGATGCGATGACCCACCTCACCACCCTAGTTTTGCCTTGTACTTTTTCAGGGAATCAAAACTAAAATGGTGATGATGGAAATTTCAGCAGTTCGCAACGCATGGGACGGTATCGCTGTCAATTTCGACAGGTATGTAACACCTACGGCCAATTGGGTTTTGGCCAAAACCGTCCTCCGGCTGGCAGGTTTGAAGTCCGGTATGGATTTTTTGGATGTGGCATCCGGAAGCGGGGCGTTGAGTTTGCCTGCAGCACGCCTTGGCGCCAACGTCTTGGCCGTGGACATTTCCCCCACAATGATCGAGCGGCTGAAGGCCCGCGCAGCCGAAGAAGGACTTTCCAATTTAAAAGGTTGTGCCATGGATGGCCACCAGCTGGAGCTGCCCGATAATGCATTCGATATGGCGGGATCACAATTTGGCGTGATGCTCTTCCCCGACTTCATGCGTGGACTTCATGAAATGATACGAATAACCCGACCTGGGGGAAAGGTATTTCTGGTGACTTTTGGTCCTGTGGTAAAAGTGGAATTTCTGGTACTTTTTATACAAGCCATAAAAATGGTGGTAGCAGACTTTAACGCTATTTCTACAGATGCACCACCGCTTCCTTTTCAGGTATCGGGTGATGGAGTTCTTCAGCGGAAAATGAAAAAAGCCGGACTTCATAAAGTGCAGGTGCTACCCGTTGTCCACAAACTGTCATTTCACACGGGAATGGAAATGTGGAACTGGGTGACGAGCAGCAATCCCATAGCGCTGCAAATGATTTCCGGTTTGAATGACGATCAGAAAAATCAAGTGATACAAAGCCTTGAAGGGGTCATTCGGAAACGCTCCGATGGGAAGGATAGTGCTGTTTTGGAAGTGGCGGTGAATGTAGGCATAGGAGAAAAAATTTAAATAAGCGTATAACTAAAATTCAATGCCATGAAAAATCTACTTACCCTTTCAATGATTATGCTGGTTGGCTTAGTGGTTTATGCCCAGAAAGATCTCAAAGATCAGAAGCGATTACCAATTATCGACATGCACATGCACACGGGCCTGCCAGAAGAAGTGCCTGAAGGCATTCCGGCTTTCTGCCGTCCGGATCCATGCCAGGGTGATGGTAGCGCAACGGTCAATTCCACAGAGCTGATGAAGAAAACGGTGGCGGCCATGGATCGCTACAACATTGTAAAGGGTTTTCTCAGTGGAGTCGATAGGGCTGCCGTACAAGAGTGGGCAAAGGCAACACCGGGACGCTTCATCACTTCACCTTTTATTGTTAAACCCGAAGCCTCCGACCTGGAGAAACTGAATGTAGAATACAAAGCAGGACATTTTAGTGGCATGGGTGAAATCGGAAGCCAACTCATTGGCATACCTCCCAACGATCCTTCGCTCAAACCCTATTTCAAGTTGGCGGAAGCACGCGATCTGCCGGTGCTCATCCACACGTTGGGAATTGGTCCTTACCTGCCTCACTTCAGCAGCACCAATGGCAGTCCCTTATTGTTGGAGGAAGTACTGGTAAGTCATCCAAAGCTTAGAATTTTTGTAGAGAATGCAGGTTTTCCTTATCGGGACGAAATGATTGCGATGATGTATCAATATCCTCAGCTTTATGCGGATGTCTCTACGATATCATGGGTGATACCCCGCTCGGCTTTCTATGACTATTTGGAGGCGTTTGTACGGGCCGGCCTGGGCAAGCGAATCATGTTCGGTTCTGACCAAATGGTATGGCCCGAAAAAATTGGTGCAGCCGTTGAGGCGATTGAACAAGCACCGTTCTTAACGACAGAACAAAAACGCGATATCTTTTACAACAATGCAGCGCGGTTCCTCCGCCTCGAAGATGCACAACAAGGCCAAAAGAAACTCAAAACCCAGGGCCCGGATTAGGGATTTGCGCTCCCCAGTGGTTGTCAGGCCTCAGCCCTCGTTGGTGTTCTTCACCAACGAGGCGCTTGGGAAGTATAAACTACACTAACTCAGCGTCCCTTGCAGGTGGCTCAGCGTAGGATGAGAGACCAGCATCCCAAGAGCACGTTTCTTACACCCCCCTTAAATAACTCACGGCCCGGTTCCTTTTCTCCGATTCCACCTCTGCCGTGTTGGAAACTTCTACAAGGGTGTTGTAATACTGGCGCGCTTTCTCCTGGGCTCCGGTAAGTTCGGCTGCACGGGCCGCCCCATATAAGCAGTTAAACCTGCGCGGACTTCTGCTCAACGCTTTTTCAAATTGAACCAATGCGTCACCAGGCTGGTTCATTTCCAGCAACATCTCACCCAGTAGCTCACTGGCCGTGAGCAACTCACCCGGTGTAATTGGATGTTTATTGGTAGCGTTTTCCTGATCTGCCGCTTGCGTCATCAGAGATAGCGCCTCCTTCTTATTTCCTTTGGCCAGTTGCAGCCACGCGTCAACAGCATTTTTCTGCACCTCTACCTGTGAGGCCCAGTAGGAGTTGCTGACTTTCTCATGCAACTCAGCCAGGCGTTTCACGGTGCGCTCGGCTTTTTGTAGCTGTCCGCTCCTGGCCGCGCCAAGTCCTATGGCAAAATGAGTGATGGCCTCGTACTCTGGGAAGCGGTCCCAATCAATGAATGACGGTTGCCTTGGAACAATGTCAGCCGCCTTTTTCCAATCTGATCTTTCCAGCGCCACCCTGCCATCAACAGCGGAAAGGGTGTAAGCCGTTACCGGGCTTTCCTGATAGGGCTGCTCGCGGGATTTATATTCCTTCACGATGGCGCTCGCCTTTTCGTCCTCCAGTTGCTGGAGGTGAGCGTACACGATGTAATCCACAGCATGGAAATAGTGGTAGGAGACTTTTCCTTCAACCCTTTCCTTCATGGCGGCCTTAGCCGAGCGCATGTTCCAGTCTACGGATTCTCCCCACATCCCCATCCTGGTGAAAATGTGGGTAGGCATGTGGAGTGCGTGCGCCACATCAGGCGCGATGTCGCTGTAGTTTTCTGCTGCGGCAATGGCTTTGTTAGCCAGCTCGGGATAATCGTAGGCGTGGATGGTATAATGAAACCCACCCGGGTGACCCGGTAAGTCGTGCAACACCTCCTGCGCCAGTTGGCCGGCAGTCAATTGATTCTTGTAAGACTTATCGGTAGCTTCAGCCGTTGAGATCAGGCTTAGGGCATACCAGGCCTTTATTTCCAGGTCTTCAGGCAGTGTTTTGTAACCATCGCTCCAGCCTGCCTCCATGGCTTTGAGTCTTTCTTTTTCTGTTTTGGAAGTACCGTCTTGATAATAGGCGGCCAGGGCATTCCCAAATGCCTTTTCCCGCGGTTTTTTGGCCATGGAGAGTGCTTTGGTAATCAGGGCCTGTCCTTCTAATAATTTTTCCTTCGTGGGTTGATCAGGCCACAGGGGATGGATAAAGGTAAAGGCTTTTCCCCAATAGCCCCAGAAACAATCAGGCGAAGAGGCGATTACGGCATCGAACTGCCGCTCCGCCTCATCATAAGTCATGTGATGGGTTAATGCGAGGCCGTACGCTATTAGTGAATCTGTTTTTCCCCCACAGGTAGCTGAAAACTGGACCGTTCCGCAGACTGTTGCGCCAGGGTCAGCGGTAGTGGAAGATGGGCGGGTGCATGATGTGGCAAACCAAAGGGCCACCATGCACGCAGCCAGGGCATACTTTCCTGCAGGTGCCAGAAGTGGTCTGAAATTTTTGTTGGTAAACATAAGTAATCTTGTTTAGTGGTAGTGGTAAGAGAATGTCTGCTAACTTCAAGAGGATGGTGAAGTTACTTAATAATTTTCCTCAAGCCAACAGGATAGGATGGGGATATGGAGAACAGATAACGTCTCAATTAATCCCCATCAGCGTCAATCGGAGAGGACGCTGAAGCAAAGAATTAGAATACACTACACTAACTCAGCATCCCTTGCAGGTAGCTCTGAGTAGGATGAAATCCTTCAATCCCCCTTAATCATTAATAATTTAGCATTAATAATTATCTTCGAATTATGACCAAAAACCCCATCGTCCTCTTCCTCCTTGCCCTGGCACTGGGTGCTGCGGTAGGCGTATGGGTGACCAACATTTGGTTTGCGCCTGCGGGACAAAACACGCCTGTCCGCCTCGAAGAAGTGCTGGTGGTGAAAGAACTTCACCTGGTACGGCATAACTACAATGACCTGTTTTTTTTCCTCCATCGCAAAAACGATAAGACCAAAGCCATCCGCGCCATCGCCCAGGTGCCCGTCACCGTCACCGCTTTTCTGAATCTCAAAGACATGCAGTGAATCAAACGCAACGACAGCATCAAGCAGGTATTGCTGCCCCGCGCCCAACTCAACGACCCCAGCTATGGGGTGGACCAGATGGAAATCAAGGAGACAAGAGGGTTCCAGCTTCACCTCGGGAGCGATCTCTATCCGCAGGTGAGCAAATATTTGAGCGCCATCATTAAAGAGCGGATGGACACCATCCGACAGCGCGCGATTCAAAACAAGATATTGATTCAGGCCTAAGCCGAAGGCAAGCAATACATCGAAGGTCTGTTGAAAGGCATCGGCCGCACAGACGTGAAGGTGACTTTTGGTGATGCATCCGAAGACCAGGCTGTGGCCACGATGGCGAAAGAACTTCCCAGCATGGTGCCGGCTGAGCAACCTGCCACAACACCGCCCACCCTCGCCCGCATTATTGACAACATCTTCTACGGTTGGATCCCGGTGAATTAGGCGTGCGATGGCAAGCGCGTGGAATCATTTTTTTTACCTTGATTTTTTGCCCTGACGGTATCGTCAAGAAGCCCGCCCGCCTGGCCGCAGCAACGCGAAGGCGGGGCTTGAGGGCATAGACGGATTCCAAAATAGACACCTTCGCACGCAGTGTCTCCGTGCGGGTAAATGGCAGGGTACGCGGTGGCGTGCCTACACCTGGCACCACGTGAGTGGGGGTAGCAATCCAAACTTTTGCGTATCCTACCCTGTGCAAGAGGAATAGGCATGCACCACATTGCACCCTGGCACCGTAACTTTTGCGTACGCTACCCTGTGCAAGAGGAAGAGGTATGCACCACATTGCACCCTGGCACCGTAACTATTGCGTACGCTACCCTGTATAAGAGGAATAGGCATGCAGCACATTGCACCCTGGCACCGTAACTTTTGCGTACGCTACCCAGTGCAAGAGGAAAAGGTATGCACCACATAGCGCCCTGGTACCATAACTTTTGCGTACGCTACCCTGTGTAAGAGGAATAGGAATGCAGCACATTGCACCCTGGCACCGTAACTTTTGCGTACGCTACCTTGTGCAAGAGGAATAGGCATGCATCACAGTGGTACCTGATAGCCGCACAATGGTAATGGGTACTACCCAGTCCAGGAATATAAGCAACTCCCTTCCCCTGGGCTTGTCCGCCCACTGGCGGAGAGATGGGTTGAGGATGAGGAATTTTAAATCATAAAAATTGCATGCTTAAGACACACGGCTTAGCCGATAGTAATCGACCTTCTCAATCTCCGAGGCGGGATCGTCTATTCATGGCTAAGAAAAAACCAACCTGCACCATCGATCATTTGGTCTTTAAAAAAGAAATTAAAATATTTTATAAGTTTTTTATTTCTGTGCAACTTTTATATAACCTCATTACGTATTAGGAGTATGTTTAACAACTTAACAATTATCAGTTATGTCAAATGTTAAAAATGTAGAAAGCTACTCTAGGTTAGTAGACATCTGCACCGGGTACGGAGGTAAATTTAACCCTGGTCGCCAGTCCCTCCAGCTTAAAGCAATGAGAGCCTTGCTCGCAGAAGCACAAAGTTCATTGCAACATGTTTCACAAAAACGGAATGCCTTAAGTGGCATCACCAACGAAAGGACAAAGGCCTATGCCGACCTTAAACAACTGACAGGCCGGATCATGGGTACCTTGAAAGCTTCACAAGCTACCAGCGAAACGCTTGCCAATGCGCGCTTCTACACCCGCCTGATCACCGGGAGATTGAAGGCAACCAGCAGCAGGCTGCCGGTATCCAGTGAAGAGAGTGAAGTGCAACCACTGATAGCGCGGTCAATCACGCAGCAGAGTTATGTAGCGAAAGCCCACAACTTCATGCGGTTGGCTCAGCTGGTCCAGGAAGTGCCCAGGTATGAGACGGCCGATGCCAAACTACAACCAGTTGCTTTGATAGACAAGGCAGCGGAAATGCAATCACTCAACGAGGCCTGGTCCAAAGCAAAGGTGGCACTGAGTAATGCACGCATCCATCGCAATACCTTGTTGTATAAGGGAGCGGGTTCATTACTAAGTAATGCCAGCGCGGTAAAAAGTTACGTTCGGGTAGAGTTTGGCTACAGAAGTCCACAAGCCGCTCAACTGTCGGAACTAAGTTTCACTAAACCAGGAAAAAGATGAAACCTTTCGCAAGCAAATGAAAGCCCCTGTATGATATCTGCAGGGGTTTTTTGTTGGCCAAACAGGAGGCCAGGTCTCTCCCTTTCCCGCCCGAGACACTGCAATTGACAATGTCTTACCTGGGCTTACCAAAGTGAATACCACCGTATATAGCCTAAGTATCAAGGTAAATTCTTAACCTTGTGTCATCATAATCTGATCAATTAAAATATGAAGAAACTTCTGCTTTTAGTCCTGTTTATAAGTGTGTTCAGCTTTACCTCAAAAGCCCAGGAAAGCAATGACATGGCCACCATTGATCCGGAGGCTATGCTCATGGACAGTGTCAGCAGCATCAAAGCTTCCTTTGGTCTTACGCAGATTGGCGGTGAGAATTACGTGGGCCTCAGGCTTCAGCCTGAATTTAGGATTTCCAAGTTTGGTTTTGGTTTTGACATTCCGGTGCAGTTTAATATCGATACCAGGAAATTCCGCGATGAGGAATTCAAGGGCGGCCTTGAAGTGGTGCGTATGATTCGATACTTCAGCTTTGGAGTGAAAAAAGCTGACCAGGTATATGTAAGAGCCGGTGACATGACGGGCGTTTCGCTTGGCTATGGGGCGTTGATCAACAACTACTCCAACTCGCCCAGCTTTGAATTTAGAAAGTTCGGTCTCAATGTGGATTTGAATTACCAGGGACTGTTTGGCATTGAAGCCATCTACAGTGACATTAAGGATGTGAACCTGTTGGGCGTGCGGCCTTATGTGCGGCCACTTCGCAAAACAGTGATCCCGATAGTAAAAACATTGGAGTTTGGTGCTTCATTTGTTGTAGACAAAGGAAGAAACGCAGATAGCACGGGATTCTTTTTGCAACAAAAAGGAATGAATGCAAATTCATTCGATGCAGGTGTTACGTTCTTGAATACCGGATTCATCAAGCTGGTGGGCTTTGGCCAAATCAGCAAACTGAAAAGAGTGGAATCAGATACCCTGGATACTTATCTCACCGCCAATTCCTTAACATATGGTGATGGAAAGGGTACCAGCGTGGGATTGTCCGGAAATATGCGGGTGGCCGGTGCCGTTATACTTAACGCCAGAATTGAGCGGCTTTGGTACAAGAACAATTACCTGCCCCAATTCTTCGATGCGATATACGAGATCAATAAAGATGCGAAGATATTGGCTTTGAGTTCCGCTGCCGAAAAGCAAGGAATTTATGGCAACATGTCACTGGTGCTGGGAGGAAAGTTTAGAATCAATGGTGCGATCTTGTTGCCCGATCAGATTTCTGCCGAGTCGCCCGCATTGGTTCAGGTTGGATTGGAAGCCGCTAAGCTGGCGGACAAGTTGACCATCAGTGGTAACTATATCAAAGGGGGATTACAGGATTTGAACGATGCATTCACCCTGGATCAAAGATCACTGGCTAACTTCAATATTGTTTATCAACTGGCTCCTTTCTTTTACGTAGGAACCGACTATCGCTGGACCTTTGCCCGACTGGAAGACGGATCCATTGAGGCGACCGATTACATAAGACCTTTCTTCGGCCTTTCATTCCCGTTGGGTGGAGGTGGAAGAAATCAAAAGATGCCTGATATCGAAAGCAATTAAAACTATATGACATGAGCAGGCGCTGTACCGGTTTGTGCTTAGTGATCCTTACAAGCCTTAGCCTGCTCACATGCAATCATCCATCATCCAATACTGAAGTCAGAGAATCAACTTCTCTGACTTCTCTTTTTGATTCTCAGCCTGACGATGCGATCTCAATTGACATCACGCATTCGGTAGTTAAATGGAAAGGCACAAAGCTGTTGGGCACTGGAAGCCACGAAGGGACGGTGAAATTTATAAACGGGGTACTTTATTTTTCTAAAAATCAATTGGCAGGTGGAGCGTTCATGGTTGACATGAAATCTATTTACAATACCGACATTCCATTAAGTGATCCCATACCGAGAAGAAACATCACTGCCCACTTGAATAGTGATTTTGAAACAGAACAATTTCCAACGGCTGAATTTACAATCAGGAAAGTGACTAAAATGGCAAATGGGCAATATCAGATTGCTGGCGATATGAATATCAAAGGGATAACGAACCCGTTAGTGATCGTGGCAACAGAAGAAGAATATCGCAGGAGATATAATGCCCGCATTTCGTTCAACCGACACGACTGGAAAATAGGTGAAGCTGGAAGTTGGCTAGAGCAGAAAGTAGTGGATGATCAGGTGTTGATCGAAGTTAGCCTGATTATTCAGTGAAGGGCAGGGCGAACGGCCAAATTCTTTACCACTGTTGCTTCAAATGCCATCATCTCATGCAACCTGGTGTACACTTCGTCCTTGTCAAAATAGCCGAGGGCAAGCTTCACAAAAATATTACCATGTTTGGCCTCTGAAGTCCAAAGTTCGCGGTAGAATTGCTTTAGTTCATTATCCTGCACGGCATCGGCAATCATGCGGAATCGTTCACACCCTCTGCACTCCACTACCGAGCCCAAAAGCAGCCGGGATAAAAACCTCGATTGGCTCGTGCCGCCATGCGTCAACGGCATCAATTCCCTGATGTAGGGATCTTCTTGCATGTCTGAATTCAGTGCTATCCCTCTGCGTTGCATCAATGCATATACTTGTTGGAAATGTTCCAACTCTTCAATGGCTGTTTCAATCATGTCGGGAATGATCAGCTCCCGGTCAGGGTATTTGGCAATCAGGGAGGTAGCCATCGCGGAAGCCTTTCGCTCACAGTCGGCATGATCCTTTAAGAACGCATCGAAATTATCCAGGACCGCATTCAACCAGTCCTCAGAGGAATCCACTTTTAAATCAATTGAGTACTTCACCATTCAAAGATAAGGGTTGGAATAAAATATTCTTTATCCTGCCTATATTGAAAATAGTATGGTGTCGGATTTCATTTCATCATTAGCCAATACCTATCGGGCCAGGTTTAAAGTAAGGCCTCCGTACACTTATGAAATGCCTGCAGCAGATTTGCGCTTAATCATTTGCATACCATCGTACAAGGAACCTGATGTGATAGGCACCCTCGAATCAATTGCAAAATGCATTCAGCCAGGCGGAACTGTTGAATTGATCATAGGCATTAATGCGCCAGAAAATGCTGACGCAGTAACCACCAACATAAATCAGCAAACAGCCCGGCAGATTGAGAAGTGGCAACGCACGGCACCCGGCTTTATCCAGGTGTTGGTGATTCGGGAAGAATCAATACCCATGAAGTTGGCAGGGGCCGGATACGCGCGCAAACTCATCATGGATGAAGCATTGCATCGTTGGGCCATGCTCGGAAAAGATGGGCCCATCGTATGTCTGGATGCTGATTGCACGGTATCTCGCAATTACCTGGTACAATTGGATCAGGCTTTTACAGATCCTGAAATCAACCTGGGACATCTCCATTTTGAACATCCATACCATCATGAGCAGGATGTTATTTTGCGCGCAGGCATAGTAGATTATGAATTGCATTTGCGATGCTACATTCAGGGATTAAGGTCTGCAGGCTATCCGTTCGCCATTCACACGGTAGGTTCTTGCATGGCCGTGCGCGCTTCTGCTTATGCCAGAGGTGGGGGGATGAATAGCCGCAAGGCAGGGGAGGATTTCCATTTTCTGCATAAACTTGTGCAGCTTGGAGGTTGGACTTATATACAATCTGCCACTGTTTATCCTTCTTGCAGGGCTTCTGACCGGGTGCCCTTCGGTACAGGAAGGGCTCAGCTTGATTATAAAAAGACTGTAGATAGAAGCGCTTATAACCCTGAGATATACAGCATTTTAGCGCAACTGTTTAAAGCAGTGGATAACTGGTACTTGGGTGAGGTCGTTTTGGGAAATCTGCCCGAACCCGTTTCTGATTTCCTATTGCGCGAAGATGCGGAACATAAGATTCAAAAAATGAAAGCACAAGCCACTTCGCAGCAGGTTTTTGAGAAGAAATGGTGGCAGTGGATGGATGGGTTGCGGGTGTTGAAATTGGTACATTATTTACGAGATCATGGATTTCCTAATGTTCCGGTAGTGAAGGCAGCCCAGGCATTGCTCGCCAAATTACAGGAAGAATCAGATTCTTCCAGTCAACCGTATGGGTTACTGGATCGATTGAGAAGGTTGGATAAAATGGCATAACTTGATTGTAATGAAATTACTACTTTGTGTGGTGCCTTGGATGCTGCTGTTTGGATGCACCCCTCCAAATGATGCAAATACGATGGCCGGCAGTTCACAAGAAGCAAGGGAAATCGTCATCCGATCCATTGAAAAGCATGGAGGCAGGACCAGCTGGGAAAACTTAAGGTCGGTCGCCTACAACAAGATCACGATCTTATTTGATTCGAATGGTACGGAGGAATCCAGGACCCTCCAGCGGCATATGTATATCCTGAAACCAGATTTAACGGCCACCATTCAATGGATTGAAAAAGAGGATAGCATTAAAATCTCTTATAATAAGGGTACGGCACTCAGGTATATAAACGGAATCCCCGAATCAAACTCAGAAGGAACCTCCCAAAGTGCAGTGGATGCAGCCATGTACGTATTGTTTCAACCGTTTAAGCTCATGGATGCGGGAACTGTTCTGGAATATGTCGGTGTCGACACGCTTGATGACAAGGTTGTGAAAGTGGTGAAACCAAATTACGCGGGTACTCAATCCGGAGATGATGAATGGTTCTTCTATTTTGATATTGCCACAGATGAACTGATCGCTAACATGGTAAATCACAAGGGCAGAAGGAGCCTGATCAAAAATGTTGCTTTTGACCCCACCATTCCACTATATCTCCACCAACATCGAAAGAGTTATTTTGTGGATAGCCTGCTCAACATCCACTACATAAGAGCTGAGTATTTTTATACTGATTACAAGCTGTATTTTGTTGGGCAGAAGAACCCATAAATGGTATCATTTTGATTAATAATCCGGTTAATCCTACTTTGTCATATTTCTTTGATAATGAAATAAGGGATAATACTTTCACGCCAGGCACGCAAAGAAAATATAGCAAAGTTCATGAAGTAAGGCTTCTTTGCGGTTCCTTTGCGTTGCATTTCGCATGGCACTCTTTGCGTGAAATGTATTCATACTCGATATCCCTTGAAATAGGACAAGGTAGAGTTAAGTAAACATCTATGACCAATCGCACAAAGCGTTTATTTGCAGATTGTTACGGTGAATATGCTATACCTGCATTTAATGTCTTTAATATGGAGCAGGTACTCGCCTTATTCCATGCAGCTCAGAAATCGATGTCTCCGGTAATCATACAAACTACTCCGGCAGCCAGAGACTATGCCACGCCTGTCATGCTACTCGGAATGATACAATCGGCTGCGCGGGTATATCCTGAAGTTGTTTATGCCATTCACCTGGATCATGGGGTAGAGGAACATATAGTGGAAGCCATCGGCAAAGGGGGATACGATTCTGTCATGATTGATGCCTCTCATGATTCCCTGGACAAAAACATTGCCCGCACGAAAGCAGTAGTGGAGAAAGCGCACGACAAAGGAATAGCCGTTGAGGCGGAGTTGGGTGTGTTAAGTGGCGTTGAGGATGAAAGCGCTGTAGGTGATCAGGATGCGATGTATACACGGCCTGAAGATGTGGAAAGATTTGTGACTGAAACGGGTTGCGATAGCTTAGCCATAGCGGTGGGGACAAGCCATGGCGCCTATAAGTTTTCTGGCGGGCAAGGTTTGCAGTTCAATATTCTCAAGCGAATTCAGGAAAAGTTGCCTGGCTTTCCTTTGGTGTTGCATGGGGCATCTTCTGTTGACGAAAACGAAATAGCGCGAATTAATAACGCTGGGGGTAAATTGAAAGAATCGGCCCGTGGCGTATCGCACGAGGAATTAAGAAAAGCCATTAAATTGGGTGTTTGTAAAGTGAACATTGCCACGGATGCCAGAATTTTATGGGCAAGGGTTTATCGCGAGTTCTTTCGGGATTCACCAGATCAGTTTGATCCGGTTATTCCCGGGAAATCGTATGTTCAATGCCTGGAAGCATGCTACATAGAGAAATTTGAAATGCTGGGTGCGGCAGGAAAAGCAAAACCAATATGAAAAAAGATGTGAAGTATCCTTTACTTGGTAAGCCAACCGGACAGACTGGAGTTTATCAGTCTGTATTAAAGGAAGAAGCAGGATGGGAACATCTTAATTTTCAGGCCCGACTGATGAAAAGAGGAGAAACCTGGAAAGCAGCAACAGGTGATCACGAGTACGGTATCATCCTGCTATCCGGCAATTTTTCTGTCGTTTCTGATAAGGGAAACTGGAAAACACAAAATGGAAGAAAGGACGTCTTTTCGGGCATTGCGCACACCTTGTATTTGCCTCGCCAAACTTCCTTCGAATTAGTTGCAGAAAGTGATCTTCTGGATATCGCCTATGGGTGGTGTGAAACAGATAAGGACTATGGCCCTGTTTTCAAAACTCCGGATCAGGTGGAGATCGAAATTCGGGGGGGCGATAATGCTACCCGTCAAATCAACGATTTAATGGGACCAGGTTTTCCTTGCCATCGATTGGTATCGGTGGAAGTTTACACACCATCAGGCAACTGGAGCTCATTTCCTGCCCACAAGCATGATGACCGAAGGGTGGATGATGCAGGTAAACTTTTGGAAGCTCGCTTGGAGGAAACCTATTTTTATAAAATTGACAAACCTGAAGGTTTTGCCATTCAGCAGGTCTACACCCGGGATAGAGTGCTGGATGAGATCGCAGTTGCGCGAAACAATGATGTGGTACTGGTTCCGAAGGGCTACCATCCGGTGGTTGCGGGGCATGGCTACAATGTTTACTATCTAAATTTTTTAGCAGGCAGTGATCAGTCTTTGGCCAATTCCACCGACCCTGATCATGTTTGGATATTCGATTCGTGGAAGGGGAAAGATCCTAGAATTCCCATGGTGACTGCAACGATGAATGATGAGCCATGACCAGATCCCGGCCATTCGATGTGCTTACAATAGGTCGGTCATCCATCGATTTATATTCACAAAATGTGGGTGCTGATTTTGTGGACATCAAAGGATTTGACGCATTTGTGGGCGGGTCACCATTAAACATTGCCACGGGTTGCAGCCGACTTGGATTGAGTACGGCACTATTGACAGGAGTAGGTGACGATAAGGTAGGTGATTTTATTCTCCATTTTTTAAAGCGGGAGAACATTGACACCTCATATATTCCCACCATTGCTGGAGCGCGCAGTAGTGCAGTACTGTTGGGCATCCAACCTCCTGATAAATTTCCACTTGTTTTCTACAGAGATAATGCCGCTGACAGTCAACTTACGATTGAGCATGTTAAAGCGACACCGCTGCACGATTTTAGATTGATCGAGATATCAGGAACCGCCTTCAACATTGAGCCCAGCCGAAGTGCTATGCTTTATGCTATTGAGGTTGCCAATCAACACAACATTACTGTTCTGTTGGATCTTGATTTTAGGTCCGACCAGTGGTCGGACGTTTTGTGGTATGGCGCAATGATTCGATCCATACTCCCGAAAGTGAATATTGTAATGGGTACTGAGGAAGAAGTGCTGGCTGTCGTCCTTCAGGATGCTTCCCAGGTATCGGTTCAACATCAACAAATCTCTTCTCCAACCATAACGGGTGATCTTGCCACTGCAACTGATATCATTATGGCCACCGGCATACAAGTCTTAATTGTGAAACGAGGTGCCAAAGGGGTTACTATTTATTATAGCGATGGAAAAAAAGAAGATGTGCCCGGATTTCCAGTCGAGGTGCTCAACGTGCTGGGAGCTGGAGATGCTTTTGCGAGTGGTTTTATCTATGGATATTTGAATGGCTGGGATTTATATAAGGCTTGCAGAATGGGTAATGCCAGTGGCGCTCAGGTGGTGATGAAACCTGGTTGTGCCAATTTCATGCCCACGCTTGAAGAATCATTGAATTTTATTGAATCGCATGGCGGATTTTAAAGCTTAAGCTTCCACATGAAAACAAAAAGACTAACAGTGGCCCAGGCCATGATCACCTTTCTGAACAATCAATATGTAACCCGCGATGGAATTGAGCGCAAATTCTTCGAAGGATGTTTTGGTATTTTTGGGCATGGCAATGTAGGAGGTATTGGTCAGGCGCTTTGTCAAATGCCTGAGTTCAGGTATTACCCCTCACGCAATGAGCAGGCCATGGTGCATGCTGCTGCTGCTTTTGCAAAAATGAATAACAGACTTTCCACATTTGCTTGTACGTCATCGATTGGGCCGGGTGCCACCAACATGATTACCGCTGCGGCCGGTGCTACCATCAATCGCCTTCCGGTATTGCTGCTGCCAGGTGACTTTTTTGCTTCCAGAAAAGTGGACCCTGTATTACAGCAATTGGAGTCTCCCTTATCACAAGATATTTCAGTCAATGATTGTTTTAAACCGATCAGCAAGTACTGGGATCGAATAAGCCGTCCAGAACAGATTATCAGTTCTCTGCCCGCTGCCATGCGGGTACTTACCTCTCCATCAGAAACAGGTGCAGTCACCATATCGTTGCCACAGGATGTGCAAACAGAAGCTTACGATTTCCCCTTAACTCTGTTTCAGAAAAAGGTAATCCATATTGAAAGGCCCTTGCCAGAGAAGAATCGTATGCAGCTAGCCGTAGCAATGATTTCAACATCCAAATCACCCATAATCATAGCGGGTGGCGGTGTTATCTACAGTGAGGCGACCGCTGCGTTGATGAAATTTGTAACGCAGACCGGAATTCCGGTGGCTGAAACTTTTGCCGGAAAAGGTGCAATGCCATACAATCACTTATGCAACCTGGGGGCTGCCGGTGCTACCGGCACGGAAGGAGCTAATGCCATGAGCCGGAAAGCGGATTTGGTAATTGGCATCGGAACACGTTACAGTGATTTCACAACAGCCTCAAAAACAGCTTTTCAAAATCCAGATGTTAAGTTCATCAATATCAATATATCGGATTTCGATGCTTATAAGCAGGGCGCGCTCATGTTGGTGGGCGATGCCAAGGCTACCTTGCAGGAACTGACAAGCGCTTTGAAAGGATTTGAAGTTTCCAGAAGCTACAGGAACAAAGCAGCAAGTTATAACAAGTCATGGGACATCAAAGTTACGAAGGCTTACAAGCCGAGTGGAAAGGGCCTGCCCAGTCAGGCGGAAATTATCGGAGCGGTCAATGAATTTTCAAAGCCTGATGATGTGGTGGTGTGTGCGGCTGGAAGTTTGCCGGGAGATTTACATAAGCTATGGCGTACCCGCAGTCCAAAAGGTTTTCACCTGGAATATGGATATTCATGTATGGGCTATGAAATTGCCGGTGGTATGGGCGTCAAGATGGCAAGCCCTGATCGGGAGGTTTATGTGATGGTGGGAGATGGCAGTTACCTCATGATGTCTTCTGAAATCGTGACCAGCATTCAGGAAGGAATTAAACTCACCATTATCCTGATTAATAACCATGGCTTTGCAAGCATTGGTGGTTTGTCAAAATCCCTGGGCTTGGATGGATTCGGCACCAGGTATGTTTCACGAAATAAAAAATCCGGACAACTGGACGGGGCAATTTTGCCGGTCGATTTGGCTGTCAGTGCAGCAGGGCTCGGTGCTGAAGTAATTAAAGCTGGTTCCATAGCGCAACTCAAAAAAGCATTAGCCAAAGCCAGGACCCTGCAAAAGACTACGGTAATTTACATTGAGTCCGGACCTGTACGCAAGATGGCAGGATATGGCCATGCCTGGTGGGAAGTGCCTGTAGCAGAAGTTGCAACAAGTAAGGGGGTGCAAAAAGCCAGTGAGGGCATGCGCGCCAATCGAAAAAATCAGAAGTACTGGATTTAACTTTGAATTAATCTCTACGTGGCACTATCAACAGTAATCACATTTGTAGGATTTACTTCTTTCGTAGCCTGGTACGCCTGGTATAAAACAAAAAAAGAAAATCTTGATTCTCAGGATGGCTATTTTCTGGGTGGCCGGAGCCTGACCGGTGTGGTTATTGCCGGTTCCATGATCATGACCAACATCTCCACGGAGCATCTCATCGGGATGAATGGCTCCTCTTATAAAAACGGCTTCGTCATCATTGCATGGGAAGTCACCTCTGCGCTTGCATTGGTGGTTGCAGCAGTTTATTTCGTGCCCAGGTATTTGCGCATGGGATTAAGTACGATACCCCAATACCTGGAAAACCGTTTTGATCCGGCTACCCGTACCATGGTTGCTTTGTTCCTGATGGTATCGTTTGCAGTAACCTTGTTGCCAATTGTATTATATACCGGGGCCATCAACCTGGAAAGTATTTTTAGTGTTTCGGCCGTATTGGGGGTAAGTTATAAGGAAGGGCTGTGGATCACCGTTCTTGCTGTGGGTACCCTTGGCAGCCTCTATGCCATCTTTGGAGGATTAAAAGCGGTAGCAGTGTCGGATACGATCAACGGATATGGCCTTTTGGTCGGAGGTCTTTTGGTTCCATTACTGGCGCTCGTCAGTATCGGGGATGGCAATCCACTCCTTGGATTGGAAAAAGTTTTTGCCAATAGCCCTGAGAAGTTCAACGTCATAGGAAAGCCTGATTCGGTACTGCCATTCAGTGCATTATTTACCGGCTTAATCATAAACCAACTTTACTTCTGGTCGATGAACCAAACCATTGTGCAGCGCGCACTAGGTGCAAAAAATCTGAAGGAAGCACAAAAAGGTTTGTTGTATACGGGATTGTTAAAAATTCTCGTTCCATTGATCATTGTGTTGCCCGGAGTAATAGGATTCTACTACTTTGGTGATACGCTGTACGATAATCAGGATATGGTATATCCTGAATTGGTTAAAAAAGTACTTCCCGTTGGATTTGCCGGATTGTTTGCTGCTGTGGTGATGGGCGCTGTGCTCAGCACATTCAATAGTGTGCTCAATAGTGCCGCTACCATTTTCAGTATTGATGTTTACAAACAGCATATCAATAAGGAGGTTACGGATAACAAGTTGGTGATCATGGGCAAGCTAACTTCAACCGTGCTGGCCATTACCAGTATTGTGGCAGCCCCCTTTGTTGCTGAAGCTCCCGAAGGACTATATCAGCTGCTTCAGCAGTTGAACGGCATATTCTTTATTCCTATTGCCTCTATCATGCTGGCAGGTTTTTTCATCAGAAGTATTTCCGCAACTGGTGCGAAGGCAGCCTTGTTGGTGGGTCTGATCTTTTATATACTCACTACTTTTGTTTTTAAAGTAGACATACACTTCGTTCATATCTGGGGCATAGAATTTTTGCTTAACCTGGCCGTGATGTTTGGTGTGTCTTATTTCTATCCATACAAAGAAACACACAAAACCCCGGAAGTGGTGGCGATAGATTTGCAAGAATGGAAACACACCCAAAAGATGTCGTTGGCCCTGGTGGCGATTACCGTATTAATATATATCCTGTTGGGAAATGTATAACTTCAATCTTATGTGCATAAAATAAACATTATAATGAGCCTGATAAAAGTAGCCAATGCGCCATGCTCGTGGGGTGCGCTTGAATTTGAATTGGAAGGTAAACCCATTGGCTTCAAACAAGTACTTGACGAAATGAAGGAGACGGGATATGCAGGTACAGAGCTGGGTGACTGGGGATTTATGCCTACATATCCTGTCGAACTTAGGAAAGTCTTGACGGATCATGAACTTGAATTGCTTGGCGCCTTTGTTCCCGTATCGTTTGCGGATGCGGGAGCGTATGAACGGGGCGAGGCGAAAGCGTTGCAAACCGCGCAGCTGATGTTCAACGCTGGATACATGAATGCATTTGTTATTTTGGCGGATAACAATGGATCAGTGGAAGAGCGCACAAAGCATGCCGGCAGGATAGGAGACAACATGGGCCTCACGGAAATGCAATGGAAAATATTTGGTGCAGGAGTAAATCAAATGGCGAGATCCATCAGTGAGAAATACGGGATGCGAACCGTTTTTCATCATCACTGTGCAGGTTTTGTGGAAACACCAGATGAAGTTGATCAGCTCATGCGCCACACAGATCCTGATTTTGTGGGACTGTGCCTGGATACTGGACATTATGCTTTTGGTGGAGGCGACCCGTTAAATGCATTGGTAAAATATTACGATAGAATATGGCATGTACATTTTAAAGACTACAGCAAAGCGGTAGGTGAGGCTTCCCGTAAAAATCATTACGACTACTTTGAATCTGTAAAAAATGGGGTGTTCTGCGAACTTGGAAAAGGAAATGTTGACTTTCTTTCAATCGTGGCGGAATTAAGGAAAAGAAAGTATAATGGGTGGATAGTGGTAGAACAAGATGTGCTTCCCGGAATGGGTAATCCCAAACAATGTGCCAGCGCCAATAGGAGTTATTTAAAAGAACTGGGTTTGTAAGACCAAATAATATGAACAACGTCAAAGTAGGGGTCATCGGCTTAGGCCGCATCGGTAAAATTCATTTGGCAAACCTGCGAAGCATCAAAGCAGCCGATGTGATAGCTGTCGCAGATCCACTGGTTAATATTTCTGATCTTGGTATTGCTTCATATACACCCCAGGAATTGATTGCCATGGAGGCCATTGAGGCAGTTGTTATTTGCTCCCCTACAGATACCCATGCAGACTTGATTGATGCAGCGGTCAAAGCAGGCAAGCATGTTTTTTGCGAGAAGCCGCTTGACCTATCCCTGGATCGCGTGATGAAAACCCTGGCAATAGTGGAACAGTCCAAATCAAAACTGATGATGGGTTTCAACCGAAGGTTTGATCCTAATTTTCATAAAATTAAAACGCTTCTCGAAGAGGGTGAAGTAGGAGATACGTACCTGGTAAAGATTACAAGTCGTGATCCCGCACCTCCCCCTGTTTCATATCTACAAAGTTCGGGAGGCCAGTTTTTGGATATGACCATACATGACTTTGATATGGCTCGTTATATTATGGGAAAGGAGGTTGAGGAAGTATTTGCGATGGCCACGGTGCTAACCGACCCAGCCATTGCAGAAGTAGGGGATACGGATACTGCTGTTATTACCTTAAGATTTTCTGATGGATCAATGGCCATTATTGATAATTGCCGTAAGACACCCTATGGTTATGATCAGCGCCTGGAAGTTTTTGGATCAAAAGGTATGGTTAAAGTGGAGAACAACTCACCTGACAATCACGAGCTGTTTAATGCCCAGGGGACACATGGATCTTTGCCACTTCATTTCTTTTTGGAGCGATATGCCACCGCTTATCTCGCAGAAATGAAAATTTTCATTGAGGCTTTAATGGAAAACAGGTCCATGCCTGTTTCGGGCCATGATGGCCTGAAGGCAATGCTCATTGCATTGGCAGCTGCACGTTCCGTGAAAGAACACCGGCCGGTAAAGATCAGTGAGGTTGAATTGAGATAATTTCTTAAAAAGAAGAACATCACCTACTCACACTTCAACGTATCTGCCGGATTGGTCAATGCAATTTTTAGGGTTTGTGATGCCATGGTGGCTACCCCCATTGCAACCAATATGCCCAGGCTGATGAGGATATCTCTAAGTCCGACCGTAACATGGAAAAACTGTATTTGAGAAAGCAATACATTATAGAATACGAAGCCGATTGGGAAAGCAATGGCAGCGGCAATCAACATCATCACCAGGTATTCCTTAGATAATAAGTAGATTAAACCACGTACAGATGCACCCATGACTTTCCTGACACCCACTTCTTTTGCTCTTGTTTCCGTACTGTAAACGACCATGCCCAACAATCCGAGGCAGGATACCGATATGGCCAGGAAGCCCAGGTAAGCATAAATTTTAATTATGCCGGTATACCTTTGAAATGACTCATCTATTTCATCATCCATAAATTTTGCAGCAAAGGGCTGGGAGGGGTTAAGTGTTTTCCATTTGCCCTCCAAATTCAATAGGGTAGAGAAAGTCTCTTCACTGGAAAGTTTAACATTGGCGTACCTGAAGCGAGCAGGGTTGGCTCTCAACACAAATCGTTCTATCGGACTTCTCAAAAGTTCATAGTTGAAGTCCCTCACTACGCCAATTATCCTTACCTCATTGCCCTCGGATGTCACAAATAACCGACCAAGAGCATCATGTGGATTTGTCAATTGAAGATGCTTAAAAAAAGCCTCATTAACAATTATGGCCTCCTCTTCATGCGTGGCTTCACTTTTAAAATTTTCTCCGGCAATCAGCGACAACCCCAGGTTTGGAATGTAGTTGGGATCAATAAACATTTGTTTGATCTCAATGGAATCGTCATGATGCCGTAGATAACTGGAAGAAAAGGATTGGGCGCCCAATACATGCGAAGACATGCTAATTGAGGTAACGCTGCTTTGATCGGAAAATGCATTGCGGAGCATTTCTGGCTCTACCCCTTGCAGCTCAACATCCAGCAGACTCTCTTTATTGAATCCCATATTATAGTTGACAGAATGACGAAATTGCCTGAATTGCACTACTACACCCAGTATAAAAAACAACGAGAGCGCAAATTGGGAAACAATCAAGGCTTTTTTAAAACTGGTTTTGCCGAAAAGCTTCAGGTTGGTGCCTCCCTTGAGCGCGGTAACCGGATTGATTTTTGAGAAATAGGTAGCCGGTACAATGCCAGCCAAAACACCGGTCACCACTGCGAACACTATAAAAGCAATCACAGTAGTAGTTGTCAATTCAAAATTGATACTATCTCCCTCGGCTAGCAATCCCACAAATTGTTCAATGCTGGCCAGGTATATGCCAATAGAACCAATCAACGCGATTAGGCAGATGATGACAGTTTCCGTAATGAATTGATACCAGATTTGTTGTTTATATCCTCCCACTACTTTTCTGATGCCGATTTCTTTGGCTCGATTGATGGCCCTTGAGATAGATACATTGGAATAATTAAAGCAGGCCGGTAATAAAATGAGTAATGTGATGGCGGCAAATACATATAACGTCATGCCACCAAAATAGGGAGCCAGGTCATTTCTGTAATCCTCCCAGGTAAGTACGATGTCGTTCATTGGCTGCAAGTGAAAGGATGCTTTCAGCTCCTTATTATCCTTGTATTTATCCTGCCCAATTTGTTGCAGTAAATTTTCGACTTCTGCTACTTGCTCATTTTGCAAATTGATATAGGTGTAGTTATCGCGAAAGGATTTCCATTCATCCCTTACTTTTCGAACTTTTCCATCACGCTCCAATAGCGCCAGGGTGGGATAGGAGGCAAGTAATTCGAAGTTTAAATGTGATCCCCTGGGCGGGTCTGCCATGATACCGGTAACCAGGTACTCGCCCATGTCTCCAAAGGAAATGAGTTTGCCAATCGGGTCTGCACCACTGAATAATTTGAAAGCTGTGGATGACGTCAGTACAATTTGGAAAGGTTTGCTAAGTGCTGTTTGCTGGTTTCCTTTTTGCATTTCGAACGAAAAGAGCTTAAAAAAAGTGGGCTCGGTAAAATATCCGCGCATGGGGATTTCCTTGCCTTCATAGCTTGCCTCTCCGGAAATCCACGTATTGATTCTTACCAGATCCTTGCGCTCATTCAATTGATCATTCAACTCTTCACTGATAGAGGCAGGTGTTGAAGCATAATTTTCAATTAAAATATTGTTGTCAACTGTGGATGCAATACGATAAATAGTGCTGTAGTTCTCATGAAACTTATCGTAAGTCAACACACTGCTCAGAAAGCCGATGTATAAAATGGTAACAGACATGCCAAAGGCAAGGCCCATTACATTGATAAAGGTGAAGAACCGATTTCGCGAAAGACTCCTTATGGCTACTTTAAAATAATTTTGAATCATGCCTGAACCAGAGAAGGTGAATGATGACAAGGGATGGAATGATTCATCTTGCTGTCTTTTTTTCATTGCATAGGAAAGTAGTAGGCCAATTACCTGCTTCCAATAATTCAGTTTTGCCTTAAAAGCTGATTTGGTTTTCACGTCATGATAAAATAGTTCCTCCATGTCACCCTGGAGGTCTTCAATGTGCGCTCGCCCAGCAAACCAAACGAGCAGGCGTTCAGCCCGTTTAGGCGGCTGGATTTGTTGATCTTGATTTTTCATAGCGGTTTCATTCCCAGGTTGGATAAGCTCCAAAGTTCGTCACGCAGTGATTTGATGTTTTGCAAGATTTGTCTTGCGTTGGCAGTGAGTTGAAAATAGCGCTTTCTTCGTCCTCCTCGTATGGCCGTTGCTTCGCCCAGGTGAGACTGCAGCAAGCCTTTTTCTTCCAGGCGGGCTATTGTTGAATGCAATGATCCAATCGTAATGGTGCGGTTGGCCTTTTGTTCAAGGGCCTCCTTGATGGCCACTCCGTAAGCTTCGTCTCCCAGCATGGACACGGTAAGCAATACCAACTCTTCAAATTCCCCCAGGTAATTTTTTGGCATGTGTTCTTTATCAGTGTTGTATTTGCAATAGTACGAGAACCTGGCTTATTTGTTTCTATTTTTCAGATAAAATAAGAATTAATTTGAGCGTGACTGACCTTAGGAGTGACTGTTGGATGATTATAGACCTCAGCCTCAGCGTTAAAATGTTTCATCCAAAACCTAATTTAACTACATTCATGATGTCATTTTCCAATATGAAGCACCTCCGGTTTTCACTATCAATCTTTTTGTTTTTTTCTGTTTATTACACTTATGGTCAGGAAATAACGGAATTTGCTATTTGCAAAAAGGTAACGGACTTGCAGCCGGTAGGCATCACCAAACATTATCAACCTGGAGAACGTGCCTACGCCTGGATGAAAATTGAAGGTGCTGAAATGGGTTCGCAGATTATGATTGATTGGTACGCTGAAGACCAATTGACGCACACCAGTAAGTTAACCATCTCTACCGAGCCATCCATGCGTACCTACGCCTATAAAACATTATATATGAAGGGCATCTGGAAAATCATAGTTCGAAAGGCAGATAATACCCTTTTGAAAGAAATTAACATTACCGTAGGCGAGGAGGTTAAAGATAATGAATGAGTGCACCATGCCTAGCAATTGATTGATTTTGGCGAGAACACAGGAGATTAACAATTGATTTTAGCTATGGCATCAAAATTTCAGGCTGCCTTGTATTCGGATGGGATGGTACCAAAATACCGCTTAAAAGCAGCTGAAAAGTGATTGGGGTTTTTATACCTGAGAATGTGTGCGACCTCTGTTACCATCATTTTATCATCACGAAGCAACTTGCTGGCATACTCCATGCGCAGTTCGGTGAGGTATTCAAAAATGCTTTTGCCATAGAGTTTCTTAAACTGTGTCATGAGTTTGTTGGTGTTCATTCCGAACTGACGTGCAAGGCCCAGCATGGTATGATCTTCCAGAAAGCCATTGGAGAGATAGTCCCTTAACTCGAGCATGGTATCCAGGTCTTTTTTAATGAATCCTTTTGAATAAGTAACGTCCTCTTCGTTGAACAGGGCATGCATTTGGTGGTAAATAAGTTGCGCAAATGACGACTCAATCATCATTACCGCCCACTTGCCTTGCAGGGGACAATCAAAAATATTACGCAGGGCAATCTCCTGGCTGGGGTTCAAGCGCTTGGCCTCAGTGCCAATCAGCATGATTCGTTTATCCAGATGTTCTCTTATTTTATCCGCCCATTTTTCATCGGCAGGTAATATCTCATTCAGAAATTCAGTTCTATAGGCAAAATGCACATAATCAATCTTTGATTGTGCGGGTATAAAGTGTTTGATTTCGTGATGTGGATCGTATTTAAAATTGTGTGACCGATTAAAGGTGCCAATGGGCTGCTCCACTCCAGGTGCATACGAATATAATTTCGACTCCATAAAAATGCAGCTCCCCACAAATTCTCCTCCTTTCTCTTCTTCTGTTTTGAGCACGGCATCGCGATGCATGTGCCCCTCAAATACGCGGAAAGAAAAGTTGGGCAGAAACATGTCGCGGGTACCCGTTACGATGCCTGCAGGATTCACAAAATGCTGATTCTCTTCGGTGATGTCCACATATTCAGCTACCGGAAGGCCTGATGTTCCCACATCTCCGATAACAGGAAGGTCAGGACTATCAATGGTAAGGAAGCGCTCGGTACTCATTTTTTAAAATGGAAAAATCATTAATGAAGGAGTTACACGGAAACCGCTGTAGGGGGTTACACTTTGTCCTTAATTACTTTCCATGTTGCAACATGTTATTTATAAAAGTGGTTTTGCGTAGGTCATTCTCCATTTAACGTAGGCTTTGCACTGCCGACTGCCCGTAAAATTGCAGTGAAAACTAAGGTCATATATAATTTCATTTAGCAAGACATGAAAACATTTGTTCATCGACTATTTTTAATTGAGTCATTATTTAATCGAAACGCAGTGACCGGGGCAGGCCGGTTAAAAGACAATGATCAGGCATTGCCAAATGGTAAAATAGCACGATCCGTCAAAGGCATAACCCTGCTGATTGGTCTGCTCGTGGCAACGATCTCCATCTTGTTTGCTGTTTCTTGTTCACCTGCAAAAACAGAAGGTAAAGAAATCGCATGGTCACAAGAAGCGCTTATCAAAAGAGGGAAATACCTGATGGTGACCAGTGCTTGTCACGATTGTCATTCACCCAAGGTCATGACGCCACAGGGTCCTGTTATTGACAGCGCACGTTTACTTTCAGGGCACCCCAAAGAGAATCCGGTTCCAAAAATTATTTTGAGCAATGATTGGATCATGTTTAATAATGAGCTCACCGCCTTTGTTGGTCCCTGGGGTTTATCCTTTGCGGCAAACCTCACACCACACGATACCGGTACTGGAACATGGAGCTTTGAGCAATTCAAAACAGCAATCAGAAAAGGAAAATTCAAAGGTCTTGAGGGCAGCCGCAGCTTACTTCCGCCAATGCCCTGGGAAATGTACAGGTCATTTACTGATGAAGACTTATTGGCAATTTTCACTTACCTGAAATCAATCAAACCTGTTGATAACCTGGTGCCATACCCAATAGCGCCAAATGATCTCGTTTCCTTACAGTCAAAATAGTTATAAAAAAATCAACCATATGAAAACAACCATTGTCGCCTATGGAATCAGTTTGTGCATGGCAGCGTTGCATGCGCTGATACCACCCCCAATAGCCAGTTCATAAGAACTGGCAGAAAAGGTGATTGCTGCATTACAGCATGAATCTGCCCACGATTACGCAGCACTTCTGCCCACGACCACGGAATTAAGTCAGCTGGTGGAAGATAACCAGGAATTTTATGGCTCTCAATTGATGGAAGCCAAAGCGGACCTCGAGCGCAGCTATAACACCAACACTATTCCCGAAATGAAGCGAACTTTTCAACAGGTGATTGAGGAAGGAAGGAACAGAGGGATTGAGTGGGATAAGATAAAACTGGAGACAGTAAAATTTGGTGCTACTGAAAATGAGATCCATATTATTTTCAATTACAAAGGTGCATACTACCAGATCCGTCTGGAGAAGGCGCTACGCATCAGAGGCGAGTGGAGAGCTACTCAGTTTATCACATTTATATAAAAAAGGCATGATTGGTTTTATCGTCTTATTTGGTGCTGTCATTTGTTTAAACTTGCTTTCGCTACTGTATTGGTTCGTACAGTTGCGCAAGCACCAGCCACTTTCAAAAATATTTTCAAGAAAATAATAAAAGCCCAGTGGGGCTTTTTCTATCTATAGGCTACAGGCTGATATCTTCACTCATCCCTCAACGTCTTAATCGGATTAACGACAGCTGCCTGATACGATTTGAAACTTACCGTGAGCGCCCCCAGCACGAAGGATGCAATTCCGGCCGCCACAAAGGCAATCATGCTGGGTGTGATTCTAAAAGCAAAGCTGCTCAGCCAACTCTGGATGTAGAAATACGAAACAGGTGTGGCCAACACGAAGGCAATCAACATGAGTTGAGCATAGTGTTTGGAAAGAAGCAAAACCAGTGAGAAAGATCCCGCTCCATGTACTTTGCGAATACCAATTTCTTTGGCCCGCTGGTCTGCCGAAAAAGAACTTAAACCCAATAATCCAAGGCAAGAAATGAAAATGGAAACACCGGCAAATATATTGACCAGCTTGCTTACGGTGGTTTCTCCCTGATAAGTTTTCCTGTACTCCTGATCCAGGAATTCATAACGAAATGGGAAGGCGGGATTTAAAGCTTTCGTTACCTTTTCAATGCCGGCAATGGCATCTTGTGTATTGCCCTGGGTGCGTACGAAAGCAACGCTGGTTCCTCGTGGCGCATAGCGCACGATCAGCGGAGCAATGGGCTCATACATGCTGTCCATATGAAAATTCTTAATCACTCCTGCAATGGTTGCTTCCACTCCCCAGTAGGATATTTTTTGTCCTATGGGATTTTCAAATCCCATGATTTTGGCCAACACCTCATTGATCATCACTTTTGCCGAATCAACTGAGTACAGGTTCTCAAAACCTTTACCATCCATCACTTTCATGTCCATGGTTTGGAGAAAATCGGCACCTACGCTCAGTACATTGATCTCCACCACATCATCAGGATTTTTACCCTGCCAGTTTGCCCCGCCTGTAGATTGACCATAGTTGAGCGGGTTACCACTGGTGAAGGTGACATCTTTCACTTCAGGTAGTGCCTTTAATTCATTTCGATAGATGTCGTTTTTGGAATTCAACTCGCCTGTCATCCCTATCATAATCACGTTTTCCTTATCCAGCCCTAAGTCCTTACTTAAAATATAATCCATTTGTTGAGATACGATGATCGTGCCGCTGATTAGAAAAATTGAAATACCAAATTGAAAAGCAGTAAGGCCATGCCTGAAGTAAACATCTTTGCCCAGCTTGGCTACGCCCTTTAAAGACTTGATGATGGCCAATGACGACAGCAATAAGGCAGGATAGCTTCCCGACAATAACCCTGTCACCACGGTGATTGACACCAGCACGATCCAAACCTGCGAACTGCCTAAATCGAGCGCTAGTGTTTTGCCGGTGAGGGCATTGAAGAAGGGTAACAGCAGGTAAACAACAAGCACAGCCAAGACAACCGATACCATTGAATTCAGAAAAGACTCAACAAAGAATTGTTGACTTAAAGATCCCCGTTGCGCACCCATCACCTTTCGTACTCCAATTTCTCTGGCGCGGGTACTTGCCCTGGCTGTCGCCAGATTCATGAAATTGATACAGGCTACCAGCAAAATAAACAGGGCAACTGCTATCAGAACTTTCACATATTGAATGCGCCCGCCAACGGGTACACCATTTTCAAAGGTGCCATTCAGATAATTGTCGGCAAAGCGTTGTAAATAGATAAACTCATTAACATCATCGTTGGTGTGCCTTACAATTTCATCCTTAACTTTAGCGCGTATAGCTGCCAGGTCCGAACCTTCCTTCATGCTGATGTAAATGCGAAAGCCGCCATTGCCCCAATCTTCTACCCAATCATTGCGTTGGATGTATTCCTGGGCTGGGAGTATCCAATCAAAATTGAACGAAGAGTTGGAGCCTGGATCCGCATACACGCCAGTAACTAAGAATTCCTGACGCTCATCTACTTTCAGCGATTTGCCAAGCGCCTCTTCTTTCCAGTTTTCTCCAAAAAACTTGAGGGCAACACTCTCGGAGATGGCCACACTATGCACATCATTCAAAACGGTATTGGCATCACCCGCAAGTAGGGGAAATGAAAAGACGTTGAAGAATCCCGGAGATGCGTAGCGACCTTTTTCATAGGAGGTTTTATCATCCAGACGGAATAAAAATTCCATTTCCCAACTCAACAAGGTCACGTCTTCCACTTCTGGATATTCTTCCTCCAGCACAGGAGCCAAGGGTTGTGGTATGCCGGGGGTAGTCATGATACTGCCATCACCCTGATGCATGTTGCGCCATACCTGATAAATGCGATCTGCTTTGGCATGGAATTTATCGATACGCATTTCATCAGCCACCCACAAAAGGATCAATATGCTGGACACCAGTCCAACGACTAATCCTGACAAATTGATCAGGGAGTAGCCTTTGTGTTTGAGCGCATGGCGAAGGGCGGATTTGATGTGGTTGATTAGCATGGTGGTATGGATGACGGTGAATGAAAAATCAAAATGACGAATGATACCAGGTCGGAAGAGTTGGATGACATCTTTGACATAACGCCAATTGGCTTTGGTCTTATTTGACTCAGCTACCCTGTTGCTATAAAGTTCTGCCAGATCTCCCTCTACATCTTCAAGTAATCCGGGGTCACAGAACCACCTGAGAAAATTCAGGGCCAGCCGGGGAGGGGCAGTATTTTTATCGGAGTCACTCATGAAAATTTAAAGTCGAACGCCACATCCGGGATAGCTTCCCACAATTGCTTTCTTGCATTCATCACACTTTCTAATACTCGCTTTCCATGGATAGTTACCTTATGATAGCGCTTTCTTTTGCCCCCACGGACGGCCGTTGCCTCGCCAAATGCTGATTCCAGGTAGCCTTTATCCTCCAGCCGTTTAAGGGCCGTTCTCAACGCGCCCACACTTACCTTCCTATTAAGCCGTTGTTCGATGTCTTGTTTGATGGCTACACCATACGCTTCTCCGTGCAATACAGCCACCGTAAGCATGACGATTTCTTCAAATTCTCCCAATGAATCTTTGCTCATAACTACATATTAAAGTCCTATACGTAGTTTAAATATAATAGTTTTAGTCCTAATTGTAGTTTTAATGGCTATGGCTTTGAGATGGTGAAGAAATATTAGTTAAATGGATTAGGCTTATAGCGCTATTAATCAATTACTTAATAACATTAAGGTATAATTTTATTGAGCTATGAATTCCATGGTCTTTGCCACGCGTTCGGGCTTATTAATCCCTTCAACCCACTTTGTATTTTGCTCTTTTACGCCATACTTGATGTCGTAGGCATTGTTGATCGATTCCTTAATCTTACTTAAATCCCGCGGTTTTATTCCATTGGCCTGCCATATCTTGTTGCCGCATTTAATTTCTCCGGTACGCATTTGCATGAAGGCAGCGAACCAACTTCTTTCTTTCATGTAATAGGGCCGTCCAAACACCCGTCCATTAACTTCTACCATCCATATGCCCGTAAATTTGGGATGGTCCTTACCGCACCTTAGCCAGATGATTGATTTGGTTCGGATGCATTCCAGGAAAGTAGGATCATTCATGGGTGAATTTTTTGTCTTTACGGCAAAATAAACTAGCGGAAAGTACTAGTTGGTTCGAAAATTTAAAACCACATTTCTAGAGTTGTCAGGTGTTAACACCGGACAACACTTTAATTATTTACCACAGCATCTTCCCCTAACGCTTTAACTCGTACTCATTTACACATTTCACCACCTGCTCCAATGCCTTATTCAAACTATCATTCATGAAAGCCGAGCCATCACTGTGTCCCATTCGTACCACTACCAAATCCAGTGAAGGAACAATGATGGTTACCTGCCCGCCTGCACCAGCTGCGTAGTAGGCATCTTCGGGCACGGCATAGGTGCCCACGCGGTTGAGCCAAAACATCCCACCATACTCCGGCCTTTTCCAGGCGGGAGCGGGAGAGGAAACGAAATCAGCAAAACCTTCCGGTAACAATCGCTCTCCGTTCCACTCCCCATCCTGCAAGTACAACAGACCGATACGTCCCCAATTGCGGGCCGTACCAAAGTCGTAACCACTCATGATGAAGTTGCCGTAAGGGTCGGTCTCCAACAACTGCCTGCGAATACCGATTTTGTCGAAGAGCTCTTCCTGAGGCCAGGTCCAGTAGTTGCGCCCTTCTTTTTCTACAATGTTTCTCAAAATATACCCAAGCGTCAGCGGGTCGCTGTTGCGATAAAGCCCCCTGGTGCCCGGCACAAATTCCAGCGGTCGGTTGACAGCAAAATCAAACACGTTGATGGCTTCTGTGTAGATGTACATGTGGGTGAGCTGAGAAATAGGTACCCTGACAACGGAGTCGCGGTGGGAGGGGAACTTCAAACCACTGCTCATATTATATAGGTTGCGGATGGTGATTTCACCGCGTGGGTCACCTTCTCGTTGCCACTCTTTTATCGGAGCTTTCTGGTCAAGGGTGAGTTTCCCCATTTGAATAAGCCGTGCAACAAGTGTCCCTGTTAAACTCTTGCCCATGGACCAGCTTTCCAATTGCATGTCTTTGTTTACACCTTCTCCATATTTTTCAATGATGATGTTGCCTTTGTGAATCACCAGGAACGCGGCCGTTAACGCCCGTGGATCCATCGCCTCATCTGCCGCTTCCGCAAGGAGTTGATCATCATAACCTTGAACGGGCGCTACGCGGTCGCCCATGGGCCAGTCCATATCTTCTGCTGGTGGGAGAGAAGAAGATACTTTCACTGGAGTGAAGTGCAATCCACCAGCCGCATCCAGGATGCATCCCTGATCACCGTAGTAGGTGGCTGAACGCCTAACACTGTCGCCCATGAAAACGAAAGCCTGTTTGGTTTCGTAGTTGATCTCATAGTCGATCAGATCATGGAATTCCTGAGGCAGGATAATTTTGCCTCCGTTGGCAAAGGCTTCCTCTGGCTTGCGATTGGATTCGAAGACGGCCGTGCACAAGCACTTGGCTGCAGGGCCGGCACCCAGGTAGGCAGCGGTACCAACAGGTTGTTGTGTTTCTTCCCAGGGTTGGAACTCCAATGATTGGGCTACGGGATCCAGCTCCTTCTCGCGTGGAGAAGCACAACCTAAGCAAAGAAGGATCAACAGCCAGCGAGAGGATGCATTCATGTTACAAAAAGAATTTAGGATAGGTGAAAATACAAATAATTAGGAAGAGATGGCCTTCAATTACGCCATTACTCTGGAATCCCTCTCCCCAGGGAAGAGGTGCAAATGCTGCCATCGCAATCATTTTAGTGGGGTGAGGAGAGATACAAGCAAGCTTGCAACCTTTTCCCTTTTGACCTTTTTGTTCAACCATTCGGAACGAGTAATTTGCCTGCTATGAAAATTCAATCTTTCCTCCTTCTCCTGATGGCCACATTGCTTTGGGACTGTCAGGATAACAGGCCGGATACCTCCGGCCAATCATCTCCGTCCGGCACCCTGTTTATTATTGGTGGCGGCAGTCGTGATTCTCTACTGATGGAAGAACTCATCCAGGTGTCGGAATGGAAGGAGGGGGATTGGATATCCGTTGTGACTTTGAACACCCGCTGGGATAGTGCATACATCTCTATGAACAACGAGTTTCAATTCTATACCCGATCATCCGTCAAATGCATACGAATCGACTCCAATACAGTGAAGAATCCGGTCACCCTTGATTCCATGCGTAAATCCAAAATCATCTACTTGAATGGGGGAGATCAAAACAGACTAATGCACCATATTCAGGGCACGGATTTTAAAAAAATAATCAACGAGGCGTACGAACAAGGAGCAACTATAGCAGGAACCAGTGCCGGTGCCGCCTTGATGAGCGAACTGATGATAACGGGTGAGCAATTAAAACCTCATGACTACCGGGGTGCCAATCCGGTGATTTGGAAAGACAATGTGGAAGTGAAGGAGGGACTAGGCTTTTTAGACTCTGTCATTGTGGACCAGCACTTTATCGTCAGAAGCAGAAGTAACCGGCTTTTATCTGTAGTACTTGATCACCCCAAGTACGATGGCATTGGCATTGATGAGTCTACGGCCATCATTGTGAAAGGAGACACGGCTACTGTTACAGGCGAGGGTCAGGTCCTGGTTTATTATGGTCCGGCATCGGTAAAAACTGCAGGAGATCAGTTAATAGGTACAGATAAAATGATGCTTTCCGTATTTCTTCCGGGCGATAAGTTTAGGATAAGGAGATAATTTCGTTTGGATTAAAAAAGAGGGAACTAGTTCCCTCTCTTAATCTCCCCTGACTTTTTCTTCACCCCTGTGGGAGTAGCACTCCGCGTTGGACTACTCCGAATTACAGGTGCGGCTGGCTTGGCGGCAGGTTGTCTCACTTCCCTGGTGCCGGATGGCCGCTGCATACTCACATCGAAGCGTTTTATTTCTCTGGGGGCACTTCGCTTTAGGGTTGAAGGCTTGCTATAGGAATCGTTCCGGTTCCCCCTGTTCGCTTCCTTTTGTATTCCCTGCGATCGTGAATTGGGATACGATTGTGTGGTGACTGATTTCCTGACCGGCTCGCGATCAGGTTGTTGAAAATCTCCGGTGCGCTGTGTTTGCCTTTGCGTTGTATTGAAGTCAGGCTTTGAAACCGGTCTGCTGGCATTATCCCTGCCCGTGTTATCCCTGCCATAACTGTCGCCACGATTTGTTCTGTAACCATTTCTTGTGTCACGGTTGTCAGCTACCTCATCACGTCTGTCGTTGGACCGTCCATTATCATTTCTGCCGCGTTGATAATGCTCTTCTCTGCTATACCTGGATCTGTACTGAGCCACGCGGTCGTTATGTCTTTGATATACCACCACAGAGGTAGTTCGGAAGGGCAGGTAAAGGCTTCTCGCGTAACTAATCCGATGACTGTAACACACGGAATAATAAGGCCGATAAGGATTCCAGTAAGGGTAATATTCATAATAGGCAACTGGCCCCCACGCACTCCACCACACAGGTCGCAGACTATATCTCCAGGGTGAAACCCAGCCAGAATAATAGGGGCTGTATACATATCTCACCGATGGCCAGGTCCACACATTGACCACTCTGTGCTGAACGGTTGTACCTGCGTTAACACGAACCTCTTCGGTCGGCTCAATGATTGTCTCCATGCCATAGATATCCGCATCACCGGTAATTTGTAAGACGGCCTTTCCATTGGCTAACTTCTCCAATTCAATTACGGCTACATCCTGATATTCTCTGTCAGAAATAATGGCCTGCAATATAAAGGCGTGAATATTACCTTCATTCCGATCAATGACCTTGATGTAATCCACCAGGCCGTCTCCGTTGAGATCCAGGTTATTCACCTTACTATCCGCTGAATTAAGCAGTCGCTCAAACTCTTCTGGTGATGCTGATTTCTTGAATAGTTCAAGCGCACCTTCCAAACTAAAATGGTCACCCGGCACTTCCCATTCATTCACTTGTGCAATCGCTGATGTCCATCCGCCAAGGAGTAAAATCAACGACAGCCATCCGTACTTCACTTGCTTTTTCATGACTTTTATTATTTAGTTATTAGTTATAACGCAATAAATGAGCCAACAGGTGCCGTAAAAGTTTAAAATGTCCAAATCAGGGCATTTTGAGATGGTCGATTACTCAGAAAACTGTTTTGAAGTACTTTTCAGCTGCGCCTGAATCTTAAATCTCCCGGATGTGCTTAAGGGCAGCGGGAAAGTTAATATTCAAATCCATCTGGTTGCCTGAATGTAATGATATGACAATAGTCATTATTTGTGTAGTGAAAAAAGTAGTATTTTGAAATCAGCTAAAATGACTCACATCCTGAAAGACAATTTGGCCAAATGGCTACGCATGGCACTGGGTGTATTCCTGATCGGATACGCACTCAATCAATTCTTCCATTTCCTGCCAACCAGTTACGGTAAAATGCCGGAGGATGCCCGCAACTTCATTGACGCTGTGGTGATGTATTTGCCACTTCTTTATGTCTTTGAGATAGTAATCGGATTATTGCTTCTTTTCAACAAATGGACAGCCTTGATTCTCATCGCACTGTTTCCCCTTTCCATTTCATTTTTGATTTTCATGTTTGCCAATAAGGACATCAGTGAAAGCTGGTCTGGATTTATTGTAGCGTCACTGAATGTTATTCTCCTTTATTACCATAAGGAAAAATATCAACCCTTGCTGGAGGCGTGATGGTGCGGATTGGCTGAACTTGTTTTGGATTGGAAGGATTTTTTTGTGGCTGGCCATTGGGTTCATCACAACGGCTTGAATAACATAAGCGCCTCCCTGCCAAAATCGGTGGTCAATAGGGTGATGATGTACTTTCGATTTTCCATCTGGTATTTCTCCAACCAGTTTGAAAGACGTCTTTATCCTCTTATATTAATTACTTTAATAAGTTCATAGGAGGCTCTTTTTATGAAAGTTCTATTTTGTACCAGAGAATATCCACCCCATGTTTATGGAGGTGCGGGCGTTCATGTAGAGTACCTGGCGCGTGAATTGTCGCAGTTGATGGACGTTGAGGTTCGTTCTTTTGGAACACAAAATATTGATGATGACCACCTGAAAGTACTAGGCTTTCATTCAGATGCACTCCACCTGGATGGTACGAAGACTGAACTGATACCCATTCTCAAAACCTTGAATACCTGTATCCAGATGAATAGTGGCGTGATTAATGCTGACATCGTACACTGCCATACCTGGTATGCACAGT
>CAYNCP010000005.1:76846-100816 GCA_964395905.1 uncultured Ohtaekwangia sp.
AAAGCTATGCTATGGAACGCCACTGGTAATCACCACGCATTCACTTGAGCCTCTTCGACCCTGGAAACGGGAGCAGTTGGGCAGGGGGTATGATGCCTCATCATGGATAGAGAAAACGGCCATTGAAATGGCCGATGCCGTTATTGCTGTGTCGAAAGAAACAAAGCAGGATGTATTGAAGCACTTTAATGTAGATGAAAAGAGAGTTCGGGTAATCTATAACGGCATAGACCTTCAGGAATACAATAGTACCTCCGAACACTCAGCCCTGGATCAATTTAAAATTGATCGGACAAAACCTTACGTTCTGTTTGTAGGAAGAATCACCCGGCAAAAAGGAATCATTCACCTGGTCAATGCCATTAAATATATCCGCAAAGATGTGCAGGTCGTGTTGTGTGCAGGCGCTCCAGATACAGAAGAGATAGGACGAGAAATGAAATCCAGTGTGGAAGCCGTTCAAAAGCATCGCGACCATGTGATCTGGATTCCTGAAATGCTCAGCAAGAAAGACATTATTCAATTGTATTCTCATGCAGCCGTCTTTTGCTGCCCTTCCATTTACGAGCCTTTTGGCATTATTAATATAGAGGCCATGGCCTGCAACACGGCCGTTGTGGCAAGTAGCGTAGGGGGCATCAAGGAGGTGGTGGTTGACGGAGAAACCGGAATACTGGTGCCCCTTCAGCAGGAGGTGACTGCACCATTTGAAGCTTCAAATCCTGATCAATTTTCCAGAGACCTGGCTGAAGGAATTAACAGGCTGATGGCAGATGAAAAATTGAGAAAAGATATGGGTGCCAACGGTAGAAAAAGAGTGGAACAATATTTTGACTGGCATGCGATAGCCAGACAAACCGAAGACTTGTATAAAACTTTGTTGCGCAATGATAAATAATGATGTAGTAGCCATCATCCTTGGCGGAGGCCAGGGATCACGATTGTATCCGTTGACCGCCAAACGTTCGAAGCCCGCAGTACCCATTGCCGGTAAGTATCGGTTGGTGGATATTCCCTTATCCAATTGTATCAATTCAGATATCAACCGGATGTTTGTGCTTACCCAATTCAATTCTGCTTCACTTAACCGCCACATCAAGAATACGTACAACTTCAGTTTGTTCAGCAAGGCATTTGTGGATTTGCTGGCGGCCGAACAGACCATGACCAGTCAGGACTGGTTTCAAGGTACAGCAGATGCCGTTCGACAAAGCATGCACCATTTTCTTAACTATGAGTTTAAATATGCGCTGATTTTATCCGGGGATCAGTTGTATCAAATGGATTTTAATGACCTGATTCAAAGGCATATTGATACGAAGGCCAGAATAACCATTGCCACTCAGCCGGTGCGAGCGGATGAAGGAACGTCCTTTGGGATTATGAAAACGGATAAGGCAGGTACCATTACCAGCTTTGTGGAAAAGCCCAATGCGGAAGAAATTCTCAAGTGGAATTCGGAAGTAAGTGACGAGATGCAATCTAAGGGACGACTGTACCTGGCATCTATGGGTATTTATGTCTTTGACCGCGAGTTATTGATTGAATTGATGAATGATCCCTCCACCAACGATTTCGGCAAAGAAATCATTCCCCAATCCATAGGGAAACACAAAGTAACCAGTTATCAGTTTGAAGGCTATTGGACCGACATCGGAAACATCCCTTCCTTTTTTGAGGCCAACCTGGGCCTGACGGATCACATTCCCAGTTTCAATTTATTTGATAACAAAAGAAGAATTTACACCAGAGCGAGGATACTACCTACGTCTAAAATTTCCGGTACTTCTATCCACGACAGCGTGATTGCGGATGGGTGCATTATCCACGCTTCAAAAATAGTCCGCTCTGTCATTGGTATCCGATCGCGGATAGGGAAGGGCAGTACCGTAATCAATACTTATATGATGGGTAGCGACCTCTATGAAACATTAAAAGAAATAGCAGAATACAATATTGATATTTTAATGGGTATCGGAGAAAACTGCCACATCGAAAACGCCATTTTGGATAAAAGCTGTCGCATCGGAGATGGCGTAACCATCATCGGAGGATCGCAGCTCCCCGATCAGGAAACCGACCTGCTGGTGGTGGCCAATGGAATAGTAGTGGTAAAGAAGGAGGCGATAATCCCGAAAGGATTTTTACTTAAGTAAACCAACTTAACTCACAATAGAGAAAAATGTGGTTGAGCATGCCCCAACCACATTCCAAATAACACATCATTTAAAGCTTACTCTGCCTGGCTCCATGGGGGCACCACGCCATTGGTTCTGGCATAGGCAATCAACTGACCCAGGTGCTCGTTCGCATGGCTCAATGCAATTAGGGTAGCACTCATTTTGGTAAACTCACCCGGAAAAGGAAACTCTACTTTGTCTTTAAGTGCTGCATCGTTGGTCGCCTTGATGGCAGCACCTATCACCTCAAAAGATCTTTTAAGTTCTTTGCCAATGGCTTCTTTGGTGGTGAGGCTTTTCTCCAGTGTTTCCATGTTTACATCCTCAGGGAGTTTGGCACCCAACTTTGAGGCAAAGAAATAATTGGCAGAAATAATGTGCGTGCATACCTGGGTAACGGAGCGAACACCTTCCTTTGGCGTCCATACATATTTGTCGGCCGGGAAAGCAGCAGCCAACTGCTGAACTTGCCCGCCAGCGTATCCTATAGATCCGGCTGTTTCATTTTGAAACTGGCCTTGACCGGATACAGACAGCGAAAAGATCACTGCAACGAGGGTAAATAAGTTTTTCATAATGGTAATGATTTGTATTGAATGGAAGCTAAAGGTAGCGATCTGGAACAGACTTTACACGAGTTAGGGCATAGGAATTTATACCGTAATCCATGGCGTGTCGTACGCACGACCCTATTAGAAATTCCATTGTTTTTTGTAAATTAGAAGACAGTTTCAACGCCTTTGGAGTTAATTCATCACCTATACACATTGATATGAAATGTCTCGTTATCATGCCCCATGAAGATATAGAAGGTTATCCTCAGGGTCATTTCAACCGCGTGTATGAATATGTGATAGCGCCAGCATGCAGAGCTGCCAGTTTTACACCCGAAAGAGTGAATGACAGTCTTGCGCTCAGTGGCGACCTACTCGATGCGTACAAAACACTGGTTGAAAGCCAGATGGTGATTTGCGATTTCAGTGGACAGCACCAAAGTGTAGGATACGGCTTTGTTTTGCGCAAAGTGCTCAACCTTCCTGTTGTTTTGGTTAAAGATTTAAAAACACCGGCTATTGCAGCTATTGAAGAGTTTGGATGCGTTACCTATGATGAATCGCTTCGTATCGATACGGTACAATCCGAAACTAATGCACTCACCGAAGCCATCAATCAGGCTTCCCGTCAAAAAGGTGAACACCATTCCTTATTGAGTTCCATACAGCAGGGTGAAATTCAAATGACAGTCGCTGCTGATGAGGATGATAAGAAAGAAAAAAAATTACCCATCATATCACCACTACCTGATTATGTTGGAGAACCATTTTCGCAGCCAGAGATGGACAAGCTTAAAGTGGGCGATTTCTTATTTCACCTGACGCGGGGGAAAGGCGAGATTACCTCTGTAAAAAATGCCGGAAAGGAAAAGCTGGCAGGTATAAAATTTGAATCGGGAACATCCGTGTTGGTGTTGGGTGCATCTGATTATTTTAGAAAGATCACGGATGTAGATTAATCGTTGCGCTCAGATCATAACCGCATCATTGCCGATTATTTTCCTAAATTAGATGCAAACATGGAATTGACCGCTCTGGCATTATAATTGTCATTCAGGTTCATCTAAACTACCCGCCATGATACAATTCAGCCGCATTATTTTACTATCACTTATTATTATATCTCACCTGGGCCAAGCACAGCCGTTGAAACCGCTTTGGTCAAAAGCGCTTCCGGAAGGTGTGAGATGGCAAATGGTAACTTCGCTGGGTAACTACGTTGTTGGTACTTCGCAGGGACTTGTGGGCATGAATCCGGATAAAGGTGAAGTGATGTGGAAAAACACCAAGTTCGGTCCAGTGAATGCAGATCAGGTTCAGCAAATGGGATCATCCGCCTTGCTGGCAGTTAATTTTAGAAACACCGTTTATGCCATTGATCCGTTTACAGGAGAAGTAAAGTTTGATTCCAAAAGCGCTGGCATCAATGAAATCAAGGATCAACAAGTACTGTATCAGGCAAATGGAATTTTGGTGTCAGGTCGGAATGCCGAAAACAAAGATATCTTATTAATGTCATCCATGGCCGATGGTAAAGTGGCGTGGAAAATTGAAGATGATTTTGGCAGATTTGTGATCGCTAGTGAATTATCTCCTGAGGAATTGCTCATTGTGACTTTGTATTATAATTATAAGGTTAATCCTGTAGATGGAAAGATCATTTGGAAGAACGATGTTTCAGCAGCCAACAAGCAAATGGAAAACATGGGCGCATTGGGGGCACTGATGAAACAGGCAGCCGCCAATGTGGCTCAAAATGTGGACATCAATGTTCAGTTTTACCGCCATCCCTCCAAGCCGATATTTTATGTGGCTTCGGAGCAAGAGGGAAAACCTGTGTCTTCGGGAGGATTTACAACTACTACCACTACCGGCAGCGGTCCCTCTTATCATACAACTTATTCAGCGTTTGATTTGACCAATGGAGATCGGATTTGGGAAAAGCCATTGGATCTTTCAGGCAAAATCGGAGGTGTATACTTTGATGAAAAAGGAATTGTAATTATGCCTGATGACGGATCGAATACAAAAGTGAATAGTTATGATTACACCTCAAAAGAGGGGCAATGGGGCAAAAAGGGTAAAGGAGTAAATATAAAAGGAGGGATTTACAGTTATTCCAAAGTGAAAGATGGACTGGTGCTGGTTTCGCAAAATGCTTCAGGAAAGAATTTCATTTCTTTCTTAAGTCAAAGCACTATGGAGTTAACTTTTGACAAACCGGTTCAAATTGATGGTAGCATGGTCTACAGCGAGATAACTCCAAAAGGTTTGTTTTTTGTAACCACTGAAGAACTTAATATCCTCGATATTACTACCGGAAAGCTTTTGCTTGACAAAGGAATAAGCACCACGCCATCTTTGACCGCACAAAAGGAAAACTTGATCTATGTTTTTGACCAAAGGGAGGGAGTAGTTAAAGAATTTGATAAAAATACGGCTGCATTAAAAATCGTTTCGGGGGAAATCAAATTTGAGGGAAAAGAGTCTCCATCCAATCTGGAACTTCGAGACAATGGCATTCTGGTAAGTTCTTCTCAGAATCTTGCGCTAGTGGGCTTTGATGGTAAAAGCATATTTCAAAAGTATTTTGAAGCTCCCAGAGAACCTGGAATTATTCGCGCTTTACAATATGCCAATGCAGTACGCGCTGCCTACATTGGTGCGGTTGCATACACGGCTTCGGCAGCGTTTCAATCTGCAGGTCAGCAGGCGAAAGCAAACAACGAAGGATCTGCTGTGATTTTGGAAGGAGTTGGGTCGGCATACGGGGAATTGGGTAATGCAGCTTCGGATTTTGCCAAGAAGTCTTTTCAAGCAGCGAGTGCACGATTTAAAGCAACCCAAAGTGCAGACAACTTTACTGTGGTACTAACCACACAGGACAAGAACAATGTGTTAATGAAAATTAACAAGAATACGGGTGTCTCGGAAGGGGTCATTGATCTGGGTAAAGACAATGCACCCAATTACGCGATGGATGGCATAACGGGACATGTATTTTACGCAACCGGGAACAATGCGATAGTTGGTTATCATTTTAAGTAATAGAAAAATATCCTGCTGGGATACCGTTGTTCAAGCTTACATAGCTACACAACAAAAAATATTTTCTTTACGAATGCGAGAATTCAATTCACCAACTTTTGAAATGTTTTGGAAGCCTGCATTGTTAAACATTTCAACGGCACGATCGAAAGTGATAGGATAGGGGACCCAGGCGTTGGGATCATCCGTGTCGTATTCGATGAGAATTATTTTACCCCCAGCTTTGAGCCAGGGCTTGATGCGCAGGATAAGTTCCAATTGGCCTTCAACAAAATGAAGGGAGTTGGCCATAACGATACCCGAAAGATTGGCAAAATGAAGTTCCTGTCGTTCAAAATCAGCTTTTTTGAAAGTGATGTGCACACCATTCTGGACCGACTTTAGATACTGGTGAAGTCTATCTACGGCATGAATCCTGCTTCCATCTGCCAGTAATGCTGCCAGTGCATAGGTAAAAGTACCTGACCCACAGCCCAGGTCAACCCATTCCGATTTCACTTTTTCTGTAATGGCATTCGTTATAAGGTCTTTTGCGTCCGATGATGTCATTTCGGTTTTATCGTTTTACAGGGCAAAAATAGGAAAAGTTAGTCAAGCCCATCTGCATTCGATTGTGGTAAGAAATTGGCGTGCTAATATGGTATGATTCATTCGTATTCAGCTATATTCATAATGTATAATCGTAACCATCGACTATGAAGCCAATCATGAAATTTCTCAATGTACTGCTTGTTCTGATTTCGTCTCAAAGTGCTTTGGCACAGGAAAGAGTCATGGTGGTCAGGCTGGCCAAACTGGTCATTGATTCAGCCGAGCTGGAAAACTATAAAATGTTGTTGAAAGAGGGAATTGAAGCGTCAGTACGAGAAGAACCAGGTGTATTGACGTTATACGCAGTGTCAGAGAAAGAAAATCCCACTTATTTTACGATACTGGAAATTTACGCGGATGATGCGGCATACCATTCGCACATACAAACTGCTCACTTCCAAAAATACAAAACAGGCACTAGTAAAATGGTAAAGTCTCTCGAACTGGTTGAGACCATTCCGCTTATTCCGGGAATGAAGATTAAGTAATGCGATAAAGTATTGCTTAACTTCTTGTTATTCATCCTTTTTCTGACCACAACATGGCAGTTGCTACGACTTCACTCGTTTGCGGAATGCAAAATAGTAAATGGTATGCATATGGTAATCCATTTTTATAACTTTGACTATGACTACACCTTTTGACGAAATCGTTTCTACCAATTATCACATCTACAACAGTCTTTTTCTCAACCTGCCCTTCAGTCATATTTATCGGACAGGTACATTGCTCCCCTTCGTACAGCAATATGCTGAAGAGGGCTTCGCGGAGGGAAAGGATCCACAAGACATCATTGAACAATTCTTTAGTGACTTCATTCCTACAGCTTCGCGGCAAGAGCAATTCAACTTGCTGTTTAAATTTATACAGTACACGGAACGCCAGGTAGTACTATTCGATTCGGTAGAAGATGCCGCTTTCGATAAGGTCTATGATCTGGATGGAAAGGGTACAGTCAATGCATTGATCATCCGCGCTTCAGCGCAACAAAAAGAGAAATTGCTAAAGAAGCTGGAACATTTTAGCGTACGGGTAGTGCTTACTGCGCACCCAACGCAATTTTACCCGGGTAATGTGCTGGGTATTATCAACGACCTGGAAGTTGCCATCAGGAACAGGGACCTGTCGGACATTAATTTGTTGCTACGTCAGTTAGGGATCACTGCCATTAAGAACAGGGTAAAACCTACTCCATATGAAGAAGCCATCAGCTTATGCTGGTACCTGGAAAATGTTTTTTACCACGCTGCACCGAATATTGTATCCCGTTTGTTGAAAGAGTTGGATATCGATCAAAGTACCTGGCCTAATTTCAATCTTTTCCGTATCGGATTTTGGCCCGGGGGTGACCGTGACGGCAACCCTTTTGTGACCACCGAAATAACCTTACAGGTAGCTGCCCGGCTTAAAGAGACCATATTGAAATGTTACCACCGCGATTTGCGCCAACTCAGACGCAGGCTCACATTCCGGGGGGTTGATCACCTGGTGGTCGAGGCTGAAAAAAAAGTGTACCAGGCCATCTATTATCCCGGCAGTGGCTATCAACGTGTAGAAGAACTAATCCATGATCTTGACAGCATACGTTCTGTTTTAATCAACGAACACCAAAGCCTCTTTCTGGAGTTGCTGGATGCGTTTATTGTACGAGTCAAAATGTTTGGCTTTTTTTTCGCTAGTATAGACATCCGCCAGGATAGCCGCAAGCACGCACAGGCGTGGGACGAAATCCGCAAGGCACTGAAGGTAAAAGGCTTTGACAAACACACAGAAAAGCAGCGCGTGGTAGAGCTGCTAAAATCAACGTTTCAACCCAGTAAACTTAAAATTGCAGATCCTTTTATCCGAGAACTGATTAACAGCATTTATGCAGTTAACGAAATCAAAAAGCAAAATGGGGACAAAGGTTGTCACCGGTACGTAATCAGCAACTGTGGTTCTGTAGAAGACATCATTAATGTTTTCCAACTGGCACGTCTGGCCATTGGCACGAAAAAAGGTTTGGCGCTTGACATTGTTCCCCTGTTCGAAACGATTGATGATTTGGCCATTGCTGAAAAAGTGATGGATACACTTTATCGGTTGCCGGAGTACAAAAAACATTTGAAACAACGGGGTAATGTGCAAACCATCATGGTGGGATTTTCTGACGGCACCAAAGATGGTGGATACCTGCGCGCCAACTGGTCCATTTTCCGGGCCAAGGAAAGACTTACAGCGGTATCAAGAAAGTATGACGTTACCGTAGTTTTCTTTGACGGACGGGGTGGCCCTCCAGGCCGTGGCGGTGGAAATACGCATGACTTTTATGCCTCGCTGGGAAATGCCATTGAAGATCATGAGGTTCAGGTCACCGTGCAGGGCCAGACGGTTAGTTCGAATTTTGGCAAAATCCAATCCTGCAGGTATAACCTGGAGCAGTTACTTTCCGCAGGCGTTGAGCGTGCAGTGTTTAATGGAGAAGACATCGATCTAACTGAAGCAGATAAAGTGTTACTGGATGAACTTGCTGATGCTGGGTATCGAGCCTATTTGGATTTAAAGCATGATGCCAAGTTCGTTCCCTATCTGGAGCAGATTACTCCGCTCAGGTTTTTTGGCGAAACCAATATTGGATCAAGACCGGTAAAACGCAGTGGTTCGGATACATTAAAGTTTGAAGATTTACGGGCCATACCTTTCGTGGGTTCGTGGGCGCAAATGAAACAAAACGTACCGGGATTTTATGGGGTGGGTACTGCCTTTGAGGAAATGAGAAAGAAGGGACAATTTAGAAAACTGCAAGCCCTCTACAAGCAATCCCTTTTCTTCCGCACGCTGCTGGGCAACACTATGATGTCGCTCACAAAAACATACTATCCTGCTACTAAATACTTACAGCGCGATGAAGAGTTTGGGGCGTTCTGGGATAAAATGCATAGTGAGTATGAGCGATCATTATCGGCAATCCTCCATGTTTCTGGAGAGAAAGAACTGATGGACAATAAAAAGGCTAACCGCGAATCAATAAAACTCCGTGAACGCATTATGTTACCGTTGGTAGTCATGCAGCAGTTTGCGCTGCAGCGTTTGCGCAGCAATGAGGATAAGAAGTTTACCAAGCAGTATCAAAAGATTGTAATAAGATGTATGTTTGGTATCATCAATGCAGCCAGAAATTCAGCGTAAACTTTCTCGCTATGTTTTTCTTGAACAAAAAGTTTTGTCCCTCACCCTTGTTCATTTCTTTTGATATTCTCTAATCGTATTGCCCTGTCCTCAGGGAGAGGGCCACGAAAAATTATGCTTTGGACACTCAATGACATGGGTGATGGAGCAACCCAAGAGTGACGTACAAACAATATGAAAAGCATTCAGTATATTCACCTATTATATATTGATAAACGAATTCGCAAACCCTTAAAACCATGTCACAAACATTGGTTAGAACCACAATTGGAAGAAGATCATTCTTAAAAGCATCAGCATTGGCTGGTGGTGGATTGATGCTTGGATTTAATTGGCTGATGTCATGTACTTCTAAATCAGATGATTTACTTTCTTTACCTAAGGAATGGTTTAAACTCAATGGATACCTAAAAATTGGTGAAAACGGAGTGGTCACCATCATGTCGCCTAACCCGGAAGGTGGACAAAATGTGAAAACATCCATGCCGATGATCGTGGCCGAAGAACTCGATGTGGAGTGGAAAAATGTAATGGTTGAGCAGGCTCCTTTAAATACAAAGTACTATACACGTCAAACGATAGGAGGCAGCCAAGCTATTCGCCAGGGATGGAAAAGCTTACGAACTGCCGGAGCCGCAGCTCGGCAAATGCTGCGTGAAGCAGCGGCCAAAGCCTGGCAGGTTCCTGCAGATGAAATCACTACTGAGTTGGGGACGCTGTATCACAAACAAAGTGGGAAATCCGCTGGATACGGTGAGATGGCATCAGCTGCAGCCCATATAGAAGTACCGGCTGAAGTGAAATTGAAAGACGTTAGCGATTTTAATTTGATTGGCACCTCTCAAAAGAACGTTGACAGTAAGAAAATTGTCACCGGAAAGCCGCTGTTCGGAATAGATGTAAAACGGGAGGGTATGCTGATCGCCATGATTATGCATCCACCCGCATTTGGGATGAAACTCAAATCCATCGATGATACGGCAGTAAAGTCTATGCCAGGTATCAAGGACGTATTTGCGATCAACGTATTCAATGACGGCTACGAAAGAAAAAATTTTGATACCTGTACTTTTCCGGAAGTGGTAGCAATCGTAGGAAATACTACCTGGGAGGTGATCAGTGCAAAGAAAGCCCTACAAGTTGAATGGGAGCCATTCAACGATCACACCATTACAAAAGAAGGGCGCGGGGGGGCGCAGTCTGTTACGATTCCTGGTGGTTTGGAAAATACATCAGATCACAAAGCCAACATGGCGCAGATGATGTCCAAATCCGGTAAAGTAGTGCGCAAAGATGGCAACACCGAAGCGGCTTTTAAGCATGCAGCTAAAGTTATTGAACGTACTTATACGGCTCCCTTCCTGGCGCACAATTGTATGGAGCCTATGAACTTCTTTGCTCATGTCACAGCAGAGAAAGCCGACCTGGAAGGGCCTTTACAAAAACCTGAGCTCCTGGAACAAACGCTGTCAGCCAGACTCGGCATGCCGTTGGAGAAGATAGATATCCAAATGACTCGACTGGGAGGTGGATTTGGCCGCAGATCCTACGCACACTGGTTAGTGGAAGCCGCACTCATCTCGCAAAAAGTTAATGCTCCGGTCAAATTGATTTACACGAGAGAAGATGATATGACTTCAGGTATTTATCGCCCTGCATATAGTGCTATATATCGAGCCGCTTTAGACAAAGACAATAACCTCATTGGATTTCAAATAAAGGCTGGCGGTATTCCTGAAAGTCCATTGTATGCCAACCGATTTCCCGCAGGCGCTGTGGATAATTACCTCGCAGAGGATTGGACCATCAACTCTAATATAACTGTCGGCTCATTCAGAGCTCCAAGATCCAACTTTATTGCAGGGGCGGAACAATCCTTCCTTGATGAAGTGGCAGAAGCAGCAGGAAAAGATCCCATTGCGTTCAGACTTGAACTACTGGATCGGGCTTTGACTAATCCAGTTGGTGAAGACAATGATTACGAAGCTGACCGGTACGCAGGCGTGCTAAAGCTTGTGCGGGAAAAATCAGGATGGGATAAACCGAGTGCTGGTGTGCACAGGGGAGTGGCCGCCTACTTCTGTCATAATACGTATGTGGCTCAAGTATTGGATGTAAAAATAGATAATGGAAAACCCGTTATCCCCCGCGTATGTTGCGCAGTGGATTGCGGAATTGTTGTCAATCCAGATGCAGCCACTAATCTGACGGAAGGGGCTATTGTGGATGGCATTGGCAATGCCCTGTTTGGTGAAATGCCGTTTAAAGATGGTGTACCACAAAAGAATAATTTTGATAAATACCGATTGATCAGACATGGTGAGGCACCTAAGGCCATAGACGTTCATTTCGTGCAAAATGAAATTGACCCTACCGGGTTGGGTGAACCAGCTTTTCCTCCAGTGTTTGGTGCGTTGGCTAACGCACTTTACAAAGCGATCGGAAAACGTCATTATCACCAGCCGTTTATGGGGGACTCATCTCAGTTGGGGTAGTGGATACATCCCTCTCCCAATTTCATTTTTTCAATAATTCACAAATTGTGCTACCCTCTACCTCGGGAGAGGGCAAGCTAATCAGTGTCATACCCAAATCAAACAGATGGGTGAGGGCGCATCGTCTAAGAAAAGTTGTCACAAAAAAAATGGCTCCAAATTTCTCCGGAGCCACTTCATATCATTCCATTAATCAATCTTACTTTAAATCAAACCTGTCCAGGTTCATCACTTTCACCCAGGCGGCTACAAAGTCTTTAAGGAATTTTTGCTGTGAATCTTTGCTGCCGTACACTTCGGCCAGGGCCCGAAGTTCTGAGTTGGATCCAAAGATCAAATCTACTCGAGTGCCTGTCCACTTTACTGCACCTGTCTTGCGGTCGCTGCCTTCAAATACATCCTCCTTATCCGATTTGGCTTTCCAGGTGGTGCCCAGATCAAGCAAGTTGAGGAAGTAATCATTGGTAAGTGACTCCGGTTTGTTGGTAAATACACCATGCTTGGAATTGTCGAAGTTGGTATTAAGTACGCGCATGCCACCAATCAGCACAGTCATTTCAGGGCCGGTCAAAGTCATGAGCTGCGCCTTATCTACCAGCATTTCTTCGGCACTGGCTCTGTGGGTTGCATTAAAGTAATTGCGAAAGCCATCAGCTGCCGGCTCCAACGCATCAAATGATTCGATGTCGGTTTGCGATTGCGAAGCATCGGCACGTCCGGGCGAAAACGGAACTTTGATTTCATGACCGGCATTTTTGGCAGCCTTCTCAATACCTGCGCAACCAGCGAGCACAATGATGTCTGCCATTGAAACTTGTTTCCCATCTTTTTGTGCTTTATTGAAATCCTTTTGGATGCTTTCCAACTTTTCCAACACTTTGGTCAGTTGCTTAGGGTTGTTCACCTCCCAGTTTATTTGCGGAGCCAGGCGAATGCGTGCACCATTGGCGCCACCGCGTTTATCTGAGCCGCGGTACGTTGATGCAGATGCCCAGGCCGTGGATACCAACTGTGAGACGGTTAATCCCGAAGCCAGGATATCACTTTTCAATTGGGCAATATCCTTCTCATCAATCAATTTATGCTTTACAGCCGGAATGGGATCCTGCCAGATCAGCTCTTCCTTAGGTACCTCAGGTCCCAGGTACAATGCCCTCGGCCCCATGTCCCTGTGGGTCAACTTGTACCATGCACGTGCAAAAGCATCTGCGAATTCGTCAGGATTTTCATAGAAGCGCCTGGAAATGGGTGCGTAGATGGGATCCATTCTCAATGCGAGGTCAGTGGTCAGCATGAAGGGTGCATTTTTTTTGACAGGGTCATGGGCATCGGGCACCAGACCCGCACCTGCGCCATCCTTGGGTTTCCATTGGAAAGCTCCTGCTGGACTCTTGGTGAGTTCCCATTCGTAGCTAAATAGGTTTTCAAAAAAGTTATTACTCCATTTTGTAGGCGTGGTGGTCCAGGCACCTTCCAGGTTACTGGTGATGGTGTCTCCACCTTTTCCAGTTCCGAAACTGTTTTTCCAACCCAAACCCATTTGTTCTATGGGAGCAGCAGCAGGTTCTGGACCAACGTAGTCAGCGTCTTTGGCTGCACCGTGCGTTTTTCCAAAGGTGTGGCCTCCGGCAATGAGTGCTACGGTTTCTTCGTCATTCATGGCCATGCGGCCGAAGGTTTCGCGAATGTCTTTGGCAGCCGCTATTGGATCTGGCTTTCCATTGGGCCCTTCCGGGTTCACATAGATAAGTCCCATTTGCACAGCACCGAGTGGATTCTCCAGTTCGCGATCACCGCTATATCTTTTGTCTCCCAGCCATTCACCTTCTGGTCCCCAGTAAATATCTTCTTCTGGCTCCCATACATCTTCGCGACCGCCACCAAATCCGAATGTCTTAAAGCCCATGGATTCCAGGGCGACATTTCCCGCCAGGATCATCAGATCGGCCCACGAGATTTGATTTCCGTATTTCTGTTTGATGGGCCAAAGTAACAAACGAGCCTTGTCCAGGTTGGCATTATCTGGCCAGCTGTTAAGTGGAGCGAAGCGCTGTGTTCCTGAACCGCCACCACCACGGCCATCCTGAATCCGGTAGGTACCAGCGGAGTGCCAGGCCATGCGAATAAAAAACGGACCATAATGGCCGTAATCGGCTGGCCACCAATCCTGTGAATTGGTCATCAGGTGGGTGAGATCCTTCTTCACTGCTTTCAGATCTAACTTTTTAAATTCTTCGGCATAATTGAAGTCAGGGTCCATGGGGTTGGACAGTGAAGAATGCTGACGTAGGATGCTTAAGTTGAGTTGGTTGGGCCACCAATCGCGATTTCTAGGACCTGCTCCAGCGGTTTGCTTTAACGCCCCTCCGGTGAACGGACATTTGGCTGCTCCGTTGCCATTGGATGATGTGGAAGTAGTTGATGTTTTATTTTCCATTGTTAATTGAGATTTATTATTTGATTGAAACGATTCACTAATACTAAGTTGTATAACATGTAATTGCAATGATCAACGTCATGGCAATCACCCTACTTTTTCGAAGTTACCCATAGCCTAGTAATAAATCAAATTGATTATCTTTATAATATTATAGTTAATATCTATGACCTTAACACAACTTGAGTACATCGTGGCCCTTGATATGCATCGCCATTTTGTTCTGGCCGCAGAAAAATGTTTTGTTACGCAGCCCACCCTGAGCATGCAAATACAAAAGTTGGAAGAGGAGTTGGGTGTACGGCTTTTCGATCGTACCAAGCAGCCCGTCATTCCTACTGAAATTGGAGAGAAAATTCTGGCTCAGGCGAGGGTGGTACTTCGCGAAGCCAATAAGATCAAGCAGGAGGTAAGTGATCAAAAAGATAGTATGGCAGGCGAATTGCGAATCGGCATTATCCCCACATTGGCGCCTTATCTGTTGCCCTCCTTATTTAAGCAGATGACAGAAAAATACCCGGAACTCGAACTGGTGATTAAAGAAACCATTACGGAGGATGTGATTCATGAGCTTAAAAACAACCGCCTCGATTGTGGACTTGTTGTGACGCCATTGAATGATGTCTCCATCAATGAAGACGCCCTTTTTTATGAAGAGCTGTTCGTTTATGTATCTAAAAAGAATGCTTTGGTGAATAAAAAGTATGTATTGGCGGCTGATATTGATCCCAACCAGTTGTGGCTGTTGGAAGAAGGCCACTGTTTTCGTTCCCAGGTGCTGAACTTGTGCGAATTGCGCAGGCGGGGAGACTTTCACTTCAAATATGAAACAGGAAATATAGAAACGCTGAGGCGCATGGTAGATAAAAGCGATGGCATCACCATCTTACCTGAAATGGCCGTGATGGAGTTTTCCAAATCACAGCAAAAATTGATCAAACGGTTGCAGGAGCCAAGGCCTGCACGAGAGGTGAGCCTGGTGACACACCGGGATCACATCAAAAGCAAATTGCTGGAGACGTTAAAAGAAGAAATTCGTGCCATTGTTCCAAAACAGATGCATAAATTGCATAATAAGAAGGTGGTGGAGATCAATTACTAGTGGAAAAATATTTCGCGTCCATCTTTTTTCCCTATGCATCTTTCCGGTTTCTTTAGCGCTCAGTTTTTCGATCAGCAATGGGCATCATTTGAAACTGAAAGCCACGGATCCATAAAAAAACAGTAGCGGCTTAAAAGCTTTACCGCTTTCAACCCGCTACTCAATTTAATTAACAACTTATTTTCTTGGCTCGGTTTTATTAAACATATAACGGGCAATTTTCCATTCACCTTTTACCTTTTCAAACACGAAGAGTTCTCTGTTTGCTTCTGGCGCTTCCACTCCATTGGCATGAATTTTAACTGTTCCTTTTGAACTGGTTACAGCAAAAGCCATATTGCCCTCTACGGTGATTTCTTCAATGAAGAATTCAATGTTTAGTTGAATTTGAGAGAAAACAAACTCGTACGATTTTAGGATTCCTTCGGCACCGATTCCCGATGGTGCCTCGGTGGGCATAAATACCCCATCCTTTGTGTATAGTGACTGTGCTAATTTAGCATCCGAAGTATTCAGTGACTTTTGATAGGTCAATAGCAATTTTTCGATTTGATCTTTTTCTGTTTTTTCCATGGTTTCTTTATTTTCTGTTTGCAATGTGTTCTCTAATTGAGCGTTTTTTTCAGCTTCCTTTTGGCTACATGAGGTGAGTAAAGTCAGAAGCATTACTGATCCAATTATATTTTTCATTTTATTGCGTTTAAATAGATTAGTGAACCGCCTGCTAAAGCAAGGTCTTTAAGTAAATTCGTCATAAACATTTGTGCCATTTCCCCTCCAGCTAAAACCCCAGGTAGATGTATGGTGAATACAAATGTTAGCAGCAGCACAGCCAACAATAAACTTGACCAGTTGTCATATTTTTTGATTAGAATGCTTACACCTGAAAGTAGTAGCGCCAATCCAGTAAGGTAAATCCAGAATACCCCGCCCGGAATAGGTACCATGCCCGCCATTGCATTTGCATTTAAAAAGTGAAGCAGACCAAAAATTATAATCGGTATGGCAAATAGATACTTACCGATTGCGCTTGATTTTAATATTATTCTTTTCATGATTCAATTGTTTTGTTTTATCCAATCTTTTAGTGAAGTGAATTTTTCTATTGCAATATCCCTGGCGAGCTGTATTTGATCAGCTGAATTTGGCCCCATATACGTGTGTGCTTCAAAATATTTAAATGTCTGAGCAATTTCATAGGCACCTTCAAACATTTTGGAGAACTCTTCTTCTGATACAAGAGTAAATCCATAATCATGACCATTGGATTTAAAAGCACTTATAATATCATTAAAGCTGTTTAGCTCAGCAGCCACGGATAGATATTCACCGTTTCCTGCTTTTTCAGGATTTAGTAAAGCACCGGCCACCACCAAACCTAAATCGTTGATATCTGCCATATGAATTACTTTTTTAGAAGGATCCAACGGCAGCGCCCACCCCTTTTTTCCATTTCCATGATCTTGCGGAGATAACATTCCATTAAGATTTTGATAGTAAAAAGGAGGCTGAACAAACGTATGGAATTTAAACCCTGCGCTTCTTACCAATTCATCTACTTTCGCTTTGCCCGTAAAATGAGGAACATTAATTTCTCCTTCGCTTATTGCCTCTGCATTGGGAAGGGTTGACCACACAAAATGTTTAACTCCTGCTTTTTGAGCTGAATTAACAGCGTTGGTACCTTGAACTATTTCATCTGCACCACCTGGCTCCCAAAAGTTGGTGACTGCAAATACACCGTATGCATTCTTGAATGCAACGTTTAAAGTTTCTGCTTTTGTCAAGTCTCCATAAACAGCTTCATGTGCTTTTCCGGTATACTTCTCCGGATGTCGAGTAATGGCTCTGACAATAAAATTTTCATTTTTAAGTAAGCCATTAATTACTCCCTTGCCTTGAGCTCCGGTTGCGCCTATTACCGCAATGATTTTCTTTTCCATTTTGTTTGAGTGTTAAGTTCAATGTAAAATTGGAAAATCGCAGCGGGAGCTACTTATAAGATGGTTTAAGAAAGAATCTTAAGATAGTTTAAGATTGTGCCATTCTTTTACGAATCGTGCTTAAGAATTCAGGAGTTACGCCCAGGTAAGACGCAATTTGGACATTAGAAATTCGGTTAAACAATTGCGGGTAGCGTTTAGAAAAATCGATGTAGCGTTCTTCGGAAGATTGACTTATGTTTTGCAAAATTCTACGTTGCAAACTCACCATATGGTTTTCAGCTAAAATCCTGAATATTCTATTAAATTTCGGGTAGTCAGCAAACAACTTAAATTGATCTTCCTTTTCAATTTGAAGTATGACAGAATTCTCTATGGCTTCAATATTAAGTTTACTAGGCTCATTAGAGTAAAAGCTTTGTATGTCACCGATCCACCAATTTTCTATTGCAAAGCTGATGTTATGTTCTTTACCTGTATCATCAGAGTGATACATTCTAAAACAACCTTCAACTACAAAAGTATTGAGTTTGCTGATGTCGCCTTCCTGTAAAATGAATTGCCTGCGCTTAATCTTCCTTTGTCTGAATACCTCTTCCACAAAAGCCATCTCTTCATCGTTCAAGGGAAGAAGATGGTTGAAGTAGTCTATAAGTTGTTTAATGTACATTTTAATTCGTTACAATAAGGCAGTACCCAAACTGGTCACTGACGATGACTGCTGGTGACATGTTTCATGAGCTAATACTTACTCTTTGCTATGACCACGAAAATCAAAACACAAGATACAATAGTTTGGGATATCAAGGGCTATCTAAGGATTACCCAGCCGAAGTTCTGAAGCATCAACGCTAAAGTGAAAGTGCCTTTGGGATTTGCTCGCTATGACTTCCTAATGATTTTAATTATCTCGTTGGTCACATCAGTGGTAGCGGCAGATCCACCCAAATCTTTGGTGAGCACCTGGCCAGCTTCAGTCAACGTTTCAATGGCACGAACCAAAACAGAGGCAGCTTCTGTTTCACCAAGGTGATCCAGCATCATAGCTCCAGTCCAAAAACACGCAATAGGGTTGGCCATATTTTTTCCTGCAATATCAGGGGCACTTCCGTGCACCGGCTCAAACATGCTGGGACATTTTCTTTCGGGATTTAAGTTTGCCCCTGGGGCTATGCCAATACCACCAACAATCGAGGGGCCTAGATCAGATAAGATATCACCAAACAGGTTGCTAGCTACAATAACGTCAAACCAATCCGGGTGCTGCACAAAGTGAGCGCATAATATATCAATATGATATTGTGATTGTTCTACTTGCGGATATGACTTGCCCATTTCACGGAAACGTTCATCCCAAAAGGTCATGGTGTGGATAATGCCATTGGATTTAGTGGCGCTGGTTAATTTGTGCTTTCTCTTGTTTGCCAGATCAAAAGCATATTTCATCACCCGGTCTACGCCATGCCTGGTGAAAACGCTCTCCTGTACAACGGTTTCGTACGGTGTGCCTTCATGCAATCTGCCTCCAATAGAAGAATACTCTCCTTCATTGTTTTCTCTGACGATCATAAAGTCGATTTTTTTTGCATCTTTTAATGGAGAATGAATACCCTTAAGCAACCTGACTGGCCGCAGGTTGATATACTGCTGAAACGCTCTTCGAATGGGAATCAGCAAGCCCCATAAAGAAATGTGATCAGGTACACCGGGATACCCTACTGCACCCAAGAAAATACTGTCACAATCAGCAAGACGGTCAAGGCCATCGTCAGGCATCATTTGGCCAGTCTGCTTATAAAGTGCACAAGAGTACCCAAAGTGACTAGTTGCCAGCTTAAAATCGAATGTATCAGCCAGCACATTAAGCACCTTCATGGATTCGCCTACCACCTCTACACCTATTCCGTCTCCGGGTACAACTGCAATTTTGTAAGTGCCCATTGCTTTTTTCGTTTCTAATTAATTTTCTATTGGGAAGTCATTAATCCTGGAGTAATTCAATCAACAACGATCGAAATTCTGTCGATTGATACATGCCAGATCCATCATGGCCAATGCCATTGACTACTTTTCTTGCATGTTGATGAGTGGTGCCGTATACAAGTTCCATATACCGAAACATATTTTCTCCTCTCTTGTATCTGGTAGAACCTTGCAATGTATTTTCACAGTTAGTGGTATTCAATGTAGGATCTGACTGGTTGCCATTACCAAGTAAGTAAGTGATGGAGCGACTGATAAACTTTGAATTAAAGCTGGCTTTAGCAATACCTGATAGGGAAGGAGGCGTGGATGTATATCCAAGGGGCCAGATTTCATAGGAAGGGCACCCGGCAGGAATATACAATTGGTTATCTACTTCATTGATTCGCTGACCGTCCGGATAGTAAAAAAATTGTGAGTTGGCAACCACATACTGAAATTCTATTTCAGTATGAACTGACTCTGAAATATTGGCCGCTGCATAAACATGTGTGAATGCTGCACCGGAGGAATGGCCTGTGATAATTACTTTTTTTAGTAAAGGAAAACGGTCTGAGTTAGCCAATTGATCGATGAGTTGATCAATCACCTGGAAAGAACTTATTTTATTGTTGTTGGAAGATTGATTTCCCTGCCTGTAGGTTGCCCCAGTCCAGTAAAAATCATTTTCGGAACCAGTTGAAGTCTGCCTGAAAAAGGGCGTAATGAGCACTGTTGATTCTGATAAAGACGCTGCGTTGAGTGTAGCTGTTAAATAGTTGAAGTAATTATCAGGATCATGACTGGCACCATGCACCACAATAATCGCTTGAGTCAAGTTCTCCCATGCTGCATTTTCTTCATAAATTGGATAATTACTGTAGAATTGAAAAGCTCCGAACCCCAAACTTCCCTGCAACTGCACACTTTGTAAGCAAGCACTTGTCGAGGTACAGGGAGCCATAGACCGAATAACATCATCTTGAGCCGTGGTAAATGTATACTCAAGCGGTGCAAATAATCTTTCTCCAGCGGAACCAATCGTGCCGGTATTGATTAGTAAAGCATAGGACTGGCCGTACTCCAATTCAGGCTCGAGGGTTGCCTTGGTGCCTCCATTCGCATAGGTTATTTTGAAATTCACATTTGTGGATGCCGATGAAAGAGATAATTCTGAGGTGAACTTTACCGGATCGAGGGCAGAGGAAAATATGAGTTCAATGGTAGCGTTAACTGAAACATTTTCATTGGCATTGAGGCCAACTCCATCGATGGTTGCAGTTAAGATTGAAATTTGCTTTGGAGGTTCTGAGTCGGATTGGTCGCAGCCAACCGAGCAACTCAGAATCGCCAATACAAATACCAGATTCGTAATTTTCATTCTTCCTGAATCTTAAATAAAAAGAACCAAACGAATTGGTTCTTTTTATTAAACTAAGTCACATTAACTAATTGCAGAAAGTATAAGGACATGGGGAAGTGGCATTGGTAGTCGCACTTGTTGAACAGCCCACGCCTCCGTAGGTCCACTGCCCGCTAACCTTATATGCCCAGGTATTGTCGTAGTCCCACAATTGTCCGGTACCATCTACACCTAACTCTCCGTAGGTCTCAATAAGCACGTTGTTTTTAAATAATTCTATGGTATCGTCTCCGTTGGATGTCACGCCAGAGGATGGTATGACATGGTCAAACTTGGCATAACACCCTTCAAAATAGGCCTGAGCGTTGGCAATGTCTAAGTCTCTGATCACCAGGATATGTTCTCCAGCTTTCACCGCCATGACAGGGAAAGGGATTTCCACCCCGTCAGATGTGGCTTGGCCATTACTTGCGATTCCAGCTCCAAAAAGACTTAAATCAGGGATATCCTGGATAGCAAATAAATGGTACGCTCTTAAGTTATTCCCTCCGTTGTGATTGAGATCCATAATGCCCTTGAACTCAAGACCTGGCGAAAACAGCGGATAACGGCATCTAGAGGTTTCATCTGTCGCTTCGCCCACAGCATTTTCCGGACATCCAACCCCCGCATAGTACCAATCGTCTCCTAATTTGTATGCCCATGAATTAGTGTATTCCCAGTACAATCCGGTTCCATCTATGCCTGGCTCGCCAAAAGATTCAATGGATACGCCATTTTCGTAAAGAAGAATGGCATCATCACCGTTATGGGTCATACCTCCAGTTTGGAATTCAGTGAATTGTGAATAATTACTTCCGAAATACGTTGAAGCAGCCGCTGCATCGATATCCCTTACCACAAACAACTGATCTCCTGCACTTGCTGCCTGAGCAGGGAAAGCGAAATCTATGTCCAGGGGATCTGGTGCTGCTCCATTGGAAGCAATTTGAATATGGAAAATAGAAAGGTCAGGAATATCTTTGAGCACATTCAGATGGATAGCGCGAACCTGACCGCCTGTTCCATCTATGTAGTTATCCAATTCCATTACTCCTTTGATTTCCATGGATGGTGCTTTGTCACCAAGTAATAGAGTTAGCTGCTGAGGTGGGTTATTGCTTCCATTGACAACGTTGGTTAAGGAAATAATAATTGTCTCTTCCCCTTCAACTGCATCACCCTCCAGGGCGGTAATGATGAAATTGACGCTTGAAGTTTCAGCCGGTATTGTTAGGGAGGTGGCACTGGATGTATAGTCAACGCCACCACCCACTGCAGTACCATCAAAAGCCAAAACCATTGTCACATCATCAAAAATAAGATTATCAAGGGTGGCTGTTACAGTGATCACTTCTCCCTCAAAGAAACTGGAAGCGTTACTGGTAAGTGTAATTTTTGGAGGAAGAAAAGCTTTGGTCTTGTAGCTAAATGCAAAATCCGCAATAGACTTCTCACCATTAGCTCCATACGTTCCAGTGGGCAGTGAAACGGAATAGGTTGTCTCATAATCAAACCTGGTATCAGGTTTGAGAGTGACTATGGAACCGCTTTCATCATAGGCTATTGAATAGGCAACTGTCGGACTTACAGTGATGGCACTTTCAAAAGCGGAAGTATTCAATGCATGTGAGAATACTATTTGAATCTCAGTAAGCACAGATAAATCGGCAACCCCATCAGTAACTGTTTTTCCTCCAATGTTTACTTGAAGGACCCGGAAGTCATTGGTTATTGCGAATTCCTCTTCTTCATCTTTACATGCAACGAGTACAATTGCCAATAATGCGAATAAAGTGAAAACGCCTTTCAAGGAAATCATCTTTGAGTAATTCATAATTCTTAGATTTATTTTGCTGAATGTAAAAGAGCTCATTTTTAAGGTGTTAAGCGGTTGAATGTGAGTGGAAATACATTTGGATTAAAATCCCAAAAGAGCGGCAAAAGCAAATAGGTAAATATCGTAATGCACGCTATCGAAATAAGATTCATCCATATGCCCGATCTCATCATATCCGGAATCCTTAGGTATCCGGATCCAAATACAACCGCATTTGGTGGTGTGGCCACGGGAAGCATAAAAGCACATGAAGCGGAAATGGTTACTGAAACCATGATCATATAGGGATGAAGATCAAATGCAAGCGCCATAGGAGCCAAGACTGGAAGTAGCATGGCAGTGGTTGCCAAATTGGAGGTGATTTCTGTGAGAAAATTGACAGACGCAACCAATACCAGAATTAATACAATAAGCGAAACAGCATGCAGTAGCGTAACTTGTGTGGCAATCCACTCGGCTAATCCGGTTTCACTGAAGCCCTGAGCCAGGGCCATGCCACCACCAAACAATAGCAAAATACCCCATGGAAGTTTTGAGCACTCCTTCCAATCAATTAACCGTTCGCTTTTATCTTTGGCCGGAAGCATAAATAAAATAATTCCTGCTGCCATTCCGATAATGGTGTCGTCAAGGGCTGGAATGAGTTGTTGGATCAGTGACCGGATCATCCACATCGTAGCCGTTGTTACAAATACAACAAGGACAACACGCTCTTCGTAAGAAATACTTCCTAACTGGTGGAGCATGTTCTGTATCTGCTTCCGACCACCGGGGAATTCCTTTTGCTCGAATTTGTAAGCGAAGCGCGTGAGATATATCCAGCAAATGACCAGCAGGATCAGAGATACCGGTAGGCCAAATTTCATCCATTGGAAAAAACTTATTTTAACCCCGTAGGTAGATTCTAAAATTCCTGCCAATACTAAATTTGGCGGAGTACCTATTAAGGTAGCAAATCCTCCTATTGAGGCGCTGTACGCAATAGCTAGCATAAGCGCTTTGCCCATGTATTCAGCATCCATGGCTGATCCATTGCTGTGTTTCTTGAATTGAGAGACTACTGCCATTCCAATGGGTAACATCATTACGGCAGTAGCTGTATTGGATATCCACATGGACAAGAAAGCAGTGGCCGCCATAAATCCCAGAATGATGGTAATGATGTTCGACCCAATCACATTGATGATATGAAGGGCGATCCGTTTATGAAGCCCCCACTTCTCAATAGTAAGCGCCAGAATAAAACCT
>CAYNCP010000006.1:0-96685 GCA_964395905.1 uncultured Ohtaekwangia sp.
GTAAACACATGCAACCCCCACCAACGCCTTTCAAACTGCTTTCGTGGTTTTGTCCTGAAGCATTATATGAATGCATTGAAGGAGATTTGTTTGAGCAGTTCGAAAAGGATTTAAAGGCCAAAGGATATGACTATGCGAAGCGAAGGCTGTATTGGAATGTCATTCGATTTTTTCATCCTGAAATCTTGCTAAGAAATAGATTTAGCGCCATACTCATAAATACGATTATGTTTTCAAATTACTTTAAGGTTGCCATTCGGAATGTGCAAAAACGCAAACTTTATTCCTTTATCAATGCTTTTGGGCTTAGTGTAGCCATTGCATTTTGTTCGCTTATCTACTTGTTTATACAAGATGAAAAGGCTTTTGATCAGTTTCATGAGAATAAGAATCTCATTTACCGAATGCATACTACCAATTTTGACAAAGAGTCATTCGAAAAGGACAATTCAAAGCCTTACAGCAGTCATGCCTATATGCCGGCTGCATTAGGTGAGCGAATGCTGGATGAGCTGGCTGAAGTTGAACACATGACGAGGTACAATAACTGGGGAGAAGGTGTGATGACCTATAACGATAAGGTTTTCAAACAAAAGTATGCATTTGTTGATAGTGGCTTCTTTCATATGTTTTCATTTAAAATTCTGGCTGGAGGTGTAAAGAACATTTTCAAGAACAAAACGGATGCGGTTTTAACCAAAGCCACGGCAGCAGAATATTTTGGTGATGAAGATCCTATTGGCAAGGTGTTCACCTTGGATGCGGGCGAAGTGCATTCGATGACTGTCGTAGCTATTATTGAAGCGCCACCTGCCAACTCAAGCATCAATTTTGAAATGTTGGTACCCTTGGATTTACAAAAATGGCTGCCCAGAAACAGGGAAAATTGGGGTTCTTTTTCTTATCCCACATTTGTTCAGCTTCGGCCAAATACAAGTATTGGCCTTTTTAAAACCCATATCGATTCACTCATGCAGAAATATGCAGGAGAAAAGTATGAGAATTGGCGTGAACGGGGGGAGGTGCCTACAGCATTCAAAGTAACCGAGTTTAATTTTATGAGCTTAAATGATATTCATTTGAGTACAGAAGTCAGTTGGGAGAAAGGAAGTGACCCTAAGTACTCATGGATATTGGCTGGACTTGCCTTTCTTATCCTCATCATTGCTTGCATCAATTATATTTCGCTTGCCCTGACTACTTCAGCTGCCAGGCGCATTGAGGTAGGCATTCGCAAAGTTGTTGGAGCACAAAAAAGTCAATTGATCTATCAGTTTGGATTGGAATCTATTCTCCTTGCATTAATATCAATGATAATAGGAGTTGCGATGGTGGTACTTTTCTTGCCTTCCTTCAATACTTTCACCAATAAGGGGATTGAACTGACAAACACTTTTATATTTCAGGGCCTGGTTGTCGTTTTACTAATTTCCATGCTGGTAGGATTGATTGCTGGCAGTTATCCCTCTATTTATTTGTCCCGATTCCTTCCAGCATCAGTTTTGAAAGGAAAATTGACATCCAGAATGAAGGCCGGATTCACTAAACCATTGGTCGTTGTTCAGTTTTTTTTATCTGCTTCCATGATTATTTGTTCCGTGATCATGTATAAACAAATGAATTTTATTACCACCAGGAACCTCGGTTATGACAAGGAGCATGTCATCGTGCTGGAGACCAACACGGGATATAGCCCCCAAGCAGACAAAGTAGTTGAACAATTAAGAAACAGGCTCATTGCTGAGCCTTTTGTTACAACTGTTTCCGGTACAAGTTCTTCTTTCAATCAGGGATGGTCAAGGAACGGATTCCGCATTAATGGAGAAAGCAAGTCGGCCTATGTGTACCGGGTTGATCCGTATTACGTTCCGTTGCTCAATATTGAATTAATCGCAGGCAGGAATTTTGATGAGTCAATGGCATCTGATAGTTCTGCTTTAATTGTAAACGAGGCTCTTGTCAAGGACATGGGCTGGACTGACCCACTAAATGAATACCTTAATTGGACAGAAGATTCTGTTGGCCTTGGTTCAAAAATAATTGGCGTGGCAAAAGATTATCACTTCTTATCGTTAGAAAAAGAGATCGAACCGATGTTTTTATCCATGGACAAAGAGAATGTAGGTTATATGTCGGTGGCCCTGGTGAAGTTTGCCGAGGGTGATTTGTCAAGCAGTTTGGATAAACTAAAATCTGTTTGGCTTGAATTATTTCCTGATAGACCATTTAATTATTCTTTCATTGACGAAGATGTAGCAAGGCAATATGCCTCCTATGATCGCTGGATGAAAATCATGGGTATGTCCACGCTTTTTGCAATTATTATTGCCTGCCTGGGACTATTTGGACTGGCGGGAATCAATGCACTCAACAGAACCAAGGAGATAGGAATCAGAAAAGTAATGGGCGCGGAACTAACTAGCATTTTTGTTTTGCTCAATAGACAGTATGTGCTACTGGCTTTGGTCGCTTTTGCTATGGCAGTGCCGGTGTCTTGGTATGCGATGAATAGTTACTGGCTTTCGGGGTTTGAATTTAAAGTCCAAATTGGCTGGGAAATTTTTGCGATAAGCATCGCAGCAGGAATGATCATTGCCTTAGCCACCGTAAGCTATCATGCCATTAAGGCAGCCTTAATTAATCCTTCAGAAACCCTGAAGTACGAGTAAAATTAAATCTGCTTTTGATAATCAGGTTTATAGCTCGCCAATCATCAGACTGTTCCACTAAATTGCTTTTTCAATCGGTTGCGGAGACCATTTAAAGAATCTTTTACCGATTGTCGTCAGATTTCTTAGTTTCGCAACCTTTAACGTGAAACTATGTTCGATCTGAAAACGCTTTTCCCTTATAAGTTCAATAAACAATTTGAAAAGCCGGTGGCTTACTTTTCGATGGAGTTTGCCATCGATCAACCTTTGAAAATCTATTCCGGTGGACTTGGATTTTTAGCAGGCTCACACATGCGCAGTGCTTACGAGTTGAAGCAAAATATGATTGGCTTGGGTATATTGTGGAAGAAGGGTTATTACGATCAGGAGCGCAATGAGGACCGAACCATGCGAGTAGGCTTTCGCAACAAAGAGTATTCGTTCCTGACAGATACCGGAATCATTTTTCCAATTACTATCCACGGGGCAAAGGTGCACGTCAAGGCATATCTTTTAAAGCCGGAGGTATTCAAGAGTGCTCCTATATTTTTGCTGAGTACTGATATTGAGGAGAACGATCACCTGGCACGAACAATTAGTCATAGGTTATATGATCCCAACGAAACCACGCGTATTGCCCAATCCATTTTATTGGGAGCAGGTGGCGCCAAGCTATTGGAAGAACTGGGTCGTGAGACGGAAATCTATCACATGAACGAGGGCCATGCGCTTCCGTTGTGCTTTTATCTTCTGGACAAGTTTAAGAACCTGGAGGAAGTCCGCAAACGTGTGGTATTCACTACGCACACACCAGAGAAAGCGGGTAACGAAGAGCATGCGACAGCCTTACTGGACAAGATGAGTTTCTTCAACGGCCTTACCATGAAGCAGGTGGAAGAATATGTATACCCCGAGAACGGCACTTTGAATTATACCTTGTCTGCATTGCGCATCGCCAAGAAAGCCAATGCGGTTTCACAGTTGCACGGTGAGGTAGCGAGAAAGATGTGGAAGCCTTTCAAAGGCATATGTGAAATTGATGCCATCACCAATGCACAGAACAAAACCTATTGGCACGATTACATGCTGGATAAGGCGCTCGCCAAAGATGACGATGAAAAGCTATTGGCCCGCAAGAAAATGCTGAAGAAGAAATTATTCCGCGTGGTGGCCAACCAAACCGGAAAGCTGTTTGATGAAAATGTGCTGACCATCGTGTGGGCAAGGAGGTTTGCCGGATACAAGCGCGCCAACTTATTGCTGAGAGATTTTGACAGATTCTCCAAAATCGTGAACAACAAAGAGTTTCCTGTCCAGATCATCTGGGCGGGTAAACCGTACCCTGAAGACTTTGCCAGCATCAATATCTTCAACCAGATCCATTGGGAGGTATTGGGCTTCAAGAACTGTACGGTGCTCACGGGTTATGAATTGTGGCTATCGGGACATCTTAAAAGAGGATCGGATGTGTGGCTGAACAACCCCAGACTCTACCACGAAGCTTCAGGTACTTCAGGAATGACGGCTGCCATGAATGGATCCATCAACTTTTCCATTCCGGATGGATGGGTACCCGAATTTGCAAAACACGGAAAAAACAGTTTCATCATTCAACCGGCTTCAGATGATCTGTCTCAGGACGAAAGAGACAAGCAGGAAGCAAATGCTATTTATGATATGCTGGAAAATGAAATCATTCCGACCTACTACAAGCAACCAGCCAAGTGGATGAAGATAGTTAAAGCAGGGATGAAAGATGTGGTTCCTTTCTTTGACTCCGGACGCATGTCTGAGGAGTATTACGAGAGGTTGTACAAGTGATGTAAAGGATTAAACTCTTGACCACAGAGTTACGCGTCAATTCTGGCGCGGAAGTTACTTCCGCGCTAGTTATTGGAGATAGCTTACTAAAGGTGGCACGGAACTAAGTTCCGCGCCATTTATTGCGCCCATTCTGGCGCGGAAGTTACTTCAGCGCCTGGAGATGGCTGGCACGGAACTAAGTTCCGCGCTAGTTCTTGGAGATAGCTTACTAAGGTGGCACGGAACTAAGTTCCGCGCTAGTTCTTGTTAAGTGGCACGGAACTAAGTTCCGCGCCATTTATGGAGATAGCTTACTAAAGGTGGCACGGAACTATCCCGTCTCGATAGCTATCGGGACGCGCAAGTTATTTTTAACACCTATCCTCTTTATACTAGCGCGTAAAGTTACTTCCGCGCTACTTCTTGACTTCCAATTCTGGCGCGGAAGTTACTTCCGCGCCTGGAGATAGCTTACTAAGGTGGCACGGAACTAAGTTCCGCGCTAGTTCTTGTTAAGTGGCACGGAACTAAGTTCCGCGCCATTTATTGGAGATAGCTTACTAAAGGTGGCACGGAACTAAGTTCCGCGCTAGTTCTGGAGATAGCTTACTAAGGTGGCACGGAACTAAGTTCCGCGTTAGTTCTTGTTAAGTGGAGATAGCTTACTAAGGTGGCACGGAACTAAGTTCCGCGCCATTTATTGACGGGTGATCATTGGTTAATCACTTTCGCGGCCATACTGCCCGGTGCGCACGTAATGCCGCCACCCGGATGGGAGCCGCTGCCACACAAGTACAAACCCGGCACGGGTGTGGCATACCTCGAACAAGAGGGGATAGGTCGGGTGATCAACTGATCCACGAAATGCTCTCCATGATAAATATGTCCTTCCGTAAGGGTATATCTTTCTTCCAGATCCAAAGGTGTGAGCACTTCCATATGCACAACTGCACTTCTGATGCCAGGCGAATAAGTCTCCAATACTTTCAGTACATCTTCTCCCAGTTTCTTTTTACTCTCTTCGTTCCACCCTCCTTTCAAATGATAAGGAACCTGATGCACCAACACCGACACTACGCTGTGACCTGCTGGCGCCAGCGATGGGTTGGATACCGTAGGAATATGTATATCCAGAAATGGATTGTTGGTCACTGCCTTGTACTTCACCGGATCAAAGGCTTTCTCCATCTCATCAAAAGTATTCCCTGTTCTCGCAAACTCAGCAGCCTGACCATTCAGGGCTACTGTTTTATTAACCGCAAGGTTTACTTTGGCGGTCGTGCCCCTGCTTCTCACTTTCTCTATCCAGTGATCCAGTTCATATTCCAGCTCAAAGGTGTCGAACAGATTCAGGAATGTTTCCTTGGGTGTGCATGAGGCTGCTACTTTACTTGCAGCAATTTCTTCTCCCCCGGTAATCCTGACACCGCTTATATTGCCCTCATCGTCCATTAAAATCTTTTCTACAGCCGTTCCTGTCTTGATTTCAACGCCCGCTTCCCTGGCTGCTTTGGTTAATGCATCAATCAATGCCTGCGGTCCGCCTACCACCTGGTTTCTGGCGGCACATTCCCACAACAATAAATTAATCGTAGTGTATGCCGACCACGGACCCGCATAAGATCCGTACAGGGCTGGTGCCGACAAACCCGCTTTAAGAAAACCGGTCTCGAACTTCTCATTCAGAAAGTCAGCCACACACATGGGCATCACTTTCAACAACTCCATCATGGTCTTGTTGCCCAGGCCTTTGAGCGTCATCCCTTTCTTGGCCAACACCACCAGGCTGGCCATCGTCAGGTTTTCAACATCAATGTCGGGTGGAGGGTTGTCCATCAAATCATTGATCACCTTGCTCACCTTCTTCATGAACTCCCGGTACGCTTTGTAGGCTTCTGCATCCTTAACAGAAAATTGACCGATCGATGATGCTGAGGCTTCGGTATCACCACTAAGGGTAATGCTTCTTCCATCTTTGGAAAGGATCGTCACCGGAGCACGGTGGTTGTTGACTTTCAATCCGTGTTTCTCCAGTTGCAGTTGCCTTACCACGTCTGACCGCACACCACCGGTGTCGTGCAACAAGCCTGTGGTAAAATAGCCGGGATGAAATTCTTCTCCCGCTGCGATGCCACCCAATACGTTTCTCTTTTCAAGTACGAGTACTTTCTTTCCTGCTTTGGCAAGTAGGGTGGCAGTAGTCAGTCCGTTGTGACCTCCTCCGATTACGATGATATCATATTGGCTCATATGGCTTTCTCTTTTAAGATTGACTTGGCCGACAACTCACCACCTGATCCCATGATGCCACCACCGGGATGTGTTCCCGACCCTGACATCCATAAATTTTCTATCGGTGTTTTGTATTTGGCATAACCAGATATAGGACGCTGAAACAATAGCTGCTCCAGCGTAAGCTCTCCCTGGAAAATATTTCCTTCCGTCAGTCCGAATGTCTCCTGCAGATCCCACGGAGTGACAACCTGTCTGCCGATCACCAAACTGTCGATGTCCGGCACGTATTCTTTGATGGTCTCTTGTACCGTGTCTCCGAATTTCTCCGCCAGCTTCGGCCAGTTCTCCGCACCTTCCTTAATATTAAAAGGAGCATACTGCACAAAGCACGACATCACATGCTTGCCCGGAGGGGCCAGGGTGGGGTCGGTGAGGGAGGGTACGACTATATTAATATAAGGTCGGGTAGAAAACTCCCCGTATTTGGCCTGATCGTAGGCCCGCTCCACATAATCTACATCCGGCACTACCGCGATGTCGCCTTTCATGAAGTCGAGGCCCTCGCGCTTTTTACAGAAGTTGGGTACACCACTCAATGCAAAGTTCACTTTGCCGGAGCTGCCGCGTAGCTTAAACCTTTTGATTTCAGAAGTAACACCGGTGTCCAGGTTATTTTCTCCAATCATCTTCAGGTAGGTACGGTTGGGATCAAGGTTGGAGACTACAATTTTTGAATCGATCTCATCTCCGTTTTCCAATACCACTCCGGTCGCTTTTCCGTTTTTAATTTTCACATGCGCCACGCCTGTGCTGGTTCTGATCTCGGCACCAAAACTTTTGGCCGCACTGGCACAAGCCATACTTACGCCTCCTGTTCCGCCTTTGGAAAATCCCCACGAGCGGAAGGCGCCATCCAGTTCTCCCATGTAGTGGTGCAGCAACACATAGGCAGTGCCCGGAGATCGTACCCCCAGGAAGGTGCCGATGATACCGCTCACTGAAATCGGGCCTTTTAATATTTCCGATTCAAACCAGAGATCCAGGAAGTCGGCACTGCTCATGGTGAGTAACTTGGTATTCATGTGCAGCATCTCCGGACCCAGGTTTTTAAAGACCTTGCCCATCCGCAACAAGCCCGCCAATTCTTTGGGGTTGATGGAAGCGACATCGGGCGCGGGGTGATCGATCACTTCCTTGGCCAGCTTGGCCATGTGCGTCATTACCTTGCTGAACTCTCCATATACTTCCGAATCTTTTTTGCTGAAGCGCGCAATTTCCCTGCGCGACCTTGCGGCATCTCCCCAGCGGCACAGACCCAGGTCACCACCGGGCAACGGCTGAAAAGAGGCGTCCATGGGAATGATACTGTAGCCATGTTGGGCCAGGTTCAACTCGCGTACAATGTGCGGGCGGAAAAGGCTGACCACATAGCTGGCCACCGAAAAGGTAAAGCCGGGGAATATTTCTTCAGACACCGCGGCTCCACCCAGCACGTGTCTTTTTTCCAGCACCAACACTTTCTTTCCTGCCTTGGCGAGGTAGGCGGCATTGATCAATCCATTGTGACCGCCACCAATAATGATTGCATCGTATTTCTTGTTCATCGATTTATTGAGTTAGGATTGATCTTTTTCTTTCCGGATTATAAAACTGTGGCTTATCTACAACAGCCCTCACGGTATGACGGTGGTGCTGCACCATCACTTCAAAGTTGACCACCGTGCCCGGTTTGGCATACTCCATTTCAATGGTGGCCAAGGCAATGTTCTTCTTTAATATCGGTGACCAGGTGCCGCTGGTGGCATAACCGATTTGTTTGCTGGCCTGACTGGGATGATAGATGGGAACAGAATGCCGCCACGCTGCCGGAGATACCTTGGGAGGCAGCCCGTGTTTGCTGAACAACTTTTCCAGGTCGGGCCAGTTGATATCGATACCCACCGTGGCCCAGCGCGAGCCATTTTTCTTTTCTGCTTTCAATGCCTTTTGTCCCATGAAAGGACCGCGGTCCAGGTTCACCAGCCAGCCCAGTGCCAGCTCATAGGGTGAACTCATTTGTGCGGGAATCAAGGCATGCAACGAACTGTGGTAGTCCACGCCATTCATGATGAGCCCCGCTTCCACACGTGCGATGTCCAGGGCAGCAATACCCGACATGCGGATGTTGTAATCCTGACCTGCGTTCCACACGGCATCGAAGAGTTTTAATGCCTGTTCATTTTCAATCCACAGCTCATAGCCGAGGTCCCCGGTGTAGCCGGTGCGCGATATTTTAAAGTCAAAACCTTCGCCTTTGGCGCTGGTGGTCCAGAAGAATTTGAGCGTGTCCAGGTCGGCATCGCACATTTTTTTCAGGATGTCCCTGGACATAGGTCCTTGCAGGGCCAGGGCGCAGATGCTGTCGGTCACGTCTTCGATGGCCACATCCATTTTCTTGGTGAACCGGGTGAACCAGGAGTAGGAGGGATCGGCCGCGGTGACAAAATATTCATCTTCCCCAAAGCGCATCACGGTGCCGTCATCGATCACCATGCCGCGGTCGTCACACCAGCAGCAGTAGGTGGCCTGGTTGAGCTTGAGCTTGCTGATGTCTTTGACGATGAGTCGCGACAGAAACAGGCAGGCGTCCTTGCCGGTCACTTTGTATTTGAAAAGCGGGGTGATGTCTACCAGGCCTGCTGAGTGGCGGAAGGCGTAGTATTCAAAGTCGTTCACCACGTTGTAGGAGTTGGCTGCAAAGTAGCCACCCCAGTCTTTCCAATCCATGTTGGCGTTGAGCGCGGAGGTACGCGCGTGAAACGGAGTTGGTATAGGCATAGGTGTTTATATAAATGGGTAGCATCTGTAGCAGATGCGGTGTTGGTTAAATGAGAGAATAATAAAAAGAATTAACTCAGGGTGGACCGTAGTATTACAATCCGGGTATCCTGACCCAGGGAAACTTGGAGGTATCGGGTGAGTTGACGTGCATTGAGGCGCAAGGTACTTAAATTTAGGGATAGGGCAATATCGAGGTTATTGGTTGTTCGTTGGCCGATGTTTGTTGCCGGATGCAAGTTGCCGGTTACCGGTTTCAGGTTTCAAGTTTCAGGTTCTTTGGTCCTTGATCCTGGTGCCCTGCATCCAGTATCGAGTATCCAGCTTTGAGAAGTCGTTGGTGAAGGTGGGGAAGTCGTTGGTGAGGGTGGGGAAGTCATGGGTGATGATGGGGAATTCGTTGGTGAAGGTGGGGAAGTCGTTGGTAGTGGTGGGGAAGTCGTTGGTAGTGGTAGGGAAGTCGTTGGTGAAGGTGGGGAAGTCGTTGGTGATGATGGGGAACTCGTTGGTGATGGTGGATAACTCGTTGGTAGTGGTGGAGATGAGGTTGGTGATGGTGGAGAAAGTGATGTAAATCTGGTCAAACAGAAGGAGTCCAAACAACATTTTTGACTCACTCAGACTTTTCAAAATTATTTTTAATTTTTTTCTAAAAAGCGAAACCTTTTACTAGGGAATTTCCGTACTAACAGTATTATGTCACACATAAAGAACGTGGACGCTTACTCTAGGTTAGTAGGCCTCTGCACCGGGTTGGCAGGAAAGTATAACCCCGGACAACAAAACCTCCAGCTTAAAGCGATGAGAGCTTTGCTTGTAAAAGCACAAAGTTCATTGCAAGATGTCAAACAAACAAAAACGGACTACAGCAACGCCACCAATGCACGAGAGATCTTGTTTGGTGAGATGCGCAATCGGGTGACACCGGTTATGAAGTTGCTGAAGTCTTCGGGTACAACTGCTCAGACGCTCAAAGATGCGAATCAGTATGCCCGGTTGATCAAGGGACGCTTGGCGAAGTCGCGACCGCCCATCCCGTCAGCCGAATCTGATGAGCCCACGGAGATGCCTGAGAAGTCAGTCAGCCAGCGATCTGCCACGCAGCAGAGTTACGTGAGTATAGCAGGACACTTTGGATGGTTAATCCAATTATTAAAAAGCCAGCCTGCTTACCAGCCTAACGAACCTGAACTGCAGATCGATTCGTTGGCCGGGTTGCATAAAGATGCGACCGCTGCCAACGAGCAAGTGGCGAAAGCCTACCAGGCTTGGGCGATGGCTCGCATGGCGCGTAACAAGGTGCTGTATACCGCTCAGGTAGCGGTGCATGACACAGCGAAGGCAGCAAAGGATTATGTAGCTGCCGTCTTTGGAACGCAAAGTGAGGAGTATAAGCAAATGACGCGTATTCGTTTCACCAAATATGTAAGCTGATGAACCCGAATCCAAAATGAAACCCTGACCCCGTAGGACGTCAGGGTTTTTTGTTTACAAACTATTTTTAAAATAGCCGTGTTGCAACACGCGTATAAACGTTTATCAACGGATAATTTTTTAAAGACTGCAGGTACTATTGACAAATGTGCCTGCCTCTCCCATCCGCGGGGGGACAAATTAACGACTGACTAGTAACAGAATGACTACACGGCAGACAGTCCAACTCTGTAGACTTTAAAATTTCCACAAAATAGTTTGCGTAAGTGAATACTTACTCTTTTATTTGCGTAAGTAATTACTTACATATTATGCCGACAGAAGTAAGACGAGACGTTTTCCAAGCAATCGCTGACCCAAACAGACGAAAAATTATTGATTTGCTTGCGAGAAAACCGCTGACCCTAAATACGATTGCTGATGAGTTTCATATTAGCCGACCTGCTGTTTCACAACACATTAAACATTTGACAGAGTGCGGCATCGTTGAGATAGAACAAGTCGGGCGAGAACGGTACTGTGTAATCAAACCGCAAAACTTAGTTCCCGCATTCTTATGGTTGGAGAAATATCAAAAGCAGTGGGAGTCAAGAATTGACTCATTCGAGCAATATGTCAATCAATTAAAATCTAAAAATAAAAAATGAGCAATTCAGACAACAAAAAAAGCCGCACTCTATCAATCACAAAAGTAATTGATGCACCAGTCCAATTAGTTTGGGATGCTTGGACAAAACCTGACCATGTGATTCAGTGGTGGTCTCCACCAGGAATGAAACTTAAAATCATAGAACATGACTTTAAAGTTGGTGGAAAATGGAAATACAGCTCGCCAATGCCGGACGGGAATCTATTTATTTCCGAAGGAAAGTATTTGGAGATTGAACCTCACAAGAAAATTGTAACGACAGCTGATTTCAAACCAATGACCGAAGGAGTTGAACTTCATATTTTGTTTGAGGCTGACGGAGACAAAACAAATTTTACTTTCAGTGTTGTGCATGAAACAGAAGACTACGCCAAAGCACAAGAAAAGATGGGCTTTTACAATGGCTGGGGTTCAGCGTTCAAGAGATTGGAAACAGTTATTAAATCATTAACCTAAGAGTAATCTCATGGAACTTAACATAAATTTCTTAGCTGTGGCAGTTTGTGTTCTGCTCAGTTTCATTCTTGGATTCGTGTGGTACGCAGCACTATTTATGAAACCTTGGACAAAGGAAATGGCCTACGACCCAAACATGCGTCCAGACAAAAAAAATGATGAAAGGATATGCCTTATTCACACATGAACTAAAGTGGAAGAAAAGAAATTCATTTCTTGCTTAGACCATCCTTAATTCTCTTCATTACGCCCACTTTGTCCTTCCGGACTTGCTTGGCGAATTGTTTAGCGTATGGATGGACTTCATGATGCTTCTCGCTCCAAGCAATAATTTCAACCAGCAGAGGAATTAAATCAATTCCTTTTGGAGTAAGTTTATAAACGACTTTTAATTTATGTTCAGGGTGACTGTGCTTTGAAATTATATCTCCACTCTCAAGCAAAGCCAATCTATCAGCTAGAATGTTGGTAGCAATTTTCTCTTCAGAGCTAAGAAATTCTCCATAAGTACTCTTTTCATTGAACACTAAATCACGAATAATCAGAAGCGACCATTTATCGCCAAAAATATCCAACGCAGTGCTAATTGGGCACGTAGAACGAAACTCAATCTTTTTCCTTTTCATTTTAGCAAAGTTAAGTTATCACTTGCTTTATGCAAGTATTATTTCATACCTTTGGTCACCACCCAAAAAAATAAAATCAATGAGCAAACTTCAAGCGCATAATGAAGCCATCATTAACGCACCCATTAGCAGCGTATGGGCAATCATTACCGACATAAGGCTTTTGGACAAAATCAATCCCGGAGTAATTACAGCCAAAGGTAGAATGGACAAACAGGGCGAAATACGAACTTGTGAAATGAGCAATAATGGAAGGAAGGGAACCATGACAGAAAAATTAGTTGAATTGGTTCATGAGAAGAAAACTGTTTGGGCAATTGAAAGCGATTCAATGGGAATGGCTAAAATGCTGAAAGACCCACGATTCTGTTTCTATCTTGAAAAAGTTGACGATAACAAAACTAAAATCATCAACGAGTCCTATTACAAGCCAGGAAACATGGTGGTAAGCATTATGAATGCACTAATGATGAAAAGGAAGATGGGGCAGATTCAGGAGCAGATTCTGACTAACATTAAGAAACTAGCTGAAAATAAGTAGCCATGACAACCATTCACAATGAAATAACAATTAACGCGCCATTTGAAAAAATATGGAAAGCGTTAACAGAAGTGGATATGCTTGACAAGTATGACCCAACAGTTAAGAAGTCAACCTCACTTTCTGATATAAGAAGAGGCGTTGGAGCAAAACGAAAAATAGAAATGCTTGACGGGAAAAACTGGTTTGAAGAGCAATGCACGGTTCACCGACCAAATGAAGCTCTTACCTATGAATTGACAGCTTGTAGTTTCCCTGTTCACAAACTCAAACACAGCTACAGCTTTGAGAAAATTGGTACTCAAACCAAGGTAAAACAAGTAATGCAATACGAAATGAGGTATGGGTTCTTGGGAAAGATTATGGACACATTAATTGTCCGCAACCAATCAGACAAAGGAATCAAGAAGTTTTTTGCTGGACTAAAATCATTTACTGAAAACAATTAACTGAAATGCCTTACAACGAAAAGTTAGCTGACAGGACAAGAGAAATAGTTTCCCTTACTCATAAAAAGGTGGAAGAGAAAAAGATGTTTGGCGGTTTGTGTTTTATGGTAAATGGCAAAATGTGTGTCGGAGTTGAGCAAGAGCGACTCATGGTTCGCCTTGACCCCGACCGTTATGAAGAAGCAATGGAAAAGGAAGGATGCAAGCCGATGGACTTTACGGGGAAAATCATGAAGGGTTATGTGTTCGTGGACATTGATGCGCTTAACACGAAGAAGAAACTCGATCACTGGGTACAGCTTGCCCTTGAGTTCAATAGCAAAGCAAAGGCGTCAAAAAAGAAAACGGACAAAAATTAAGGGCTTCGAAAACCACACCAATGCCATTGCCACACATGCCGACACGCAACCAAAGCAATGGCATCCGTGTGGTAAGAGTTCCCAATGGCGGCAACTACACACAACACAATGTTTGCGCTATGGCCGGGTTCAGAGTAGTTATTGAGTCTCGGTTTCATTAGTTAAATTTATCACGGTGGACAGGTCGCAACTGGTCAGCCTTGCCATGCTTCGCATTTAGCAAGGCTTCCTATACCGGCCACATCGCAAACACAAACGTTGGCGGTATTTGGGCTGGAGAATTTGGATCAAAATATTATTAAAATGGCCAAAAAGACGAAAGGTATCCCAGATAACTCCTCTCGCATCATTCCAAGGCTGGTGTGCAAGGACGGTTCCGCAGAAATTGACTTTTGCTTGTCGACATTTGGAGCAATTGAACTCAATAGACGAATGGGCCCCGACAACATGATGGCCCATGCTCTACTCACAATTGGTAATGAGATGATAATGATCGAAGGCGAATGGCCTACTCTACCGAGCCGTGCACCTAATCCTGACGGAAGTTCCCCGGTTGTGATTTTCCTTTATGTCGCTGATGTAGATAACACAGTTGAGAAAGCTGTTGCTAATGGTGCTACCGTTCTCGTGCAGCCACAGAACCAATTTTGGGGTGACAGAATTGCCTGGATAATGGATCCAGCCGGTCATGTGTGGACCATCGCAACACGTGTTGAAGACACTACTGCGAAAGAAAGAAGTGATCGATGGGATACAATTCTAAAACAAAATAAATGACTGAGTAAAGTAAATCGTTCTCTTGTCTTGTGACAATGGATTTATCATCATAGACATTTTAAAAGGTTATTTGATAGCCCAACAACCGCCAACACGGTGTATGCGCCATGTGCTTTGGTTCATTCCTCTTACTGGCTTTATGCTCCGCAGAGGCTTCCCGAAGAGAAATGAAGATAGCGCAGAGTCCCCGTCTATGGCCGGGTGATTCTGCGGTGAAAATAGGACTAGACAAAAGGCAGATTTACCCTATATTTAGACTGATATATAATATATAAACACGGGTGCTTATAGCCGGTTGTTGGCTGCAAGGCGTTCGCTGACGAAAAGGTGACGGACTGATTGACAAAGTTTAGGTAATAAGATGAAATATATTTTACCGCTGACAGCGACTTGGACTTCTAACTAACGCAATTGAAATGTATAAAGCACTTTTTTTAAGCCCAATGATACCATCTTTCAATATAAAGGAGACAGCGGACTTCTTTAAAAGTATCTTAGGATTTTCATCCATAATGCACACTGACACTTATGCAATCTATCAAAAGGACAACTTGAGTATTCACATATTACGTGCAGGAGAAAATATTGGCCAAATGGAATTTTACTTAGAGGTAGACAACGTTAATGACCTTTGGACAGCAATCAAAGACAAAGTTAAAGACCTAAAAACGAGGGAGCCCTTTGATCGTGACTATGGAATGCGTGAAATCCATATTGGTATTCCACAGACAAATACACTATTATTTATTGGACAAGAAATAAAAAATCAATGACAATGGACTTTCACTGCGCTGAACGTTTCCGTCTGACCTCAAAGTTATCTGGCGACAACAATTCCCTCTTACTGGCTTAAGTTTGCCACTTAAGCTTACAAAGTATTGGCAGTTTGAAACTGCCTGAGGCAAACTATGGCAAGTTGTAAACTTGCTATCATTCCATGGCTTAAGTCACGCGCTTGCCTCAGCGCCTTCCAAAGGCTTAAGCCAGAGGTAGGGGGAGTATCATAGCAATTCTTGCTTACTTAAACTAATTTATCTGGTCGTAACTTGTCGCTGCGGATCTCTCATGTATATTAGCATTATGGAAAATCATAGGTTCCTGTTCTGGCAAAAGTGGCTCACCTACGCCAATGTGCTCACCGTAGGAGTAGGAGTGCTGGTAGCTTTTTTTGGCAACTCCATCTTTCTCGACATGCATAACCAGTACACCATGGAGACTTTCTTTGGTGGGAACCCCATCACTGAGGAAGTCCTGCGATTTAAGAACTGGCTGTTCGGCATCATTGGCGGAACCATTGTGGGCTTTCATGTGCTCATGATCATGATATCGGAAAACGCCTTTAAGAAAAAGGAACGCTGGGCCTACAAGGCATTGTGGTACGGATTGCTTTCCTGGTTTGTGATCGACAGCGGGATTTCCATATATTATAGTGCCATCTACAACGTGGTACTGATCAATCTGGTGGCCCTGATGCTGATTGGCTTGCCTTTGGTGATCACCAGAAGTGAGTTTACAACCTCCAATGGCAGCAAGCCCCATGAGTGATCCTGCCATATCCGCTCCATGGTTGAAGCGCGCCCATCATATTTCGGGCATGCTCCTGATTGGCTATATCTCGATGCACCTGCTCAACCACCTGATGATCCTGGATTCAGTGCAGGCCCATCTTGATTTTATGGAGGCGGCCCGGAAGGTGTATCGATTCCTACCCGTTGAAATACTGTTATTGATGGCCGTCCTGTTTCAGGTGGGTTCCGGAAGCAGGCTGCTTTGGAGGAAGTGGAAGACAGTGGATACCATTTGGGACCGGCTCCAGGTTTATTCTGGAGCGTATTTTATTTACTTTTTAATGGCGCATCCCGCTGCCGTATTTTTTGGCAGGTACGCAATGCACCTGGACACCAACCTCTACTACGGGGCGGCCGTACTCCATATTGATCCACTCTATTATTTTTTTACCCTTCACTATGGACTGGCGATTGTGGCCTTCTTTATGCACACGGCTTGTGTGCACCGGATCAAAATGTCCGCCTATGTTTCTCAACAGCATGCCACCTGGCAGGCCAGTGCCCTTATTGTGGTGGGAATCATGCTGTCCACAATCATTGTAAACCACATGATGGGGACGCCCATCCCAGCCGAATACCTGGAAGTATTTGGCGGGGGTGTGCCAGAATGATGTGAATGGAATCCACAGCGTAACTTGCAAAGGCAAGCTGCGCATTCTTTGCAGTCACTCAAGAATACATTTTAGAAAGATAATATGCAGGGAAAAAGTATATCAGGATCCATTGCAATTGACGCTGAGGATGCAGCGTAGCTGTTTATTGAAATCCTTTAGCTAATTTACCCATCATTCCAATTGTAAAGTTGAAGGTAGAAATGAAACCAATAACTTACCTGACTTCTACCCTTTTGATCGTTATCACGATCTTTTTGGGTTCGCAATGCGCATCCGATGACCGGTTCCCCAAAATAGACGAAGACTTTTGCGCTCAAATCCATTTCGATTCCCTGCAGCGATTGTCACATCTCTTGTCGGGTACGGATACGCTGGCAGCCCTAAAGACCGGAGTCTTTACCCTGGAAGAAGGCGACATGTCCATGATTGCGAGGGCGGCATTATGCGATGCGGCAGAAGCTACCATTGACATACAGTATTTCATTTTCTCTGCCGATAATATCGGACTCATTGCAATAGACTACCTGCTTCGTGCTGCAGACCGGGGCGTGAAAATCAGAATGATAGTAGACGACATTCTTGTGGAAGCAGATGCAGATGACCTGTTGGCCCTGGATGCCCATCCCAATTTGTCCATCAAGATTTATAACCCCACAGCCAACATCGGTAAGAACCTGCCTCAAAAATTGTACAGTCTGGCAGCTGATTTTCAAGGCTTCAATCAACGCATGCACAACAAAACATTTATCGTGGATGATAAAGTGGCCATCACCGGTGGAAGAAACATTGCGGACGAATATTTTGATTATGATCATGAATATAACTTCAGGGATCGCGATGTTCTGCTGTTGGGCAAGACAGTCAATACCATGAAGCATTCCTTTGAGCTGTTTTGGAATAGTGAACTGGCCGTCTCGGTTTCAAGCCTGTTTGATTCAGCGGATTATGAACTGAATACTTTGGCCAAGTATGAATACATTCATCAATACGCATGTGATCCCAATAATTTTTGGCCCCAGGTCAGGGAAAAGATTCGGAGTGTCCCGGTAGCCATTCAGCAAATAAAAGATTCAGGAGATTTGGTTTGGGTAGACAGCATCACCTTCGTGTCAGACCTGCCTGGCAAAAATGACGGCACGCAAGGATTACAAGGTGGGGGAGCCTGTACAGATTTTCTCATTGGTTTAATTCAAAATGCCAAGAAGTCGGTGTACATACAGTCTCCTTACTTTATAACTACCGATGTAGGACAACAACTTTTTGCCAAGGCAAAACAAAGGAGAGTTGAAATTAAAATATTAACCAATAGTGCGGCCTCCACCGATAACCTGGAAGCATTCAGCGGCTACAAGCGGGACAGGGAAAAACTACTGAATAGCGGTATTGATATTTATGAATTCAAACCGGACGCAGCCATCCGATTGGATATCATGACAGGCGCGCTGCAGAAAGAGATGAACTTCACTCCCATTTTCGGCCTTCACGCCAAATCAATGGTTGTGGATGAGCAGATTGCAGTGATCGGCACCTTTAACCTGGATCCGAGAAGTGCAAACTTGAATACGGAATGTGTGGTGGCCGTCTATGACAGCACCATTGCTGCCAACCTGTTTCAATCCATGACAGTGGATATGAAACCGGAAAATGCCTGGCACACTACGCTGGCGTTTAATCCTGATGGCGAGGCAGGATGGTGGAAGAGCGTGAAGATTTGGTGGCGGGGCATTGTGCCTAAATCGATTTTGTAATTCTCCTGATTATTTACTCAGATAAAAAGGCCTTGGTTTGTTTATTTGTTTGCACAATAGTTATTTGAGTATTCTTGTTATATGAACTCCTAATATATGAAATCGTCTCGCAGAGAATTTATCAAAGCTTCGGCAATGGCCGGCATTGGACTCACTATCCTGCCATCTGGCGTAGTGCTTTCAAAGGAAAAAGAAGAACCAGTCAAGATCGGATTAATAGGCGTAGGGTTGCGTGGGCAAAATCACCTGGACTTATTATTGCTGCGGGAGGATGTACAGGTTGTGTCCCTTTGTGACGTACAGCAAGTGATGATGGACATGGCCAAGGAAAAAATAAAACAATCGGGCAAACCCATGCCTGCCGTTGTTATCGATGGCCCTTATGGTTATCGAAGACTGCTGGAGAATAAAAATATTGACGCGGTGATCATCTCTACGCCATGGGAATGGCATACGGTCATGTGTATCGATGCCATGAATGCAGGTAAGTATGTGGGATGTGAAGTAATGACAGGAGCTACCATTGAAGAATGCTGGCAGCTGGTTCGCACTGCGGAACGGACGGGATTGCCACTCATGATGTTGGAAAATGTATGCTACAGACGCGATGTGATGGCCGTGATGAATATGGTAAGACAGGATATTTTTGGTGAGTTGATCCATTTACAGGGTGGCTATCAGCATGATCTCCGCGAAGTGAAGTTCAATGACGGAAAGCAACCTTATGGAGGAGGGGTAGAGTTTGGAGAAAAAGGATTTTCAGAAGCGCAATGGCGCACGCAACATTCGGTCGTGCGCAATGGTGATCTTTATCCCACTCATGGTATCGGCCCGCTTGCCATGATGACAGACATCAACCGTGGCAACCGGTTCACGCATTTGACATCCTACGCCTCTAAGGCACGTGGATTGCATGACTATATTGTCAGGCAGGGTGGGGAAGACCATCCCAATGCCAAAGTTGAGTTTAAACTGGGGGACGTGGTTACAACCATGATCAAGTGCGCCAGCGGGGAAACGATTTTACTGCAGCACGACACCAATCTGCCGCGTCCCTATTCATTGGGATTCAGGGTGCAGGGTACCCATGGCATATGGATGGATGTGAATAAATCCATTTATATAGAAGGGAAAAGCAAACAGGCGCACCGTTGGGAGGATGCTAAAGAATGGTTGGATAAATATGATCATCCGTTATGGAAAAAGTATGAATCCAAGGCCATGGGCGCTGGGCACGGTGGTATGGACTGGTTTGTCATCAACGCTTTTGTAGAATCAATAAAAAGAAAAACAGCCACGCCCCAGGATGTATATGATGCGGTTACCTGGAGCGCCATTACACCACTGTCGGAGAAATCTATTCTGCATGGAGGAGAAACCCTTGACTTTCCGGATTTTACAAACGGCAAGTGGATGCACAGGAAAAATAATTTTGCCATAGATGACACTTACTAATGCCAATGGCAATAATAATAGGCTGACGGGTTAATGGATCTGGGGAAAAAGGGATAAATTCATATTAATATGTCGGCTATAATGGTAAGAAGGTTGTCCGTTTTAGGGTCTTTGATGCTTTGGGCGTGCGGACAAACCAGCCATGAGGATGTTGTTTGGAAGTCCATTGAAAAGGATATTCAAGCACAGTTTATTTTGGCAGCTGATGGCGACATCATCAATCTGCCGGAAGGGCATTTTATGTTTACCCGGTCACTCACCCTGGATAGGAAATCCAACATCACCATAAGGGGCAAGGGCATGGATAAGACCATCCTTTCCTGGAAAAATCAAACAGAAGGAGCCCAGGGGTTTCTCGTAAGCAATGGCAACAACATCGTTTTGGAAGACTTTTCCATTGAAGATGCAAAGGGAGATAATTTAAAAGTAAACGAAATACGTAATCTGGTGTTGCGAAGAATTCGTTCCGTATGGGCGGATGGGCCCAAAAGTGAAAACGGGGCTTATGCACTTTACCCGGTGCTGTGCAGGAATGTGCTGATCGAGGCGTGCGTTGCCATGGGCTCGTCTGATGCCGGTATTTATGTGGGCCAGTCTGATTCTGTGATTATCCGGAATAACAAAGCTTATTGGAATGTGGCAGGTATTGAGTCTGAAAATTCAAGGTGGGTGGAGATTTATGGCAATGAAGCCTACGAAAATACGGGAGGCATCCTTGTTTTCGATTTGCCTGGCCTTACCCAATACGGTCATTCTACGAAGGTCTTTAAAAATATAATCCGAAGTAACAATCATAGGAATTTTGCACAGCCGGGCAATATTGTGGCGTCCATACCCCCGGGTTCAGGCATGATGATACTGGCTACCCATGATATTGAAATATATGAGAACGAATTTACAGACAATACCACCGTAGGTGCCGCTGTGGTAAGCTATGAATTGGTTGCGGCTTTGAATGAAGGCGAGCAGGAACAAGACGGAGCTGTTGGTGGTGTTCAGACTGTGAACAACAGCTTTAGGGAAGACACATTGTACAATCCATTTCCCTATAATGTGAATTTTCATAACAACCGCTTTGTGAATAGCCACTGGTTCCCGAGCCTGTCGAATGACATCGGTAAATTACTGCTGGTTAAATCTTTGTTTAATCCACCTGATATCGTGTATGACGGAATAGCAGATGCCAGAAGGGCAGAAAGAAATATTTGTATTCAGGAATCAGGAGACATTACTTTTGTCAACCTGGATGCGGCCAATGATTTTGAGGGATTTTCCAAAGATGTGACCATTTTCAATTGCGAAAAGCGGAGTGGCAGACAGTAACCAAACATATTGTTGGATCCTTATTGGCTTTGCTTTACTGTTGACAGCCTGTCAGGGAGAAAAAAAGCCGACTGTTGTGGAAGAAGAATCCTTCTCCACTGCTTCCTTGTCCCAATTGGGTAAGGAAAAACTTTCAGATTATGGTTTTTTTACCGGAGCCATGAAAAATCTGGAGCCGGTAAAAGGCGTCATTCCATACGAACTGAATGCCCCATTGTTTAGCGACTACGCCTTTAAAAAGCGCTTCATGAAAATACCCGAAGGTCAATATGCAGTATATGATCCACAAGACATCCTGTCCTTTCCGGAAGGTACTGTGCTCATCAAAAACTTCTACTACCCCGCTGATTTTCGTCAACCAATGGAAAAAATCCAAATCCTGGAAACCCGGTTACTGATTTTGGAAAATGGAGTTTGGAAAGCATTGCCGTACGTATGGAACGAAGAGCAAACCGAAGCCTATCTTGATATTACCGGGAGTAATGTCAATGTACATTGGACACATTTCGATGGCAGTCAAAGGCAAGTATTGTATGCTATACCCGACATGAATCAGTGCAGCGGCTGTCATTTGCGTGGTGACAAAGTAAAACCAATTGGTCCCACTGCGCGACAACTAAATGTTTCCATGACAGGTCAACATGAAAATCAACTGCATCAATTGGCTTCCTTTGGACGGCTGCGTGGCGTGCCTGATCTGCGTGAGGTCCCGAGTCTGGTATCTTACGAAGACGAGTCGCAACCTACCGACTTAAGGGTCCGTGCGTGGTTGGAGGTGAATTGTGCACACTGTCATCGCCCCGATGGACCAGCCAAAACCAGCGGGTTGCACTTGTTGGCAGATGTGACGAATCCTTATGAACTCGGCATAGGAAAAGCTCCCGTGGCAGCAGGGCGGGGCTCTGGTGGGTTGCATTATGATATTGTGCCAGGTAGTCCGGAGTCCTCTATACTATATTACAGAATCAATTCTGATGACCCGGGTGTCATGATGCCGGAGCTGGGCAAAAAGCTGGTACACGAAGAGGGCGTGGCATTGGTGTATCAATGGATTGCTGAAATGAAATAACGTTAATGGATTTCCTTATACCCACAACCATTGATACAGCGAGACTTACCCTTCGCATGTTTAAAGAAGAAGACTGGAGAGACTTGCATGCCTACTATTCTGATATTGCATGCATGAAGTATACGATAGGAAAAGCTTTGACAGCAGGAGAGACCTGGCGTACGATGGCAGGTATGATTGGCCACTGGCAGCTGAGGGGATTCGGCCCGTACGCATTAGAAGTAAAGGAAACTCAAAAAGTAATTGGCACATGCGGGTTGTGGTTTCCTAACGACTGGCCTGAACCAGAAATCAAATGGGGACTTGTAAGGGATCAGTGGGGCAAAGGCTATGTGACAGAAGCAGCACGTGCCGTGAAGAAGATGGCCTACCAAAGATTGCAAAAATGCAATCTGATAAGCCTGATCATCAAGGAAAACGAAAACTCAATACGGGTAGCCGAAGCCCTGGGTGCAACCAAAGAAAAAGAAATTGTATTCAGAGACAAAGGGTGTTATATCTATCGACATGCCAAGGGGTGAATTTGCTTATATGTCGTAATCACAGCCTGCTATTTTTTGAATTTATTCTTCAATTGTGCCAACATATCTTCCATGCTCGCCTCCTGTTTGGGCTTTCTTGCCGAATTGGATGCATTGGGCCTGGAAGCATTTTTATCCGGAGTAGCGAAAGGGTTACTCTTCATGGAAAGGGCAATCCGTTTGCGCGCAACATCGACCTCCATCACAGTTACCTTTACTTGCTGCTGAACGGCAACAACCTCATGTGGATCTTTTACAAATTGATCTTGCAGATGACTGATGTGCACCAATCCGTCCTGATGAACCCCGATGTCTACAAAAGCGCCAAAGTTGGTCACGTTGGTTACGATGCCGGGCAGGAGCATCCCTACCTTCAAATCACCAATGGCATTGACACCTTCCTGAAAACTGAAGACTTCGAATTTTTCACGCGGGTCTCGACCCGGCTTCTCAAGTTCTGCCAATATATCAGTCAATGTGGGTAGCCCTACATGCGCTGTAACATATTTTTTCAGATCAAGTTTTTTTCTCAGATCTGCGCTGGTTATCAGATCATGTACCGTACAATTCAAATCTTTGGCAAATTGCTCCACCACTTCATACCGCTCGGGATGCACTGCGCTGGCATCCAATAGGTTTTTGGCATCGCGGATGCGCAGGAAACCTGCACTTTGTTCAAAAGCCTTATCCCCGAGGCGGGGCACTTTTTTTAAGGCGGATCTTGAAGGAAAGGCACCGTTTTCATTACGATACTCCACGATGCTTTTGGCCAATTGCGGGCCAAGTCCTGAAACATACGCAAGCAATTCTTTGCTGGCCGTGTTTACTTCTACCCCCACTGAATTCACACAACTCATGACCACATCGTCAAGACCTGCTTTTAGTTTGGATTGGTCCACATCGTGTTGATATTGGCCCACACCAATAGACTTTGCATCAATTTTTACCAGTTCTGCAAGTGGATCCATGAGTCGTCTTCCGATGGATACAGCGCCACGAACTGTTACATCTTTGTCCGGAAATTCTTCCCTTGCCACATCAGAAGCAGAATATACAGAGGCACCGCTTTCATTGACCATGACCACAATGATACGTTTGGGCAGGCCAATCGAATTGACAAAAGATTCCGTTTCCCTGCTGGCCGTTCCGTTGCCGATGGCAACGGCTTCAATGTTGAACCTGTCGCAAAGGCCCAGCACAATGGTAGCCGATTTGGCTGTTTCTCTTTGCGGCTCATTCGGATAAATGACCGTGTCAAATAGCAGCTCTCCTTGTGCACCCAGGCAAACTAATTTTGTACCGGTTCTAAATCCCGGGTCCAGTGCCAGCACTCTTTTCTGCCCCAGTGGAGAAACCAACAACAATTTTCTGAGGTTGGAAGAAAACACACGGATGGCTTCCTGATCGGCTTTCATTTTGGTTTCTACCCGCACTTCAGTTTCTAAGGAGGGCTTCAGCAATCTTTTATAACTATCAGCAGCAGCCTGTGCTACTTGCTGTGAAGCAGCAGAACTGTTGCGAAGAAATTTGTGCTCGAGTAAACGGATGGCTTCAGTTTCTTCGGGAGCCATATCCAGCGTGATGAATCCTTCCTTCTCTGCTCTTCTCATGGCCAGCAGTCGATGAGAAGGGGCTTTACTGATGGGCTCCTTCCAGTTGAAGTAATCTTTGAATTTTTGTGCTGCTTCCGATTCGACCTTTGATTTGACGGCCTTCGATACAATAGTGCCATGCTTCCAGAATAATTCCCTCAGTTGTTGCCGCACCTCCTGATTTTCGCTGATCCATTCAGCCATGATGTCGCGGGCACCGGCCAGCGCTTCTTCTTCGGTGGCCACACCAAGTTCAGCATTGATAAAAGCGGAAGCCATAGCGTTCACATCCATTTTATCTTGTTCAAAAATACGGGTGGCAAGGGGCTCCAGACCTTTTTCTTTAGCCGCGGTGGCCCTGGTTTTTCGTTTGGGCCGAAAGGGGAGGTATAGGTCTTCCAGCTGCGCCAGGGTTTCAGCTTCCTGTAGGGCTTTTGCCAGGGCCGGAGTAAGTTTCTCTTGTTTTTCGATAGACTTGAGTATAGCCTCTCTTCTTTTGTTGAGTTCTTCCAGTTGTTCGTAACGATCACGAATGGCAGCTAACACCACTTCATCCAAACTGCCTGTCATTTCTTTGCGATACCTGGCAATAAAGGGAATGGTAGCCCCCTCCAGCATCAGTTCAATGACCACCTTTACTTGAGCAGCAGTTATTTTCAGTTCCCGGGCTATCAGTGATTCGTACGTCATGTATTGGATGGATATTACAAGACGACAAATTTAACTCAGTAAACGCACGATGAAATGTTTAGCGGTTAATATTTAATAAATTAATCTTTGTTTGATGGGATAATTATTTCTCTACCCAAAGAGGCGTATCTTCAATTAATAATTGAGATTTGTGAATCGGGAATACCAGCAGCATATCATCGTACGAAGTCAGGATTTGGATAAACTGGATCATGTTAACAATGTGGTGTACGTGCAATGGGTGCAAGAGGTAGCCAAAGCCCACTGGGATAAACTGGCGCCTGTGGAGATGCAGCAAAAGTATATCTGGATGGTACTGCGCCATGAGATTGAATATCAAAGTCAGGCGATGCTGGGTGATGAGTTGGTGGCGAGCACCTGGGTGGCATGGTCGGAAGGAGTAAAGTCTGAACGCCAGGTGGAAATAATAAATAAGAAGACGAATAAAACGGTGGTGAAAGCCAAAACATTATGGTGTTTGCTGGATGCGGAGACCAAGCGGCCGCGAAAAATTGGAGATGACATCATGAGTGTTTTTCATGGTTAACCTCATCGCAAAAATGGCATGGCCTGGCTTACTTAATAAATCTAAACAATGAACGATATGGTAAAGTATTTTAAGTCTATTGCAGTGCTGGTGCTTTTTCCTGCTTGTGCTTTTGCTCAAACAGGTAAATTTCAGAAAGAATACATCAATCCGGGCCCTGGCTATGCCAATGTGGTGGCCATCACCAGCGGAACGATAAAGACCATTCATGTTTCAGGACAGACAGGGGAAGGCAATGACCTGGAAGCACAAATAAAGTCCGCATTTGATAATCTTGAAAAGCAGCTGAAAGATGCGGGCGCTGATCTTTCGGATATCGTAAAAATGACAACCTATATTGTAAAATATAAGGAAAGTGACCTGGATGTTTTTCGAAAAGTGAGGGGCGAAGTGCTGGGCAAAAACGATTATCCGGCCAATACCCTTTTGGGTGTCTATTCGCTCTACAAAGATCAATACCTTGTGGAGTTGGAAGCCGTTGCCATGATTGAGGTGGAGGATTGAGTTTTTGAAAGAGTTATTTGATGAAACTTCTTGTGCGAGAATCACAAGAACATGCATTGCAAAAAGCAAATGATGATGGTTTTGGTGTAAATTAACTCGTCACCCGTCATGATTTTGAGTATTTTGATGGCATAAAAAAAGTTAACCCATGCGCATATTCTATTTCGTTTTATTGATACCTACCTTCATTTTTGCCCAGCCCTCTGTGAATGCCAGCCGGGAATGGATCAAAAAGGAGGGACCTCATATTCTGGCAGAATTTAGAGATCTATTATCGATTCCAAATCATGCTTCTGATTTGCCTAACATCCAACGCAATGCAGAGAAGATCAGAAAAATGTTCAGCGACCGGGGATTCGCCATGCAGTTGCTTCAGGAGCCAGGTGCTCCTCCTGTGGTCTATGGTGAGTACAAGGTAAAAGGTGCTACACGAACACTTTGTCTTTATGCCCACTATGATGGCCAACCCGTAGATCCCAAACTGTGGAAGATCAATGCTTTTGAACCAGCTTTATTTGATAAGGCCATGTATGACGGAGGTAAGGCGATCCCAATGCCGAAACCGGGTGAACCCATCAACGAAGAATGGAGAATGTATGCCCGATCAGCCAGCGATGACAAGGCACCCATCATTGCCATGGCAGCTGCAGTGGATGCGTTGAAGGCGTCCAAAATCGGAATTACTTCCAACATCAAGTTATTCTTCGATGGCGAAGAAGAATCCAGTTCACCGCACATCGAAACTTACATCAAGAAGCATGGAGATCTGTTTAAAGACATTTCAGTGTGGCTTTTGGTTGACGGTGCTGTCTATCAGACCGGTGATCCCTCTTTCAAATTTGGCGGCAGGGGAATTACCAGCATGCAATTGAAAGTTTATGGTCCATCAAGACCTTTACACAGTGGTCATTATGGCAACTGGGCTCCGGTGCCCGGCCAGATGCTGGCGCATTTGTTGGCATCTATGACCGATAAGGATGGTAACGTAACCATTGAAGGGTACTATGATAGTGTTGAGCCCATATCCGATTTTGAAAGAAATCAGGTAATGAGCGCGCCCAATATTGATACCCAAATGAAAAATGAATTGGGCCTTGCGAGAACGGAGGGAAAAGGATCTTTGAATGAAAGAATGCTGCTTCCTTCATTGACTATTAATGGACTGGCCAGTGGCTCAGTGGAAGACAAGGCTTCCAACATCATTCCGAGTTTTGCCCTGGCGGAGTTAAGCATGCGATTGGTGAAGGGAAATGATCCTGCTAAGATGATGGATTTGGTAGAAGCTCATATTCGCAAAGAGGGTTGGCATATAGTCAGAGAGGATCCCGGTCATGAAATCAGAATGAAATATCCGCGTATTGTACGGGTAGTGAGAGACAAAGATGGTTTCCCTGCCATCAAGGTTAACATGGACCAGCCGGAGATCATGAGTGTTATTAATGGGGTGAAGTCATTCACGGGTGACAGGGCGGTATTTTTGCCCAGCAGCGGAGGTTCCAACAGGGTGAACAATGCCATTTATGATGTGCTTAAAGCACCTGCTGTGTCAGTGAACATGGTAAACCATGACAATAACCAGCATGCAGAAAACGAAAATGTCCGCATTGGCAACTTGTGGTATGGTGTTGATTTGATGTCCGTTTTGATGACTTTGCCTTCAAACATTCTGAAAAAGTAGCTGACTGTACAGATCACTTTGATTGCTCAACTTTAAATTGCATTAATGAAGCGATGTGGCTCGCTCTCCTTTTTGCCTCTTCGGCTTTTTCACCGTGAAACAGGTCGTCAACGGTTTCGACAAATAGTTTTTTCCAGCGATCAAAGTGTGTACTTTCCAATGCCGTCCTTTTGTTTAATTGAATGTGCTTGGTCATTGGATCGCCTTTATAGGTTCCTGTTCCAAAGATCATCATCTCCCAAAAGTTATACATGATAGGTAAGTGAACAGTCCAATCTACTTTGGCAACATCGTTAAAAATATAACCTATCAGTTCATCCTTTTTTACCCGATCGTAAAATGAATTGACTAGAAGTTCAATTTCGACCCTACTAGCAAGATCCTTTTTCATCATTTCTCTGATTTTTTCGAAAATAGGACTCATTTTCGAAAATAAACACGACTGAAATCATATACTCTAATTGGTTTTTATCGTTAAAGCATTATTCTTGGTCTGGCCTAGCTCAATATCTATTATGAAGTTGCCTTTACCTTTAATCCTTGTGATGATTATCACCACCTCGTGTGAAAAGAGTAATTTAAGTCCTGAGCTCACTTTAATTTTTGGTGAGGCCTATGGATTTTGTGCAGGAGACTGTGCGCATTTTTATCAAATAAATGATCAACATCTGCTCAAAGACAACATTGAGCAATATGAATCAACTCCTCCGGGCTTTGACAGCACACCCCTTTCGACTGCCGATTATGAATTGGCAAAACCTTTGTTGGTTGACTTTCCTGCTTTTTTGTTAGGCAACACTAACCAAACTTTCGGCTGCCCCGATTGTGCGGACCAGGGAGGTATTCACATTTATTATAGTAACAACACGGCCTCATTCTTTTGGCACATCGATACCAACGTTGATAACCAACCTCCTGAAATTAGAGATTATATAAAACAGTTGAGGGATGTAATTGCCGCGCTGAAAAACTAGGGCTAAGCCAGTTCTCTTAAATCAACAGGAACAACCCTCGAAATTCCCTTTTCCACCATCGTAATACCGTAAATGACATCGGTACTGGTCATGGTGCGTTTGTTATGCGTTACAATCACAAACTGGCTGTCTTTGCTGAAGTTGCGTATAATGTTATTGAATTTATCAATGTTGGCATCATCCAAGGGAGCGTCTACCTCGTCAAAAATACAGAAGGGAGCAGGCTTCAAAAGGTACATTGAAAAAAGCAGGGCAGTAGCTGTAAGTGTCTTCTCTCCACCAGAAAGCTGGTTGATCGTCAATGGCCTTTTGCCTTTAGGCTTGGCAATGATGTCGATGTCAGATTCGAGCGGTTTGGTGGGGTCAACCAACTTCAAGTCACAGTCATCTCCTTCTGCAAACAATGACCTGAACACGTCAACAAAGTGTTCCTTTATTTTTTGGAACGCCTCCATGAAGGTTTGGTTAGCAACATTTTCAATTTCATGGATGGTCTTGAATAATGATTCTTTGGCGGCCAGCAAATCGGCCTTTTGTAAATTAATGAAATCATTCCGCTCCTTGATTTCATTGTAGGCTTCCATGGCCATGGGGTTGATTTGTCCCATATTCTCCATCCTGTCACGGATTTTGGTCACATCATTGCGCAACTTTTCCTCATCAATTTGGGCTTCATCTTCACCGGCAGCCTCTGTGGCTATGATCTGATCCAGTTCCACTTTAAACTCGATGCTTAATCTTTCTTTAACAGAATTCAGCTCCAGTTTACTCTCGCTGAGTTCGTTATGCAATTGCATAAGGAGTGTATCAATATTTTGTCGTTGATGCTGTACGTCCCTAAGATTTTTTTCAATCTGGTCGATTTCACCACGTGCCGCATAGTATTGTTTCTCTGCCTCACCCAGTCCCTGTTCCATTTCTTCTTTTTGGGTATACATGGCGATCAACTCCTCATCGTTGCTTTGTGTTGTTTCAATGATGGTCCTTATCTCCTCCTCATTTTTCTTCAACTCTTCCTGGTTAGATTCAATGCGAAGGCTGCTTTGCTCCATCGACTCTTGCTTGAACCGGACTTCCTGCTCCAGACTTTTTACCCGATTTTCCTGTTGATGGAAGAAAATGTTCTGCTCATTGAATGCAGTTGACTTTTGTGTCAGTATTTCATTTTGCGCGTTGAGGTCTTCCGTGATCAGTTTCAGTTTCTCCTCATCCTGCTGAACTTCTTTTTGCGCGTGTTCCGCTTTGGGTTTAAGTTCGTCAATTTCCTGAATCAGATTTTGAATCTTCTCCTGGATGTCTTCTCTCCGCAAATCTGCTGAGCTGAGCATTTGAGAAAACTGCTCTTTCTTGGTGCGCACAGAAATGAATTCATCATTCACCATTTTAATGGCGTTCTGTCCTTCTTCAATTTGCTGTTTTAAGGTGTTGTTGCGCAGTCGTTCCAGTTCTCTTTGCTTGTCGAGCAATCCTTTTCTGATGTCTTCGACTTTGCGGGTCAGCTCCTTGATTTCGATGTCAAGCTTCTCCAGGTTTTTGGCTCGACCTATTTTCTTGCCCTCAAAAAGCCCTACAGATCCCCCGGAAAGACTGAACCTTCTCTTCGTCACTTTGCCATTTTTGGTGATGAAGGTATTGCCATCTTCTGCTGGAATGGTCTTCACGTCTCCATCGTGCACATACACCTTATCCAGAATAAAGGCCATGAGTTTTCCGTACTTTTGATCGAACTCTATGATTTGAGTAGCCGGGAAAGCGTTGGAATACATTTGGATGTCTGAAGGCACAAACTTCTGAAAGGCATCAAGGATAAAGAAGTTGGCTTTGCCCTTGCTGGCGTCACTCAGGATGTTGATGGCTTCATAAGCCTCCGCCTCGTGCTCAACAATGTAATAGTTTAGATAAGGTTCCAGGAAATTCTCAATGGCAACGCGGTATTCTTCGCTTGTTGCAATAATGTCAGAAAGAAGAGGTGCATTTTTTGTCCAACCTACGTTCTTCCTTAGAAATTTGATCGCTTCGGGAAACCCTTCCAGGTTTTCCACGAGAGATTTGGTCAGCTGATATTCGTTTTGCCGTGCGTCCAGTTTGCGACCAACCTCGGTCATCTCTTCTCTAATGAGCTCAATCGTCTTTTCAACCGAGGCGGTCCGATTATGTACATCGGTTTCATCATTTTTCAGTTTAGCCAGGTACGCATTTTTTTCGTTGATCTCATTCTGCAATACCACCAGTTTCTCTTCAAAATCGGCAACACTTGCACTCTTCTGACTGCTGTCCGTAGCCGTGCGTTCTATTTCCTGTTTAAAAGATGAGACCTGTATTTCACGTATCTCTAAACCTTTGTTGAGCTGATAGGATTCATCCTGCTTGCTGCGGTGTTCTTTGCGCAAGGCGTCCACTTCACCCTGAAGGGTGTAGGTGGAAGATTTTTGAGCATCGTATTCTGCCTTTAATGAATCTGCCTTGGTAGAAATTTCCCGAAGCATTGCTTCTGCGCTTTCTTTTTCAGCTTCAAGACTTTGAATGCTGAACCTTGCCCGTTCATTGCTGGCCTTGTCCTGTTCAATTTGATCTTTGAGACTTGCCGCCCTGTCGTTGAGGAAACGGAGCCTCTCATTCTTAATTTGCTTTTCGCTTTCGTAATGACGGATTTTACCTACGAACTCATTAATGGCTTTTTGCCTGGAGGAAAGTGTATTTTCTTTCTCGATCAACTCAGCTTTTGATTTTTCGATCAGTGCTTCCTTCTCGGCAATCTCAGCGGCAAGCTGTGTCTTGCGGTCATTTTCGCTGGCTACCTGTTTGTTGATGGAATCGAATTTTTCTTTTTGCTGCTTAACAACAAGCTTGGCGAGTTGAATACTCTTTTGTTTGTACTCTTCTTTTATTCTATAGAAAGTCTCTGTTTGCCTGGCTTGTTTCTCCAGGCTCTTCATGTTCTTTTCTATTTCGAAAAGCAAATCTTCAACGCGTTCCAGGTCAGCATCAGTGTCTTCCAATTTTCGCAATGTCTCTTTCTTGCGTTTCTTGAATTTTGATACTCCGGCAGCCTCTTCAAACAGCATTCTTCTGGAGTTGTCGCGATCATTCAGCAGGTCATCTACCATGCCTAACTCAATGATCGCATAGCTATTGGAGGCTACACCCGTATCAAGGAAGAGATTGGTGATGTCTTTGAGTCGGCAGGTGACATTATTTAGTAAATACTCGCTTTCACCGGATCTATAGAGTCTTCTGGTGATGGTCACTTGCGAGTATTCAGTAGGCAGAATATTTTTGGTGTTGTTGATGGTTAGCGATACTTCAGCCATTTGAAGCGGAGAACGCTGGCTGGTACCATTGAAGATGATATTTTCCATCTTTTCTGATCGGAGCGCACTGGTTTTTTGCTCACCCAGCACCCACCTGATGGCGTCAACCACATTGGACTTACCACATCCGTTCGGACCTACAATCCCCGTAATGCCTTCATCAAAATTGATAACTACCTTGTCTGCAAAACTCTTAAATCCTTTTATCTCCAGCTTCGATAACTGCATGAATGCCTAGTTGAATGGTGGTTGTTGTTAATTAGAAGACCGCAAAGATAACCTTGATTTATCATTTCAGAAGCCTGGATTCTTTAATTTCATCCACATTTTTTCCATAGTCATATATGCCTCAAAAGTGGGAATTATGGATAATTAAGTATCTTTGATCCGATGGATTTTCAATTTTGGATATGGCTCATCGTGATTGTGATTACACTCATCGCGAGAGCCAATAAGAAGAAGCCCGGGCAAGCCCCACCGCAGGATGAACTCCCTGATTTTTCCGGAGACGCACAGCCATCACGCCAACCCAAAGCAGTCACGTTTGAGGATTTGCTGAGAGAAATTCAAGGAGAAAAAGAGCGATCAAGGCAGCCAGTGAGGCAGGAGCCTAAGGTCGAGAAGAAGTACGACTACGTTGACTATGACGATGATATTCCGGATGAAATCCAGGATCTGGAAGATGTTGAGTACGACCATACCAAAGACGAGGAGATCTTCAAAAAATACGAGGAAGCCCAAAAAGAGGCCAAATACGAGCCGGTTATAGCGAAAAGGGAAGGAGTAGGCCGGATCGTCAGGTCAGAGCATTTCAAGGAATATGACCTTAAAAAGAGAAAACCCTCTTTTAACTTTTTAAATGAATTAAAGGACCCCCAAGGATTTAAGAAGGCTTTCATTATGAGTGAAATCCTTAACAGAAAGTACTAGGAGGGTACTAAAAAGGCATTTTTTCAACTAAATATTACCCGAATTGGGTAATATTGATTTTTTAGCTGCCATGGATCACCGGTTTCATCATTTTTACTCATTATTAATATAGGGTTACAATACTTTTTTGATGGATATTTATTATTACGTAATTTTTTGAATTAATTGTTGAAATGAGATCCTGTAAGTTGCTGTTAATCAATCTATTTATTGCCTTTCTTAGCCTTGAACTGAGCGCGCAGTGCACTACAGATTTTAAAGTTCATGGGATTGAATACACTACAGGTCAATTAGGAAAAATTGAGGTATCGGTTATTAATGGAGGATTTTCTGACCGATATACGGCAAAAGTATATCAGATAAATTCAGATGTGGATCTTATTTCCGAGGTAAGGCCAAACATAGTGAACAATTTATTCGCCATTAATCAATTACAGCCCAACACGTATTGGATCAAGATTGAGTGGGGAGATGGTTGTTTCAAAACTATAGGAGGACTTGAGGGGATCAAAGTAGGACCAAACCTGGAGAAGCCATGAGAAAGCTCCTCTATTTGGTGTTAAGTTTTGCCCTGTTTACAAGTACTGTACGTGCTGCATGCCCGACACCTGGTGCTACTGTTGTTGAAGTCTGTAATGATCTTGGCGGTAATGGTATCATACGTGCCTATTTTTTTGATGGCAACGTTGCCTCATCTTATATCTTATTCAGTCTATCACCTCCTGGCCCGGTATCAAATCCATTTGGTCCTATTACTGTCAATACGGCCATCCCTTTGCCACCAGGTGCGATAGCAGGAGTTGAGTTTGGATTAGTACCAAATGGGGATTATATCATCAGGGTTAATTGCAATCCAGCGGGAACGGTGAACATTGGTGGATTCGGAATCAATGTGGATTCTTCACTGGGTACTGATGCTACCATAAATCCAGCCGGACCTTTTTGTGTTTCAGATGCACCCGTCAATCTTACTGCAGCCACAGGCGGAGGTATTTGGAGTGGTACTGGTATAACGGATGCCAATGCCGGAACTTTTGATCCTTCAGTAGCGGGTGCTGGAAATCATACAATCACATATACCATCACCATTGGCAATTGCATTTATGCGGATACGGAAGTGATTACTGTGGATAATGTACCTGATGCAACTATCACACCGCAAGGTCCTTTTTGTGTAACGGACCCGTCCACCAATTTAGCTGCGGCCACCGGAGGCGGTACCTGGAGTGGCGTGGGCATAACGAATGGCGCACTGGGAACCTTTGATCCGGCAACTGCGGGAGTAGGGAGTCACTTAATAACTTATAGCGTAACCGTTGGTGCTTGTACGTCAATGGATACCGAAACGATTATTGTTGATCCTGTTCCAAATGCTACAATCACTCCAGCCGGTCCATTTTGCAATACGGATGCTGCATTGAATCTTACTGCAGCCACAGGCGGTGGCGTTTGGAGTGGCACCGGTATTACCAATGCAGCCCTTGGAACCTTTGATCCGGCCATTGCGGGGGCTGGAAGTCATTTGATTACCTATACATTAACTGTGGGGGCTTGTACTGCCGTGGATACGGAAACGATCGATGTAGACCCTGCTCCGGATGCAACCATCACGCCTGCAGGACCTTTTTGTATTACAGATCCAGCAACAAATCTGGTTGCAGCATCGGGAGGCGGAACATGGAGTGGTACCGGAATCACTGATGGAGTTTTGGGAACGTTTGATCCTGCAACAGCTGGAGGAGGAAGTCATGTTGTCACTTATACCATTACACTGGGAGCTTGTGTTTCAGTGGACACAGAAACGATTGTTGTGGACCTGGTACCTGATGCTACCATTACTCCAGCCGGGCCGTTTTGCATTTCCGATGCTGCTGTAAATTTAGTTGCAGCAACTGGGGGCGGAACATGGAGTGGAACGGGAATTACAAATGCTGCACTTGGCACTTTTAATCCGGCTATTGCAGGCGCAGGGAGTCACATGATTACTTATACATTAACGGTGGGTGCATGCACCTCGGTCGACACGGAAACGATCGATGTAGATCCGATACCTGATGCTACCATTACTCCCGCAGGTCCATTTTGCATTACCGACCCATCATTGAATTTAGTTGCGGCCACCGGTGGCGGAACCTGGAGTGGTACCGGCATAACGAATGGTGCACTTGGCACTTTTGATCCTGCCACAGCGGGTGCTGGGAGTCATTTGATTACCTACACATTGACAGTGGGTGCTTGCACCGCTGTGGATACTGAGACCATTGTTGTTGATCCGGTTCCCGATGCTACCATTACTCCAGCCGGACCGTTTTGTATTTCTGATGCTGCTTTAAATTTAGTTGCGGCAACAGGTGGTGGAACATGGAGTGGAACGGGAATTACAAATGCTGCACTTGGCACTTTTAATCCGTCTATTGCAGGCGCAGGGAGTCACATTATTACTTATACATTAACGGTGGGTGCATGCACCTCGGTCGACACGGAGACGATTGATGTAGATCCGGCACCTGATGCTACCATTACTCCCGCAGGTCCATTTTGCATTACCGACCCATCATTGAATTTAACTGCTGCCACCGGAGGCGGAACATGGAGTGGAACGGGAATAACAAATGGCGTGCTGGGTACATTTGATCCTGCTGCAGCGGGTGCTGGCAGTCATTTGGTTACCTACACATTAACAGTGGGTGCATGTACCTCTGTGGATACTGAGACCATTGTGGTTGATCCGGTTCCCAATGCCACCATTACTCCAGCCGGACCGTTTTGTATTACTGATGCTGCTTTAAATTTAGTTGCGGCAACTGGGGGCGGAACATGGAGTGGTACAGGCATTACGAATGGAGCACTGGGTACATTTGATCCAGCGACAGCCGGAGCAGGCAGCCACCTCATTACCTATACATTAACGGTGGGGGCATGCACGTCAGTAGATACCGAAACCGTTGTTGTCGATACTCCACTTGATCCTACCATAACACCTGCCGGGCCCTTTTGCATCACTGACCCAGCCTTAAATTTAATTGCAGCAACAGGAGGAGGGACCTGGACCGGTACAGGCATTACAAATGGAGCGCTTGGCACCTTTGATCCAGCTACAGCAGGAGCAGGAAGTCACCTCGTTACATATACACTTGTCAATGGCGGTTGCACTACCATGGATACAGAGACCATTGTTGTTGATCCATCACCGGATGCAACCATTACACCTGCTGGTCCATTTTGTTTGACTGATCCTTCACTTAATTTAGTTGCAGCTACAACCGGTGGAACCTGGAGTGGTACTGGCATAACCGATGGTGCTGCCGGTACATTTGATCCGGCAACTGCCGGAGCTGGCAGCCACCTCATTACCTATACATTATCGGTGGGGGCGTGTACTTCAGTAGACACTGAAACCATTGTTGTTGATACTCCTCTAGATCCTACGATAACGCCTGCCGGGCCCTTTTGCATTACTGACCCAGCCTTTAATTTAGTTGCAGCAACAGGAGGAGGGACCTGGACCGGTACAGGCATTACAAATGGAGCGCTTGGCACCTTTGATCCAGCTACAGCAGGAGCAGGAAGTCACCTCGTTACATATACACTTGTCAATGGCGGTTGCACTACCATGGATACAGAGACCATTGTTGTTGATCCATCACCGGATGCAACCATTACACCTGCTGGTCCATTTTGTTTGACTGATCCTTCACTTAATTTGGTTGCAGCAACAATTGGTGGAACCTGGAGTGGTACTGGCATAACCGATGGTGCTGCCGGAACATTTGATCCGGCAACAGCCGGAGCTGGCAATCACCTCATTACTTACACCATTACTATTGGCTCATGTACATCGGTAGATACCGAAACGGTCACTGTAAGCTCACCATTGGATCCAACCATTACTCTTTCCGGCCCTTATTGTGACAATGGTGCACCAGTTATTCTTGCAGCTGCAAGTCCGGGTGGTACCTGGAGCGGAACGGGTATTACAAACGCTGGCACAGGTGAGTTTAGTCCATCTGTGGCTGGAGCGGGCAGCCATCTGATAACCTATACGGTAGTTAATGGAGGTTGTACAACAGTGGATACAGAGACTTTTGTAGTCAACACGATTGCTACGGCTACCTTATCAGGAGGTGCCAATGTCTGTGTGGGTCAAAGCGCAACGCTTACGGTAACCTTATCAGGGGTGGCGCCATGGGATATTCAGTATTCAGATGGTGGTGCTCCAGTAACGATTACAGGTATACTTACTTCGCCTCATACTTTTTCAGTTTCCCCTGTAATTAGTTCAACCTACACACTTGTCTCAGTGGTTGATGCACAATGCGGTGCTGGAACGATAAGCGGATCTGCTAATGTAAATGTAAGCCCCATTGCCGGTAACCCCGCCACCTTCGGATCAGAGACATGGCTGGCCTATGTGTACGATGACAGTGGAAGCCCCGCGCCACCTGTCACCAACATAGACTATACCAACACAAAGTACAGGGGATTTCTGAATGAGACAGAGATCGGATCCATTAGTGCATTTTCAAGCTACAATACAACCACCGATGCTTTCAATCTTAATTTATCCAACACCATTCCGGTGGCTGGACCTAATATTTGTGGTTCGTATTTGAATGATTACAGCATTCGCTTTAGGATGACAAAGACATTTACCGCGGGCGTGTATACGTTTTCGGTTGGTGCTGATGACGGAGTGCGAATGTTTATTGATGGTGGCGCAAACATATTAACGATACCGGCAGCACCAGCATCGTTTAGTGTACACGCATTTACAACCTATACCTCCGCCCCTCAGTGCCTTACTGCAGGCACCCATAACTTAGTAATAGAATATTTTGATCGGGGTGGCTTCTCACGGATAGATTTCAATTACAGCGCAGCCCCAGCACCTGCCGTTACTACGCCTGTTTCGGTATGCGTGAATTCCCCTACGCCAACTTTGACGGCCTCAAGTGTTGGGGCCATTGACTACAAATGGTACACCGATGCAGCACTGACCAACCCTCCCATATTTACCGGAGCCAACTATACCCCCGCGGGCGCACAATTGGATATGGCTGTGGTTGGCACGACAAACTTCTTCGTGACTGCGGTTTATGCCTGTGGAGAAACCCCTGCTGCCCAGGTAACAGTTGATGTAATCAATGGAGCAAATATTGTATTGCCTACACCACCGGTTCAAATTTGTGATGCCGGAGGAATTGTAGATTTGACCACTTTGGTGAGTGCTACTCCAATGGGAGGAACCTTCACCTTTTCTGGTACGGGCATTACAACCAGTCCGAATTTTGACCCTGCCGGACTCAGCGGGACAACAAGTACGATCTCAGTCAACTATGTATCGGGTACTTGTTCTGCTTCCACCACTTTCGATATTGATGTGGTAGGAAATGCCACCATTACAGCTTCAACTGCTACCGTATGCGAATCAGCTGGCTTGGTTGACCTCAACACTTTGGTGAGCGGTAATCCCCTTGGAGGCGCGTTTACATTTGCTGGAACTGGAGTAACAGGTTCAGATTTTGATCCAAGTGGATTGAGCGGACTAAACACCATCACCGTTGATTATACCATTGGTGGCTGTATTGCCCCTACTCAAATGTTTGACATCGATGTGATCCCCAATGTCTCATTGGTCGTAGACAACAGTACCACAGTTTGTCCATCATCAGGTCCTGTGGACTTATCTGCGTTAGTTACACCCACGCCAACAGGAGGTTCTTTTACTTTCACGGGTACTGGAGTGACGGGTACACAGTTTGATCCCTCAGGATCTGCCGGATCTACCGTGACAATAAATGTATCTTATGACATTGGAGGCTGCTCAGCTGCCTCCACTGTACAGGTGATGGTAAGAACAGTGGCAGATCCACTTTGTGGAGGCCCTACGGGAAATTGTGCCACTGTGATAATTACCCCCGTGCCAACTGCCGCGATATGCTCACCAACTGATGGATCGATCATGTTTAACATCAATCCGGCAACACCAACAATAAATAATACCGGTGTCAGAATTGGTATTGTTGGTATATCACCAAGCAATACAGGTGTTTCACAAACTAATTTTAACGATCAGCTGTTCACCGGGCTCCCAATAGGTACCTATGATTATACCATTGAGTATGGAGATCCAAGCTGCATTAAAACAGGTCAAGTCACAGTATTACTTGGGCCAGACGTGGTTGACTTTACTGTAGCAGCGAACAGTGTAAATTGTTTTGGGACTGCTGGTGGCGTTATTTTATCCAACATTAATGGATCATCTGTTGCTGATTACACCTACGAAGTGACGCAAAGCGGAACAATAGTCCAGACAGGGAGTATTACGCAATTACAATCCCTTGGTGATGTAACTGTATCCGGTCTTGGAAGCGGTAATTTCGAGATTAAGCTTGCTCAGGATCAATCAGCTACCACGAGCTGTACGAGTCCGGTACAATCAGCACTCAAGCCGTTTACCGTTACGACTCCAGCGGCAAGCCTGGATACCCTATACGTGAACAAAAATATTTCTGTTCCTGACTTACCTACAGGCTCAATGCTCGTGGGTATAGCGGAAAGTTTACAAGAGCCATACGAGGTTAGACTGGAACTCACACAGCCACTTTTCCCAGGACAGGTTTTTGCTCAGGACTTCACCGTAGCCAATCGAAACCCATTGAACCTGAAAGTAGAATTTCAGGCACCTAATTTATACGCTGGCGTTTACCAGCTCTCACTGCGTGATGCAATAGGTTGCCAAAAGGATTATCTGGTGACCATCGATGTCGATAACAACTTAATGATCCCGAATATTTTTACCCCCAATGGAGATGGTGTCAATGAAGTTTTCTTTATTAGAAATATGCCTGATGCCACTGAGGTGATCGTTTCCAATAGATGGGGTAAACAAGTCTACAAGTCAAGTAATTATCAAAATGATTGGGATGGTGGAGATATTGAAGATGGTGTCTACTATTACCGCATCAAAGCAGCAGGCCAGAGCTATTCCGGCTGGGTCGAATTGCTCAGGGGTAAATAATTAGTTTAAGGAAGAGAGAAACTTAAGGGTGTCTACGTTATCTGCGTAATCGTCCACATCTGGAAATTGCGCTTTCCCAAAATCAAAACTCCCATTAAACCAGGCATTGGCAGACACCATGCACTGCAATTTATCAATCTGTTTTGAGATTCTTTTTTTGAGGTCGGCCTGATCACTGTACCTTTCGTAAAAGACAACTGAAATGGGCGACACCAGGTTTTCGCTTTCAACCAGGAGCACGGCACCGTTGTCATAAAAATGTTTTAGATTAATGAGGTGGATTGACCTTTGATAATTGTAGTTGTTAGCATACTTGTTGTGGTTAGTTAGGTCTGTGAACTTCTCCCACACGCGCATGGGTGTCACCAAATCATATTCTTCCGGAATGTACAATTTGGAAACATTTCGACAACCCAGTCCAAAATAGGAAAATATGTCGTCTCCCAGTTTTTCCAGTTCCTCGTCTGATTCTTCCCCCATCAATACAGCGCATGATGATCTGTTCTTCCGTATGATATGAGGCACGTGCTTGAAATAGTAGGTGAAGTACCTGCCGGTATTATCACTACCGGTGGCTATTGCCGCGTCATACCCTTGGAGTTTATCCACCAGTTGTATCAAATCTGCAAAACCTGGCTCTATGGAAACGAGCAAATTGTTAAGAAAAGGAAGAATTACATCATCTTGTGAACTTAGTTTTATCTGAGCGCGGTGCCCGGCTATGAGGATGGATAGGTAGTCGTGAAATCCTACCAGGGGTATATTGCCGGCCATAGCTACGCCCACGGTCTTAGGTGCAGTTGTATTAAGATCATAACGAGCGGTCCAATTTTGGAGCTCTTCAAGGTTAAGCCATTGGGTTATTCCTGAAAAGGCGAGTTCAATATTATCAATGGTGAACCAAGGATTTTGTCTTTCCGCTTTCTTTGCTAGCGGTTCGAACTTGCCTTTCGCGAGATTTTTAAGTTCATGACCAAGATCATTGAAAGCGTTTATTCTTTGTTCTATTTTCATGGCCATTGATAAACTATTGAATGGAATTCCATGTTTGATGGATAGTCCGAACTGATGTAAATTTGCGCGAAATTAAAGCGATTGATTAAACTTTTAAAGGTATGGCAATAAAGATTACCGATGAGTGTATTAATTGTGGGGCTTGCGAGCCTGAATGTCCCAATACAGCCATCTATGAAGGAGGAGTAGAATGGACCTGGGCAGGAGGTACAGCGTTGAAAGATGAGGTAGCGCTGGGCGATGGGTCAAAAGTGAATGCTCAGGACTCACAAACTCCTGTTTCAGATGAATTTTATTATATCGTTTCTGGAAAATGTACGGAGTGTACCGGTTTCCATGAAGAGCCTCAGTGTGCCGCGGTTTGTCCGGTTGATTGCTGTGTTCCTGATCCGGACATGGTGGAATCCAAAGAAGTACTGACTAACAAAAAGGCCTGGCTTCATAACGAGCAACTACAGAGCTGATTACCTCATCTTGGATCGCTTGATCAGGTAAGCCTGAAACACTTCTTTATAGTCGCTTTGTGAATTGGCGGAGATGAAATCTATTTTTAACTGATTGCATTTCAATTTGAGCTCCTTGTGAAAGGCAGTCAGGTGGGAAGTAAATCGCTCCCTTATTTCAGCCGGATTGAGTTTGATCTTTTCCCTGCTTTCCAGGTCAATGAATTCATATGGCCTTTCATCAAAATTAAACTGCAATTCTGTTTCATGATCAGTCACATGAAAGAGCAGTACCTCGTGCATATTGTGCTTTAAGTGCTGCAATGCCTTAAAAATCTCATTCGGGTCCTCGTCCCCATCAAACATATCGCTAAAAATCACTACCAAAGAACGTCTATGGGTCTTCTCGGCAATTTCGTGCAACACACTTGCCACCTTTGTCGGTTTGGGTTCCTTGCTGCCCTGCTCAATGGCTCGCTCTAAGATCTGGAACAACTTATCGAGATGGGTGGGTGTTGACTTGATGGGTGTAAATTCATCGATTTTATCTGAAAAAAGGCATAAACCGACTGCATCCCTTTGCTTGTGTAACAAGTAGCTGATGGCAGATGCAGCATAGATGCTGAATTTAAACTTGGCCAATGTATCGGAAGGGTAGTACATGGATGAGGAGCAATCAATAGCTATCAGGCATCTTAGATTCGTCTCCTCCTCATATTGCTTGGTGTATAACCGGTCGGTTCTGGCAAACACCTTCCAATCGATATGCCGGGTGCTTTGGCCTTCATTATAGAGACGATGCTCCGCGAATTCTACAGAAAACCCATGATAGGGTGATTTGTGTAAACCTGTAATAAAGCCCTCAACGAGCTGTTTGGCCAGCAATTCGAGGTTACCCGACTGCTTTATGCTATCGAAATTAATTTTCACCTGTCTTGGAAATGAGGGATTTGCCTGATTATTTAAGGGTTGTGCAAATACTGTAAAACGCTACGTTGTCATTTATGGTGCCTTAAGTTTGCTATAAATTTTTAAAATACTATCTTCGATCAGTTCAATTTACCCCAAATTCGCAACTAAAACCCAGATTCGTGGAAGAGAACAAGAACAACGGCAGGGACGAGATTTATTCGGAGAAAGTAAAGGCCGGCAAGCGGACGTACTTCTTTGACGTAAAAGCAACCCGATCCAACGACTACTACCTGACCATTACGGAAAGTAAGAAGAGGTACAACAAGGATGATGAAGGATTCACCTATGAGAAACACAAAATATTTCTCTATAAAGAAGATTTCAACAAGTTTGTGGATGCTTTAAACAATACTGTAAATCATGTGAAGACCGAATTGATGCCAGAGGTGGACTTTGCTCAATTTGATATTCCCCGTGAAGAGCGGGAGGAGGCCAAAACCTCAGCTATTGATTCAGAGCTTAAATGGGATTAATTTCCTAACCTATACCTAAGCTGAGTAATGCCCGCCCCGGTATCGATAACCTTCGGTATTGGGACGGGCTTTCTCTTTAACCTCACTTTTTTAGCCGGCAGTGACTATATTTGCCCCCTTTTAAATGGGGATATAAATATGGCACTTAGATGCGGTATCGTTGGGTTACCCAACGTGGGCAAATCAACACTGTTTAACGCGCTCTCAAATAATAAGGCAGAGGCAGCCAATTTTCCTTTTTGTACCATCGAGCCCAACGTGGGAGTAATTGCTGTGCCTGATGAACGACTGGAAGAGCTTAAAAATCTGGTTAACCCTCAAAAGGTATTACCCACCACTTTTGAGTTTGTAGACATTGCAGGTCTCGTAAAGGGAGCCAGCAAAGGTGAAGGGCTCGGCAATCAGTTCCTTGCCAATATCAGGGAGGTCGATGCCATTGCGCATGTGGTAAGGTGTTTTGAAGATGAAAACATTGTGCACGTGGATGGGCGGATCAACCCCATAGCCGACAAAGAAATCATAGATACGGAGCTACAGCTCAAGGATCTCGAGTCGGTTGAGAAGAAAATAAGCAGGGTGGAAAGAACGGTAAAAGGTGGTGATCCTAAAGTAAAGAAGGAGTTGGCCAGTTTAAGACTATTTCGCGAGGCTTTACTGGCGGGCAAGAACATCAGGGTTGTGGAGGCTTCAGATGATGATTGGGGGGCCATCGAAGACCTGCAATTGCTCACTTCCAAGCCGGTGATTTACGTAGCCAATGTAAAAGAGGAAGACGTTCACACCGGTAATTCATTTTCACAGCTGCTGGCAGCGAAAGCAAAGGAGGAAGGGGCGGAGGTAATAGTGATTTGTGCCGCCATTGAAGCTCAGATTGCTGAGTTGGAAACCCTTGAAGACCGGCAGTTATTTCTGAAAGAGTATGGCCTGAAAGAGTCGGGCTTGAACAAGCTCATCCGGGCTACCTATAGCCTGCTGGATTTAATCACCTATTTCACAGCAGGAGAGAAGGAAGTGCGTGCATGGACCATCAAAAAGGGATGGAAAGCACCTCAGGCGGCAGGTGTAATTCATTCCGATTTTGAGAAAGGGTTTATTAAGGCAGAGGTCATTAAACTACCTGATTATCAGAAGTATAAGACAGAAAGCGGATGCCGGGAAGCAGGCAAGCTGGCCATTGAGGGCAAGGATTATGTGGTTAAAGATGGTGATATCATGCATTTTAGGTTCAATGTTTAAATAATCCTTACATCATAAGGATGGATTTGTCTGGTTTTTAGTATTTTAGCTATCCGCAGTTAATTTTTTTTAGCGGGATTCAGGGTATTTTTTAAGGCAAAAATCCGCATACATTGAGAATCCGGATCGTTTTTTCGCTCAAGAACAGAGGGGCTTATGTTCCCTTCCACCATCAGTTTTTGCTGGCCCAAACCATCAAGGGCCTGGTGATGATTGGCGGCAACAAGCAATTTGCCGACTATACCCAGTATAATTTTTCAGGACTCAAGGGACAGATAAAAATCAGCCGGAAGGGCCTTCATTTCTTTTCCTCCAAGATCACTTTGGTATTTTCAGCTTCGGACAAAACATTTCTTGATTACTTCCTGGGCGTCCTTTTTGCGCAGAAAGACTTGACCATCGGCAACCTGCAACTCCAACCCGAGTCAGTGGAAAATGAAGAGCCGGTGACCATTACGGATTCTGTCAAGTTCTTGTGCATCTCGCCCATCGTATTAATGGCAGGATCATTCAATGACGATCAGGCCAAGCGGTTTATTTCACCGGAGGAAGATGAGTTTTCAGACTTGTTATATGACTCCACCATCGCCAGAATGGAGGCGAGTCGAAAGTTTACCCCTGAGCAGTTGGCAGAGTTTTACAAGTTTCAGGTAGTAGCCGATCGGGAGTACCTGAACCGCATCCAGGCTTCACACAAGAAATTTGCTCGCATCTATCCATTGTACGATTCTGATGTAAAATTTGAAGTAAGAGGGTATACATTTCCCTTTACCATGTATGCACCACAGCCTGTGCAACAGTTTGTTTATGAACATGGCATTGGGTATTTCTCCCACAAGGGATTTGGCATGCTGGATGTGGCGCATGCCGATGGCAAAACATCGGACTCAGAAAACAAGGAAGAATACAACTACGCCTAACGGGGGTTTACGGAAACTGGAAAATATCCGATCAATAAATCTGCATTGGGTTGAAAGGGACGATAGTAAAAGAATATCTCATAAAAGTTTTCTGTCTCAAAATGGCTGCCCTCAAAATGAAGCTCGGAAAGCTGCTTGTCTTCAACCCAATATTGATAATTGTACCATCCTTGCTTGAGCAGCGATGTATTTTGGTAGGCACCCGCTGCTTCATTAAAAGCCATTTCACTAGTGGTGTTTTTTATCCACTGATTGAAAGCCCCCAGCACAAATACCTTTCCCATTTCCAGCTTGCTGGCGTTTAATGTAAATGTGACATTAATATAGTTTGACGCAGTTTCGGGATGGCCCTGATCTAGATTTTCAATAATGAATTGACCGTTTACATCCGGATATTGAGCATAGACCTGGCCCGATCTTGAAAGGTCTGGCTGAATCCACAGGTGAGGTGGCTGGCCTGCCTTGTCAATTCGTTCGGTGTTTTGGCCCGGAAAATTGATGGATCGGAAGTCCACGAACCTAAACTCATTCCCAGCCTTGAAAAATTTGTCGTCTCCAAAGAAACGATATTCGATTTGTTGAATGTCTTCCCTGACAAAGCTAGGCTTCACATCGAATTTGGCATTATCCCATCTTTGATTTTGGCGAATCACCACGTGAAGGGTCTCAAAAGGATTGATGATTTCAACACCACGGTAGTTGATGGTAAAATTCAGCTGTTGATTGGTAGACCGCAGGTTTAAGGCCCCACTGGTCAACCTATCCTGTGCCAAACTGGTTTGAGGATGAAAAACCATAAAACGGTGGGAGAGGATGAGATCCGATTGATTTCCGTCCCTATAAACAATCAGCAGATAGTTACCTGGGATTTTTACCTGTGGAAGGAGGAATTTGTAATGCACATATGGAATGGACGTATTGCTCGAATAGGCGTAATCATTTACGTTAAACTCGTTGTAGTCCACCATGAAATCCAGATCCCGCAATGTGGAGGGGGTCCAGTCAAACTGGCAATGGATGATCCTGGCATAGTAATTATTTATGTCGTAGCGGAGGTCGTCAAACTCAAGTACGAGGTCGGGCCGATTGAGCTGTGTTACTGCTGGGAGTAATTGACTTCTGTATTCCTGCCTGGCTGCATACAGCTGTACCGACTTTATTTCTGTTTCATAAGTTCGGTTGTCGTAGCTCAGTTTTTTTCCTGACGATGGCAGTAATAAGGAAATCAGCAACGAAACAATTACTAACATTTGGTAAATCTAATAGAATTAGAACGCTCCTGGCAGTGTACGCAATTGAGATGCCAAACTATAATCTTATGAAGCAGCGTCAATTTCTTCGGCTATTTTGTCCCACTCCAGATTACTTTCATCAAGGGCCTTGCTGATTTCATTAAAATCTTTTTGAGCTGCCTGAAGTTTGTTAAAATTCTCAAATACGTCAGGCCTGCTCATTGCTTCCTCCAACCTGGCTTTCTTCTCCTCCAGGGCTTCAATTTTATTTTCTATGTCTTTCAGTTTATTGTTTAACTTCTTTAGCCGTTGTTGCTGAGGGCTATCTGCTTTCTTGTTTTGATGTTGAGGCTTGGCCTCTTTGTTGGCTTTCACAGGCTTTGGCGCTGCCTGACTTGGGAGCACAACGTTATTTTTCCAATACGTGTACTCTTCGTAAGTCCCCGGGTATTCTTTGATTTCTTTATTTTCGATATACCAAATTTTATTGGCCACCTGGCTAATGAAATGCCGGTTGTGGGAGACCACTATGAAACTTCCCTGATACTGCTGTAGCGCCTGGATCAGGATGTTTTCAGAAATGAAATCGAGGTGGTTGGTGGGCTCATCAAGTAGCAGAAAGTTGGCTTCAGAAATTAATGTTTTGGCTAATGCCACTCTGGACTTTTCACCACCTGACAACACTTTTATTTTCTTAAAAACCTCTTCATCTGAAAACAGGAAGCATCCCAGTACGCCTCGCAATTCTTGCTCTGTTTTGCCACTTCCTGCTTGTTTCAGTTCTTCCAATATTTCATTGTCCAGATGAAGGGATTCCAACTGGTGCTGTGCGTAAAATCCAGGAATAACGTTGTAACCGATTTGTCGCTCCCCTTCAATGGGCTCTGTGCCGGCAATGATCCGCAGGAGGGTAGACTTGCCTTTACCATTGGCACCAATAAGGGCAATCTTGTCCCCGCGTTCAATGGATGCCGTTGAATGTTTGAGTACCTCCAGCGGGCCATATGACTTTGAGATGTCTTTCAACGTTACCACATGACGACCGGATGTCTGGCTAAAAGAGAATTTGAAGTTGATGGCAGCATTTTCATTCACCACCTCATCAATGATATCCATCCTTTCTAAGGCCTTTACCCTGGATTGAACCAGCTTGGCTTTAGATGCCTTGGCCCTGAATCGCTCAATAAAGCGTTCTGTTTGCCTGATTTTCTGTTGCTGGTTTTCAAAGGCATTTTGTTGAATCTCTTCCCGCATTTCCTTCTCCTTCAGGTAGTAGCTGTAGTTGCCCTCATACGTATTGAGTTGCCCATTGGCTACTTCAGTTGTTTTGGTGATTACATTATCCAGAAATTGCCTGTCGTGTGATACTACAATGACAGCTCCAGGATAATTTCTCAGGTAGTTTTCAACCCATTCGATGGATGGAAGGTCAAGATGGTTGGTAGGCTCATCCAGCATAAGCAAAGATGGATTTTCCAACAGCAGCTTGGCCAGCATCACGCGCATGCGCCATCCTCCGGAAAACTCCTGTAGTGGCCGATGCAAATCTTCCGTTGAAAAGCCAATTCCTTCGAGTACTTCTTCCGCCTTGGCCTGCATGGTATAACCGTCCAGGTGCTCGAATTTTTCCTGAAGCTTGCTGAGCTTCTCCACTAAATTATCGGAGTAGTTGGCTTCCAGTTTGTGAATGGTCTTTTCAATCTGTCTTTGGGTGTCTACGGCTTCTTTAAAAGCCTCCATAGCTACCGTAAGTATGGCATCATCAGTTTGGTAGGACAATAAGTCCTGGTTTAGAAATCCTATGGTGCAATCCTTGGGCATGCTGATGGTTCCTTTGTCAAGCGTGTACTCTCCGTTGATGATTTTAAGAAGTGTCGACTTACCGGTGCCATTGAGGCCAATCAGGCCGATCTTATCATTGGGTTTGATGAAGGCAGATGCACCCTCATAAAGGGGTCTACCACCTATAAAATAAGATATGTCAGATATAGAGATCATGGAGTGCGCGTAGCTTTCAGAATTAAGGGAACAAAATTAGGAAGGAATAGCCGTGTAAAAAACCTTTCAAACTTATGCATAACGAGCAATCTCCGGTAAATTGCAGGCCCAAATTCAAGATTATGAAGCAATTGTTATTGGTATTCTTTTCTTTAGCGCTTTGTGTTGGCTGTGACAACGCTTCCAAAGGTTCCGTTAGTGCAAACCCTACGGATGAAAATGATAATTCCAGTCCTGCTTTATCGGAGAAGAGTGCTGGTTTGCCACTCAGCACCATTAAGCTACCTCCAGGATTTTCGATAAGCGTGTTTGCCGAAGTGGACAACGCCAGGTCCATGGTGCTGTCTCCTGACGGGACATTGTTTATTGGTAATCGAAATGAAGACAAGGTATATGCAGTGAAAGATACCAACGGGGATAATAAAGCCGACAAGCGGTGGGTTATTGCCTCCGGACTGAACATGCCCAATGGAGTGGCTTTCAAGGATGGTGATCTATATGTAGCAGAGGTGAGTAGAATTTTGAGGTTTAAGGATATTGAAAGCCACCTCTCGAATCCTGGAAAACCAGAGGTGGTTTATGATAAGTACCCCACAGATACCCATCATGGGTGGAAATACATTGCTTTCGGACCCGATGGCAAACTTTATGTACCGGTAGGGGCACCCTGCAACATTTGCGAGTCTGAAGATCCAGTCTATGCATCCATTACCCGAATAAATACAGACGGGACCGGCATGGAAGTATTTGCAAGTGGCGTAAGAAATACGGTTGGCTTTACCTGGCACCCGGAAACCAAAGCACTGTGGTTTACCGACAACGGGCGGGATATGATGGGCGATGATGTGCCACCGTGCGAGTTCAATTCAGCTCCTGAGGCCGGAATGCATTTCGGATACCCGTACTGCCATGGTGGTACAATTAAAGATCCGGAATTCGGAAACAAAAGACCCTGCTCAGCATTCATCAAACCAGTTCAAAACCTCAATGCCCACGTGGCTCCGCTGGGCGTTAAATTCTATACCGGAAATATGTTCCCTGATCAATACAAAAACCAGGCGTTCATCGCAGAACATGGCTCCTGGAACAGAACCAAGAAAAGTGGACATCTGGTGAGCCTTGTCAAAATTGCAAATGGTCAGTCTGTGGGCTATGAAACATTTGCTGAAGGTTGGCTTAACCACGATACCCAGGAAGTATGGGGACGACCTGTTGACATCATTGTAATGCCTGATGGTTCGATGCTCCTATCGGATGATAAGGCAGGAATGGTCTACAGGATTATTTACAAAGGATAGAATCAGAAATCGTCTGCAATGTCATCAATTTTCTTACCCTTGTCGATTCGCATCATTTTCAGCACGGGGTAGGAGCGGTAGGTGAGTTTGATCTCTTTCTTGGAGTGATCCTTGAATGTGAGGCTGAGGCTATCAGCTGTCCAATTATAGGAGTCAGTGGGAAGGATATAAATGGGCTTGCCGTACAGCTTCTCCATTCCCTTCATTAATCGGGTGTCTTTGTTGGTGATCACGTCAATTTGATAGATCAGCCCTTTGTAAGTCTTGAGTTCCAGTGCCCTTACCTTTACTTCACCAATTCTTTTGTAATCCGGATGATCAACCTCGTATAGCTGGGCTGGAAACTCGTTTTTTTCCTTAATGTCTTTCTTGAATTTAATTCCCTTGATGCTATCCACGGGGGTTCCCAGGACAATGTCCTTGAAGCCATTTCTTTTGGCTAATTCAGAGTCTTCCTGAGCACTTGCTGAAAATTGTAAAACGATTGCAAGAAATACGAATAATAAGCGGATGTATGCTCTTGAATACATTTAAGGCTTTGGTTTTGGTTCAACAAATTGGATGGGAACTACTACCTTGGTTTTATCCCATAGGAAGAACAGGTCAACCACATTATTTCTCGGATCAAATCCAATGGTAAATGCTTCTGTTGTTTCACTTTGCGGCTGAACGGGCACGGTCAATCTTAACACGTCATGTTTTGGATTGTAATTATAGGATCCCCACAATCCCAAATCAGCATTGAAGATAATAATCCAAGACCCTTCTTCAGGAATCGTAAAAAGAGAGTATGTACCTGCCCTCAGTTCCTGGCCGTTCATCATGATGTTGTTTGTAAGGGTAATCTCGGTGGCTTCATTGGCCCCCGTTCTCCACACCTCTCCAAAGGGAACCAACTCTCCGAAAACCTTACGCCCCTTCTTCTGTGGCTGGCCGTATACGATTTTTACGTAGGTGTCTTTATATCGTGTCGTGACAACGTTTAGGGGACTAGTTCTCCGCTCTTGCGCTGAGGAAATTATTCCAGACACGGACATCAATATGATAATTATGGTAGTTTTAATTGTCATACGTGGCGAATATAACAATTTTGGTTCCAATCCTTAATTTTACAAGTTGCTCGTAAGCATTTGTACCCAAAGATCATATAGATGGAAAGACCCGCATTTGATGACATATACATGGAGTTGGCAGTGAACCTGGCCAAGCGATCGCATTGTATCAAGCGACATGTAGGAGCCGTATTGGCGAAGGACACCCGGATCATTTCGATTGGATACAATGGCCCTCCCAGCGGAACGCACAACTGCGATGTGGAGTGGCCTGGGATTGGATGCCCTCGTGATTCGAAGGGTGGTTGCTCATTGGCCATACATGCCGAGCAAAACGCGATTTTGTATGCCGTGAAAAATAAAACAGCAGTTGAGGGCGCAACCCTATACGTCACGTTGTCCCCATGCCTTTCGTGTGCACGTATTATTTACAGCATGGGTATAGTTAAAGTCATTTATCTCAACTCTTATGCCGAGCACAAAGGACTATTGAGTGATGAGGGTGTTGACTTTCTACAGAAGTTCGGAGTCACGTGCGAAAAGTATGCAGGTACGCTCACGAATGTGACTCACATGAATTAAACGGACCAGGCACAATAAAAAAGGGAAGCAATTGCTTCCCTTAGTGGTTTTGAGAGTACTTAGGTCTAACCTAATTACTTCTTCTTCTTAGCAGCTTTCTTCTTAGTAGCTTTTTTCTTAGCTACCTTCTTTTTAGCTGCTTTTTTCTTAGCTTTCTTTGCCATAGCGTTTAATTTTTTAAGTTTTAGTTTTAAACGTTTATGAAAGGTATAATAAAAATTTATTCCGCAAAAATATTTTCGAAATAATTTTTAGATGCCAAAAGTTTGCTGAGGGTAAGCGGGACTCTTTTTGGATACGATTTTAGTCTCTATTCTTATTATAAAATGTTCACTTCCGGAGTCAATGTGATTTTAAATTTTTGAAAAACGGAAGCTTGAATTTGATTGGCCAACGCTAAAATTTCTGCGCCTGTTCCTCCTCCATGGTTCACCAATACCAGCGCCTGTTGATGATGGACTCCTACATTTTTTATTCTTTTTCCTTTCCATCCGCATTGTTCAATGAGCCATCCTGCAGGCACTTTAATATTTTGATTATCAACTTGATAGCCTGGCATACTTGAGTAACTATGTTGCAGCGATTCATAGGCTGAATGCGCAATGGTCGGATTCTTAAAGAAGCTTCCTGCATTGCCGATCACTTGTGGATCTGGCAATTTGCTTTGTCTGATTTTTATAACGGCTTCACTGATAGCTTGTATGGATACCTGTGTCACTTTCATGTCCGCAAGTGTCTCGCGAATGGCCCCATAGGTCGTATTCAACTGATGATTTTTTTTGGTCAATCTTAAAGTAATACTTGAAATAAAATATTTTTTCCTCAGGCCCCTTTTGAAGACACTTTCACGGTAATTGAACTCACATTCGGCATGGGTGAATACCCTCAACGCTCCTGATGCAAGGTCAACCCCTTCAACGGATTCGACCAGGCTTTTGATCTCCACACCATAGGCTCCGATGTTCTGAATAGGTGCTGCACCGGCTGTTCCGGGTATTAATGAAAGATTTTCAACACCGCCCCAGTCATTATGCACAGCCTTTTGAACAAACTCATGCCAATTTTCACCTGCTGCAACTTTTACAACAATGGAGTGATCCGTTTCTTCAATTATTTCTATGCCTTTTAGATCTACTTTGATAAGCAATCCTTCAAAATCTTTCGTAAATAAAAGATTGCTTCCACCGCCAAGGATATAATGTTCCTGCTTTCTAAACAGTGGTGTGTTGATTAGCGCTATCAGATCAGCAGTATCAGAAATGCGACATAAGTACTTGGCTGTGGCTTCAATGCCAAAGGTGTTGAGGTGCTTAAGGCTTGCGTTTTGTTCTACCTTGATCATGATCAGAGCTCCAAGGAAGAAAAAAGCGGTGATATATTAAAATAGATGCTTAGAAGATCTTGCTTAATTCTTCTTTTGACAGTTTGAATAACGCAATCCTGGGAAATCTTCCCGTTACATAGGTGGTGGCCCCAATGGCGAGCCCATCATCTGAGGTAGAGATCATATTGTTGATTTCGTACGGGTTGGAGAATCCCAAGTAACGGCTGCCAAGGAATTCTCCTGTTGACTTCGCGTAGAAGTAAATGCCGATTTGCCCGCTCTTGGTATTACTAGCGAATATGATAATCTCCGTGTCTTTTAGGGTGGTCAGTAGTATTTTTACCGGTGCATTGCTTACCAATTCAGGTAAAGTAAATCCACCCAAATCTGTGCTTGAACTGATCCCTGATGTGTTCAAAATGATATTTGGTAAGAAATAGTTATCCCCAAAGTTGAATCTGGCAGTTGCAAAAGTATTGCCGCTTAGCTGCACTAAATGGCTAATGCCCCCATCATCCTGCTGTCCTTGCACCACCCCCAAGCCTCCGCCACCCAAATCGGTAAAGACCAAGGAGAAAGTGTAATTGTAAAATCCATTGAAAAAATATTGTCCACTTAAAGTTTTGCCCACTTGAAATGGGAACTGCCTGCCTTTTTGTAAAAAGTGATTGATGATGGGTTCTTCAATGGCATCTCCAGCCCCTACAGAGAACGTGGCTGATTGCAGTGTTACGCCAGCCGGGCTGATGATGGACACCACACTTTCCTTGGATGCATTGTCGTAACCCAATAAAATAAAGTTGGAACCATCCAGCGCAGCCGCAGCCGGATAGGTATAGCCTATATTCACAATCTGAGCAATATCGCCTGTGCTACTCAATTCTATCAATTGGGTAGAGACCCCAAGCTCGGTCATGCAAAAAAAGAAATAACTATCGTTGAGTGGAAGGAGACTGCCAATAGGGTTTACATATTGTTCGTCAACCAGTTGTTCCGATATGAAATCACCAAATTCATTCAATTTCATGATGTAAACGCCTTTAAAATTTGATTCCTCCAATTTTCGTGACCCGAGTATGAGATAACCACCATCAGCAGTTTGTTGGATGTCAATGGGCAGATATGCATCATTGAATCGATTGCTATTGTAAATTTTTACAAAGCTGGCCTTATCCACTGTGGGATCGCCATCATTGTTGCATGCAACCACCGAAAGACACATGAAGAGGCAAATGTATTTTTGCATAGCGCTATCGATCTATTGATTTGAAACTTGTACTTAGGAAACGCAATGGGAATAGACAACCAATGGATACCATCAGGTTATCCGTTTTCATATCATCCAGTGCGTCACCAATACCAGAAAGGCGGTCGTTACTGTATCTAGTTTCCGTGTTGGTGATGTTACTCATGCCAATCCGGTATGACATATCGAGTACAAGACGTACGTTACCCATGTTATAGTGCAGCCCTGTACCAGCGATTATTCCCCAGTAGCCTTTGTAAAACAAGTCCCTGGCGCCAATAATTAATGGTTCGCTTGAGAATTCATTAGTACCTCCGGATGCCATGTCAGTGCCCGTAATCGCCACCTCCTTACTGGCATTGACAAGTAAGGAGTAAAAAACTCCGGCTTGTACGTAAGGGCGCAGTGAATTGCTTGTAAAGTCATATTTGATAATAAGTGGAAGATCAGCATAATCTACTTTGTGTTCATGAGAATAATTCAGCTCCAGGCTTTCTGATGGATTCTCTGAATTATCCCATGTGAATTTATTTTTATAGGTAAACCGACTTAGGCGATAAGTAGGCTGAAAGCTGAAACCAATACCCTTGTAGTTGAATGTAATTTCAAGCGTGGCCTGACTTCCGAGTTGGTTGAATCCATCATAGTTCTTATTACCTAGTACCTGGGCATAATTGGTTGCTGTGAGAATTGAATAGCGGGTTTCTGATGAGGCTTTTTTGAGGTTGGGCCCGACTTTGAGCCCAATCCACCATTGTTTGTCCAGAAAACTGCTTTGCTGATCTTTCGCTTTCTTTTTGAAAGCAGCAGGTGGCTTGCGATTTGGTTGGGCAACGGCAACGCAGCTCATCATTAGAAATGCAAGTACGAGTAGATGTTTCATCCTATCGGTTGATTACAAGTTTCTTGGTGTCCTTCAAAAATCCAGATTTTATTTTGTACAAGTACGTCCCCTGTTTCAACCCCATGAGATCAACCCGAACGGAATGATCGCCAGGTTCAAGTGTTTCGTCCAATAAAACTTTAAGTAACCTGCCTTGCCCGTCAAGCAGTTGCAGATTTACCTGGCTTGTCGCATTTATCCTAAAATCGATATGGGTAAATTCATTGGCCGGATTGGGATAACATGCTTTCAATGCAAACCTGTTGGTGATGAAATCTGTCTGCGTAGATGAGATGACCTGGCTAGCAACAGGCAGCGGCTCATAGTTACCCGAACCTTGCTCTTTGGGGCCATTGATAAAATCCCTAAAGAAGATATCATTATTGATCCTGTCTTCAGCTACCAGCATCCAATCCTTCAGGATATTGGCGTAGACCTGCCGGTAATCGAATTGCATCTCTACATTATTTTTCGAAAGATCAGGCACTTTGCCTACCACACCGGGTTGTACGCCTTTGCCAAAAAGAAACATGGGACCTCCTGTGCCGTGATCGGTGCCATAACTACCGTTGGAATGAATCCTGCGGCCGAACTCAGAGGTGGTTACCGTCAAAACGCGATCTTCAATGCCACGGACTCTCAAATCCTCCTGGAAAGCTTTCATCGCAGTCGCGATGTTGTACATCAGCGCGGCATGAGCACCCATGGTGGGATCATAACTCTCCACTTGCTCCGCATGCGTATCAAATCCACCTACTTTCACAAGGAATACTTTGGTTTTCACACCAAGTCCTGCACCACCACCATCCAGCAATCTGGCAATTAATTTCAGCTGCGGGGTGAGGCGATTTTGCTGGCTTCCTGCCGGAGCATTGAATGGATACTTTTCCGGATAAATCACGGATGACTGAGCCGCGTTGCTGTACACGTGAAATAAGCGCTCAGCATAGTCTTCTGATTTATCTTCCAACCCAAGGATCCAGTTCAGTTCCATGCCGTAAGGAGAGTTTTCAAGAAAAGCAGGGGGCTTTCCTCTTGGATCCACACCATCATCCACAAATCCTTCCAATTGATTGACCAGGTTGGCGAAAGCAACGGGATCACTCAACGATATGGAGGTGGGAATGTTACCCTGCTGATGAAATATCAAAGACACATCGCTTCCCATTTCAATGGCTAGTGGGTCTTTCATTTCATCATTGGGAAAATCATCAGGATAGTTTTGTGGGGCAAATTCTTGTTGAAGGTAACGTCCGATCCAACCTGAAGAATAGTAGTCGTCAAAACTACCGCCCATGAATGAGATGTCGCGTCCCCGAAAATGCGACCCGTTATTATTTTTATACGAAACACCTTGCACAAAAGCCACTCTTCCCACATCATACATTTGCTTCATGGCCATCATATCCGGATGCAGCCCCACTTGAGCATCAGTCGGCAGAGTACTGTCCAGCGGAATTATTTTGCGCACGCTGTTCTTTGCCGGGATGGCGATATTTGCCCTGCGACTGTAATATTGATCGTACGCTTCAACGGGTATCAGGCAGTTAAGGCCATCGTTGCCTCCGTGCATTTGAAGAATAACCAACACGCGATCATTCGTGCTTTGTTGAGCCATTCGCGTCAATGGGTTTTCTGCCATCAACTTCAGGGGTACACCCCCGATGGTGAACGGAACACTCGCCCAAGACAACTTTTTTATAAAATCTCTGCGTTTCATCTTCGTTTTAATAAAGCTGGTACTCTGGCGATTGCATCATTGCGTTAAACAAACTTTTCAATTGGTTGGTAACTACCTCCATGTCCACCGGATTGTTCCACCTGAAGGTCCAGGAGGCTTCAGGGTCGGAGTCGATTTGTGGCGACTTTAGGAAGGCTGTAAGAAAATAATTCAAGCGCTCGGCTGTCAGTCCTGAGTTATCATCCAGTGCAGGGTCAAAAGTCAGGTTGTCATGTACCGGCAGTAAATACTTTGACAGCTCCATGATCAGCTGTCTGGCATCGGAAGCAATGGCATTGCTGATATTGGCCTGAACAAAATCCACCACATCTACTTCGCCTGCCATAGTTGGTGAAATTACATTACGGATGAACTGGTATCGCTCAGTGAGATAGTTTGTTGAAATCCAACTGCGATGATAAATGGGAAATTGATGATAGGCATCGTAACCGGCCACGTCAAATGGCTCGTAGAAATTCATGCCCATGTCGGAGAGCGTACGGATCATGTTGTTGGTCTTTCCATAAAACTCAGCAGGAGAAATGGATGGATCCGGCAACTGAACCTCAAAGAATCGATAAGTACCTAACATTAAATCAAGCGGGGACTTGATAATGCCTCCAAAATTATCATCGTCTACACCGGGTGTTGCTTCATAGAAGTGCTGGCTTTTAAACAACGCTTCCAGTACAGGCTGTAATTTGTAGCCGCTGTTGGTGAAAGTAGTTGCCATGTCGGCAATCACGGTGTTATCCAGGGTTGCGTCAATATGGTGATAAACGAAGTATCGGTAAATGCGCCTGCAAATGTTCTTGGCCGTTTCCGGACTGGCATAAATGGATTCTATTAATTGGCTGATTTCTTCCAATGCACTGGCTTCGGTAGGGTCAGGTCCATTCAACAGTAGCGGGTCGGGTTGGATGGTAACGTTGCTGAATCGATCGCTGAATTGCTTGACGGAGTTGTCATGGGCTGAAGCATTGGTCGCAGTGCCCCTTACTTTGCCCCTGGGTAAGTTGGTGTCAGGGTCCAGATTGGTGAATGTGTCATCGATGTCCCATCCTGACAAGACTTTGGCCGCCTCCTGCACATCTCGCTCCTTGAATAGAAAGTAATCTCCTGGCTCGGTCACGGGAGGCAGGGTGCCTTCCAGGCCTCTTCCTATTGTATACAATTCATGAAGCTCGCGCGCGTAGTTTTCGTTGGGGCTACCTTTCACATTCAGGTTGCCATCCAGCAGCCGAAGCATGGCATTGTCTACACAAATTTTTTTGGTCAGCTCCTTGAAGTTGATGTTGGCAAGCTGGTTTTTATCCAGCGCAAATTGTCTGAAGAGTTGATTTTGAAAGTATAGTGAGCGACTGTTGTTGACTTTGGACTGAATGGTGGTCAGTACGGTGTGCAAGAAAAATACAATTCGCTCGCGTGCCGCAAAGGCCAGCGACTCGGCAGGAACAATGCCCGTGCTAAGCATCTGGCCAATCATCCAGCTTTTTACAAATTCCTGAAGATCACTTTCGTCACTGTTGGCATTGGTTCTTCCCGACAAAACCCACTCAGTACCCGTTTCGGGATCGATGGGAAGCACAGGGTCTGGTAGAGTTTGTTCATATAATTGCACAACCGCTTGAGCGGGTGTATAACTGGCAAACTGATCAATTTGCGCCTTTGATGGCCCGAAGGTAACCCGATGCAGCAAGTGGGCGGCCCTTTTGATACCAAGTGGTTGAGTGAGTTCTGCTAACGGCATTCCAAAAACTAATTCAGCCTAATTAATCCAGACAAGCATTCATTTCTGTCGGGATTTCAGTTAAGCAGTCAAAATTTACGTTCATTGTATCTATTTTTCTGTAATTCATGTTTACCATACATCAATTTCCATATTATTAAAGAATGAAAATAATCGAGTGTCCGAGAGATGCCATGCAGGGAATCGAAAAGTTCATTCCCACAGAAAAGAAGGTAGCTTACATCAATCAATTGCTGAAGATTGGATTTGATACCATTGACTTTGGAAGTTTTGTGTCCCCCAAGGCCATTCCCCAGTTGCGCGATACGGCAGAGGTGTTGCAAAAATTGGAAATGAAGGACACCCGTTCAAAGCTGCTTGCCATAGTAGCCAATACCCGGGGCGCGCAACAGGCTGTTGAGCATAGCCAGATTAGCTACCTTGGATTTCCACTTTCAATTTCTGAAACATTTCAGCAGCGAAATACCAATAAATCAATAGGTGAGGCACTTAATACAGTTGCAGACATACAGGAACTTTGCAAAAAGCACAATAAGTCATTAGTTGCCTACATCAGTATGGGTTTTGGCAATCCTTACAAGGATCCATATGATGTAAATATTGTATCTCAATTTGTTGATATTCTGGTGACACTTGATGTTGAAGTGATTTCCCTGGCTGACACCATTGGCGTATCCAAGCCTGATCAGATTACCTATTTGTTCAGTCAGTTAAAGAATCAATATCCCAAAATTGAATTGGGAGTACATCTTCATTCCAATCCCGCCACAGCGGTGGAAAAAATTGAAGCGGCTTTTAATGCGGGCTGCCATCGCTTTGATGGTGCACTGAAGGGGTGGGGGGGATGTCCTATGGCCGAAGATGAACTGGTAGGTAACCTGGCTACAGAGACAATACTTGACTTTCTGGCAACCAGAAATGCGATGCCCAGCTTAAACGAAAAAGAATTGTCTATTGCATTGGGAATGGCCGATCATTTGTTTTAATTGAGATCAAGGGTTGTGGAGTTTGTACATCTTGCCCGGCAACGACCTGACCACGTTTTTGAACTCTAAATTCAAAAGTAGTGAAGCAAGTGCACTTGGGGATAGTGATGTCTTGCGGCTGAGTTCATCAATCATCATTGGATTTTTCTTATCCCTTAGGATATTGATCACGACCTGCTCATCGGCATCAAATAAATTCAGATCCAACTGAGCAACATTTACATTTGCTGAATCAAGGTCTGCACTCCAGTTCATTATGTATTCAATGTCTTTAACACTTGTCAGCAGGTGCGCCTTATTAATCTTAATCAGCTTGTTGCATCCTTCGGAATAGGTCTTGCCAATTTCTCCCGGAACTGCAAAGACATCTTTATTGTACGTGTTGGCAATTTCAGCAGTAATTAAGGCACCCCCTCGCGCAGCGGCTTCGATCACTATCAAAGCATCTGAAAAACCGGCAATAATTCGGTTTCGGGCAGGAAAGTGATGCGCATCGGGTTTGGTTCCAAAAGGATTTTCGGTGACAAGCCCACCCCATTCAAGCATTTCAGTCGCTATTCCTTTGTGCACAGCCGGATAGATTATGTCCATTCCACTTCCCATGATGCCAAGTGTTGGCAATTTTTGTTTCAAGGCCTGCTTGTGGGCGTGAATGTCGATTCCATAAGCCAATCCGCTAATGATCAGCGGATGATGTGGAATGAGGTCATGAACCAAAGCTTCAACCATTTCCTTCCCGTATTGGGTAGCCTGCCTGGTTCCGACAATCCCTACCGTTTTGGCTGCATTGAGATTCACTTTGCCTTTTACGTATAACAAAGACGGACAATCATCAAAATGCTTCAGCCGCCTTGGGTAGTCTTCGTCAAGAAAAAAAACGATTCGGGTATCATGCCGTTCAGCTTTTCGAAGTTCGGCTTCGGCCTGCTTGAATGGATCAGAAGACTTTAATGCGGAGATCGTTGATTGGCCTACTCCGGGAATTTTTAGCAATTTGCCTTTCGGAAGTTTAAAAACGTCAGTTGCGGATCCACAGTAGCTGACGAGTTGTTTTACCAGGAAATCTCCAATGCCGGGCACAAAGTGAAGGGATAGTAGTGCGAGTCTTTCCTGTTCCATGCAAATGCTATTATAGCAAAAAGGAACTAAACTGAAGTGTTTGAGAAATTGAAAGAAGTATTATCTGGCTACAAAGTTTAGTGCAACTTATCTCGCACTTCGGCCAGAAATTGACGGATGTTCTTAAGGGAGTCTATCATTTCCATTTTGTCCTTAACAGACTGAACATCGTTTTTGAGCATCTCCTTCGCCCCTTGAAGCGTGAACCCTTTCTCCTTCACCAGGTGGTAAATGGTCCTGACGTTGCTGATGTCTTCTACAGTAAATTGCCGGTTACCTTTGCGGTTCTTTTTTGGTTGAATCAAGTCAAACTCAGATTCCCAAAAGCGAATTAAAGAGGGGGCTACATTAAATATCTCAGCTACTTCACCTATTGAGTAGTAGAGCTTTTCAATTTCTTTTTCTTTATAAGCCATCGTAGCTAATTCGCCAGACTTTTGTGTTTTCCTTCCAGATCAATCTGTGCAAAGTAACAATTCTTTGTTCCTGGAGCAATGGGGCGAATGAAATTTTAATCGACAATATATTCACATTATTTTGTGGAATACTTCACCCATCCATCCTTGCCTATCGTTATTGGGGCTTCAGGAAAGTCCTCAAGAGTTAATAAACGCATTCTTTCGATCACGCGTCCTAAACTATCGATGCGTACAGGAGACAGTGGTGTCTGATAAATGGCTGTGATTTTGGCTTTGTAAAACACACCTTTTGGGTCGGTATATACTTTTACAATGGGGGCCAACCCATTCACACCGCTGAGATTAAAACCACCGTAAGTGCAGAAGTTGCCCAAGCTGTAGGCTATAAACCTCTCTTTATATACTTCAATGGCCCGTGTGACATGTGGTCCATGACCAAAAATCACATCGGCACCGGCATCCACCATCTCATGCGCAAATTGGTAGACGTTGCCGCGGTCTTCGCCCACAAATATTTCATGCTTGCGGGGCACATGTTCGTATTTACTACCTTCTGCACCGCCATGAAATGAAACAATCACCACATCCGCGATGCTGTCCAAATGCGTGATGGCAGCTTTAGCCGCATCCAGGTCATTGATGCTGGCGCAGCCGGAATTGGGTGCAAAGGCGGCAAAGCCATAGGTAATCTCATCTTTAGTAAATAGGGTGTACGGCTTGCTGATGAGGCCTGCATATTCGATACCCAATGAATCGAGCGTTTCCATGCTACTCTTTCTGCCTGCTTCACCAAAATCACCCGCATGATTGTTGGCCAAACTCATGATGTCAAAACCGCTATCAACGAGATTTTGTGCAAAAGAGGTAGGACTTCTAAATACATAACATATATCCGGATTTCGACAACCCTTTGGCGTGCCCCCTTCGTCAAGCAACACACCTTCCAGGTTGCCCATGGTAACATCCGCATCTTTCAAGATGCCTTTTACGTCTGCCATCAAATGCCTGGCGTTGTCAGGGGGCAATCTGTTTTCATTTGGATAATTGGTGCCCATCATGATATCACCAACTCCAATTATTGTAACGGTGTCTTTAGTGACCACCACAGTAGTATCGATTAGCATTTGCCCGATGGAGATACTCGTGGTGTCTTGCTGGATCAGCAGTGAATCGACTTTTACGATCGCTGCATCGCGTCCTGTTTTGTCTTTGTCACTGGTTTGCTTCGCCAATCTGGATGAGACACAAGAGGATAGAATAAGAATGATCCAGGCAAAATAGCGCATGGGAAGTACAGCGCGCAATTAATCCAATGAGGTGGTGGCTCTGCCACCAAGTTCTACCAACTTTTCGTATTCCTTGTTGCTGAGATCGCGCTGGAAGAAGTTAATGGGATTGATTTGATGGCCTTTGAAAAGCACTTCATAATGAAGGTGCGTGGAGTAGGATAGTCCGGTATTGCCCACATACCCAATGATCTGACCTCTTTTTACCTTTTCCCCTTTCTTCACAATGTATTCTATCAGATGCGCGTATCTCGTTTCGAACCCAAAACCGTGGTCTATATAGATTACCTGGCCATAAGAATCAGAGTAATGCGCCTCATCAATGGTGCCATCACCGGTAGCATAAACGGGAGATCCCTGTGGCGCGGTAAAGTCAAGCCCTTTGTGCTCTCTCCAGTAGCCAAGAATTGGATGTTTGCGCATGCCGTACGTAGTGTGAAGATAGGTGAGGTCCTCATTGCTGAGTGGTTGTATAGCTGGACGTGAGGCCCACATCCTTTCTTTATAGGCAAGCTCCTTTTGCAGTTGCTCAAAGGATTGGATTTCGATTTCGAGTCGATTTTGAATCTTGCCTGCTTTCTCATAACTGTCCCGGATGAGGTCATACTTAATGCCAGCGTTCTCTTTTTCACGACCTCCGACACCCGCCTCGCGAACGGATTGACCTAACGGTTCCAAATCCAAAATCACCCGATAGTTATGATCGTCCGTTTGCTCCAGGGCCGATAACTCAAGAGAGGCATAGTCAAGCTTTTTGTTGAGCACGTTCCATTCGCCATATAGCGCATCGTTGCGACTCAATAGCATGGTCTCATCAACAGAAGGGTAGTTGGCATTGAAGATCAACAAGCCCACCACGCCCATCATAAATGATATTCCCATAAACCGTCCAAGCCGCCTCAACAGCATATGGCTCGTCACAAATACGGGCTCGTACCTACAGGTCTTCGGATTATATATATAATCTACCTTACTCATTAATCCAGCGATTGATTGATCTTCTTACTTAGAATGAAAAGTCGTGCATATTGCTCACTGTCTAATCCCTGGACTAAATATTGCAGCGGATCGATATTAACACCGTTCAACAAAACTTCATAATGAACGTGGGGTGCAATTGATCCTCCGCTCGAACCGACAGTTCCAATTTTAAAGCCCTTGAGTACTTTTTCCCCCATTTTTACTGTGATCTCGTCAAGATGCGCATAACGAGTGACATAACCATACCCGTGATCTATTTCTACATAATTGCCGAAGCCAGCCAGCAGGTCACTTTTCTTTACTGCTGCGACTATCCCGGGGCCCGTTGCTACCACATGGGCACCGCGTGTGGCCGTTATATCTGCTCCATCATGATGATACTTTCCTTTGTGAAATGGATTGATGCGAACTCCGAATCCGGAGACCAGTTGATTGACTTCAAAGTTGTCTACCGGCTGAAGTACTGGTGTGGATTGCAATTTATGCCAGTCTGATTTATCCACACTTGCGGTAAGCCGAAAAAACCTATTACTTTTTCCTGCCTTATCCGAGATCGTAGCAAACTGGTTGGTCAGGTTTTCGGTCCACTCTAAAAAAACGGGGGAGGTGGCCGTTAAAATTTCTTCATGTCCTATTGAGGCGGTCTGGACGTCCGACTTGGGTATCTCAAATATTTTTTTGTAGAGCTCACCATCTTTAGACTTAAGCTCATCAAGTTGCGCATTGGCTTTCTTAATTCTGCTATTTAGTATCGCCTTGTGTTCGGTGAGCGATTTGTTTTCAAGACGCAATTTGCTTTCCAAAGGGGTGACCACAATGTAATTCTGTAGTACCAAAAGACCGACAAAGAAGAGCATGCCAAATGACAGGTAGCCAAAGGAATTGCCCATCACGTTGGTGAATGAAATTTTCTTTCGCTCGAAGCGAAGCGTCTTGGGGTTATAGTAATATTTCTTATTCAGCATATAAATCCTCTGATTCCTGCTAAATTTGCCGGTTTAGGGCGCTAAATATAGACAAATTTTAAGGTTGTAAAAGACTTAATTAAAAGTGAAGTGATGGATTCAGGTACTGTGAGGCAGAAATTCCTCGATTTTTTTAAGGAAAAGGCACATTTGATCGTTCCATCAGCACCGTTGGTTCTTAAAAATGACCCCTCGTTATTGTTCACCAATTCGGGTATGGTGCAGTTCAAAGACTACTTTTTAGGCAATGCCACCCCTAAATCAAAGCGGATTGCCGACACCCAAAAGTGCCTCAGGGTCAGTGGAAAACACAACGATTTGGAAGACGTAGGCTTTGATACCTACCACCATACGATGTTTGAGATGTTGGGCAACTGGTCGTTTGGCGACTACTTTAAGAAGGAAGCCATCGAATGGGCTTGGGAATTGCTCACTGAAGTTTACCAACTCCCCAAAGACAGGTTGTACGCAAGCGTTTTTGGAGGTGATCAAAGTGATAATCTTCCTGCTGATGACGAAGCACTCCACATTTGGAAACCCATAGTAGGTGAAGACAGAATTATTTACGGAACCAAAAAAGACAATTTCTGGGAGATGGGAGACACCGGCCCATGTGGACCTTGCTCCGAGATACACATAGACCTGCGAACGGACGCAGAAATAAAGAAAATTCCAGGAAAGGACTTGATCAACCAAGATCATCCGCAAGTGGTGGAAATATGGAACCTGGTATTTATTCAGTTCAACCGACTTGCCAACGGTGGTCTGGAAAACCTTCCTGACAAGCACGTGGATACGGGCATGGGTTTTGAGCGCTTGTGTATGGCGATACAGGGCAAAAAATCAAACTACGATACTGACGTCTTTACTCCGTTGATGGATTTTATTGCTGTTGAAGCCAAAACCAAATATGGCAGTGATGAAAAAAAGGATATTGCCATAAGGGTAATTGCAGACCACGTACGCGCTGTGTCATTTGCCATTGCCGATGGTCAGTTGCCATCCAATACAGGGGCTGGCTATGTGATCAGAAGGATTCTCAGAAGGGCTGTCCGTTATGGTTTCTCCTACCTTGAGTTCAAGGAACCATTCATGTACCGGCTGGTTCCGTTGTTGGCGGATCAGTTGATAGGAATTTTCCCCGGATTGCACCAGCAACAAGAGTATGTAACAAGGGTAATCATCGAGGAGGAGCAATCTTTTTTACGTACCCTGGAAAAAGGACTCAAGCGAATTGAGTCAATCACAACTGGTTTAGCTAACATAACTTTATGGAATAGCCTTGCTGGTAACCATACATGGGTGAGTCCTTCAGTTATTCCTGGCACAATTGCATTCGAATTATATGACACATTCGGATTTCCGTTTGACCTGACGTCTTTGATTGCACGTGAAAAAGGACTGACAGTTGATGAAAAAGGCTTCTTGCAGGAGATGGATAAGCAAAAGGCACGTTCTAAAGCGGATGCAGTAAAAGAAACGGGTGATTGGATCACCGTTAACGATGGGGAGAAGCCTGAGTTCGTTGGGTATACCAGCCTGGTGGCCACCTCCAAGCTGTTGCGGTATCGAACGGTCAGGCAAAAAAATAAGGAGCTGTTTCAACTGGTCTTTGAACGAACTCCTTTCTACGCAGAAAGTGGAGGTCAGGTGGGTGATACTGGGATGATTGAATCAGGAAATGAAAAAATCAACATAGTAGACACCAAAAAAGAAAGTGAACTCATTGTTCATTATGCTGAACGTCTGCCAAAAGAAATGAGGGGAATTTTTAGCCTTTCGGTAAATGCTCAAAAACGTCAACTTACCATGGACAACCATTCGGCTACGCATCTCATGCATGCCGCATTGAGGCAGGTGCTGGGCAGTCATGTAGAACAAAGGGGCTCATTGGTCAATGATAAAATATTGCGATTCGATTTCTCCCATTTTGCACCCATGTCTGAAGAGGAAATAAAAAAAGTCGAAGATTTAGTAAACGAGAAAATTCGGGAGAATATAATCCTTGATGAAAAACTAAATGTTCCCATCGAAAAGGCAAAAGAAATGGGGGCAATGGCTTTGTTTGGTGAAAAGTACGGTGATTTTGTGCGGGTGATCACCTTCGATAAAAATTATTCGGTGGAACTATGTGGTGGCACGCATGTTCCTTCAACTGGTCAAATTGGTCTGTTTAAAATTCTCAGTGAGAGTTCGGTGGCTGCCGGTGTAAGGAGAATTGAGGCCGTAACAGCCAACGGAGCGGTTGATTACATCAATCATGAGATAAAATTATTGAACGAGGTTCGTGCTTTGTTAAAGCATCCAAAAGATTTGGCGATGGCCATCCAAAACCTGCTGGAAGAAAAGCACGACCTGGAAAAAAAATTAGAGGAGCTTCATCAACGACAAGCCAATCAAATTAAGGAAGCCCTGGTGGGCCGAGGAGAAAATGCCAATGGACTCTTTGCCATTATTGAAAAAATTGAGTTACCCAGTGCAGACGCTTTAAAGAACATCGCCTATGCACTCCGCAATCAATTTGAGAATTTGTTTCTGGTGCTAGCCGCAGATATCAATGGCAAGCCGCAGGTAGCCGTGATGCTTGGCGCGAAAACAGAAGCTACAAAACAGTTTCATGCGGGAGAAATAATAAAGGACCTTGCTAAAGAAATAGGCGGTGGGGGCGGAGGGCAACCCTTTTATGCAACTGCAGGGGGGAAGAACCTTAATGGACTGGATGCCGTTGTAAAAAAGGCACAACAATTAGTCAAATAACAAATGGATAAGTCCATTTTAGATAAATATCAGCCCGTAATAGGACTTGAAATACATGCCCAGTTGCTGACTGAATCAAAGATATACACTTCAGATTCTTCAGCATATGGAGGAGCACCCAACACACACGTTGGGGTAATCTCATTGGCTCACCCGGGTACACTGCCTAAGCTCAACAAACGGGTCGTGGAGCAAGCGATAAAAATGGGGCTTGCCTGCCACAGCGAAATATCCAGAAACCAAATTTTCGATCGGAAGAATTACTTTTATCCTGACTTACCCAAGGGATATCAGATCACCCAGGACAGGACACCCATTTGCGTGGGGGGTTATGTAAGTGTTTCCAATAAAAGCGAAACGGGCATTAAAGTACAACTTAACCGGATTCATATTGAGGAGGACGCAGGAAAGTCGATACATCTTGAAGGCGAACCGGACACGCTTATCGATCTCAATCGTGCGGGGGTTCCATTGATTGAAATTGTAACCGAGCCGGTAATCAGAAGCGCTGAAACTGCCGGGGCGCTGCTTACCGAAGTCAGAAAAATGGTGCGATACCTTGGGATCTGCGATGGCAACATGGAAGAAGGGTCACTGCGATGTGATGCCAACATTTCTGTCATGCCAAAAGGAGCCACTGAGCTGGGTAAGAAAGTAGAAGTAAAAAACATGAATTCGATCCGCAACGTGCAAACCGCAATTGAATTTGAAATTGACCGGCAGATTAATGAGTTGGAAAGAGGTAACGTACCATTGTCGGAGACAAGGACCTTCGATGCCAATACAGGAACTACGAGCAGTATGCGCACCAAGGAAGAACTCAACGACTATCGCTACTTTCCAGATCCTGACCTGAGTCCATTGTATGTCTCCGAAGCATGGCTCAACGAGATAAAATCTTCGATGCCAATGTTGCCTGAGGCACTTTTTAACAAATTAGTAAATGATTATCGGCTTCCTGAATACGATGCCCTTGTGCTCACCGAAACCAGGGAAGTGGCAGAGTACTTCTTGAGCGTTAGTCAATTGACCTCCAACTTTAAAGGGGTATCCAATTGGATCATGGGGCCCGTAAAATCATTGTTGAACGCACAGGGAATTTCAATAAGTGAATTGGGACTTAAGCCTGAGTCGTTGGCTGAATTGATTGAATTGGTCGAACAGGGCAAGGTCAGTTTCGCAAATGCTGCGCAACATATCCTTCCCGACATTTTAACAAGCAAAGGCATGACTGCCGGGCAATTGGCAGTCGCGCACAATTTAATCCAGGAAAGCGATCAAAGCAGCTTGCAGGAAGTGATAGATACCGTGCTGGCGTCACACCCCGATAAAGTGAAAGCGTATAAAAAAGGAAAGAAGGGTCTGGTATCCATGTTTATGGGGGAAGTGATGAAAGCATCGAAGGGCAAAGCTGATCCGAAAAAAACGAATGTGTTATTAACAAAAAAATTATCTGAATTATGAAAAACTTGTTGTGGGTTGGTGTGATTGTAATGGTTTCATGGGCTTGCAAACCGGAAGAAGGATGGCAAGTGACATTAAGCGGTAAGGTGGGATTTCCAAAACCGGGTGGAGAAATCAAGCTGGAAAAACTCAATAATCCGGAGGAGACTCCTCCGCAAATCATTGAGCTGAATGCATCTAACTACACCTACAATCAAAAGGTGACCATTGAAGAGCCGGGGTACTACAGACTCAATTTTTACGGGACACAATTTGTGGATTTCATTATTGATAGAAGTGATGTAGAAATTAATGTTGACGGCAATGATCCAAACGGATTTGTAGAAATTTTGGGTTCACCGGATATGGAACTGGTAAAGCAGGTACAACAGTTGATGGGTGAAGCGCAAAACAACCCCGAAATGTCAAGATTAAACGAAGCGTTTAACTTGGCAAGAAATAGCAGTGATTTGCCGCGCATGGAAGAGATTCAGGAAGCATACATGACTGAATATAATAAGGGGATTGACAAAGTCGCCAAACTGTTGAGTGAACAAGGACCTTCAGTGGCAGTAATCAATTTATTAACTACTTCCAACATACTTGATCGCGATGAATACTTTGAATTGTACCTGCACGTTGCAGATGAATTGAAGAATGAGTGGCCAGACTACCAGATTGCAAAAGAATTTTTAGACACTGTGGAGAAAATGAAAGTATTGGCAGTTGGTCAACCTGCTCCTGAGATTTCATTGCCTGATCCTGAAGGCAATCTGGTGACGCTATCTTCTTACAAGGGTAAATATGTGTTGGTGGATTTTTGGGCCAAATGGTGCGGGCCCTGCCGCAAAGAAAATCCTAACGTAGTGAGAATGTATCACAAATATAAAGATCAGGGATTTGACGTACTCGGTGTTTCTCTTGACCGCACCAGGGCCGATTGGGTGCAGGCCATAGAAGAAGATGGCCTGGTTTGGACGCATGTTTCAGATTTAAAATATTTCAACTCTGAGGCGGCCACACTTTATAATATTAATGCCATTCCATTTTCAGTTCTGGTAGATCCCAACGGAATCATTATAGGTAAAAACCTGAGAGGCAAAGGACTGGAGAAGAAACTGGCCAGCTTATTTGATGCCGGCTAGTTGCTGGTGAAGCAATAGGAAATAATATTTGCGCCCATTCGCAGTGCCTCCTGGCGTTTGGCTTCCGGATCGTTATGGATGCGCTTATCCTCCCAGCCATTGCCCAGATCAGATTCGAATGAATAATACGCTACCAGGCGGCCTTCATAAATGAGACCAAAACCCTGGGGCGGCTTTCCATCATGCTCATGAATTTTTGGAAGCCCGTTGTTAAAATCAAACTTTTGATGATAGATGGCATGTGTAAATGGAATTTCCACCAACTCCAATTCAGGAAATACTTTCTTTAACTCTAACCTGATAAACTTATCCAGTCCATAGTTGTCGTCAATGTGTAAAAAGCCGCCCCCAACCAGGTAGTTTCTCAGGTTGGTGGCCTCTTGCGGAGAGAACACAACGTTACCATGCCCGGTCATGTACACATACGGATAGGAGAATAAATCGGGACTACCAACCTCCACATGGTCTTCATCAGCCTCCAGGTTCATGCCGAGTTCTAGATTGCAAAATTCGATCAAATTCGGGAGGGCTGTTTTATTGGCATACCAGTCGCCACCCCCGTTATATTTGAGTTTGGCAATTTTGAGCTGGGCGGCTGAAATAACCGGATTCAGTAGCAAAGTGGTTATGAGGAGCAGCGTAGGGGTATAAACGCTAAAAAAATGCCTATTCTTCATCATTAAAACAAATTTTTCAGGTTCATTAAACTTTGGCTAGAATTTGAGATCAAAGACTCAAACAAACTTATCAATTCTATATATGCAAACAACGAAAAAGATTTCAATTGGGTTATTACTGGCTTTGTTCACCGTCTTCGCTTGTACTGATGAGGCGGGTCTAGTATTTACCGAGGATGATTCTGTAAGTGTGGAGAACGAAGCGGTGGCGGACTCTTATTTTGAGGATGCAGATGACCTGACAGCCGTAGTGGTTGCTAGTGATGATGCCACCAAGGATGGTGGCAAAGTGACTACAGGCGGGAGAAAAATTAACATAAACGATTTTAGACTGGCGTGTGCCGAAGTAATCATTGAGGTGGCGGATAATAGTACCTTCCTGCAGCCCAGGGGGACCATCATTATCGATTTTGGAGAAGGTTGTGAAGATGTCAGGGGGAATGTAAGGGCAGGTAAGATCATCATTACCTATACCGGCAGAAGGTTCTTCCCGCAATCATCGATTGTGACCACTTTTGATGGCTATACCATCAACGGAATTTTAGTGGAGGGTGTGCGTACTGTTACCAATGCCAGCGGTAGTTTGGAGGAGCATCCCTCGTTTACCATTGTAGTGGAAGGCGGCAAGCTGACCTGGCCAGATGGCACCTTCGCCACGAGAGAGTCTAACCGCAAAAGAGAGTGGATCAGAGCTGCCAATCCATTGAATGATGAGTGGCGGGTAACCGGAAATGCAGCCGGAACAAATAGAAGGGAAATATCTTATACGATGGAGATCACCGAAGCGTTAGTGTTTAAAAGACAGTGCGCGGTCACCAACAGGATATTCATGCCTGTTGCCGGGGAGAAAGTGTTGACTACGGAATCGAAGCAAATGAAGATCAACTATGGTGATGGGGAATGTGACAAGAAAGTAACTGTAATCATCAATGGGGAATCCAAAGATGTAGAAGTGGAAGGGTAAGGTTTAAGGTTGTGATTGAGGGGTTGGGTGAGAGCCTCCTCTGCGGAAGCGGGGGAGGCTTTTTTTGCTTGATTTATTTGTGGTCAGGTGAAAAGTTGCTTATAAACTCAAATTCAGACTCTATAATTTACCTTAAGTAAATTACTTTTAGTAAATTACCTTTTGTAAATTTGAAAAGTATGAACAAGCGTTTTGCCAGGTTAGCTAATCCCTTTCCACTCATCGGCTATAATGGCCCGGCTTATTTTTGTGATCGAGAGCGTGAATTGACAAGCCTCATAGAGGCAATTCACAATGGACGCAACGTCACCATGATTGCCAGACGAAGAATTGGCAAATCAGCTCTGCTAGAGCACTTACGATTCACATTGGATCAAAATGAGCTGTGGATCATCCTTTACATCGACTTAATGAAAACGTCTTCTGCATTGGACTTGTATAAGTTGCTTGCCAAAGCCTTATATGAGACCAGAACGAGGGGAATACTAAAAAAACTCACGGATCTGGAGATTATGAGCAGGCTTCGAATGACGCTCTCTGTCAATCCAATCACGCAATTGCCTGAACTTTCATTTGACCTCAGGCAAAAAACAATAAGTGAGTCAATGGAGTCACTAATGGACTGGCTGGCCAGAGCAGATAAAGTTTTGATCATATTTGATGAGTTCCAGCAGATATTGAATTACAAAGAGAAGAATGTGGAAGGATTGCTCCGCAGCGAGATGATGCGGCTACCAGGGATTCGATACATTTTCAGCGGCAGCGACCAGCACCTTTTGGAAGACATGTTCAACAATTCCTCCAGACCGTTTTTCAGTAGTACTCAAAATATATCTCTAGATTCTATAGACTCTGTTGCCTATAAAAAGTTTATTTCTAACCATTTCAACAGCGTAAAAAGAAAAATTTCCCAGGATGCGCTGGATTATGTGTTGCACGTGGCTGATGGCGAGACTTTCGCGGTACAGAAGTTATGCAACTCCATTTTCGCCTCCGGCATCCCTTTCGTTACCTTACCCATTGCCAAAGAACAACTGGTAAAGGTGCTTAACGAGCAACAACCTTATTACGAGAGAATCCGGGCACTGCTTAAGGGTGACTCCGTTCAATTTCATTTGTTGCGTGCGTTGGCACGAGCAGGAGAGGTTTCTGAAATCACAGGTAAGGATTTTATGGGAGAGCACGGTTTTACCAATTCGTCATCGATATTTAAAGCGATTCGGGCGCTGGAAGGCTATCATCTTGTAAGCAGAAAGATATTAAGTGACGGTAAATTGGGCTATTTTATTAATGATGCACTATTCAAAGCATGGCTAAATACTTTACCCCAATAGCCAGTACAATTGAAACTTAAAGCTTTGCAAAACAATTATATTTGCAAGTACCACTACAACCGCTTGATCAATGACGCAATACCTTAGCTTGATGCAGGATATTTTGGATAATGGAGCACGGAAAACCGATCGCACCGGTACAGGTACGCTCTCCGTTTTTGGAAGACAGCTTAGATTCGATTTGAATGAAGGCTTTCCGCTGGTAACCACTAAAAAGCTGCACCTTCGTTCTATTATTTATGAGCTCTTGTGGTTTCTCAATGGAGACACCAATATTAAATACCTCAAGGACAATGGCGTATCCATTTGGGACGAATGGGCTGATGAAAATGGGGAATTGGGACCCGTATATGGAAGTCAATGGAGAAGTTGGCCGGCACCCAATGGGGAGTCCATTGATCAGATTTCAAAAGTATTGGCTCAAATAAAAAACAAACCCGACTCGCGCAGGCATATCGTTTCTGCCTGGAATCCCGCAGAAGTGGATAAGATGGCCCTCCCGCCTTGCCATGCTTTATTTCAGTTTTATGTAGCTGATGGGAAGTTGTCGTGTCAATTGTATCAGCGCAGTGCTGATTATTTCCTGGGTGTTCCGTTTAACATTGCTTCCTACGCCTTGCTTACCCATATGGTTGCCCAGCAATGTGAATTAGCGCCAGGTGAATTTATTTGGACGGGAGGAGACGTGCATTTGTATACCAATCATATCGAACAGGCCAACACCCAACTTTCAAGAAAGCCTTTTGAACTGCCCCAGTTAAAAATTGCGCGAAAACCTGATTCACTTTTCGATTATCGGTTTGAAGACTTTGAAATTGTGAACTATCAATGCCATCCGGGTATTAAGGCACCGATCGCGGTATGATTAGTTAAATTTTTTTGAGACAGCGTAATGAATATAAATAAACGCAAAAAAGGAACGGCCTCCGTATGGGCTGGAGAAACCGATGGCTTTCAGCATGGATCTGCAGTAGCTCCAATTTTTAACAGCGTCACCTTTGGCTATCACGACCTGGATGAATGGAGCGATGTGGCCCTGGGCAAGAAACCAGGCTACATCTACAGCAGGAATACGAACCCTACCGTTAGGGTGTTTGAGGAGAAGGTTCGGATTCTGGAACAAGCGGAAGCCGCCATTTCTTTTTCAACCGGGATGGCCGCCATCAGCAATACGCTTTTCACCTTGTTGAAACCTGGTGATCGAGTGGTTTCTGTAAAAGATACCTATGGTGGGACAAGCAGGCTATTTCTTGAATTCCTTCCTGGGATAAAGGTGAAGGTGACGCTGTGCGATACAGAAGATTTTGAAGAGATGGAACGGGAGATTGGCAAGGGGTGCAAAGTGGTTTACCTCGAAACGCCCACCAACCCCACGCTCAAAGTATTGGATCTGAAGCGCCTGATTAAGGCTGCCAAGTCGGCCAATGCGATTGTAGTAGTGGATAATACTTTTGCTACGCCAATCAATCAAAACCCCATCGTGCTGGGAGCTGATGTGGTGGTGCACAGCGCAACTAAATTTTTGGATGGCCATTCGGATGTCATGGGTGGCATTGCATGCGGTAGCAAAGCATATATAGAAAAGATTTACCACTACCGGGAGATAAACGGTGCGGCACTTCATCCCAATTCTGCTTACATGATCATTCGGGGAATGAAAACGCTTGAGTTGCGCATACAAAGACAGAACGAAAGTGCAATGGTGATTGCTCAATTTCTTAAATCACATCCCAAAGTGGCAGAAGTGTATTATCCTGGACTATCTACCCACAAAGGTTATGAAGTAGCCAAAGAACAGATGACAGGATTTGGTGGTATGATGAGTTTTGAGCTTAAAGGGGGCTACGACAGTGTAAAGAAGTTTCTACCCAAACTCCGGTTGGTGCACCTGGCTGCCCACCTGGGTGCTGTGGGTACAATCGCAGGACCTCCCAGAACCACCAGTCACGTGGAGTTAACTGAAGCTCAGCGGGCGCAATTGGGAATTCCAGAAAGCCTGATCAGGTATTCGGTGGGCATTGAAAATGTAGAGGATTTGATAGAGGACCTGACCCAGGCTTTAAACACACTCTGATCTATGAGCCAATTTTCGATTGCCATACATGGAGGTGCCGGCACCATTTTGGAGTCTAGTTTGACACCTGAAAAAGAAAAGGATTACAAACGGGCACTCGGCCAATCTTTGGATGTAGCGATTGCCTTGTTGGAAAAAGGAGGCGCTGCTATAGATGCAGTTGAGATTGCTGTCATTGAATTGGAGAATACGCCATTGTTTAACGCTGGCAAAGGTTCCGTCTTCACAGCCATGGGCAATCATGAAATGGATGCCTCCATCATGGAAGGCAAGCACCGGAATGCCGGAGCCATTTCGATGGTTAAAGGGGTGAAGAACCCCATTGCTTTGGCTCGTTTGGTGATGGAAAAATCAGGACATGTGTTTCTGGCTGGTTCGGGTGCTGAGGCTTTTGCTCAATCCATGAAATGTGCTTTTGAGGATGATGCTTATTTCTATGACGAGTTCAGGCATCGGCAGTGGCTGGCAATAAAAGATACTGACACGACACAATTGGATCATACTGTGAAGAAAGAAGGAAAATTCGGTACGGTGGGAGCAGTGGCCCGAGACAAGGATGGCAATCTGGCCGCAGCAACCTCTACTGGAGGCATGACGAACAAACGTTTTGGAAGAGTAGGAGATACACCCATGATCGGGGCTGGCAATTATGCTAACAATGCAACCTGTGCGGTGTCTTGCACAGGCAGCGGAGAATTCTTTATTCGTGGGGTGGTGGCATATGATGTTTCGTGTTTGATGGAATATAAAGGAATGTCTTTATCAGCAGCTTGTGATGAGGTGATTCATCATCGCCTCAAAAAAATTGGCGGAGATGGCGGATTAATTGCCGTTGATCGCCAGGGCAACCTGGCCATGCCATTTAATACGGAGGGCATGTATCGGGCTGGTTTTAAATCCGGTGGCACAAAAGAGATAGCGATCTATCAGTCGTAAACCTCAAACGAAGGATTCAGTAATAGGCAGCACCTCTATTTCACGATTGTCGAGCGTGAATCGGTCTCCGTTGGCAAGTATATGTGTCGTTAAGTTGGACATGGACATCGGTGTGCCGGTTTTTAGCTGGTTGTAACTGTTATGGGTGAGCCCTGAAGGATCCATGACGATCACCATACCTGATCCAATTACCCTGAATTCATTGCCATTTTTTATAATCAATCCGGTATCTTCTGCAAGCCCAACTCCGAGTTTATCGGGGAATTTTGCCAATGCCTCGGCAAGACGTCCAAACCGTCCTCTGCGAACAAAATGAGTATCGATAATTAATTCAGGAATTAACCCAAGTCCTTCCTTCATTTTTACCGCCCCTTTTTGTAGTGCTTCGGAGCTACTGCCGCCAGCAATCATTTCCTTTGCCATCGCCATGGCGCCCGCACTGGTCCCTGCAATCACAATGGGTTCATTGTAAAATCGTTCTTTAATGATTTGATGAAGCCTGGTATTACCAATCTTGGTACCTATGCGCGATTGATTGCCACCTGAAAACATGATGCAGTCCGCTTCACGTGCTAGTCTGAGGTACTCTTTGTTCTCTGAGTGATTTTTACGGGTGATGTTCAACACATCCACCTGCTTGCACCCCAATTTGCCGAATGCTTTGATGTAATTATGACCGACTTCTTCCGGGACTCTTGAAGCGGTAGGGATAACTATTACCTTTGAATTTTTCCCTTTCGCTTCTTGCAAAATGTGCGAGAGTATTCCTTTTTCCGTGAAACTCAGCCTGCTGTTCCACCTGTCTCCTTTATCTTCGTTGCCCCCTATCGGTATCAGAATTCCTTTAATGCTCCGGTTCTCAGTCATTTAGCTATGTTAATCGCCTTTCCAATTTGAAGATAATTTCCTAACAAAATCTATATTTATAGAAAAACATCTCTACGCTCACTTTACAAGCTTGCAATATTATGAAGATACGTGAAATCAATGCGATGCGAGGGCCAAATTATTGGTCCATCAGAAGACATAAATTAATTGTAATGGTGCTTGACCTGGAAGAGATGGAACAGCGTCCTACCAATACGATCGATGGTTTTTTGGATCGGTTAAAAGAAATGTTTCCTACAATGTATGAACACCGGTGTTCGGTTGGCGAGCCGGGAGGGTTTTTCCAACGGGTGGAAGAAGGAACATGGATGGGACATGTGATTGAGCACATTGCATTGGAGATTCAGTCGTTGGCAGGCATGGATGTTGGTTTTGGTCGCACCAGGGGTTATGGTGAAGAGGGCGTTTATAATGTCGTTTTTGATTACATGGAAGAAAAGGTAGGAAGATATGCCGCCAAAGCATCCGTGCATATTGCCGAAGCACTGACTTCGGGGGTGCCCTATGATCTTGCTAAAGACATTCAGGAAATGCGGGAGATCAGGGAAGAGGAAAGACTGGGTCCAAGTACAGGCTCAATAATTGAAGAGGCCGAGAGCAGGGGAATACCCTGGATCAGGTTGAACCGACAGTCGCTATGCCAATTGGGCTATGGAGCCAACCAAAAGCGAATACAAGCTACAGTGACCAGTCAAACAAGCAGCATTGGTGTTGAGATTGCCTGTGACAAGGAAGATACCAAATTTCTTCTGGAGCAAGCGGAAGTACCTATTCCAAAAGGAGAAATCATTCGCACAGAGGCGGGCCTCAAGGAAGCCGTTACTTATGTAAAATATCCATTAGTGATAAAGCCCATCAGTGGCAACCACGGCCGGGGCATTACCACGGACGTGAATAGTTGGGAAGATGCCTTGATTGCTTTTGAAGCGGCCAAAAAGGTCTCAAGGTCGGTGATTGTGGAAAAATACATTGTCGGAGAAGATTACCGGCTGCTGGTTATTAACTACAAGCTTGTAGCCGCAGCTAAAAGAACCCCTGCTCATGTTATTGGAGATGGAAAGTCGACCATTAAACAATTGGTCGATAAGGTAAATGCAGATCCGCGAAGGGGATATGGCCATGAAAAGGTATTGACTCAAATAGACATGAATGACCTGACGCTTGGCATTTTGGAAGAGAAGGGACTCACCGTTGACAGCGTTGTAGCAAAAGGAGAATTTGTGAAGCTGAAAGACACCGCCAATTTAAGTACTGGAGGAACGGCAGAGGATGTCACCGATATTGTTCATCCTTACAACGTATTCATGGCAGAACGCATTTCCAAGATCATCGGACTCGACATTTGCGGCATCGACATCATGACTACTGATATTGGTCAGCCATTGCCCGATACTGCTGGCGCTGTACTGGAAGTAAATGCCGGTCCTGGATTTAGAATGCATTTGGCACCAGCTATAGGATTGCCCAGGAATGTGGCGAGTCACGTGATTGATATGTTGTATCCGCCAGGCTCCACGTCACGGATTCCAATTGTTGCCGTTACCGGTACAAATGGAAAAACTACCACTACGCGCTTGATTGCCCACATGGTGAAAATGAAAGGATTTAAAGTAGGGTACACTACATCAGATGGCGTATATATACAAAATAGATTGTTAATGGCGGGTGATTGTACGGGGCCTGCCAGTGCTGAGTTTGTGTTGAAAGATCCAACCGTTGATTTTGCTGTTTTGGAGTGTGCACGAGGTGGCTTGCTAAGGGCTGGACTTGGATTCAAGCATTGTGATGTGGGTATAGTTACCAATGTGGCTCCAGATCATCTTGGGTTGAAAGGTATTCATACCATAGAACAGTTGGCCCAGGTGAAAGGAGTAATCCCGGAAACGGTTTTGCCAGATGGCTATGCCATCCTCAATGCTGATGATGACCGCGTGTATGATATGAGAAAAACCGTGAAGTGCAATGTGGCGCTTTTCTCAATGGATGAGAAGAACCCGAATATCAAGCGGCATGCGCGCAATGGCGGGTTGTCGGCCATCTATGAAAATGGATACATTACCATTTGCAAAGGGGATTGGAAGATGCGGGTAAGCAAAGCAGTGAATGTACCGCTCACGTTTGACGGACGTGCCGCCTTTATGATACAAAATGTATTGCCTGCCGTATTGGCTGGCTATGTAAGGGGGTTTTCGATTGAGGACATTAAAGTGGCCATCGAATCATTCATTCCATCTCCTTCACAAACTCCGGGAAGGCTGAACCTGTTTTCCTTTAAGGATTTCCAAATCATGCTCGACTACGCGCACAATGCAGCTGGCCTGAGGGCGCTTCAAAAGCTGGTGGAGAAAATGGATGGCCATCCCAAGGTTGGAATAATTGCAGGTATTGGAGATAGAAGGGTAGAAGACAATAATGAAATTGGAAGGGTAGCAGCCGAGATGTTTGATGAGATCATCATCAGACAGGACAAACACTTGAGGGGAAAAACGGCAGAAGAGCTCATTCAAATGATTCAGGACGGAATAAAAAGTGTGGATCCTGAGAAGCCAGTGAAAGTTATACCTTCAGAGAAAGAAGCGATCACGTATGCGATGAAAAATGCAAAAAAAGGATCATTAATCATTTTAAGCAGTGATGTGGTGCCAGACGCGCTCAACCTGGTCATGCAATTCAAAGAGGAAGAATCCAACCGGCTGTATGAGATTACGAAGAAGGATATCCCTAACCTGAATTGATTAAAGATTCATTTTACAAATTCCGCTAATTTTGAGTTTGAATTAATAGAAAAAAAAAGATATTTTTAAATTGAGTAAATAGGTGAGAACCAAAATACCCAATATATATCTTCGATGAAATTTTTTCGTCCACTGTTAGTTTCTATAGGCATACTTTTTGCATATTTAAATGTAGCCTTTGGAGCTGAGTTTCTCGCAAAACAATCAGGAACCACCACTATAGCCAACGGTAGTAGTTCCAACACGGTGGTGATTACGGCTGTGGATATGTCAAAGTCGTTTTTGGTTTTTTCATCGACCGTGGACAACAATGCAACAACTAATTTTCAAATAGGAGGTGAGGTAACCAATTCCACAACACTGACATTTGCCCGGACCGGCAATACCGGGACTGTATCAATCAGTTGGCAGGTATTTGAATTTGAAAGCGGGGTATATGTTCAACATGGTTCGTCAACCAGCGTAGCACGGGGAGCTCCGGTAAACGTGGCCATCAATTGCATTGACCTGGCAAAAAGTTTCGTCCTCATAACTGCCAGAAAGAGTGGCGGACAATTTGGTGCTGATGATGGAGTTTCAGCTAACCTTACAACATCAACCAACTTGCAACTCATGATAAGCAACAATGGACCAGGTGGGGCTGATATGGAGGAGGCTTATTGGCAGGTTATTGAATATCAGGGTGCGATTGTGAAAAAATTAACTACCACACTTAGTGCTGGGTCAGCATCAACCACCTCAACCATTTCTCCGGCCATTGGCACACTTTCAAAAGCTTTTGTGGTAAGCAATCATTGGTTAGAAGGTGATGTCAATTCGGATGATTTACCACGCACTGAACTAACCAATACAACAACAGTTACCTACACAAGAGTGGGAACGACTGTCAATATGAATTTTGTTACCTATGTCATTGAATTTACTGACGGTTCAACCGTGACCAGAGGAACGCAAAATTTTGGTTCGGGGGTAACCACACAACCGGTTTTGATAGCGGCTACAAGTGCTTCGGGAGTAATTGCCCCAGGCAACTTTGGCCGCCAGGGCAGCACGAATTTTGCAACTGATGATAATATAGGTCACAATTGGTTCACCTACGAAATTACAAGTGGTACGAATCTACAAATTACCCGTGCCGCAGGTACAGGGTCAACCGCTGATGCCCCGTGGCAAATCGTCACTTTTGAGGATACCAACAGCGGTTTGCAAACTTCAACTTTTTATTCAATTGGTTCAGGAGACTGGGAAGACAGCGCGAATTGGTCTTATACCCCTGACGGCTCAAGTGGCGCTGTTCCGATTGGTGTTTATCCAAGAAGAATCAATAATGTGGTAATTCAAAATGGTGATGCAATCATTATAAACAGTGTAACTGATAATGAGCCATGCTCACAATCTCCCCAGGGTTTAGGCAGACCCAACGTAGCAGCTGCAACACCTACCGGGCCGTTCACTGGCGCTGCGGATCAAATGTTTTATCACACAGGAGACCTCATGATTGCGACAGGTGCCACGCTAACCTCCAGCGAGGAAGTCATGTTGGAAGGATACACACGGCTTGAAAGTGGTTCTACCTTTACCATTACGGAAGATATCGTGAACCTGGGCTACATGGAGATAGCTGCGACAGCTAACTTTGACAATACTGATGATCTCATACTCTCTGGGAATAGCGTCACCATCATGAACAACACATCTACCTCTGATGACGATTTATATATAGATGATACGGATGCGACACTTTGTGGTGAGGGAGTAATGAACATCGGTACTGGTGGGCCTGACCCAACCATTCAATATTGGAACGGTGCCACTATTGCTCAGGTCTGTGCTGGTTTTACTGTATCCTGCGGCCCACCAGCGGGGCCTTGCCCGGGAGGATTTCCCATGTCAGGCACTGGAGACTTTTCTTCAGGAAATTCAGGGCCTGGGGGGGTTGGTACGAATACCGGAACGTCCTCTCTGAAACTTTGGTTTAGGGTTGATAACGGTGTGAATACTTCTGGCGCCAGCGTTGACAGCTGGACCAATTCGGCTGGCATAACCGCATTGGATATTAGCGAAGTTACAACTCAAAGGCCTTCCCTCGTAGCGGGTGCCTTAAATGGATTTGCAGAAGTAAGCTTTAATGGGACCAATAGGTTGCGCACAGGATTAACTTTAACAACGTCCAATTTTGTTAACGATAGAGCCTCATCATTTGCTGTGGTCCGTGCGGACAATACCGGTCAGACCAGTAGCGTGTATTTGACTGATCCACTGGTTGGAAATCGCTTTTCAAACCATATCCCCTGGTCAAATGTTGTTTATTACGATATAGGGGATTGTTGCGGCAATGATGCTAGACTTGATGTCGCAGGTCTCACAGGGTTGACAAATTATTCGATCTGGACTTATGATGCTGATCCTGGTTCCGGAAAGCAATTGTATCGCAATGGGAGTTTACTTTTGTCAAGAGCATTAACCTCAACTTTCACCGGGCACGCTACAAGCAGGTTTAATTTAGGAGCCAATACCACAGGATCCAATGGCTTTCAAGGAGATGTAACCGAGGTAATAATATTTAATGCTAAGGTAAATACAGCGCAAAGGATCATCATAGATAATTATCTTTCCGCCAAGTATGACTTGGCCTTGTCTGCCAATGATTTATATGCGATGGACGATGTTGGAAATGGAAACTATGATTTTGATATGGCAGGTCTTGGGCAAGCAGCTGATGGAACAAATCACATCGATGCGAGAGGCACGGGTATTGTCCGTGTATGGAATCCCAATGCGCTGGACGACAATGATTTTCTGATGTGGGGCCATGATAATGGCGGACTCACCAACAGTGCAGATGTTGATGGCACCGTGATAGAGGAGCGCCTTACCAGAATTTGGCGCATAAGCGAAACTGCTGATGTAGGCACTGTTTCCATTTCCTTCGACTTGAATGGGGTAGGAAATCCACTAGGATCAAACTTGAGGTTATTAATCGATCGGGATAACGATTTCACCACAAATGATGTAACTCCTATCGTGGGGACAGTATCCGGAAATGTGGCCGTTTTCTCGGGTGTGAATTTTCTGGATGGTGACCGCTTTACCCTGGGTAATACGGATAACTCATCCCCGCTGCCAGTTGAGCTCTATAACTTTGCAGCCAGCATTTGGGGATCGCAAGCGCTAATTAACTGGACCACATCTTCCGAACTCAACAACGACTTTTTTGCCATACAAAAATCAACAAACGCTGAACAATGGGAAGAATTGGCTGTTATTAAAGGTGCTGGCACATCTAAAAAACAATTGTACTATGAGGTGATTGACAGTTGGCCTTTTGCTGGGATTTCTTACTACCGATTAAAGCAAACTGATTTCGATGGAAAATTTACCTATTCAAAGATAGTATCAGTAAGATTTGAAGGCATCAATGAATATATCGTCTCACCTAATCCATCAACCGGGTTGTTTACGGTAGGAGGAAGGCTGGAGCCAAATCAAATGCGACTTTTCAATGCACTTGGACAGGCGATGCAAATGAAAAGCAAAGTAGATGGACAGGATACTCAGATTGATATTTCATCCCACCCGGCAGGCATTTACATTTTGCAAGTTTCGAACGGACTTGCGATTCGCGTAATCAGATTATTGAAAAACTAAGTTTTTCATGTAAAATTCCTACAATAGCAATTTGGGTAAGTCTACAATCCTTATTTTTGCCCAGATTGTTAAAAAAAATACCCCAATCTGACATCCGTTAGGATTTGTATTTCGTATTGACACTATGCCCGAAAAAAGCAGCGTTTTTGACATGATCGGCCCCATAATGATTGGTCCATCGAGTTCTCATACTGCTGGGGTGGTGAGAATTGCCAGGGCAGGCGTAGCCATCTTAGGGGGCATTCCGGATGAAGCTGAAATCACCTTTTATAACTCATTTGCACGCACTTATGAAGGTCACGGCAGCGATAGGGCCATCATAGCCGGGCTCCTTGACTTTAAGACGGATGATAAGCGCATCAAAGAGGCACTGGAACTGGCGAAGGGTCATGGCTTGAAATATCATTTTAAGTCCGTTGGAAATGCTTCTACGTTTCACCCCAACTCCATCAAACTGAAATTAAGGAAAGGAGAAAGGAGTATAGACTTGCTGGGAGAAAGTAAAGGGGGAGGGATTATCAATATTGCAGAAGTCAACGGGTTCAAGGCTGATTTCACCACTTCCAATCACACTATTATAATATATGCTGATGATGTTAAAGGCAGTGTGGCGTTCATTGCCAGCGTATTGGCCAATGATGCATGCAATATCGCCACCATGTCGGTATCCCGAAAGGGAAAAAATGACCTGGCATGCCTTGTCATTGAGATAGATTCGGGCATTAAGGATGTAACATTTACTTATTTAAATAGTCTTAGTTGGGTAAAGAAGGTGATCTCCATACCCGAAATAGCTTAAAGCAGGATTAGATATGATCAGAGTTTTATCGATTTGTTTGTTGCTGAGTGGATTCTTTGTACAGTCGGTCGCGCAGGATAATGATGTAAAGGAATGGACGCTTCAGGAATGTGTGAAGGTTGCCGTTGACAATAACCTCAATGTGAGGCGGGGAATTTATAACATGGAGGGTTTCAGAGTAGGACTGTTCCAGTCCAAAATGGCGTTTCTGCCGTCACTTAATGCAGGCTCTTCGTATAGTCAAAATTTTGGACGTGCCCTGAACCCCGTTACCAATGCCTTCATTAACCGCAACACTTCCAACATCAATGTGCAGGCAACTTCCTCTTTGACGCTGTTCAATGGCCTTCGCCTGCAAAACTCATTACGACAAAGTCAGCGCGACTTGGAAGCTTCTGAGAAAGATCTTGAAAAAGCCAAGAATGATGTAATCATCAACGTGGTTACACTTTATGTCAATGTTATTTTCAATCAGGAGCTTTATGAAAATGCTGCCTATCAATTGAATTCCAGCCAGCAGCAATTGGAAAGAATCAAAAGGCAGGTGGCTGTGGGTGGATTGCCTAGGGGAGATGAACTGAACCAGGAGGCCCAGGTAGCTACCAACGAGGTAAATCTCATCAATCAGGAAAATGCGTTGAATTTCTCTTTGCTTCAGCTAAAGCAGGCCATGCAACTGCCAGGTTCAACACCTATGCGTGTTCAGATGCCTGACTTACAGCCAGAGGATTTGATATTGGAAGACGGACCGGGCGTTACATACGAAATGGCCTTGAGTACGATGCCTGAAATTAAAAGTGCTTTGCTAAAAGTAGAAAGTGCTCAATTGGCATTGAAAGCAAGTAAGGGGAATCTTTATCCACGTCTTAGTTTAAATGGAACTGCTGCCTCCAACTATTCCAGTGCTTCGGATCAGCCGTTGACACAGTTGGATGGAACGTTTGTCCCTACGGCTGCTCCGGTAGGGTTTGTAGACGGCACCTTGACACCGGTGTATGGCTTAGTGCCTGGAACCACCGTCATTTCTGAGGGCTACAGTGAAACGGATCAACTAAAAGATAATCTATTCAAACAAGCAAGTATTGGACTTTCTATACCATTATTTAATGGTTGGGCAAACCGCGCGGGTGTGCAACGTGCAGCTATCAACCATGAAGTGGCCAACATCACCGCTCAGGAAACTAAGAATGTATTGAGACAAACTATTGAGACGTCCTACAACGATGCCCTGGCAGCATCCAAAACTTATGCTGCTTCGCTTAAACAGGTAAGCGCTCGCGAAGAAGCTTATCGCATGGCCAAGCAAAGATTTGAACTGGGTGCGATCAATTACTTCGAATATCAGATTTCAGAGAACGACCTTTTTCAGGCGAAGTCAGACCTGGCAAGAGCGAAATACAATTTCATATTCAAAAAGAAAGTCCTTGACTTCTACCAGGGCAAACCAATAGACTACTAATCCTTTTAATCGAAACGAAAGCATGGCAAAGAAGAAGCAAAAATCAAATAAGCTTATCTATATCCTTATTGGAGCGGTGGCAATCATAGCGATTTTTTTAGTAATAGGTAAGAAACAGGGATGGATTGGAAAGGGTAAGGTAATTGAAGTGGAGTTAGCCAAGGCCAGGAAGGTCACCATTACTGAAAAGGTAAGTGCTTCAGGCACTGTACAACCGGTAACGGAAGTGAAATTGGCACCGGAGGTTTCCGGAGAGATTACCGAATTGAATGTAGAGGATGGTGATTCGGTGAAAGTTGGGAATGTGTTGGTAAAGATTCGACCTGATGTTTGGTTGAGTCAGTTGGAAAGATCCGAGGCATCTCTCAACCAGCAATTGGCAAACGTAGAGTCAGCAAAAGCCGCACTCTCGCGATCTGAAGCCACTTTTATCCGGGCTGAGCAGGATTTTAACAGGCAAAAGAAATTATGGGATGAGAAGGTGATTTCAGAAGCGGAGTGGCAGCTCGCACAGCAAAATTTTAAGATTGCAAAAAACGATCTTGAATCCGCCAAACAATCACTGGAGGCCGCCAAATACATCGTCAAGAGTACAGAGGCTGGCGTTAGAGAGGCGCGTGAGAACGTAAGAAGAACAACTGTAGCGGCTCCCATGACAGGTATCGTATCTAAACTAAATGTGAAGAAGGGAGAGCGCGTAGTGGGGACTGCTCAAATGGCCGGGACTGAAATGTTACGCATTGCTGATTTGAATGTGATGGAAGTACGGGTGAATGTAAACGAAAATGATATAGTTCGAGTACATCTGAATGATACCGTATCGATAGAAGTAGATGCTTATTCCACTACCGATAAAAAGTTTACGGGTATCGTCACCAACATTGCTAACACAGCAAAGGAAAAACTTTCTGCCGATGCCATCACGGAGTTTGAAGTAAGGATTTTGATTTTACAGTCTTCGTATGAAGACTTGATTATAAAAGGCAACCGGTATCCATTCCGTCCAGGGATGACGGCCAGTGTAGAGATACAAACAGCCACAAAAAATAATGTATTGTCAGTTCCATTGGCCGCAGTAACTACACGGAGTCCGGAAAAAAATAAACCGGAAGAAAAGAGGAATGATGATGAGGATGATGATGACCGCAGGCAGGTAGTGGACGAAAGCAAAAAGCAACAAAAACAGGAAGATAAAATTGTGGTGTTCATCAACGATGGGGGAAAGGCAAAAATGGTTGAAGTAAAAACAGGCATAAGTGATTATGATAACATTGAAATTTTATCGGGAATAGCCGATTCGGTTGAAGTAGTAACTGGTCCTTTTCTGGTTGTATCCAAACGACTGAAAGATGGGGATGAAATAAAACTGATGGAGAAGAAGGAAGAGGAGAAGGAAAAAGAGTAAATTCAAAATGCATTCAATCAATAAAGCCTCGACAGATCGAGGCTTTATTTTTATATTGCCAGTTCAAAAGCTATCTCAGGATGAGGATTGGTTACGATGCAAAGCGCCTGTTTAACAATTTCACCGGACTTGGCAACTATAGTCGTTTTTTAGTTAAGGCCATGGTGGATCATTTTCAGGATCATCACTATACACTCTACAGCCCTAAGGTAAAAGCTCACGTAGATACCAACGAGTTTCGTACAAATCCAAAATTACTGGTGCGGACGCCACCAAAATGGGTAAAGGGTTCCGGTTTTGGCAGTTTCTGGAGATCGGTTAACCTGGGCAATATCGCGTTCAGAGAGGGAGTCGATGTACTTCATGGCTTAAGCAATGAATTGCCTGTGACCAAGCCAAAAGGATTGAAAACAGTAGTGACCGTTCACGATTTGATTTTTATCCGCTTTCCGGAATTGTACAAGAAAATAGATGTTGCCATCTATAAAAAGAAACTTAAAAGGGCATGTACCTCCGCAGATAAGATCATTGCCATCAGTGAGCAAACGTCAAGGGATCTACAGGCGTTTATGCATGTTTCAGCAGACAGAATCAAAGTAATTTATCAGGGTTGTAATTCCATATTTAAACAGGTCGCATCACCAGAGGCAATACTGGAGGTAAGAAAGAAGTATAAACTGCCCGTACCATTTATTCTTAATGTGGGGACACTTGAAACCCGGAAAAATGCCCTTTTAATACTTAAGGCGTTGACCGATTTGCCATCGGAAATATCGGTGGTGTTGATAGGAAAACAGACAAGCTATCAGCAGGTATTGGATCAGTATATCCATGAAAATGGACTGGCGTCCCGGGTTCATTTTATCCGGGAATTAGACTTTTCGGATCTACCTGCCATTTATCAGCAGACAGAAGTTTTTGTTTACCCTTCTCGGTTTGAAGGATTTGGGATCCCCATCATTGAGGCCATTCACTCACAGGTCCCAGTAATTGCAGCAACGGGATCTTGTCTTGAAGAGGCTGGTGGCCCGGACGGAGTTTATGTTGATCCGGATGATGCAGGTGCAGTGGCGGATCAAATCATAAAATTCAGATCTGATAGTGACTACAGGAAAGAAAAAATTCAAAAGGCGTTAAAGCACGTTGAGCAATTTGAGCCAGCTCGAATAGCTGAAGAAGTGATGGGTGTCTATCAGGAAGTAGTGCGTTAAAAATGCTCAAGGGCTTCATACACTTTATGTATGGGAAGTCCCATCACATTAAAATACGAACCACTGATTTTTTGAATCGCGTGCATGCCTGAGCCTACGGACGGGTCAGTGAATGTTTTTCCGATCAGGTCCTTCTTGCCGAGTTTTTCAAGAAAAGTTACTTCTTCTGCCGAACACGGGTTACTCCCCCTGGGAAGGCAATCCTGGGCACCGTATGCTCCGGCTTTGTCAAAAGGTTTAAATTGGTCCACATACAATTCAATTTCTTCTTTTTCCAATCTTCTAAAAGTCACTTCTGTTCGGTCCTGAAAACAAAGCATTTTTGAGCTGTCCTTTACACATACTGCGGTAATCACGATGTGGGTGCGGTTGGAAAGCTGGTGGAGCATGGCCATGGCTTCACTTCGGTTGGCCGGTTTGTTGAGGATTTGATTATTTAAAATCACCACGGTGTCGGAGGTCAGTACCACCTCGTCACTGACCTGATCAATTGATTGGGCTTTTTTTCTGGCCAGGTACTTAGGCACATCTTCACATGGCATTTCAGAATCGAAGGATTCGTCTCCATACGGACGCTGCACCGCGAAATTGTATCCCAGCTCGCGCATCAGGTATTGCCTTCGCGGACTTTTAGAAGCCAGTATAAGGGGCCGTTTGAAATTCATCTTCTTTTATGGAGCTAAACAAAAAACCACAAATTACCTTGGGATAGAAATAGGTTGACTTTTGTGGCATGGTGTAGCCACTGTCGCACACGGCTTTAACATCTGCAATGGAAATTTCCTGTGTAATGATGGCAAACTGGGCTTCCCCTTTTATGACCTTGGCCAGGCAATCGGAAAAACTTCTGTCAAACTCAATGTTTTCAGATTTGGTCTGATCTCTACCTGGGATACCTAATATTTTTTCAATGATAAAATAATGGAGTACCGTTAAGTCCAATTCTTTAACCACATCCGGAAATGCCCATTTCATTTTGTAAAAAGCTTCCGGCTTCAGCCTTACTTTTACGGCACTGTCTTTAAACAAGAGACCGAAGGCCCACTTCTTTCCAAGAATGATCTCGTTGATGGTATGGGCATCTTCCACCGGTTTGATAATAAAATCCTCCGCGAATTGTTCAAGCAGTTTTTTCTCATCAAACCCAGACAGGTCTTTAATCAACCGATGCGTGGGTAGTATTCTCAAATCATCAGATTCAGTATTGGTAAAATACATGAGATGAAAATTATAGCCTTCCTTGCCGGTATGATTGGGATTATTTTCTATTTGTTGTTTTTTATAGGCAATGGACCCTTCATAGCGATGATGACCATCAGCAAGAATAATCTTTTTGTCTGCAATTAAATGGATGAAATGACGGATGACTTGGGCATCGTGTATTACGCCAAGCACATCGCGAGCACCCTGGTAGTCTTCCGTCTCGTAGATGGGATCAAGAATGGCTTCATCCATGTATTTCTCCAGTTGGTGTGTTTCATCCGTGTAAAGTCCATGGGTGGGGCTGGCATGAATTTGAAGCTTGTCCAGCAATTCAATTCGGTCATTCACCGCCTTGGGCATGGTATTTTCATGGCGTAGGATCACATTTTCTTTCCAATCATAGGTCCTGATGTGAGCGATAAATCCTTTGCGACAAAATTCCTTTGTCGATCCTGCAAGTGTAAAGTACTGATAATAGACATATATGCCTGGTAGCTTATCCTGTACAATCACGCCATCGCGTTTCCACTGTACAAGTTTCCGTAAGGCGACTTCTGCAGGATTGTCACCAAGTGGTACAGAAACATGTATGCTGTTGTTCGGATTTTGGTAGAGCACTTTTCTTTGCTTCTCAGAAACCACATCAAACAATGGCGAGGTAAGCGAGTCAATTGATTTGGCCAGTGCATCTTTGTAACGCCATGCCCGAATTGGTTTTATTTCTGCCATGGGATTACAAGCGATTTTTTCTCCACTTGCTGGAAGATGAATTGGAAGTTGAGGCGGTGGTTCTCGACTGCGATTGTCCCACCAAGTAGCCGGCCAGCAGTGAGGCCAATTGTTCTTCATCTTCCATTGACTTGGATGCCAATGCGTCAGGCGTAAAATATTTCTCTACAAATTTGGTATCAAAATTTCCAGACTTGAATGCATCGTGTTGCATTACATATTTACAGAACCCTAAAGTGGTTTCAATTCCGGTAATTTCATAATCGTCAATGGCGCGTATCATTTTGGCGATGGCTGCATCCCTGTTGTTTGCATGGCAAATCATTTTGGCAATCATGGGATCGTAATAAAAAGGGATGGACATGCCTTTTTCAAATCCATCGTCTACTCTGATGCCGTGCCCCTGGGGTCTGTTGTAAGTTTGAAGCATGCCTATGTCTGGCAAAAAGTTATTGGAAGGGTCCTCTGCATAAACGCGTACCTCAATCGCGTGCCCGTGAATGCTAAGGTCTTCCTGCTTAAACGGTATCGGCTCGCCCTGGGCAATTCTGATTTGCAGTTTCACCAGATCTAAACCGGTTATTTCTTCTGTCACAGGATGTTCTACCTGAAGTCTTGTGTTCATTTCCAAAAAGTAGAAATTCTTTTCTTCATCCATGATAAACTCTACCGTGCCAGCACCACAGTAGCCGCAGGATTTGGCTACATTGATGGCTGCTTCTCCCATGGATGCCCTCAACGCTGGAGTCAGGATGGCGGATGGCGCTTCTTCAATTACTTTTTGGTGCCTTCTTTGAATGGAACATTCTCTTTCAAAAAGATGGACCGTATTGCCATGTTGATCGCCAAAAATCTGGAACTCAATATGGCGTGGTGAGCTCACGTATTTTTCTATAAATACGGATCCATCTCCAAATGCAGAAGTGGCCTCGCTGATGGCGCGCTCCATACCCTCATCAAATGACGATTCGCCCTCGACTATGCGCATGCCTTTGCCTCCGCCTCCTGCGCTGGCCTTTACTAAAATGGGGTAGCCGATTTCTGCGGCTACTTTTTTCGCCCGAGTGATATCAGAGATAGGTTCACTGGTGCCGGGAACCAATGGCACATTAAATTTGGCCACAGCCGCTTTGGCAGCCAGTTTGCTGCCCATGATCTCAATAGACTCAGGAGATGGACCTATAAAAATAAGTCCAGCTTCTTTGACCTTTTGTGCAAAAGTCTTGTTCTCAGACAAAAAGCCGTACCCCGGGTGAATCGCATCGGCTTGCGTTTTTTTTGCCACCTCTATGATCTTGTCAATCCTGAGGTATGACTCAGAAGATGGCGGTGGCCCTATGCACACGGCCTCATCGGCAAAGCGAACATGAAGGGCATTGCGGTCGGCTTCACTGAATACAGCAACCGTGGCTATACCCATTTCTCGTGCACTTCGCATTACGCGCAAGGCAATCTCACCCCGATTGGCGATTAGTATTTTCTCTATTTTCTGCATCTATCGAATAGGTCTGATTGCAATGCTAATGATTAATTGTGAAATGACCATTTTGAGATCGGTGCAATCGATTGTTGAAATATATCAGAAAGCGAACCGGCTTATTATCAGGTATTTGTAATTTATGTTCAGTTTAGTGCAGTTTATGCACAGTGGACTTTTTTTTTTATTTTTGCCGCACTTTTTAACCGAACATAACAAAATGGTTGACTTATTCGAGAAACTTAAAATGGAGGCCGGAGCATTGGCCAAATATTCACATTTGCCCGATGACTATTTTTTCTTTCCCAAATTGGAAGGTGAAATAGCACCCCGGATGAAGTTTAATGGCAAGGAAGTCTTGAACTGGAGTTTGAATAATTACCTGGGATTGGCCAACCATCCGGAAGTAAGAAAGGTAGATGGAGAAGCTTCGGTACAATATGGATTAGGTTCTCCCATGGGAGCCAGAATGATGTCGGGCAACTCTGTGAATCACCTTGAATTTGAAAAGCAGTTGGCTTCCTTCGTTCAGAAGGAAGATGCCATGCTACTTAATTATGGCTATCAAGGCGTGGTTTCCATCATCGATGCCATGGTAGATCGTAAAGATGTGATTGTATATGACGCGGAGTCGCATGCCTGTATTATTGATGGCGTTCGCCTGCATATGGGGAAGCGTTTTGTATTCCCACACAACAACATTGAAAACCTGGAGAAGCAGTTGATCAGAGCTACGAAAATAGCCAATGAAACCGGGGGTGGAATTTTAGTGATAACCGAAGGTGTCTTCGGAATGTCTGGAGATATGGGCGATCTGAAGGGCATATGCGAGTTGAAGAAGAGATACAATTTCAGATTGTTTGTGGATGATGCACACGGATTCGGTACCATGGGCAAGACAGGAGCGGGGGCTGGAGAGGAGCAGGGTGTTCAGGATCAGATAGATTTGTACTTCTCAACATTCGCCAAATCAATGGCAAGCATTGGAGCCTTTGTAGCAGGTGAAAAAAGAATATTGAAGTATTTAAGATATAGCGTAAGGTCGCAGATTTTTGCCAAAAGCTTACCTATGCCATTGGTGATAGGTGGGATGAAAAGACTGGAGTTGTTGCGAACAAACCCTTCTTTGAAAGAGAATTTGTGGAAAATAGTCCGTGCAATGCAAAGCGGCCTTAAGGAAAGAGGTTTTTATTTGGGATCTACCCAATCGCCAGTTACTCCGGTACTCTTTAAAGGTGGCGTAGGGGAGGCAGCCAATATGGCCATGGACCTGAGAGAGAATTATGGCATTTTCTGCTCGGTGGTGATCTATCCCGTTGTGCCTAAGGACGTTATCATGTTTAGGATCATCCCAACCGCGGCCCATACGTTGGTCGATGTGGAGGAGACTTTGACCGCCTTTTCTGCCCTAAAACACAAGTTGGACGAAGGATTTTACAAGACTGAAGCCCTTGTTTCTGTAACCAAAGGAGCTTAATAAAGGGGTTAAAAATCTTAAAAAATAGGTTTATTGCTTGTTTTTAGCCGTTTTTAATTAAATTGGCGTAAGGAATTCATCTATTAATTTAAACATCCTATACAATGAGAAAATTTGAAGAGCTTAAAGAACTGATCGCTTCTATTGAACCAGACGCTGACAAATTCTACAATAAGGCCAACAGCGCAGCAGGAACTAGAGTGCGGAAGGGGATGCAGGATCTCAAAAATCTGGCTCAGGCAATCAGGGCTGAAGTTCAGCAATTGAAGAATAAACCTCAGTAATTACTTTTCTTGGTAAACTGAATGATGTGAAAGGATAGCGCTTTCAAAGGCTATCCTTTCCCTTTTATTAGTGGGGCTGCCAGTTTTACTATCTTCTTCTCTAAAGCCTTCGAAGCAGGAGCCAGCGGCAATCGCGTATAAGGCTCGCATATCCCCATCATTTTCAACACCAATTTTACACCTACCGGATTACCTTCTTCATACATAGGTCCGTTGATGTCTAGCAGTTTGAATTGTTCACGCGCACAAGCATTAGCATCACCCTTTTGGGCGTAATTCTTCATGTTTCTAAAAATTTCGGGGAAAGCATTGGCCAACACGGAAATAACACCAGCACCACCCATTGCATAGAACGAGGAGGTGAGCAAATCATCTCCTGAGATAAGCCCAAAGTCTTTGGTCTTCTTTCTGCAAATATTCATGCACTGCTCCAGGTTGCCCGAGGCTTCTTTTACACCTATAATGTTGGGTATATCAGCAAGGCGCAAGGTGGTGGAAGCAGCGATATTTGACGCTGTTCTTCCTGGTACATTGTAAAGTATAACAGGCAGGGGGCTTGCCTTTGCTACCTCTTTAAAGTGCTGAAATATTCCTTCCTGAGAAGGTTTGTTGTAGTATGGACTCACTGACAGCAATGCGTCCACGCCCTTCAGGTTGGATTTATTAATGGTCTCCACCACCTGGGCTGTATGGTTGCCGCCAATCCCAAAAACAATGGGGAGTTTTTTTGGATTATGCGCTTTTACAAATTCAAGTACGCTGAATTTTTCCGCGGTGTCTAAAGTTGCGGATTCACCAGTGGTGCCCATAACTACATAATAGTCCACCCCTTTTGCAGTATGAAGGAGTAGTCTTTCCAGGCCGGCAAAATCAATTTGCCTGCTTTTTAAAAAGGGTGTTACCAGCGCTACACCAGTGCCTCTAAAATTTTTCATGCCCGCTTCTTTTCGTTCTACCATTCAAGTAGAAATCACCGTAATTGTTTGGTATACCGATACATGTTCTCAATCAGATTTTTGACGGAACCGTTTTGTTCGATCATTAATTCAAAAAAAGAATTGTACTGCTGAGTAAACTTACCAATTCTGCACCTGGCTTTGCTTCGTGCCAGTACATGAAGGATGAGTGGATTGGAGTCGTTGTCTATGCAGTACAGGTAGTCAAAAGGAGTCTCTATGAATTTGTCTGCGTCAGGGGATTCTATCTTGCCCCAAAAGGTCAAGTCTTTGATGGTAAAAAAGTCGAACAGAAATTCGTAATTATCTTTTTGCTTTGGCAAATATTCCAGCACCATCACTTTCTTGCCGTCATGTTGCAGTTGTTTGATAAACTCCTTTACAGCATCATGCTTTTGTTTGTCTTCCACACTAAACAGAATGCCTATGGATTTGGCCTGATGGTAAGGCAGGCTCGTGCGCAGACTGTCATTCTTTTTTAATGCAGAGCTGGTGCGATAATGCAGGAATTTGTTTTTAAACAAGCTGTTAACCTTTATAGACTGGCATGCAAATTCACCATTTCTGCCAAATAGTCAAAATCTCACAGCATCTGTTCAAAATCCTGTTCAGAAATTATCTTTACGCCAAGTTTCTCCGCCTTTTGTCTTTTGGCAGGCCCCATGTTTTCACCGGCCAACAGGTAATCAAGTTGGCCTGAAACACCCGACAGTACGCGGCCCCCGTGAGCTAAGATGATTTCCTTTAACTCATCTCTTCCGTATTTGTCAAATACTCCGGAGATCACAAATGATTTATTGTCAAACGAGTTGGATAAAATGGTTCGCTCTTTTTCTTTCAAAGTGAATTGGAGACCGGCCTTTTGCAGTTTGCTGATTTCTTTCTGATTGGCCTTATCTTTAAAATAGGATACGATACTGGCTGCAATTTTCTCGCCCACTTCAGGTGCCTCCAGCAATTGGTCATACGAAGCAGTGGAGAGGGCGGCCATGCTCTTGAAGTGATTGGCAAGTTTTTCGGCCACGGTTTTACCTACGTACCTGATGCCGAGGGCAAAAAGTACGGCCTCAAACGGAGCCTCCTTTGATTTATCTATGCCTGAGAGCAAGTTGCTGATGGATAAATCCTTAAAACCATCCAGTCTTTCCAGGTCCTTTTTGGTGAGCGCGTATAAATCCGCTGGAGACTTGACCAGATCAAGTTGATAGAGTTGGCCTATGGTTTTTTCACCCAATGAATCAATGTCCATGGCTTTGCGCTGAATGAAATGCTCAATCCTGCCGGTGATTTGAGGTGGACAGCCCTTTTCATTGGGACAATAGTGGGCCGCTTCGCCTTCATGACGAATGAGCTTGGTGCCACATTCGGGGCAATGAGAAATATAAACAATCGGTTTGCTTTTCTTATCTCTCCTCGACAGGTCCACGGAAGTAACTTTTGGAATTATTTCACCTCCTTTTTCTACAAACACATAATCGCCAAGCCTTAAGTCAAGACGTTCGATCTCGTTGGCATTGTGCAGTGAGGCTCTTTTCACAGTGGTGCCGGAAAGTTGGATGGGTTGCAATTCTGCCACTGGAGTAATCGCTCCGGTGCGTCCCACCTGGTAAGTCACCGACTTGAGCTGGGTGCTTTGACTTTCTGGTTTGTATTTATAAGAGATGGCCCACCTGGGGCTTTTGGCTGTAAAGCCCAGCTTTCTTTGGTGAAGCAGATTGTTGACCTTGAGTACCACGCCATCAGTTTCCAGCGGCAAGTCCAATCTCTTCTTTTCCCATTTGGTGATGTAGTCAAATACCTGATCAATGTTCTTGACGCTGGCATAGGTAGGGGAGACGTTGAAGCCCCATTCTTCCAAACACGAAATGGACGCTGAATGTGTTTCCATACCGAGGTTTTCACCAAGCAGATAGTACACGTAGCAATCCAATTTTCTTCGCGCTACTTCACCTGAGTTTTGCATCTTCAATGTGCCCGATGCGGTGTTTCGGGCATTGGCATAAACCTCCTCTCCAATGTCCTCCCGTTCTTTGTTCAACTGTTTGAAGGCTGATCTGGAAAGAAACACTTCACCTCTCACCTCGAAAATCTTTGGAATATTTTTAGCCTTTATCCGCAGTGGAATGCTGCGTATGGTTTTTACATTGGTGGTTACATCATCGCCCCGCACGCCATCGCCCCGTGTAATGCCTTTGGTGAGTACACCATCTTCATAGATTAATGAAATAGAAACGCCATCAAATTTCAATTCGCAGAAATACTCATAATCATCACTGCCAAGACCTTTCAATACACGCTTGTCAAAGTCAACAAGTTCTTCTCTGGAATAAGTATTGCCCAGGCTAAGCATGGGATACTTGTGCACAACGGTTTCAAAGTTTTTAGTAATACCTCCTCCGACTCGCTGGGTAGGGGAGTCGGGAAGTTTGAGTTCAGGGAATTGTGCCTCCAGCTGTATCAGCTGATTGAGCAGTTGATCAAATTCATAATCCGAGATTTCGGTTTTATGCTTTTGATAATAAAGATCATTATGGTGATTGATCAACCCGGTCAACCGATCAATCTCTTTTTTTGCTTCTTTGGAGTTCATCAATTTTTTCTGGGAAGCTAATTTAATTGGAATTCCTTTTCGTTGTAAGGATTATTCATTGATTAGGTTCAGAATATGGCATGCCGCCACCCCTGCCGTTTCGGTTCGCAGGGTATTCCTCCCCAAAGATATTTTTTCAAAAACAATTTTGAAGGCCTGGGCAAGCACTTCGTCAGTAAAATCTCCTTCCGGTCCGTTAAACACCATGTAGTCACCTTTAGGTTTGGCTTCCTTGAGGTGTTTTGGGTTGGCT
>CAYNCP010000007.1:0-34534 GCA_964395905.1 uncultured Ohtaekwangia sp.
GCTTCACAAAATACGGCTGTTCCGGGGTTGGTGCCCCCAGGGTACTGGAATAGTTTTAAATGACCTTGAGGTGTATTACCGGATAAAGTATTCGTTGTTAAGTCATTCATGTCGGATGCCGATTGATTAGTGGATCCAATTAAGATGACCGGAATGGCTGGAAGAAATATTTCCACATTTTGACGGAATGGGATCACGACCGTAAAATCGGCCGTGCTTTGGAATAGTCCGGTAAACTCTACCTTACCCAAAGAACCGCCTTCCCAATAGGTGTACGTTCCGAGCGTTGGGTTCGTAGTTGTCTTTCTGAAATTATCGTAAGGGTCTATGGTAACATGGTTGTCATATTTGGCATTTAATATTCTTGAATAATCCCACTGGTATTCCCTATAAGCATTGTTGTTTACCGCAGTGCTTGGGATATCAGTTGTAGGAATGGAGTGAACTTCTTCAGGAATACTGTTCACGACCGTTGACCAATCCTCAGATCCAACGTTATCGTTCATTATTTGACCAGCATCATTAAATGGAAGATCAGCATCTAACTGAATGAGCTTGTAACCAGCGAGATCGTTTACGTTGATACGGTTTGGTCCCGATGGAGAAAGCGGGCCATAAGTAAACACTGCACCAGGTGCCGGGCTTGCGACATTCGGATTAAAATTAGGATTGCTGATGGCCTGTTGTGTGCCCGCCAATGGTGATGGCGGCAGATAGGAGGATCCTAATTCCGGAGATATGGGACTACGGTGATCATAAACCAGATATTGTACACTGGTTTCAGAAAGGCATCCATTTGGATCGGAATGAAACATGGTAATATCAAAAGCTGAGTTTAAGGCAACGGCACTCAAGGTCAACTTGTCATCGGTAACGCCAGTTCCTGTAAAGAAGCTGGCTCCATAGTCATTGGCTGCCTGTATTTGAGGTAAAAGACGCACCGATCCAGGGATGAGCGGGTCAAGATCAATATAATTGTCTGGGATGGCTGCTACCTCCAAAGATCCACTGGCCGTAAGCGCCACAAATGGATTGTCCTGGGCAAAGCTGTTGATAAACTTCTGAACATCTGCCGGAAAAAGTGAAATATTAGCCAATACAGGATTTGAACCTAGCATGTTCGTGCCAGCAAACTTTCTAATTGTACCTGGATTGCTTTCTGAAATGCCCCTGATTCTTAAATCTTTGATGATCAGAATGTCATTGCTGGTTGCGCCATTATTATTGAATGTCACATGTACCAGTGTACTATTGATGAAATTTACATTTGAGGAACCACCAAAGTCATTTCCAATCAACTGCACGGTAGGCAAGAAGTTGGTAGGATGACTGGTGTCAAATACATAACCAGTTGGCAACAAAATGTAAAAATCCTGTGGTGATGCGGAAGACCAGTCCCCCGGATTGGTTTCTCCAAGTATAATGGGTGCAGAAAGATTTACAAAGCTATCCGGGCACAGCGAATAGTTAGGAACATAACTATTTGGAGGACTTGCCGGAACGGTGAAACTTAAAGTAGGTCCAGCTCCGCCAATGGCAAATGAGGCACCTATTCCCCCATAAGGGGCGGAAGCAGCTATCGGTACAGGGAGAGCGTCATTTTTTGCAAAGACCCAAATGTCGTACGTGGTACTTGTATTCAATTGTGGTGAAGCCGCAAAAGTGACCGTTTGAGCGGTGTTGATCTGATTGATGGCATAATTTCCATTGGCTCTGATGTTGGCGGGTATACCATATGTGCCAGGAAATTCTATTTGGGAAGTGGAGGGTGCTGGCGAGCCTGCTGTCAACACCATGTAATAGGCTGTTCCTCGCTGATCAAATTCCGTAGTGAACGTTCCAATCTTTTGATTGAAGAATGGGGGCGAACCAAGAGACGCATTAATCAGGTTGGGTGGGTTCTGGCTTGAAATTTTAAAATAATAGGTTCCATTGGATGAAATACCCCCATAATAATTCAATCCGCTGTCGGAAATTCCCTGACCGCTATTTGCTGCGTTGTCAAAACTTCCTTTCTTAATGGTAACATAGTAAACTTCATCAGCCACAAACGAAAATCCTGGGAGAAATTGAATTGTGAATTCAATAGGATTAGCGGTCGTGGTAAAAATACCTGGATTCATCGGATCATACGTAGCTGAAGCAACGGCTATAAGGTCAGCTACCTTCGTATTGGTCGCCCTGTTGAATAACTCTGCCTTGCCATCCAATGAGATCACCTCTACATCAAACCTTAGAAAAATGGATGTGGTTGTTGGGTCCACATTCAATTGACCGCTGAATGGATTGCTGGCTCCCGCCAGAAGTACCGGAGGTCTGGTGGAAGCAAATTGATAAGTTTGTCCTACAACGGCTCCACCTTGTGCAACGGCTGTTCCATGAGTAGTAATAATGTTATCGTCTTTGGGAGAACCATATCCCGCATCGATTAATGCAGGCGTAAGGGTTGGCGTGCTGATACTGGCTGTTGCGTCTGCATCGGCAACCAGGAAGTAAGATTTTGGCGCTGCATTGCCACTGCCATCATACAATGGTCTTGGGGGATTCAACCCCCAATCCACAATCACCTGATCAAACTCGCCAGGATTGGCTCCGCTATTGCCTTTAGTAATGGTGGCACCTGTCAGCGTAACTGTTGTCGATCCTGCAAAGCTTGCGCTTGTTGATTCTCTTACATCAAAGTTCTTAAAAATTGGACCACCGGGTTTTTCATACGGTTTGTCAAACGTGAAAATAAACTTATTAAGCGATGGTTCTGCTATTGTCTGGGAGTTGTTATCTGGTGTAAACGTGACACCAAAAATTACTTGATTAACTGAACCACCTTTAATGTTAGTTGTAGTCAATACACCGTTAGTGGCTATTGTTGCTGTAACATTAATCACGTTTACCAACTGCCCAGGGATGGCAGAGGTATTGGCTGGTGGAGGGTTGGCACTGTCCACCCCATTGGCCTGCACTCTTAATGTTCCGTTTCCAGCCACAGTATATATCAATCCGTCCAGATTCAGAACACCGTTTGCAAAACCTGCCGGAGACGAAATGTTTTCTCCCTCATTGGTGGTGATTGTTACAGCTGCAGTGGTAGTAGTAAAATCAGTATCCAACAGGGCGAACTTATCACGTGCTTCTACTATAGCTGCACTGGTTGTAGGTAAACCTGGTGCAGCATAGGATGGTCCTACGGGTTCATTAGTACCTGCAAATGCAGAAGCCTGGGTAGTAAAATCCAGGCTTGTGGCCACTACCTGCATCCTCTTGAGCGGACCCTTGGAACCTACTGTAACCGAAGCGGTTGCCTCTGGTAAAGTGAATGGTGAATTAATGGAAGTTTGAATACCTCCAATGGAACCCGTTTGTGCAGCATCTGGCGCAAACTTACTTCCCGTATTCAATGTGGCGCCTAGCACAACGACCTGAACAAAATCACCGTCTGTTATGTTCGCGACCGTATTGTCGAAAGTGGCAAGCACAAGGACGTTGATGTCATCATTATCCGGAGCTGAAATATTGAGATTGGTGAATGTAATGGTGCCATAGCCATTAACTACGGTAATCGCTCCATTGGCCTGTTCATCAATTTCACTAAGTATCAATGGTGTATCCGGGTTCTGCGAATAAATGGCTATTTTCCTGATCGCCATTGGGTTGCTGATACCAATGGTCAAATCATCCAGCACCGTGGGTGCTCCATCCACATCAAATAAGTCAAACCCACCATCAGCCAATTGCAGTACGTCAAGTATGTATCCATCGCTGGATCCAGTAATGTTAGTCGCCTGGAAATTGACGTAGTCGATGTCTTGCGCGGTGGCAATGGAACTGAGCGTAGATTCATAAGAAGACAATACACTGATGACATTCGAAATACCGGTGATCGCTCCTGCATTTACACCTCCACCTGAACCCGGACCTGCGTTCATGGTTAGTTGAACGGTACCATCTCCAGCTGTGAACTGAAAATTGACAGGGTAGGATTTGAGTCCACCCGCAAATGCTCCAGTTGGATCATTGATGGTGGTAAAGTTAGTATTGTCAGTATTATCGGTGGCTGTAATGGTGCCATTATAATCTGAATCAAGATTTGAAAAAGCATCTCTGGCTGCAACTGTGACCTGAGGAGTCAGATTGGTACTGATACTCGCGTTAGCTGGTGTAGTAAAAATAATCTGTGTGGCCACCACCTCAATTTTATTCTGATCTCCAGTGGCAGTGCTTACGATTCCAGCTGGATTGGGGTTAGCAAATTGAGAGCTTGCACTTTGAGCAGCTACCGACATCACCTGGAATGAGATCACTTCATTGTCAGCTACACTTGTGGCCCTAAAACTTGCCACAACTTCAAAGCTCTTTTCGCGAGGAGGACCATCAGGTGCAGAAAATCCTGTGATGCCAGAGAAGGTCACATCTGCGGTGCTCCCCGGAGTGGTGCCTGTAATGTTGAATGCGGAAGCGGCTACGTCAATCTCACCCAGCTCTGTGGAAACACCATCGTACAACGCCAATTTGCGCAGATACTGCCAGTTGGTAATTCGTAATGTAACGCTGGATAATTTTGTATCCGTGCCATCGGCATCAGTGGTTCCACCTCCATCTCTTACCTTAAAGCGCTCAAGAACGGTTCCCGTTGACCCGTCACTGGCTGTAATGTTGGTAGCTTGATTTGCTACGGAAGCATAGAGAATGTTAGTCGGGTAGGTGAGAGCTACATCCTTAATAATATCACTGGCATTGGAATAATTAAGTCTGAAGGTGTTACTTATTCCATTAGTTAGTCCGGTACTTGAGAGTACAAGGTTTGTTAAGGCATTGTCCGCACCGTTTCCACCACTTGATACAGCAATAGCATTATCGAAATCAAATACACCATCGTTAAGCGTAACCGTGGCATTATTTAGTGGATAGGTACCCGGGATAGCCGTTTGCACTGTACCCGACTTACCATTTCCGGTGTTCCAATCCAGGTCTAGATTGTTGTTGGCATCATGCGCCTTTGCCTGCAGGGTAGAAGGGATCAGCGGAGCATCATAATCCTGGTCGGCCAGTGCTGTCCACTGGGTGGTAAAGTCAAGCTTTGTAGCACCCACGCTCACCGTATTGTTTCCGTTTCCGGAGTCAACTGCTTGCGCACTTTGGATGAAGCTGGTGATGCTTGGGGTAACATTCAATGTGACATCTCCGGTAGTGATGTCAAACACAAAATCCTTATTATCGATAATATCCGGCAAGCCGGCATTGGGATTGGATAGGTCTGTTTTCAGTGCAATAGTTAGCCGATATGTTTTGCTGGCACCATCTGCGATGTAGCCAAAAGTACCTGGTGACTCTGACAGTGGTCCAAATGTGATGGTGCTGGCGCCAATGGTTCCAGTCACATTCGAGACGCCATCACTTAGTTGAGCAGCTGCTATGGCATCCGTCCAGGTTCCGAGAAGAGGATCGTTGCCTGCTCCCTGACCGATTACCAATTGAGTAAACCGGGTGGGCAATCCATCGTTGTTGGCAAAGGTGGTTGCATCAGCCCCGTTGTCGTCCGTGATGATGAAGTCAAAATTTTGTATTGCATTTTGCTGCGGAAAAACAGCACCACCAAGTGCGGTTCCCATCGAAGAAATGGTTGGGGGCTCAACGGCTATTCCTGGAGCAATGGTTGTCAAGCTGGTGATGAAAGAAGCTACGTTGGTACTGGTGGCAGGTGTTACCACAGGAACGCCCCCACCGGTCACGATAATTTGAGTGTTCATTACTGATGTAGATCCGGTAGTAAAGAAAAAGGGGTTTAACGCCAACCTTCCGTTGATGAAGGATGCGCTGGTAATTGACTGGCCGAAATTCTGTGGGTTATTGCTGATGGTGGCCAAGTTATTGTATCCCAGGTCGCGGTTGTTATTGGCATCCAATGCATATACTTCGGGATCTTGTCCGGCAATGTTTGCCGAGAAAGGCGTAAGTACACCGATCTGAGGCTGCGGGTTGGTGTTAGTAGGAGCAGTACCGGGGGTATTATAAACCAGCTTACTGGCTACTACATCAATTTGATTGGCTCCGGATTCTAGTGCAGGATGTGTTGCTACCAGCGCGCTACTAAGCAAACCTCCACTGGTGTTGTCGTAAACCAGATTGGCGGAAACAGAGGGATCGAGCCGGAAGGCAAGGTTAAGACCATCCACGGTTCCGGCCAGTGTGTTATTCAAATTGTTTCGCAGCCAAACTTTTAACGTGTACGTTTTAGTTGATACAGCCACTGTCGCATCGTCAATGTATCCCAAGTTGCCACTTGTCGTAGATGGTATGGATGAAAAGGTAATGTTGGATGCATTAACGGTTCCGGTTACCGTATTGGTACCATCGAATAATTCTGCGCCAGCAATAATATCTGTCCAATTAGACAGGGCAGCACTGTTGCCGGCTCCTTGTGTAATGACGAGGTCGGTGAATTTGAATGGCGCATTGTCTGCAGCCCAGTCGGATGTTCCACCACCAGCGGGCAGTGAATAGGTAACGATTACGCGGCCATTTGCTCCGGCTCCACTTAGAAAACCATTACCTCCGGTTCCGCCACCGCCACCTCCAGGGAAAATGCCTGGATTCGCACCGAAGTCAAAACCATGTCCACCATTTCCTCCACCTGGAGGTGCACTGCCACCAAGTGCCACACAGCAACCTGGAGAATTATTACCTGGATTTCCGTTGGCACTGTTTCCTGCAGATGATCCACCACCACCTCCTGCAGCCGTGCCAAATGGAGGAACTACACCTCCGGTTCCTCCACTACCACCAGAGAATCTGACGCTACCAATTCCTGAACCGAAGAATCCTCCAGATCCACCTGTAAGAATATGAGAACCAAACCCGCCATTGCCCCCACGCGCAAGTACCAATGATCCCCCGAAGGCGCTTAATCCACCAGCCAGACCATTTGTATTAACTATACCAAGTCCCCCAAGACCAACATCTACGGAGTAATTATTTCCTGGAACAACAGTTACCAAAGAGCGGCTGTATGCACCACCGCCACCACCACCACCGCCCGCAAAAGCGTTCACGAACCCTCCACCTGATCCACCTGCACCCCATGCCTCAACGGTAACTCGCGTAACACCAGCCGGAACTGCAAACAAAAATGAACCTGGTGAATTGTAAAATTGCGAAACATCGGCTACCTGAACGACTGAATGCGCATCGATTGATTGCATTTTCCCTAGACCTGATGGAATCACGAATACTGCATTTCCTAAGGCGGAATTATAGCTAATGGTGGTGGACGAATTCCATACCCCATTGGCGTTGCTGGTCAATGTAATGATATTCGAGCCTCCTTTGTCTGAGTAGCGGGCATCAACCACTGAACCAGTACTTGATGTAAATCCAGAAACAAAAGCGCCTTCTGCCAAAGTTAACTCAGCTCTTAGCGTAAATGTGATCGTCTCTTCCTCGACTCCATTTGGATGCAGGCTCATCACATTAGGAGCAATTGGATCCTGCCCGTCATCAAAAATAGTGAACTGCATTACATTGGCACTTGCGCCATTATTGTCCATCAAAGAACTGATGGGAATCGGGGAGGAATCCAATCGTATAGAACTGAATGAAGCTGTTTCGAAAGTGATGTTTGTATTGGTCACTGTTACAGCCGCGTTTCCAGCGGCATCTGTGGCATTAAAAGTCATGGTATAGACTGTTCCGTTTACCAATGATGGATTGTTGGTAAGGATGATGTTGTTATGTGGGCCCGAATTCAATTCAGTTCCGGCAAGTGCCTGCACATGAGGAGAACCGGGATCGGCCGTTCCACCGGTCCGCGTCCAGGTTATTGTTCCAGAGGCCACTGCTTCGGAAAGGTTATAAGAAACCTGAGTAGTGGCAACAGAAGAACCAGAAGTAGGGGCGGTTGCTGATATAACTGGTGGAGCATTGTCGAAGGTAACATTCGTAGCCGTGACCGTTGTTGCCACATTCCCTGCAGCATCCGTTCCATTGAATGATATGGAGTAAATTGCCCCGCTCACCAAGGTTGGATTATTGGTAAGGGTGATATTAGTATGTGGGCCGGCATTCAATTCAGTACCGGTCAACGCTTGTATGTGCGGAGATCCTCCATCAGCAGTTCCTCCAGTTCTAGTCCAAGTGATGGATCCGGAAGCAATGTTCTCAGTCAAGGTATAGGAAACCTGTGTTGTGTTGATGAAACTACTGGAGGCAGGTGCTGTCGCTGAGAATACGGGAGCCGTATTATCAAATGTGATATTCGTATTAGTAATGGTGGTTGCAGGGTTGCCAGCCAGATCGTTGACATTATATGTCATGGTATAAATGGTTCCACTGACCAGGGCCGGATTATTCGTTAGTGTAATGTTATTGTGTACTCCGCTGTTAAGTTCGGTACCTGTCAATGCTTGTACCCTGGGTGAACCTGGATCAGCTGTACCACCCGTTCTTGTCCAGGTAATGGTTCCTGAGGAAGCAGCTTCAGATAGTGTATAGGAAACTTGGGTATTGTTAACAAATGAACTTGAAGCCGGTGCTGTAGCAGAGATGACTGGAGCGGATGTATCAAAAGTAACGTTGGTCGCTGTGACTGTCGTAGCAGGATTGGTGGCCAGATCAGTTCCGTTAAAGGTTACGGTATAAACCGTTCCATCGACCAATGTAGGATTGTTGGACAGCGTGATGTTATTGTGAGCTCCGGAATTAAGTTCAGTTCCAGTCAATGCTTGCGCATGAGGCGAGCCTGCGTCTGCTGTGCCAGTGGTTCGGGTCCAGGTTATAGTACCTGATGCCAGCGTTTCAGACAAAGTGTATGAAACCTGTGTGGTATTCCTATAACTTCCGTTGGTTGGGACAGTAGCAGAAAATACGGGAGCAGTAGTGTCAAACGTGATGTTGATGTTGGTAACAGTGGTGGCAGCATTGCCTGCAGCGTCCGTAGCATTAAATGTCATCGTATAAATCGTGCCGCTTACCAGTGTTGGATTGTTGGTGAGGGTAATATTTGAATGAGCGCCAGTGGTAAGTTCTGAGCCTGTCAGCGCTTGCACATGAGGTGATCCTCCATCGGCAGTTCCACCTGTGCGGGTCCATGTAATACTGCCAGAAGCCACGGTCTCGGATAGGGTATAGGACACTTGCGTGGTATTTACTCGCGCACTTGATGCTGGGGCAGTTGCTGTGATGGTTGGCACAACAAAATCGTAAGTGACATTGGTAGCCGTGACCGTAGTTGCCGCATTACCGGCTGCATCTGTTCCATTGAAGGTAATTGTATATATACTACCATGAACGAGCGTTGGATTATTGGTAAGGGTAATGTTGTTGTGTGCGCCAATTGCCAGTTCAGACCCGGTCAAAGCCTGTACATGTGGTGAGCCCGGGTCTGCTGTTCCTCCAGTCTGAGTCCAGGTAACGGATCCTGAGCTAATTGTCTCAGAAAGTGTGTATGAAACCTGAGTATTACTTTTTAAACTACTGGAAGCAGGTGCAGTTGCTGAGAATACTGGCAGCACGGTATCGGCTGTTTCTACCACCGGATTATTATCATCTATCAGATTCAGATTACCGGCTGCATTTGTAATACCCCCGGCATCCACATCCAGGACGACAGCTCCGCCATTGCCCCCCGATACACCACTGAATGCTAATGCTGAGAGTCTATGTGCCTCAGTAAGCGTAAAAGTTAAAACGTTGGTTCCAAAACCGGTCGGTGTCTCAGTTAGGTTTACGTTATCCACACCAGTTGCATCATTGATATGAAATTTGGTAGGATCTGCTGCCGATATGATTTCACTGCAGGTTACCACCAGTACGCCTGTACCGTAATTTAGCGTTGCAGAGATTATAGTTGGATGAGTGAAAGAAACAATGACGAGACCACCAGCTCCGCTACCCCCATTTTGGTCACCGGATCCACCATTATCACCGGATCCACCACCGCCTCCACCTGGGAACAATCCGGCTGTGCCATCATTGTCTTCCAATCCACCATCACCGCCTTTTCCACCTCCCGCAGGGGGGGCACCAGCAGTAACTGTGCTCCAAGTTGTAGGAGCATCGGTTCCATTAGCACTTATTCCTGCGGATGAACCTCCAGGTCCACCTCTTCCGTTGGGATTGTCTCGGCCTTTTCCGCCATCGCCCCCGTCAAATTTTGAGGTACCAATGCTTGAGCTGGCGAGCCCTCCGGGTCCACCATCACCCCCAGCAGGATCAGATCTGAATCCACCTCTTCCACCTTTGGCCATTACCGTGGCTGCAGAACCAAACCATGAGTCTTCACCATTTGTCCCTTCTGTATCACCAACCCCTCCAGTTACACCCTGGCCAACGGTGACCGTAAAACTTCCTGCGCTGGTGACGTCTACCAGTGCTGTACTGTAGGCGCCACCGCCACCCCCACCAGCGCCATCGTCAGCGTCATTGGTTCCACCACCACCACCACCACCACCCCAAACCTGGGCGGTCACGAAACGAACTCCAGATGGCTTAGTCCATGTGGTCGATGCAGCGGTATAATATCTTAAAATCCTTGGATTATTTGTGGCTTGAGAACGATTGTATAACTCTGAACCTGCGGTCCCTGTGTATTCAAAGATCTGAAGGATGTATTCGTTTCCGGGAGTTAAGTTCAGGACATCAACCGTTCCAATGCTACTGGTATTGTTAAATACACATTTGGCTATCCCTGTGCCTCCTGTTTTTATGTCAGTTCCTGCCCCATAATCATTGTTGGGGGCATAGGTGGTGTTATTAGCCGGTGAGAATTGAGCGGTACCATCTCGTATGACTACGATTACCTTGTTGGTGCCGGTTCCGGAGGCCCAGTCAAATTTCAACTGACTCGTTTGCCCGCTAATCGGACTGATTATAATGTTGTTAGCCTGTGTAGTAGGCTGCGCATAACTAACCCACGATCCAAAAAGAAATGCAACTGAAAGTAATATTCTATTCATAACTAAAGCCAGTTATTCTCATTTATATAAGCATAGCATTCCAGTCGCTTACGCGATTGAAACCAGGTTTATTAATTTCGAATAGGAACCTATTCGATATTTCCTTTTGTATCCGTTTTGATCAGAGACAATGTGCGTAATCCACCCCACAGTGTTGTGCCAAAGATCACATAAGAACCATCTGCATTGGTAAGCACTTTCGCTCCGATGTCGTCATTCTTGCTGCCAAACACCCGGCTCCATTCTTCATCACCAAACGCGTTGATTTTGATTAAGTAATAGTCTCTTCCTCCCCGGCCTATTTGTGTAGTGCTGCCATCCGGAATATGTGTGTTCACTGAGCCAAGAAGCACCAGCCCACCATCGCGCGCCTGGCACACCGCCAACCCAATTTCTGATTGATTGGGAAAACCATATACACTTGATTCTAATTCTCGACCATCTTCAGCCAATCTGACAAATAAAATATCATCGTCACCATTTTGGTTGGAAGTGCCTGTTACAGCAAAACCAAATCCATAGGTACATAAGTCGTTGGCGGTTTCGCTGAATCCAGGCTCACCGATTTCCAGATCGAAGAGGGTATTTTCAGAATCACCGGGTGTTTTGAGAAACCGAATTTCAGAAGGCCCTTGTTTGATCACGGTGCCAGCCCAGTAGTATGCGTTTGAATTATCGCGATATAATCGGTTGGCCAACTGAGACTCACCTGCACCATGCGTTCTTTGCCATTTTAGCGCGAGTGTATTGAGCGTATCCTTAACCTCAGCGAGGTACATGTTTTTGGTGCTCGCGGGATTGGAGGCTGCCCCCAATACCGTGTACGATCCATTAGGATTAACCACAACTCCTTTGCCCTGAACCGCGAAACTGGGTTTTAGTGTTTTTGCTTTAACGCTGTCTCCATTGATGTCGGTAAGCATAATGAGGAGATGAGATTGGGCATTGGCTCTTGCATGAATGCTGTCTCCGACTACAACGTAACCGGTTTCCAAGCCTGCGGCATCCCGTATAATGGCCAGGGAGCGTCCTCTAAAGCTTACGGAATCAATTCGAACTTCTCCACTGGCCGCCACAGGTCCATAGGGCGGATATATTTTTTGCCAAACCTGGTTGCCGTATCGATCCGTCTTAATGATCTTAATCTTGTAGTAAGGCGCGGTAACTTCATTAACCCTTACTGTTGTTGTGGCCAGCATTAAATATCCACCGTCATTTGTAATCTTAATGTCCTGTGCTTCATCATTGAAACCACCATTAAAATACTTGACAAAAGTGTCAGGTAATCCAAGGTCTGTATTTTCCTCTTTGAGGCAGCCCATGCAGGCAATCAGGGAGATGATTATTAGTTTCTTCATACCTAGTTGCCCAGTTTCTTAGGGTTAAAATAAGGCCAGGTAAACCCAATATTTACAATAACACTGCTCTGCCGCATGTCGTTGGGTACTGATCCATAATCAAATGTCGCTTCCGAATTACTCCTGGAAGATTTATTTATCAAGTTGGTGAGTCCGTATTTATACCGGATATCCGCGGCAAGGTAAATCTCTCCAAACTTGAATTTGAGGCCAGCGCCTGCTATGGCAGTATAATCAAGCGCATTGAACGTGTCGGTTACATCTACGCTGGGTCCTGTCACTACGCTGCCTTCAAAGGGAAATTGCGTTTCCATTTCTGCATCTGTCTTCATGAGATAACTGATGCCGGGCCCGGCCATTATGTATGGGTTGATGGTCGATTCTTTCAGCTGGTATTGAACCAATCCATTAAGATCTAACCTGGATTGGCTGTACTTCACATCTATTCTTGAATAAGGATCGCCTGTCTGGTCGTTTGTAGTAAGTACCTCATTGGCATAGCTAAAACTGTGATTTGACAACATGATCTCAGGAGCAGCGGTAAGGCGCGACAACTTTGAATTTTTCTTTCCTCCAAACAATTTTTTTTCGAACGAAGCGCCAAACTGAATATTGAAAATAGGAGAGTACTCACCATTTCCGATTGAAGCGCTGCCCACGTAAAAATTGCTCATGGCCGCAGGATAAGTATTGTTGGCACCAAACTTAACACCAATTGCAAACACAGGGTCGGTTCTGAAAGTGGCATAAAGCGCGGTAAACTCTGCCGGATCCACATTCACGTTGGGCTCATAAAAATGATCCGTGTTCAATAACCGGATCATGGTTTCATCTGCCAGCTCGGGTTCTTCCTGGTAGAGGTAAGCCAGTGTTAAAATCCGTAAGGCTTCAACACGTTCCTGTTTGGTAAACCTGCTGTCGCCACTGGCCAAACAGTTTTCCAGCAGGGCAGGAATCTCATGAAATCTTCCCTGCTCATAAGTGGACCGGGCCAAACGCAAAGTCTGCGCACAGGTAGACGTTTGTGCATACCCGTAGCTACAAACAAAGACTAAGAGAAAACCAACTATACACTTTTTTGTCGTCATGCGTTATTTGTTATTGGCCGGAAGATTTGGACAGGTTCTTTCATACGTTAAATCCTCACCTACAAAAATGTCCCACTCATCTTTGGTCATATTGCGCTCCACTTGACTGCACAATATACCCGACATGGTTTCAATACGGGTAGGCCATGCATGGATGGGATGGTCGGTACTTCCTATATTTTCTCTTACACTGTTGATGCCCGCAATCAGTTGTTCATCATCAGGGGAGAATGACACGTCCCATACCCAGTCATGGTCGCTCAGCACAATCGGCTGTTCTTTGAGGTTGTTGTAATTCCAAAGCCTCACCTTAAAGTCCTTGCTGGAGGAGGCCATAAAGTTGCCTTTGTGGTTGAAACGTATGCGCTCTATGGTGCCGGTGTGTCCGGAAAGTTCGCGGGTTACTATGCCTCCGCTCACCAGGCGAATCAATCCTGTGATGTCACCAGCGACAATCACCTGCCCTTTGGGATCGAAGGCAACGGATGACAAGGAACTGCTGGAAACTTTGACTACGGTTTCTTCATACCCATTCTTAACGTCCCATATGTATAGATTGCCATCGCTTCCGGCACCGGCCAATTTTGTTCCGTCATCATTAAGTGCCAAAGAGCTGATTTTTGTCTTGGTTGCAATCACTTCTTTCGCGGTGTTCAGGTCGCTGTAGCGAATGCTTTTTCCTGAATTATCACGTGCGTAAAATCCTTTTCCGTCCGGAGCAAAATGGATATCTCCAATATCGGAAACATAGCCGGTGATTTTTTTAGGACCAGCTGCAAGGTTGCCCAGGTCATATAGCTCCACGTAATTCTCATTTCTACTAATAGGATACAATCCTCCGGCTGCCAGGTATTTTTCATCCGGACTCATATCCAGGGTAAATACCAGGTAGTCGGTGCGCTCTCCAACAATTTCGGTGGCTATCCAGTTATTGTTTTCAAATGCCCAACGAATGATCTTGCCATCGCTTCCTCCGGAATAAATGTGGTCGCTGGTTGTCCTTGTATCCAATGCGCGGGCTGATCCCTTCTTATGCGACTCGAGACTTTTGGTCAATGGATGATCCAGCGTCTTTAGGGCATAAAACAAGCCGTTGTAAATGTCATTGTCGTGTATATATCCTTTGTACTCGGTATTGAAATTATAGGCTTGTTGGGCCAGTAGGGCTTCTTCTGTAGGATTGCTTGACAACTCCTGCGATTTAAGCGCCATGGCTTTGGCCTGTGCGATGTAGCGTTGTCTCCGGGCCTCTGCTTCATTCTTTTCAGCCAGGGCTTTCTGCTCGTTAGCCAGTCTTTCATTTCGCTTGGCCAGGGTCTCATTTTCAACGGCCCGTCTTTCATTGGCTACGGCTCTGGCGCGTTGTTCATCAGCAGCATTTTTTTGGCGTTCAGCCTCAATTGCGTTTTGAACAGCAAGCTTACGCTGCTCCTCAGCATCCTTCCGTGCTTGTTCAGCCAAGTCTCTTTGTTTAGTGGCCTCATCCCTAGCTATCTCGGCTAGTTTTTGCTGTTCAATTGCGCGCTCGGCATTGGCTACAGCCAATGCTTCCTGCCGTTTGGCTTCTGTCTGCTGGTAGATTGCATATACCAAAAACATCAAGGCCACCACCATCAACGATCCAAATACAATCGCAGTGACACGTGCACGCTGAAGTTTTCTTTGCTGCTCTAATTCTTTAATTCGTTGCTCAGTCTCAAACTCTTTGCGGGAGTACTCCAGAAACACCATTGTCCGCTCAAAAGCGGGATGGTAGCGTTGTCCCCAAACCAATGTGGGCTTGTGTTTGGCTTGCCAGTTGAGGGCGAGCTGCAAGTCCGGTGGCCGCCACAATCCTGCCTTGCCCACCTGATACATGGCTGCGGCTTCGGCCAGGCGCAAGTACATTTGCACCGCCTCCGCTTCGTCATCCACCCAGTTCTTCAATCGAACCCAAATGCGCATCAAACTCTCATGAGAGATGTCAATCATGGATTTGGACCCCAGTTCCATGCCATGAGCTGGTGTTAATAATGAGCGTCCTGGTTCACGGAATTTTTCGATTACGTCAGCTACATCCTGTTCGGAAACATCGGCTATGGCTGCAATCTCATTTAATCGCGTTGGCCGTCTGATTCCAAAGTTCTCACCGCGTTTTTCGGTGATGGCTTTGAACATGATCTCACAAATGCGCTTCTGCTCTTCATCCAATTCTTCGTATGCCTCATTCGCGTGCTGCGACAAGGCTTCGGACATGGTGCCAATGGCCTCGTAGTGCTTGAGGTCAACTACCTCACCTTCATAATCTTTATAATGCGACCAATAGGACCAGGTACGCATCAACGCGTGTTGCAGGATGGGCAGTTGATCCGGATTGTCACCCAAATCATTCAATAGCTGCTGTGTCAATCTCGGACTGATATTGGCACCACCCACTGCCACAGGCCCTTCAATGGCCCTGCGTTTCTGGTCGCGGGTCATCTGCGGAATGAGATAGTGACTGTCGTTCAGTTTTCTGGTGAGTTCCGGAAACTGGGCACAATCTCCAATGAAGTCAGAACGCATGGTGATGGCCACATAGATAGGTGCATCTTCATAGTTTACAGCTTCCATCAGCAGGTTTACGAATGCCAGCGTCTCATCCACCGAACCAGGGTCAGTGCTGTCTTTGAATCGGAAGAGCTCCTCAAACTGGTCAACCAGGATGAGGTAGTTTGTCTTTTTAGAACGTCTGGATTGCTGAACAGCTTCCACCAACCCCAGCGAACTGCTTCGCAAAAGCGTTCCAACGATGGTACGCTTGATTTTTTGATCCTCTACATCAGACGCTGAGTAGTCGTCAGATGATTTGAGCAATGCCTCAGCCAAATTATCTATGGGTCCGGCACCTGGGCGGGTTACTACCACTTCCCAATCGGGACTTACATCCGTCAGGAAGCCACCATAAAGAATGGGCAGCACTCCACAATATACAAATGAAGACTTACCACTACCTGAAGGACCAATGACCCCAACGAAGCGGCTTTTCGAAAGTTTGAGCAGTACTTCGTCACTTTGACCTTCGCGACCAAAAAAGAGGTGACTCTCTTCTATCTTGAAAGGCCGAAGTCCGGGAAATGGATTAGCGGTGCCAACTTTTACTCCTATTTCGTCAACTTCCTTACTCATGATGATTATGATTTAATGTCTGATAAAAATGATTTTAACGACTCTAGCGATTTATGTTGATCTCCGGAGATCAATGTCAAATTCTGATTTTTAAAACCTTCCAATCCTGATGCATTTTCTGATGAAGAAATGATGGCCTTACCCAGGATTGGCTTTTTGCGTCCGAAGCCAGGCGCTTTGAGTAGGTCCAGCACCTTCATCCGTACCCACTGGTCATTTACCTTGTCTTTGAAGATGATGGCACCATCCAGCGAACGCAGGTTATCAATGTGATTTTTTCTCACCTCCAGCAAGTCCCCTTCAAATACCGGTTCTACTACATGGAAGCCGTTCTTTTCAATGACCTCACGATAGGGTTGCACCGCCTGATTGTCCACGCGGTCATGCACCAGGTAAATTGATTTTCCCTCCCGATCAACGGTGGTGGTTTTTTCCTGTGCCTCCAGCAATTCTTCTCGCATGATGTTCTTGAAGTCTTCCAAAGGATTTTGGAGTATCTCTGCACCTTCCTGAGCTTCCACATCTCTTTTGATGGTGTCGATGAATGCTTTCTGCCTGTCACTGGCGTTCTTCAGGTTAGGAGAAATCCAAATGAGCCTTGAAAATTCCTCTTTTTGTTTTTTCTTGACCCCGGCCAACTCTGCCGCCAACTGGTTCTGAATATCTACTACCGATCTTTCAGCGCCTTCCGGAATTTCGCCATATGCGCTGCCAATGAGGTGAATGGACAAACTGCATTCCTCCAGGTCTTTTCTCACCATTTTATCCAACTCTGTAAATTGAGTGGGCAAGGTGTGATTAGGCAATACGATGTAACCGTGTCGCTGAAGTTCGCGCTTGATGATGTTCCTTTGTACTGACAGGTCATGTCCGGTTTCCGCCAGGTAAATGGTTTTCCTTTTGAAAATATTCTTTACTTCCGCGTTGGTTTCACCTTCTTTCAGGTAAAGCAGGGTCTCGTGGATATCGTAGGCGAGGTCAACCATTTTCATCCAATATTGTTTTTCTGCCTCGGCACTGAAAAAATCAGAATACTCCTTCATTAGCCCGGTTTCGGCATCTAATTGATACATGTCATATCCAATCAGGTCGCGCAAGCGGGGCGGTTGCTCGTGCAATGCCAGTGGCGCCTTCAATACTTTGAATACCCGGTTGGCATTTGACGATTCGGTGGCTTTATAAAATTGCTCCACGGTATCAAGACACCGTCCTGATTCAATAAAATCTTTGGTAAGTATGGTCACCAGCACAGCCGCATTGTCCAATGTGGAGGCGGTAACGGAATCAAATTCCTCCTTCAGCACCACGTTGGGCGTTTTTCCTAAAACCTGAAGCAGCATCAACTCCAGGAATTTCTTGAAATGAGACACCCATCCGATGTCCTGTTTGTTGGGCGAAGCATTGTCTTTTTCTGCGTAGGTGATTAATACATCAATATCTAAAGCCATATATAGACTGTTCAATTATTTAAATCATCAATAAACTTTTGCGCGTTGTGTACTATTCTTAATCAATCCTTGTACGAGTTCGTGGTGATTGGCCAGCACAAAATAGAAGTCGGTGAGACTGATTCTAAAAACCACAGAGCGTTCGATGGCTACACCATCTGTATATTTTGGACTCGGACCATCCTGGAAGAGATCGCCAAAAGTATCACCGCGTCTGAGAGTACCCACCTGTTGTCCTTCGCTTTGAAGCTGGAATTCACCATCGGCCACGATGAGTATGGGCGCCTCTTCATTGGGATTGAACTGAATCCTGTCACCTTTCTTTAAAGTAACCGGTTGGATTTTATCAGCGAGGTCGCTCAACAGGTTGCCTGGGATGTTTTTAAAAACTGGCAACTCTTTGATGAACATCACCATTTCAATTCCCAGGAAAAACCCATCATCCAGTCCATCGAGGAGTTGATTGTTTTCAATGGAGGTGTCAAGAAACTTCTTGTCTTTGAAGGGCAGGCGGTCGGCAATGGTTTGATAGGCATGCTTGTCCTTATTGTAAATCACCCACGCGGCTGTTTCCTGCAGAAGCTTGTCCTGATTAAACATTTGTGCAATCAAACCACGACTGATTCTGAAGTCGGGCAGATAAACGGACAAATGCGTGGCACAAAGCTTTGACCACCTATTGTTATAGTTAAAGTCACGGTTGAGAATATAGTTCACCACCTGTACGGGATTATAACTTTCCCGTGGAAAGTAAGTTTGCAGTTTTTCCAACTTAGAAGAAGTCTCATCATCATCCAGCAGTGGGATGAGTTTAGGTTTGAGGTCGGGATCTACGAAGAGATCAAGCAACTCCAGCGCATAGGCGGTACCGTCTGCGGAATCAGACTCAATATTTTCTCTTACCAGCTGAACGGATTGCGGATCATACAACAGGCAAAGCAGTAACGTGATTTGATCGTAGTTGTCGCGGATTTCCTCTCTGAGTGCTTCTTTGAGGAACTCAAACTCTTTCTGCTCAGGAAGCTCATCCAATGCGGCCAGGTTCCACAGTGTTTTACCCATTTCAATGTCAAGCAAATCTTTGACTATCAGCGCTTCCCGGCCCACTGCCTGGTAATTGATAAATCTCAGCGAGTATAGTATTTGTTTAACAATGCGCTTATCCGGATAGTCTGCCTTTTCCCACAGCAAGGCGATGCCTTTTTTTCCTCCAATGTGCCCCATGATTTGCACGATTTTGAGCATGACCAGATCTTTTTGACCTGATTTGTGAAAGGCAGTTTCCAACGTTTCAAGGGCTTCCTCTCCGGCTTCTTTTAAAGCCGATGCAGCCGCATGGGCATAGGAAGGAGAAGACAATAGTTCGATCAATACGTTCCATGTTTCGGGTCGCTTTACCTTTCTGGCCGTAAGGAGTGCCTCACTGCGAACGCGTGGATCGGCATCGCGTAAAAGTTCCAACAGCATGAAAATGGTTTTTTGACTTACCATTTTTCTAAGCAGCTTGGCCGCCAGCACCCTATCCGATTGCTTCACCGATTTACTCAATTTCATCAGCTTATCGGCTGAAATGGAAAGCAAGTCGCTGTCTTCAGATGCTCCGGCTGCCTGTTTGGCCAAATCTTTTATTTCACTGTTAAAATCCTGATCAATGCCCAATTCCGATATTTTGTCCTTGGCAAATTGCCGGACCTTTTTCAGGTCACTGTCAGCCAGCCTGATGATGGAGCTTTCGAATAAAGCAGGTTCTAATTTTTCAGTCAATTTCAATCCGTAAATGACTTTGTCCTCGACCGTGCTGTTTACTTCACGGGTGAGCACGCCATCCATGGTAAATTCCTTGGTCAGGTGTTTTTCAGCATCTGTTTTATTAATAATCAGTGAGTTTTGGAGCGTTTCGCGGTAGCCCTTGTACATCCGGCCGGTGACCCAGTACCATAATAACAATACGGGTATCGTGAAGAGTGTAACAGAGAGTAAATTAAAAATCTCAAACGAGTTGATCAGCACGATCAATCCCCCTGCAATGGTACTACCAATTCCGATTACAATACCTTCAATTTTGGTTTGTGCATCAATCTTAATCGACTTATCGATAGGGACGTAATAAAATTTAAAAGTGGGATCATCAATCGCGTCTTTCATCGAGTTGATGAAAAGTTTACTCATCGCAATCATGATAAAGAAGAAGAACAAGGTGCTGCCGGCAGCGGAATCGTACCCAAAGAAAAGCCCGAGCGCAAAGGCACCTCCAGTAAAGATGAGGAGTAGCACCGGATTGATGAGCAGCGATACTTTTAGTCCGTAGTCTTTATTGATCTTGTCGGTAACAAACGTGGTAAAAATAAAACTGAAGATCACAATCGTACCCTCAAAAAGACTTAAGAAGTAGGGGAGGTACTCCGGGTTAGCGGCATATTGATTGGTAATGGCATTAAAGAAAGAGTAATCCACGAATCGCAGGGCCACCATGGAAACCACTATAAACATGGACATGGCCATGATGTAACGGTTGCCCAAAAACTGTCTGAATGAGATTTTCTTGTTTTCAGACTCTTTGATGGCCACAGCTCCTTCTTTGCCCAGGTATTTATTAGTGAGGACGATGTACAAAACCAAATAGCCAATAATGCTGAATAAGCCAATGGTGAACAGGGTCGTGGTTTCAACTCCAAATTGCAATAAGATCGGGATGGTAAAGAATGCCAGGATCGCAGCGATGTCCATTCCCACATCCACGCTACCAATCACGCGTTTTACCTGACGAAGCGAAAAGAGTCGATTAAATGTTCCCCAGAAAACCAGGAGCGATATGAAAGTGAATGGAAGAATCTGTGTAAATCCGAAGTAATAGAGCAGATTTTCGTCTTCGATCCAGTTTTCACCAAATTCGATAAAAGCCGTAAGCCCTATGATCACGATCAGGCTTGATAAAGCCAAAAAACTAAATCTGATACGTCCCTGGAAGAAATTATAGATACCTGTAGCCAGGATGGCAAACCCTCCGGAAATTACCAGTGCAACCGGAAGATCTTCGGTTTCAGAGTAAAAAGTAAGAAAAAGGGTCTGTGAAGCAACTGTAACGGTAGCTAAAAAAAGCCCCATACAGAAGCTTATTGCTAGAAGTAAAAATACTCTGCCAGACTCTTCTGGCTCAACGTCCAGAATCTTCAGTATTTTCTCTTTCATAGGTTTGAGAGGTTGGGGCGCTCTTAATCAATAAATTTGATAAGAATCGTGCAGATTTCCAATTTGTCTGAGGGTTGATTGCGGAAATCATTAGTCATTGGTAAACAGTAAATTGAGTCACTTTATTGAAGTAAAAGAGGAAATACTTTAGTATATCCTCCTCGTTTACAATTTGACTGTCAAATCGTTAGCACCCTGAGGCAAAAGGAGAGAGCTGTCGCCATAGCTGAGAAATCGATAGTTGTTCTCCAGCGCACTTGCGTATACAGTTTGCCAGGTTGCTCCGATAAATGCAGCAACCAACAACATCAGCGTGGAGGCGGGTTGATGAAAATTAGTAATAAGACCATCGCACACCTGGAATTTATACCCCGGAACAATGAAAATCGAAGTAGATCCCACCAGCCTCTCTTCTTTCATGGTATCCAATACTGCCTGAAGTGCTTCCACCCTGGTGGGGAGAGCAGCATGCTCAAACTGATAGGGATAATGCTGTTCAATATTGAATGGCTGCTTTCCCTCTTTCAGCATTTTCACACCATGCCAGTAAAGGCTCTCGAGGGTTCTCATGGAGGTGGTTCCTACGGCTATTATCTTTTTGTCTTTTAAAAGCAGCCGCTCAATATTTGATTTGTAGACCACCATTTGTTCGGCATGCATGGTATGTTCAAGTACATTTTTGGTCTTAATGGGCTGAAAAGTGCCTGCGCTGACATGGAGTGTTAGAAATTCAGTACCAATATTGAGTTTGTCCAACTCCCTAAATATGCTCTCTGAAAAATGAAGTCCCGCGGTGGGTGCGGCTACGGCACCTTCGTAGTGCGAATAGACGGTTTGATACCTGACTTTGTCCTCTGCCACTGGCTTGCGGTTGAGGTACGGTGGAAGTGGTGTCTCTCCGAACGCATGAATGATTTCAGCAAATGTCAAGTCCGAAGGTTCCCAGCTAAAGTGAATAAGGGCTCCGTCTCTTTGAGAAGCCTGAATAGTAATGCCATTGTGGTTGACCTCAAGCACCGTTTCTTTTTTCCATCTTTTTAAGTTGCCAATGGTGCATAACCAAAGCGCCTGGCCTTTTGCTTCCATGGCAAGTTGTACCGGCTGATTTTTTTCAGCTGGTTGCAGTAAAAATACCTCAATGGTGGCACCCGTTTCTTTTTGGAATAGAAGCCTTGCCGGAATCACTTTGGTATCGTTAAAAAAAAGGGTGGAGTTGGAGGGTAATAATTGAGGTAGGGCTGTAAACTGGTGATGCGACAGGTTGCTTCCCTGGCAGACAAGCAGTTTGGATTGGTCCCTGTTGGCCAACGGATGCAAGGCAATTCTATCCTCGGGGAGGTCGTAATAGTAATCTTCGGTATTAATCTCTTGCTCCATAAGAATTAGAGGGGCAAAGTTAAGCGGGTAATTGTATTTATGGGCCAGCACCTCCATATTAGCAAAATGGCCCTCAACGCTTCTTTCACCAAGAAAACCTTCCATTTCAATTTCAGGGCCCGCACGTCAAGAGGTACCATGCTGGAGCGGGATTCATGGTTCATTAAGATTGCAGATACCACAAGGACAGGCCCTTACGGCATTGGAGAGGCGGCCCCTCTTCCTGGATTAAGTATTGAACTTGACGATCGTTTTGAAGAAAACATGGCGCAACTGGTGCAACAATTCAATGCGGCAAAATATACTGCCGAGCACTTTACGGTTGGCGACCCTGTGAAGTGTGAGCAGGTACTGTCAGAAAGAATCAACGGCCTTCGAAAATATCCTTCCATCCTCTTTGCTTTTGAAACAGCCCTGCTTGATTTAAAAGGCGGTGGCAAAAAGGTTCTTTTTAATAACAGCTTTACAGCCGGAAACCCGATCGACATTAACGGCCTTATCTGGATGAGCGGCCTCGATATGACGCTGCAACAAATTGAAATAAAGATTCAGGAGGGTTTTAATTGCATCAAGCTAAAAGTAGGCGGAATAGACTTTGAAAAGGAATGCGATATTCTTCAATATGTGCGCAGGAAATATTTCAAAATGGACATCAGCATCCGGCTGGATGCCAATGGCGCTTTTAAGTCTGAAGATGCGATGTTCAAGCTCCACCAACTTTCCAAATTTGACATACATTCCATTGAGCAACCCATTAAAGCGGGATTGCCTGAAATGGCTGATATCTGTAAAAACTCACCCATACGCGTAGCACTGGATGAAGAACTCATTGGATTCAATGACCCGGATATGAAGCAATCACTTTTGGAGCGTACCAAGCCGAATTTCATTGTGCTAAAGCCATCTTTGCATGGAGGCCTCTCTGGCTCACAAGCGTGGATCGATCTGGCGGAAAAGATGGGCATAGGCTGGTGGATGACATCGGCCCTGGAGTCCAATATTGGGTTAAACGCCATTGCCCAATTCACGGGTCAATTCAATACTTCTTTGCATCAGGGATTGGGGACCGGTACGATTTACGAGGATAATTTTGAATCACCGCTGCAGGCAAAGAGTGGGAAAATAAGCCTGAAAACAGGTAAAAATTGGGTAGTTCCGGATTTTGACTAAATAATTTAGCTATTTTGTTGCTTTTGTTTGACTAAGCCTATTAATTAGCTAAAAATATTAGTTATATCGATATGGATTCAAAATTAAAGCTCACCAGTAAAAAGCTAAAATCAGGCAAGTTCCAGGTTAATTTTTCAACTGTTGGATTCAGTAATGAATACTATGGTTACTTGCTTGCGGAGGCGAAGACTTCGGTGACTGATGTGATTGAGAAAATCAATCGGCATGTCAGTGCGATGCAATGTTCCGATCGGTATTATCAAAGAAATTTATTTTCACTTAGCAAAAAGGAAATTAACTCAGGAAGGATACTCATCTTTAAACGTTAAGCTATGCCTGCCATTAATGAAAACATTCGTTACATCCGTAAAAAATTGAAACTTACCCAGGATCAATTTGGTCAACAACTTGGGATTAAAAGGTCACTTGTAGGAGCATATGAAGAGGGAAGGGCTGAGCCCCGACTCGAATTGTTGGGAAAAATGGCGGCACTGGTTGGAATGCCGGTTGACGCATTACTCAATGATGATCTCAACGCTGAAGGAACTGCTAAGCCAGGGCTCAAGAGTTATGCTCGAGGCAAGGAAGTGCTTGTGGTTTCCATAGATTCAGCCAAGAGAGATAACATAGAGCTTGTTCCTCAGAAAGCGGCTGCCGGTTATATGAATGGATATGCCGATGCTGAATACGTAAAGGAATTACCCAAGTTTAATTTGCCCATGCTAGGGTCCGGAACGTATCGGGCATTTGAGATTAGTGGCGATTCCATGTTACCGATTCTTCCGGGCACCATCATCGTTGGAGAGTACGTTGAGCAGCTGAAAGACTTAAAAAATGGCAAGACCTATGTGCTGGTAACCAATCGCGAAGGTATCGTTTACAAAAGGGTGTTCAATTACATGGATGAAAACGGAAAGCTTTTTCTGGTGTCGGACAACAGGCAGTACACGCCATTTCAAATCGATGGGGAAGAAGTATTGGAAGCCTGGGCCGCCAAAGCCTATATCAGCGTGCAGTTTCCGGACGTAGAGTCGGATAAGGAAATGTCCATTGAAAATCTGGCAGGTGTTGTACTTGACCTGCAAAAAGAAATACTTGATTTAAAAAGCAAGAAGAGTTAGCCTAGCGTTCTATCCTCGTCATTTCCAATTAATTGGAATTGGCGGGGAATAGATTAATGGTTTCATTCCGGTTGATTTTACCGGTTTGCGTCTCTACAAATTTTTTTACAAATAGAATTTCTTTGGGGACCTCAAATCTGGATACGCGCTGCCTGATTTTATCCGCGAGCATTTGAACAACGGTTGATGCCATTTCATTACCCTCAATCACAAGGCAAACCTTGTGCCCCAACATTTCATCCGCAATTCCAGCAACGAAAAATCGATGCGGCAATGACATTTCATCAAATATTTTTTTCAACACAGCTTCAACCTCTTCCGGAATTACTTTTGATCCACCGGTATTGATGACATTGTCCCATCTTCCCAACCACCGGAAATGTGAAGGATCAACAAGTTCAACCAGGTCGTTGGTATGGACCGGATTTTCCAGAAATGGTGCATCCACGACCAGGCATCCCCGGGCATCCAGTTTCAGTACCACATCGGGCAATGCCGTAAACATATGTGCTTCAGTGCGTCCGCCATTGATGCGTCTCAATGCCACATGCGAAATCGTTTCAGTCATTCCGAACGTTTCAAATAACGTACATGTCGAGTTTTGCAACTTATTGGTTAAATCACTGCTCACCTTTCCTCCACCTACTATTGCCAGTTTCACCTGATCCAGTTTATGCGGATTGGAATTCACGATGGTTTGTAGTTGGTAGGGAACAAATGCTGCAAAGTCAAAGGATTGGTTATCCAATAATTTTTCCAGCGGGTTAGCGGAAGGTTCAAGCGCGATAATTGTCATGCCTGTGATAAAACAGCGGGCCAGCATCATTTTACCGGCTATGTATTTGGTGTCGAGGCAAACCAGTGCGGTATGGTCACGTTGAAGGCGAAGCGCGCGCTCGGTCATCTTGGCGCTGGCCGTCATTTGATCTCGCGTGATGGTTACGATCTTTGGCTTGCCGGTTGACCCGGAGGTTTCCTGTGGAAATGATTTTTCTCCCAAAAGCCAGCTGCGCATGAAAGCGATTGTAGATTTCTCAAATTCGGAAGCAGGCCAAACTTCGTTATTAATAATCTGCTGGAAAGTATAGTCGGTTCCGTTGAGAACGATTGTTTCCTGCGCCATTACTATGAATTAAGGAAACTTCGGAAATTTAGAAAAGTCAGGATCACGTTTTTCCAAGAAAGCGTTCTTGCCTTCTTTGGCCTCTTCGCTCAAGTAGTAAAGCAAGGTGGCATTGCCTGCCAGTTCCTGAATGCCAGCTTGTCCGTCCAGTTCCGCATTGAAAGCGCACTTCAGCATGCGTATGGCTAACGGACTCTTTTGTAAAATTTTTTTCGCCCAGGCCACGTAAGTTTCTTCCAGCTTGTCCAATGGCACTACTTTGTTTACCAATCCCATTTCGATGGCTTCTTCGGCATTGTATTGGTCGCACAAGTACCAGATTTCACGTGCTTTTTTCTGGCCCACAATTCTGGCAAGGTATGAAGCGCCAAAACCACCATCAAAACTGCCTACCTTGGGTCCCGTTTGTCCGAATCGGGCATTCTCGGCAGCAATGGTCAAGTCGCAAACCACATGCAGGACATGCCCGCCCCCAATGGCCCATCCGGCCACAGCTGCGATCACGGGTTTGGGAATGGACCTAATCAATTTTTGCAAATCCAGTACATTCAAACGTGGTACTTTGTCGCCACCTACGTATCCACCATCACCCCGCACACTTTGATCACCACCACTACAAAATGCCTTGCCGCCTTCACCAGTTAGGATGATTACGCCCACTTCCTGGTCCTCTCGACAAATCATCATGGCGTCAATCATTTCTTGTACGGTGAGTGGCGTAAACGCATTGTGGACCTCAGGCCTATTGATGCTTATCCGAGCAATTCCCTCATACTTCTGGAATAAAATTTCCTTGTAGTCCTTGATGGTTGTCCAGTTATAATTAGTCTTCATAATTCTTTCTTATTTCATGCTTAAATTCCAAAAACACTTTTTTTGCTTCTGCCGAGGAGGATTCGATTTCCAGCAGTTTAACCCTTCCATCAAAATCAAAAAAATCTTTTAATACATTTTTAAGTTTTTTAAGACCATCCAATTTTAGATGGTCAAAGTCAAACTCTTGCGCCAGTAGGCGGGCCGATAATTTTTGTTTGGTAATAAAATAGTCAGCAGCTTCCGGTTGGTTTGAAGGGCCGTCAATCATCGAAAAAATTGCCCCACCGTGATTGTTCAACACCACCACGCGGAGATTGGGCAATTTGTAATTGTGCCAAAATGCGTTACGGTCATAGAAGAAAGCCATGTCACCAGTGATCAGTATGTTGGGTTTTTCTGAAACAAGCGTGTGGCCCACTGCCGTGCTGGTGCATCCATCAATTCCGCTCGTACCACGGTTTGAAAATATTTCAATACCCTTTTTGATTGTGTGAAGTCCAATGTAGTTGGCATACCTCACGGGCATGCTATTGGCCAAATGTACATTGCATTCACTCGGCAACCGGTTAAGAATTTCATTGACCAATGAGAACTCGTTCAATTGTGGTGTGGAAAAAAAAGTACTCACTGCCCTTGATGTCCGGTGCTCTTCTGCTTCCCACAGCCTATAGTAGTTATCTCTTTTCTGCTCTTCAAAACCGGACTTCATTTTTTCGGCATCCATTTGCTGGAAAAATGCAAGTGGCGCAACAGACAAAACAGCAGTTATGGATTGAAAAGTATCAGCCGCGCTTCCGTCAGGCTGAATGTGCCAATGGTGCTTTGGCTTATATTGTCGCAAGAATATTTTTAAATGTTTCGATAATAGGGATTGGCCAAAGGTGATGAGCAATTCCGGTTGCAGAGATTTTTTGATGTCGGCCTTGCACTCCCCCAGGAAAGCGTCAGCATGAAAAATGAATGGAGTTGCTTCATGCTGATTGGAGATGACATCTGCTACCACTGGTATGTGGTGTCGGGTGGAGAATTTCTCCAGGGCCGTTGTCAGTTCAGGATTCAATCTCTGTTGACCAGCTACTATCAGGATTTTAGGATGCGTGCCAAATGTCTCTTTCAGTTTGTTTAAACTGCTTTCGGTGATAAGGCTATCGCTTTGGCTGATGTTATTGATTCGAATGTCATCACTGAATGTCAAACTTTCACCTTCGGACAAGTAGAGTGGCTCACGCAACGGAATGTTGACGTGAACGGGACCCATTGGAAAATGATTGCATAGATTGATGGCTTCATTGATCGTTCGATGAATGTGCCAAACACTATCCGGATGATCGTATTGATCGGGAAGTTCGTACGATTTTTTAACATGGCTTCCATAGATATTGGGCTGCCGAATGGTTTGTCCGTCAAGTTGGTCAATCCATTCTTTGGGCCGATCAGCCGTAAGAATCAGCAGAGGAATTCTTTGAAAAAAAGCTTCTGCAACAGCTGGGGCAAAATTGTAAGCAGCCGAACCCGAGGTACATATTATTGCCACTACTTGCGACTTGGACTGGGCAATACCATTGGCCACGAATGCTGCGGATCTTTCGTCACTAAAAGTTCTGACATTAATGTTGGGGTGCCGTGCAAAAGATACGGTCAATGGCGCACACCGTGAACCTGGGCACAGGATAGCTTCTGTTACACCTTTTTGTGCGCAGATTTCTGCAATGTCATATATGGGTTGTAACCGTGAAGTCAACTTAAGGTGCTATTACTTTTAGGAGTGTATCCATCTTCAATTCAGTTTCTTCCCATTCTTTATCAGGATCAGAATCAAGCGTAACCCCCGCACCGGCATAAAGCAAACCCTGACCGTGACTCCACTCCATGCACCTGAGGTTAACGTATAAAAATGTCTCATTTTGGAAGTTGACAGGTCCAAGGTAGCCACTGTAGAATCTTCTGTCAAAGTTTTCATGTAAGCGAAGGAATTGGATGGACGCTTCTCGGGGCATTCCACATACGGCTGAGGTGGGGTGCAACAACTTTAACATAACCGTGCCAAGTTGCGGGAAATTGGTGGCCACCATATCCACTTCGAATTCTGTTTTCAGATGAACAAGGTTGCCTGCTTTCCAGGATTTGGGTCCATGTTCTTCAAATTCCCTTAATCTTATTTTCTTAAAGCAATTGATTATGTAACGACTCACGAGGGCTTGCTCTTCTATTTCTTTTTGCGTCCATGCCACCAATTTCAGGTCATCTGCCAGGGTGGATTTTTGTGTGCCGGCAACGGCTACTGTTCTGAACTTCATGGAGGAATCCACCGAAACCAACAGCTCAGGTGATGCGCCAATCCAGGTGCCGTGCTCTGGTGAGGACACCAATGAAATGAAAGCACTGGGGTACAAATCGCAGAGGGCGTTAAACACAGCTATTAAATCAAAATCTTTCGGAAGGCTAACCTGCTTACACCGTGAAGGAACCAGTTTTTCCAAACCGTGGGCTTCAATTTGGTTTATTGATTTTTCAATTAAGGTCAAATATTCAGCTCTTGAAGAACTGCTTTTTATGGCATTACCTGAACTATAAAATTGAGGCCTGCTCCTACCACCAAATTTAATGTCCGATTTCTCTTTTTCAGTGAGTTCATCTATATCCTCAAAGTCATTTTCTGCCGTCATGTCACCGTTCTCAAAAGAAAATGCGATGTTGGCTTTCAGGAAAGCTTTTTTTGCTTCACTATCGAATGGGGCAAAGATGAACCCTGCTCCCAAATCTTCCATCACGACCTCCTCAATTTGAGATACTCCTTCGGTGCAGATGATTAGATTTTTTTTCGTTGAATTGGGCAGTCTCCATAGGCCCATGCTGTTGCCATTCGTGAGGTAACGAGCCAACGTTGAGTTCATCAACTCGTATTCCGTCTTTCGAATATTGCTTTTTTCCGCGGTCTCGATCATCAGCTTACACTATCTTTTATCAATGACTGCCATGGTTATGCGGCTAACAGATATTAATTCATTTTGTTCGTTTGTAATCCGGATATCCCATACATGGGTTTTTTTTCCGATATGAATTGGTGTAGCAGTGCCAAGTACTTTGCCTTCTTTTATGCTTTTGATATGATTAGCGTTTATTTCCAGGCCCACACAATATTGTGTGTTTCGATCTACACACAGGTTAGCGGCAATGCTTCCCACCGTCTCAGCGAGTGCCACCGAAGCCCCGCCATGCAAGAGTCCTAAGGGTTGATGGGTTCGATGGTCTACCGGCATGGTAGCACAAATAAAATGGTCACCAACTTCGGTGAACTCAATGCCAAGGTGGGTGACCATGGTGTTGATGGACATTTTATTCAGCGCTTCGACAGTTACGCCTTCTTTTTTGAATGAGATATCTTTCGTAGGGGTTGCCAATGCCTAATTCCTTATTTTTGCAGCCAAATTAGAGGAAATTGACCATTAAAAAAATCTACCTGATCCGCCATGGGCAGACCGATTTCAACCGGAATGGAATCGTTCAGGGCAGCGGAATTGATTCTTCCCTCAATCAAACCGGGATTGATCAGGCTAATGTTTTTTTTGAGCGACATAAGCATATTTCTTTTGACAAGATATATACCTCATCTCTCAAGCGGAGTATCCAGTCTGTACAATCCTTCATACAATTAGGCACCCTTCATGAGGCTCATTCGGGATTAAACGAAATTAATTGGGGTCATAAAGAAGGAACTAAAATCACCGTTCAGGAAGATGCCTATTACCAGTGGCTATTGAATCAGTGGCAGAATGGTGCCACCTCGCTGCAAATTGAGGGGGGAGAAAGTCCGGAGGACGTGGCCAGGCGTCAAAAATCCGTACTTAATCTTATGCTGAGTAGAACCCATGAGCATAAAATTCTGGTATGTATGCATGGTCGCGCTATTCGAGTCATGTTGTGCCAGTTGCTTAACTATCCATTGTCAGCGATGGATATTTTTGAGCACAGTAATCTTGGCTTATATGTGCTGAGCTTTACCGGTTCTTTTTGCAGGGTAGAAATGTACAACAACACAGCGCATCTCAATGGCGTTGCACTCCACAATGCTTTAAAAACCGGTTAATTCTCTATCTGATCGAGGGCAGACCTGGCTTTGCTGTCAATGCTGTTTTTATAGGCGTGCTTTTGGTAGCTCAGCGCGAGTTCAAAGTATTTTTTAGCGGCCGCTTTGTCGTTGACAGTTTGTGCAATGTATCCCAGTTGCAGGGCAGAGTTTGGCGCAAAGTACCAGGGGTTCGACCCTGATTGAGTAACCGTTCTCAAATAATAAAGTTTGGCGGTTTTAAGGTCTCCGATTTTATCCGCCAGTCTTGCTTTCCTATAGTTGTATTCTACACTTTCTTTTTCGGTTGTAAGGTCGTATTCTTTGATGCTCTTCAGCACCTCATCTGCCTCCGGGTAATAGCCGCCATCGGTGTAAAGTCTTGCTTTTAACAATTTTGTATTGGGAAACAGATCTTCTTTGAGCTGGGCCTGAGCATAACGATCAGGCTCAGCCACATCCCTGCCTGTTTTTTTGGCAAGATCAAAATATCGCTGAGCCTCCGCTTTTTTATCTTGTAGCCAATAGCATAATGCGATTTTGTAGTAGGCGTCTTTTTTGAAATTAATGCTCTTGTAATGAGAGATAAAAGTACTGTAAGAGCGAATGGACTGGTTGTAATCACCTTTTTGCAGTAGGATTTCACCGCGTAAGTAGTCAATATAATACATGGGTAAACCTTGAGAATGCGCATCAAGTGTGTTGATCAGTTTTAATGCCTCTTCACTTTGTGAGTTTTTCATCAGCATGTTTACGCCCAGGAAAAGTGCTAGCCGGTTGTACGGTTGTTCCTCCAAAACTTGGAGTATTCCGCTGGCCGCTTCATCATGCCGTTGATTGATCAGGCCTTTGATGGTGAAATAGAGTATGGTGGCTTCCATACTTAAGGAAGAATTTGAATTGCGCAAATCATACAACTGTTTTTGACCAGTGGAAACGGATCCGCGCATTCCCAGCAGACTCATGAACCAGGAATATTTATCGGGCACCGATCCCACCATGACCTGAATTACACCGCTTGTTTTGTTGATGGGAACAAAGCCAGGATACAGCTGTTGACAAGTTTCTACCTGATTGTAGGCGGTGCGTATGGCCCAGACCGCGTTAAGCTCCTGGCCCAGGTTCAGGAAATTGAATCCACGTTGAAGATTGAGTTCAGCTTTGAGAAACAAGGTTTCAGCGGATTCTTTCTGACTGTCGAGGTACTTGAATCGTTCTTTAAAATTTGCCTCAATTTTCTGAAACTTGATTTCGTCTTCAGATATGAGGACGTCCAATGTTTCGCATAAACTTTGAATGTAGAGCTTGTGATTTGGATTTACTTTGGGGCCAAGCCGTGCCAGTTCTTCATACGCTCTGTCTGTATCAAGATTGAGTACCGACAAGTAGGCATTTTGTAAACTGGGTTCAAATTGCCAAACAGGTTTTGGATCGGATGCCCTGGCTGCAGTAAGGCAAAACAAAAAAAGACAGGCGATTCGGCCTGCCTTTCTAAAGGAATTTATGGTTTTACCGCTAGCCAACTTTCTTTTTTCGTGGTGCTGCTTTTTTCTTTGGTTTTTTCTCTTCTTCCAATGAAGTCATATCTACATCTGCAAGAATGCGGCCTGAGTGCTCGTCAATAACAATCTTCTTCTTTTCACGAATCTCGGCAATTTTTTGGGGTGGGATGATGATATTACATCCTTCAGCTGCCCCGCGTACTACGCGCACTACGGCCAATCCGTTTGACAGGCTGGAACGCAGTCGCTCATAGTATTTCAATAATTTGTCCTCAATTTTTTTAGCCGCCTTGGCGCGATCGGCCAACAAACTCGCCTCCTCTTCCTGGCTTTCGTTTAATATCTCTTCTAACTCATTCTTCTTGTTCTCGAGGTCTTCTGTCCGTTCGGCAATCAGGGTTTCAATGCCCTTAATTTCTTCCTTTTTGAGTTCTATCTTTTCTTTGGCCTCTTTTATCCTCTTTTCGCAAATCTGAACCTCCAGCTCCTGAAGTTCCACTTCCTTGGTGATGGCATCGTACTCCCGATTGTTTTTTACGTTTTTTTGCTGCTCGTTATATTTTTTGACCAGCTTTTCGGCCTCTTTAATGCCTTCTTTATTCTTTTTGATCACCTCATCCAATTCGGAGAGTTCGGCCTCAAAACGGCCCATCCTGGTTTTATAACCTTCAACCTCATCCTCCAAGTCCTGTACCTCATCGGGAAGATCCCCCCGGAGCTTCTTCAGTTGATCGATTTTTGAGTCAATAAATTGGAGTTTTACAAGGGCTTCAAGTTTTTGTGCAACTGTCTGATTTTCCATTACTTACAAATAGCTAATTGGATTTGTGACCGATTTTGAGAAATAGACTGCAAAATTAGCAAATTTTTCATCCAAAACCTCTTTCAACAGGTCTTTCGTAAACTGCTCGCTTTCGTAATGGCCAATGTCCGCAATTATTATTTGCCCCTCGGCATCAAAGAATTCATGGTACTTAAAGTCTGCGGAGATAAACACGTCAGCCCCTTGCGCTTTGGCTGCCGGTAACAAAAAGCTGCCCGCACCTCCACAAAGGGCTATCTTTTTGATCTTGTCAGCGGGCAGGGTAGTATACCGTACACACGCGGTGTTCATATTCGTTTTCAGGTGCTTCAAAAAAGCCATTGGTTCCATGGGTGTTTTGAGGTCACCAATTAGGCCAGCCCCCACATCCTGGTTTTTATTCTCCAAGGGATGCAAATAATAGGCCACCTCTTCGTAAGGATGTGTGGTGCGAAGTGCCCTCAATATCTCCGATTCAAGATGGGCGGGGAAAAGGATTTCTACCCTTACCTCCTCTACCTGCTCATGTTTTCCGGCTTTTCCAATGTGCGGATTGGCTTCGGGGGTGGGCTTGAATGTGCCCGTACCTATAATCCGAAAACTACAGTTCTTGTAGTTGCCAATATTTCCCCCTCCCGCCTCGTGTATGGCAAGGGTTACCTGATCCACTGATTCTTTTGGGATAAAAGTTACCAGCTTGCACAGGCGGTTGTGCTGTGGCGATAGAATCTTCAAATTTTCCAACCCTATTTTCTCCGCTATTTTTCTGTTCACACCCGGAAGGACGTTGTCCAAGTTAGTATGGATGGCATAGATTGCAATGTCATTTTTAACCGCCTTAATGATTGTCCTTTCTACGTAACTTTTGCCTGTCAATTTTTTTAATCCCTTAAATACTATCGGGTGGTGTGCCACGATGAGGTTGCATTTTTTTTCGATGGCTTCATCAACAACGACTTCGGTACAATCAAGTGTGACCAGTATTCCGGTTACCAACCAATTTGGCTGCCCCGTAATCAGGCCTGCATTGTCGTAGCTTTCCTGGTAAGCAAGGGGTGCCAGTTGTTCCAGGTGAGATGTGACATCATTTATCTTTAAGGTTTCCATTGAATGCTTAGTTTTGACAAAAATACAAAGTTATAAGTCTCTATTGGGATGGGCGTATTCAGGGTGTTGATGTATCCATTTGCGGTAATGTTTCGGATTGCAACAGGCATTCGGAATCATCTCTTTGCCATCGGTCATAAGCGATCATTTGAATTTGAAATTCCGGTCATTAGTGTAGGTAATTTAAGTCTTGGGGGATCAGGAAAGACCCCCGCTATTGAATACCTGATCAGACTTTTGCGAAGGGATGAAAAGATTGCCACACTGAGCAGAG
>CAYNCP010000007.1:34544-91152 GCA_964395905.1 uncultured Ohtaekwangia sp.
AGGATATGGAAGAAAAACCAAGGGCATTCGTTTTGCAAACTATGCTGACAATGTAGAAACCCTCGGAGATGAACCGTATCAATTTTACAGAAAGTTCGGTGCCGAAGTGAAAGTGAATGTAGGAGAGGATAGGGCATTTGCTATTCCACATATTCTACATGAATACAATGATATTTCTGTTTTGTTGCTGGATGATGCTTTTCAGCATAGAAGTGTAAAGCCTCACTTCAGCATTTTGCTTACCGATTTCGTCAAGCCATTTTACAAGGACTATCTGATCCCAATGGGGAGGCTGCGTGAAGGAAGGGCGGGGGCAAAACGAGCGGATGTAATTGTAGTCACTAAATGCCCTGAAAACCTGAATGCTGAAGATCAGAAAATAATCAGGCAAAATATTGAAAAGTATGCACCGGGCACCCGTGTCTTTTTTTCCTTTATTGAGTATGGTGAGCCTGTTCCTTTTTTTGACACTCAGTCCAAAATAAAATCAAAGGTGGTTCTAACGTCTGGCATAGCAAAGGCGAATCCACTGGTGGACTACATCAGCAAAAATTTTGAATTGGTGAAGCACTACCAGTTTAGGGACCACCATATGTACACGATGAAAGAGCTGCGTGCTCTGAAACGTTTCATTCAAGCCCAGGCCGGTGAAGTATCGTTAATCACCACCGAGAAAGACATGGTCAGGCTTTTACACCCCAGGTTCAAAAATGCGCTGGAAGACGTAGGCTGTTTTTATCTGCCAATAGAGATGAAGTTTTTGAATAATGGTGCGGAATTTGATACACTGGTGCGAAGTGCCATCGAAAAAGCAAATGCAGAGTCGAATTCCGCAGAACAGTAGGTTATCTTTGCCCGTGCACATAAAAACCATATTTCTTGTTTTGCTGATTTTTGCCGCCCTCGTGGCAGATGCGCAGCGGGGAGGATCTCAGGTAGTCGATGATTCCACACGAAATGTTTACGGGCCTACTACTTCAAGATGGATTACCGAGGAGGATATCTTTTACAACCGGAGCAACTATCAACCTATCGATACAGCCATCATCAATTACCACCGATGGACCTATGTGCAACAATTCAATAATGAATACAAGGATTTGGGCAATGTGGGGAGTGCACTGTATCCCATTTTCCCGAGCCTTTCGGGCATCATTGGGGTGTCAACCGGTTTTACCGCTTTTGATCCCTACTTTCAAACTGAAGCGCCTAACTATTTTGATACCAAATCTCCTTACACCCGAATGAAAATAGTTTGGGGAGGCGATGGACGCGCCATGACCCGTATCGAATTTAGCCGTAACATTAATCCGCGGTGGAATTTTGGATTTAACTATCGGCCGATCCTGGTGGATAGACAAATACAACGTTTGGGTAAGGGACAGCCCCGCCAAACAATCAGTCATTATTATGATGCTTACTCGGCATACAAAAGTAAAAATGACAAATACCGCTTATTATTTAACTATCGCAGGATGAGGCACAACTCACTCGAGCTGGGAGGAATTGAAATTGTAGAATCTGAGACGGATTCTACTTACCAGTCCCTCTTTGATGAGAATACCAGCCCTAAATTGAACAGCGCCAACAGTATTCAGCTTCAAAATCAGGTTCATCTATTTCATGAGTACAAGATCGGCAATGCATTTCAACTTTATCACCAATCAGATTTAGGCAAGAAAGTAAATACTTATAAGGAGGATCTTGGCAGCGATCCGGTGTCTTTCTATGACTATCGAACGCCTCCCGAGCTGTTGGATCCTACAGCTGCCGATACAGTGCAAACAACGGATAGTACCCGTTTTTCATTCTTCACCAATGAATTGGGGATCAAAGGAAAAATCGGGAAAGCATTTTATAATGGGTATGTCAAGACCCGTTCATATCATTTTAGTTACAAATACCTAACCGAGGACACCTTAAGCATTCCGCTAAAGGATGTTGAATATTATGTAGGAGGGCGTTTATCTTATGAACATGATTCACTGACTCATCTTAGCGCGTGGCTAGAATATTTGGATGGAGGCAACTATAGAGCTGAGGTAACCTTGAGGTCGAAGTGGATTGATGCGAAAGTTATTCAGCTTCAATCCAGGCCTTCATTTGTTCACAATTCGTACCGTGGAAACTTTGCAGTTTGGAACAACAATTTCAAGAACGTAAGCTCAACTCAGATTGAAGGATTCGGAAAATTTTGGTTTGGCAGGGTATTTATATCTCCAGGATTCACTTTCACCACATTTAGAGACTACATCTTTTTCCGCAAGGACACCACTACAGCATTGCTGCGATCTGTTTTGCCATTCCAGTCATCTGGAAAGCAGGAACTGTTTTCACCTGAACTTCAATTGGACATACGGTTTCTAAGAAGCATGCATCTCAAACCTCAAGTAATTTATTCAAGCTTGCTGGCCAATGATGATCTGGCGATAAGAGTTCCGGAAATATTTATCAATACGCAGTTGACTTTTGAGAATAGCCTTTTTAATAATCATTTGGATGTTCAAATCGGTATTGATTTTCATTGGAAGTCAAATTATTATGACCTGGCTTATGATCCAGCCATGCAGCAATTTTACACACAAGATGACGTGGCTACTCCCTCATTTCCTTTGACTGATATTTTCTTTAATGGCAGGATGAAACGAGGCCGGTTTTTTATTAAGTACAACAATATCGTTCAAGCATTTACGAAATCCGGATACCTATCCACCCCGGTCTATCCGGGACAGCGAAACATTCTTGATTTCGGATTTGAACTTTTACTCTTTGATTGATCATGGAAAAGCATGTACTTGGTTTGGAGTTACCTACTGATCCGCGATGGGTCAATATTGCTGAAAAGAATATTCAGGATATATTAATTGATCATGCCTACTGCGAGCAAAAAGCAGCCAGCTCTTGTATTTCCTTAATTATCCAGTTCCCTGAAATGGAGAGAGTTGTGGAAACGCTGACACCCATTGTGGCGGAGGAATGGGGTCATTTTGAGCGGGTCATGGAAGAACTCAGGAAACGGAACATGACGTTTGGTATGCCGAGGAAGGATGAATATGTCGATCAATTATCAAAAATTATCAAGAAGGGAGGGAGCAGAGTAGATCAACTGGTTGAAAAATTGCTGATGAACGCATTGATTGAGGCTAGGAGTTGCGAGCGCTTTCGGCTTTTGTGGAAGGAAATTAAGGATGAAGCGTTGAGTAAGTTCTACTATGAATTAATGGTATCAGAGGCCGGACACTACAAAACCTTTTTGTTGTTGGCTAAGCACTACAAAAATGAAGATGTGGTAGAGAAGAGATGGAAGGAATTACTGGCTGATGAAGCAAAGATCGTGAAAAACCTTGAAGTACGGGCAGACAGAATGCACTAGTTAAAGATCTACGTCTTTTGTTTTTTCTTTTTCGCAGCAGGAAAGAGAATGTTATTCAGAATTAATCTGTAGCCCGGAGAATTTGGATGCAGGTTTAAATCGGTTGGCTCTTCGCCTACCGTGTGCTGATAATCTTCCGGGTCGTGGCCTCCATAAAAAGTATAGAATCCCTTCCCAAGCACGCCATGGAGATATTTGGTTTCCTTGATTTCCCTGTTTTCACCCATAATCACCACGTCTGGCTTTACCAAATGCTTTTTGAAGCCAGTAGTTTGTCCGTAAAATCCTTTGATCACCCGTGTGTGATTTTGTGTAAGCATGGTAGGAATGGGATCCCATTTCGCTGAAAACTCAAAAATATTGAAGTAGTCGTTGTCTTGGCGCAATCCGCGTTCTGGCGCGTTGTTGTCAATGTCAGAAAATTCATATTGATAAGGATCACGGGATAAACGAAAATCTGTGAAAGCAAAAGTCTTTTCGTAATCTAATTTTTCCTGCGCTCTTGGGTCTGCTGGATCTCCATCGTACATGCGCTCACATATGTCCACTCCTTCAGCTGCCAAAGCGATGTCATACGAGTCGGTAGCAGAGCACATGGCAAATAAAAATCCACCTCCAGCCACAAATTCTTTGATGCTCTTGGCAACGGCCAGCTTTAGCTGCGAGACCTTGCGAAATCCGTTTTCACGTGCCAACTCTTCCGCTTCTTTCTGGGCTTCAATGTACCACGGCATATTGGCATAGCTTCCATAGAATTTTCCATATTGCCCGGTGAAATCTTCGTGGTGAAGATGGAGCCAGTCATATTTTGGCAATTCACCCCTCATCACTTCATTGTCAAAAATGATATCATAGGGTATTTCAGCATAGGTTAATACCAACGTAACCGCATCATCCCAAGGCTGCTTAGACTTAGGCGAATAGACAGCAATACGTGGATACTTCTCTAACTTCATCAGGTCGTAATTGACTGCGGGACTGGCTATTTCCGTGATGATGGCATTGGCTTGCGCATCGGAAATAATTTCAAAGCTCACACCCCTCACTACCAACTCGTTTTGAATGGCAGGCAAATATTTGCACATGAAGCTGCCACCGCGATAGTTCAGGAGCCAATCAACTTCAATATCACTTTTTAGTATCCAATAGGCGATTCCATATGCCTTCAGGTGATTAACCTGTTTGGTATCCATGGGTATGAACACATAATTGGCGCAAGCCACCCTGCTAATCACCAAAAAGAAGAACAAAATCAGTAATCTCATCGTTATTTCACCCAGCAACTACGAATGTAACAATTTAAGGCCTTATAAGTCTTATAGTACAACGGGCAATTCATACTTTTGATTTATAAATCTATCGGCTTTTTGAATGAATCTACTGGAAAATATTAAGGAAGGTTTAAGATCTGTGCAAGCGAACCTATTGCGTTCGGTGCTCACAGCCATGATTGTAGCCATCGGAATCACCTCTTTGGTAGGCATTCTTACCGCAATTGACGGTATCGAGTACTCTGTAGCTGAGAGCCTTTCCTCGCTGGGTGTAAATACCTTTGACATTTATTCCAAAAGAAATAGAAACAGAAGTCAGCAGGGAATAAAGGAAGAGGTGACCCGCCCTGTTTACCTGCAAGACATGGAGAAATTCATTCAACGCTATGATGTTCCTTCTTCCATCAGTTTATCCGCACAGCTCACTTCTATTGCAGAGGTGAAGCATGGTTCCAAAAAGACCAATCCGAATGTTGGGGTAATGGGAACCAATGAAGAGTACCTCGCCATCAAAGGGCTAAACATTGAGAAGGGAAGAAATTTCTCTTCCCTTGAAATACAATACGGAAGTAAGGTGGCAGTAGTGGGAACGAAAGTAGTAGAGTCGATATACAAGGACAATGAAGAGGTGGTGAACTCTGAAATTAGTTTTAAAGGCACACGCTTCCGGGTAATTGGGGTATTGAAAGAGAAAGGGCAATTGGCGGAAGACAACTATGACAACATGGTATTTGTTCCTGTACTGGTAGCCAATCAATTGGCAAGCGGTCGAGGATTGGAATATAATCTAACGGTAGGAATAAATGATGCATCTCAGCTGGAGTTGGCAATGGGTGAGGCCACCGGACTCATGCGTTCAATCCGCCAAGACAGGGTTGGAGATGCCAATTCCTTTGAATTGGAGAAGAGCGAAACCCTGGCTGAAAACCTGGAGAGCATTACTGGGGCACTCCGCATTGGGGGCTTTGGGGTTGGGTTTATCACACTGTTGGGGGCTTCCATAGCCCTGATGAATATCATGATGGTTTCGGTTACGGAGCGCACACGAGAAGTGGGTGTGCGAAAAGCGCTGGGGGCTACGCCACTCAGAATTCGTCAACAGTTTGTCATTGAAGCGATCGTGGTTTGTATCCTGGGTGGCATTGCAGGAATCGTATTCGGTATTGGGATCGGCAATCTCATTTCCAGTGCTATCGGAATTGATGCTTTCGTCATCCCGTGGTTGTGGATGCTGGTTGGCTTGATAATTTGCGTGGTGGTAGGTCTGCTTTCTGGGTATTATCCCGCATTCAAGGCATCGAGGCTGGATCCCATTGAGTCACTTCGATTTGAGTGAGCGCGTTTCTTTAAGCATTTTTTTTATTTCATCCGAATACGGAGGCAGGGCTCCGTTTTTGCTGGCCACATAGGCTCCGATCTTATTGGCTACGGTGGCGGCTTTCATCGCATTTTTTGTTTTGGTGTATTGATGCATGAAGGCTGCGCTAAAGGCATCACCCGCTCCAACGGCATCGGCTACTTCTACCTTTACGCCACTCATGTGACTCAGGTGCTGGTTGGTGAAAATGTAACACCCTTTTTCCGCGGCTGTGATAATGACAATTCGGATTTTAAATTTCTCTGTTATTTTTTTACAGAATTCTTCTTGTGAAAGGCTATCATCAAAAAAAACCAATTTTGAAATTACCGGAAGCTCAGCTGTATTCAATTTGAGAATAGAGGCATATTGAAAGGACCTGCTCAGTATGGTGCTGTTGAATCCATCCTTCCGCAGGTTCACATCAAAAAACACATCCGGGAAGTCGTTGCCTTCAAGGATCGTATATAAAGTATCGGCACTTACCTGGTTGCGCTGGACAAGGGATCCAAAGTAAAAGAGATCAAAATTGACTTTGTTGAATGACCTGACCTGTTCATTGTATTCAATATAATCATACGCCACATTTTCCTTAATATCATATTGAGGTTGGCCATCGGACAGCGTTACTTTAACGGTGCCAGTTTCGTGCAATGGGTCGATTTGAATAAGGTCAGTTTGAACTTTGTTCTCTTTGATTCTGGCGATAGCACTTTTGCCAAGATTATCGTTTCCCACACGTGAAAGTATATAAGACTTGGCGCCACATTGCGCGATGTGCGCGGCAAAATTCAAAGGGGCTCCTCCCAGGTGAGGACTTCCGTCAATAATATCCCATAGGACTTCGCCAAATGCCAGTGCTTTCATATCGCATTCAAATATTATTAAAACTAAGGGAAATTATTTCATTTTGAATAACACTTGTTCTTACGGGTTCACTTTTTGAGTGCTTTGTATCCTTGCAAATAGAAAAAATTCTGTATAGGTTCCGCTGGAATTCTTAAACGCATGAAATATATCTGCTATTTTGCTTCGATAGTTTTTCTTTTATCCAATTCAATGTGTGCCCAAACAAAAGTGGAACCCATTCAGTACCTGGCATTAGGTGACTCTTACACAATCGGTGAAAGCGTAGCTGAGCATGAAAGGTGGCCGGCAGTGCTGGCGGCCCGTCTTACTGAACGGGGTACAACGGTTAGCGAGCCAAAAATTATTGCCGTCACGGGCTGGAGAACTGATAATTTGAAAAATGGAATCAACATTGCTCAACTTAAGCCATCCTACGATCTGGTTTCTTTATTGATCGGGGTTAATAATCAGTATCAGGGCAAGCCGGTAGGCGAGTACGAAATAGAATTTGAAGAATTGCTAAAGACCGCAGTTGATTTAGCCGGTGGTAACAAGGACAAAGTGTTTGTGGTTTCCATTCCCGATTACGGGTACACACCGTTTGGAGTGAAGCGCCAGGCAGAGATTTCAAGGGCTCTCGATGGGTTTAATGCCGTAAACAAACGAATAACAGAAAATTATGGCATTGCGTATTTCAATATCACTGACATCTCAAGAAAAGGACTTGAAGATCCGGAGTTGGTGGCCTCTGATGGTTTGCATCCGTCTGGTAAGCAATATGGCTTGTGGGTGGAGCGAATTATGGCTGGTCTGAAAGTGAAGTAAAATGGCTATTTGTACTTGTCATTCAATCCTTTTCCCTGCATGATCATGGGGATAATTTTTTCAAGTCTTCGCTGCCGGGTTTCAGCTTTTGCAGCTTCCTGGATGTACTCCGCGTATTCACGTTTCTTGGCATCAGAAAACAGTTGAAACCGTTTTGCTGCTTTCGAATTGCCCTTTAATGCTTGCTCCAACTCTTTTGATCTGACAGATTTTTTTTGCTTAACCGGCTTGATTTCCTTTCCTGCTTTGGCGTTGTCTATCGCTTCTCTGATATATGCTTTTATGGTTTTGGCGTCAATGTCTTTGGCGGATGCAAATCGCCATTGGCGCAAGGCTTTTGTTACACCTTCCTGCGCATTTATCAGCCTTTTCTTTGGGTCTTTCAAGAGCGCACCCTGGTGAAACCAAAGCCCGAAGTACGATTTAAATCCAGCTATACCGGCTATATTTTTGCCCTTGTAAGTATAAATGGGGCCGCCCCACTTTACCTCTTCTTGTAGTTCGGTGTCCAACAGGATGTCTCTCAGATGGGCCAATTCTTGTTGCCAATGGCCTGCATGTGCAATATAATCGTCAACCGTTTTAAAGGATTTCATATCCTAAGGTATTTTTGAACAGCGGAATAAACAAGGATTTTCAATGCCTAATTGCATTATTGGCATTCTCATCATGTTGAATAATTAAGTCTTTGACGCTTTTGAGGCCGGCTCATTGGCCGGGTTAATCCTTTAATAGTCTATCCTAATGACTGTTTGGATAACGCCTTCAAAAATTGAAAAATTAAGATCTAAAAATAATGTTGCAACAAATTGAAAATGTGACTTTGCAATTGATATATCTTTGCAACGTTTTAACAAACCCAAACTATGAAAAAAATTATGGCACTAGTTATCGTGGGCAGCTTTGCAGTAGCAATGGTTGCATGCGATGGCGGTAAGAAGGCAGCAGAAGCCGCAGCAAAGGCGAAAGCTGATTCAACAAGAATGGCAGACTCTTTGGCGCAAGTACAGGCTGAAGCGGAAGCCATGTTGGCGGCAAAAGCGCAAGCTATCGCGGATTCAACAGCTAAGGCAGATTCAGTTGCTCAAGCCACGGCAAAGAAGAAGTAAATATTATTTACAGAATTCCTTAAAAGGCCATTAATTATGGCCTTTTTCGTTTCTATTCGATTGTTTCCCACCAACGCGCCACTGGCTTATCGGGGTGCTCCAAAATGATTGGCTCTCCAATTCTGGGTGTCGTAATTGGGATGCCTAATTGGGATGCCTTCTTTGTCACCCGTTCAATGGGATCTTTCCAGGTGTGGAGAGCAAGTACAAATGCTCCCCAGTGTATGGGCATGAATGTTTTTACATTTAGATCAACAGTTGCGGCAGCAGTTTCTTCTGGCATCATATGAATTTCATGCCATCGCTCATCGTACTGCCCACATTCCATCATGGCAAAATCAAAAGGGCCATATTTATCTCCAATGGTTTTGAAATGCGATCCATATCCACTGTCTCCACTAAAGTAAATATTCTGACCGCCTCCCTGAATGATCCAGGATGCCCAAAGCGTGGAGAAACGATCAGTAATAGATCGGCCTGAAAAATGTCGCGCGGGTGTGCAAATCAAAGTAATGTCTTCGTGGCTAATTTCGTCCCACCAGTTCAATTCATGTATAATTTCCTTAGGCACGCCCCACTTGGCCAGGTGATTGCCAACCCCGAGTGGCGTATAAAACTTTTTTACCTTGTGCTTCAACTTTTGGATGGAACCATAGTCAAGGTGATCGTAATGGTCATGGGAAAAAATTACAGCATCGATGTAGGGAAGCTTTTCTACTTCAATGGGCAGTCCGTTTGTAAATCTACTTCGGCCAAGCCAGGGATGGGGTGACGGTGTAGACCCAAACATCGGGTCAATAAGTATATTTTTTCCCAGGATCTCAATCAGGAAAGCAGAATGACCAAACCATGTTAATCTTGTGATGGAATCCGGCCGGTTCACGATTCCCATTGAGTCAATCTGCTGTACGGGCAGCAATGATTTTGGGGCACTATTGGGAACCCCTTTAATATAATCAGCCAGCACAGACATGAATGTCGTAAATCCCATCTCCATGGACGTGGGGATTTCGTTTTCAAATGCTCCATTCAGGTAATGGCCTGATTTTTCATAAACAGCTATTTGAGATTTCGTTGGAGATGCGCCAAACTGTGGACTTAGATGAATAAAAAGCGAACCTCCAAGAACAAGAAGCAATGTAAATCCTGTGATGAAAAAGATGGTCATTTTTAGAATCTTCTTAATGGGGTTTACGATCATTTGATTTATACTGATACTCGAAAAGAGAGGACTTTTATTGTAAACGGCTAAGGAAAAAAATGATATTCTTTAATGCTTTGCTCATAATGGCTTTAAATCGATATAAAAATTATTTCAGCAAGGGCTCAATAATGCCTACTACATTATTAGCCACCCTCTTATGCCCTTCGATATTCGGATGTATCCCATCTGCAATATTTAGTTTGTCATCCCCGGCAACTCCTTCCAACAAAAAAGGAATTAGCGTGGCCTTATTATTTTTGGCTAGTTCAGGATAGATGTTTCTGAATTCTGATGTGTATTCTTTACCCAGGTTGGGAGGCACCATCATTCCTGCCAGCACGATTTTTACTTCTTTGTTTTTGGCTTTTACTTTATCCATGATGGCCTGTAGGTTGGATCGGGTTTGATCAAGTGGCAGTCCCCTGAGCCCGTCATTCGCTCCCAGTTCCAACACAAATACGTCTATGGGTTGACGCAGTACCCAGTCGATGCGGCTCAATCCCCCTGCGGAAGTCTCCCCACTCAAACCAGCATTGACCACTTTTACAACATAGCCTTTTTTGATCAGGGCTGATTCCACATGAGCCGGGTAGGCATCTTCCATAGACAACCCGTAGCCGGCCGTTATGCTGTCTCCAAAGAACAGGATGGTTTTGGGGTCGGTTGTGGGCTGAAACAAAACGACCAGTACAATAATTAAGACTTTGTTAACGACCATCATATCAGTAAGTTGCTATTTTCAAACGCAGTACATTGCAAATTAGATGTAACATAATAACCAAATAATCGATTATTGGTTAATAAGGATATAAAAACAATGCCAGAAACTGTACTTCAAGCGGAGAATCTCACAAAAATCTATAAATCAGGCACCAAAGCGCTGGTGGTGCTGGATGATGTATCTTTTAGTGCAGAACAAGGCACCAGCCTTTCAGTAATTGGACCTTCCGGTAGCGGTAAAACTACTTTGTTGGGCTTGTGCGCTGGATTGGATGTGCCTACCAGCGGAGTCATTTCGCTGATGGGATTTAAGTTGAACAAAATGGATGAGGATGATCGCGCTTACGTACGCAACCAATATGTAGGGTTCATTTTTCAAAACTTTCAATTACTCACCACATTAACCGCGCTGGAAAATGTAATGATTCCGTTGGAATTGCGAGGGGAGAAAAATGTTGAAGCTAAAGCTTCGGAACTTTTAGATCGGGTAGGGCTAAATGAACGCATGCATCACTATCCGTCACAGCTTTCAGGAGGTGAGCAGCAGCGCGTGGCCATGGCACGCGCTTTTATCAATTCCCCCAAAATACTTTTTGCCGATGAACCTACCGGAAACCTGGATGAGGAAAATGCCAATCACCTGACCAACTTACTTTTCACATTGAACCGCGAAGAAAAGACAACATTAATACTCGTTACCCACAACCTGGAGTTAGCGAAGAAGACCGAAAGAATCTTGCAGATGAAAGGAGGTAGAATAATTGAAGAGAAGTTACTCAAAGTGGTCTCATGATTGACTACATCATCAAGGTCAAGCGCAGCGTAAAACCAATCTATGCTGATGCATGGGTCTGGAAGATGGCTTGGCGCGATGCGAGGCACAATGTGAGCCGACTATTTCTTTTCGTAGCCTCTTTGATTACGGGTATTGCAGGTGTTGTCGCAATTGCCTCGCTTAATTATTCTCTTCAGGCGGATCTGGATAGAAATGCGAAGGAGTTGCTTGGTGCAGACATTGTAGTGGGTGCCAATCGTGCCTTTGAACCTGAAGTGCTGGCCGTTCTGGACTCTTCGAAACTGCCTTACGCCTCTGATGCTGAGATGGCTTCGATGGTATTGTTCATGAACAACAACAGGTCGCGGTTGGTAAGGGTGATGGGACTAGAAGGGCCGTACCCGTTTTATGGCGAAGTAGAAACCCTGCCGCCCAATGCATATCCTAAAATTCATGAGGGAAGATTTGTAATTCTGGATGAAACGCTGGCCAGCCAATATGAAGTAAGTTCAAATGATACCTTAAAAATTGGCTATAGCTTTTTTCTGGTAGCCGGAGTGGTTCAGAAAATTCCGGGTGGAGGGGGCGTTTTATCGACATTCACACCTTCCGTCTATATTTCAATGCGTGAACTGGATTCTACCGGATTGATCCAGTATGGAAGCCGAGTGCAATACAAGCGGTTTTTCAAAACAGATACGGATGAGGAGGCTGAAGCAATAGGCAAAGCATGGCGACCTACATTGCGGAAGTATGGACATTGGTACGATACCATTAATGAGCGCAAAGAAGAACTAGGCGAAGGCTTTCAATCCGTTTATCGGTTTTTCACGCTGCTGGCCTTTATGGCTTTGATACTGGGCTGTATTGGGGTAGCCAGTTCAGTTCATATTTATGCCCGAGAAAAAAGAGATGAGGTGGCCGTGCTCAGATGCATTGGTTCTTCAGGTTGGCAGGCTTTCAATATTTTCTTTATTCAGGTTTTTGTCCTGGGCATCATCGGAAGTGTGATTGGTGCGATCCTCGGATTGGGGATTCAGCAACTTGTGCCTATTGTTTTTCGAAACTCCATTCCGCTCGAATTGCAGTTTGGTATATCATGGAGAGCCCTTTTAGAGGGATTGGTGCTGGGTGTGGTCATCTCTGTATTGTTTACGGTGCTTCCCCTGGTAGCCGTAAGGTTTGTGCCACCCCTGTCTGTGCTGCGAGCGGACTTTGAACCAGACAGGATATTCTCAAAAACAAAGTGTACGGTAATTTTTCTGGTGGCGCTTTTTCCAGTAGTTGCAGCCTGGTATCAAACTAAAAGCATTTTAATCGGATTGGCTTTTTCGGTTGGACTTGCAATCGCACTGGCCTGCCTCACGCTGGTGGCTATCATGCTGTTGACGCTCATCCGGAAATATTTTCCAAAGAAGTCCGCATTCATTTTTAGACATGCGCTCTCCAATCTATTCAGACCCAATAACCAAACCCGGGTATTGATGGTGAGTATTGGATTGGGAGCATTTATTATTGCCACGTTGAATGTTATTCAGTACAGCTTGCTTGACCAGGTAGAGTTTACCGGAAATGCGAATCAATCCAACACCATACTGTTTGACATTCAACCTTCGCAAAGGGATGACGTGGTGACGCTAATTAAAGATCATGATCTTCCCGTTAATCAGGTAGTGCCCATTATTACCTGCCGCATCAGTGAATTGAAAGGAAGAACGGTCAGCACATATCAACAAGACACGACTGACAATATTCCCAATTGGGCGTTGACACGAGAGTACCGGGTAACCTATAGAGACAGCCTTCATCTGTCTGAAGAGCTTTTAGAAGGGGAGATTCATCAGCTAAAAAAAGGACAGCGCGATTCGGTATGGGTTAGCATCTCGGAAGGAATGCAGGAGTCACTGGATGTGAATATCGGGGACTCCCTCGTTTTCGATGTGCAAGGGGTGCCTATCCCGGCTAAAATTGCTGGAATTAGAAAAGTAGATTGGCCCAAAGACCCACCTAACTTTATTTTTGTATTTCCCAATGGCGTGCTGGAGAATGCGCCTCAGATTTGGGTAGCCGCAACCCGGGTGGATGACCAGCAAGCAGCCAATCGTTTTACGCAAGAGCTCGTCATGACCTTTCCGAATGTGTCGCTTATTGATTTGAGGCTGATACTTAGCACAGTAAATGATTTATTCAATAAAATTGCCATGGTGGTGAAATTCCTGGCACTCTTTAGCATCATCACAGGATTGGTGGTGCTGGCAGGAGCCGTCATGAATAGCAAATTTGTCAGGATTAAAGAAAATGTTCTGCTTAGGACAATTGGTGCTCGTACCAAGCAGATTACCCAAATCACCTTGATTGAATATTCCTATCTGGGATTGTTTTCTGCCCTTACGGGAATAGTGCTTTCCATGATTTCCGGATGGTTTTTAACTCACTTCTTTTTTGAAGTAAATTTTTCATTCAACCTGCTCGATTTGAGTTATCTTGGAATCGCGGTAATGGCTTTGACCCTTTTTATCGGTTGGTTCAATTCAAGAGAGGTGATCAATACTCCACCGCTGCAGGTATTGAGAAAAGAGAATTGATTTTTGAACCAAATTAGCCACCATTTCCCTTTTATCAGTATATAGAAGGTAGTTTAAATACCACGCCTCCATTTGACATGACTCGGGTTGTATTTGCTTTTTGTATGCTGTTGTCTCCTTTGGTAAAGGTAACTGCAAGCCTTCCCGGGTATGGATTTATTGAGAATAAAAGTCAATGGCCGTGCGAAGTGGAATTTCTTGCAGACATTGCCGGGGGGAAGATGGCGATACAGGCGGGAAGGTTTAATTACTTCTTTCTCGATTATCAGCGCATCAATGAATTACATGAATACCATCACAAAGGCTTTAAGGAAGTAGACATTGCGAAAGACAACGTACAAATCACCGGGAGAAAGGTGAGTGTGCAATTTGCCGGTAGTAATGCTCATGCAACGGCAATGGCATCCCGCAAATCTACAACGTACTTCAATTATTTTTTTGGAGATGACCCTAATCAATGGGCATCAAAAGCATTTGGGTATTCCGAAGTACGATACAATGGAATCTATGATAAGATTGACTTGAAGTTGTCCACAGCTGGAGCCAACATCAAGTATGATTTATTGGTAGCACCAGGGGGTGATCCTCAATTGATTCAAATTGAATACGATGGTGCAGCGTCACTTTCTTTGGTGCATGATGATCTGGTGGTAGATGCGGGTCTTGCTCAGATTGTGGAGAAGAAGCCCGTGGCCTATCAGCAAATGGAGGGCAAGCGCTACATGATAGCCATCGAATACCAGCTTATCGGAAATAAACTGTCATTTATTTTCCCCAATGGGTATGATCCATGTATTGAATTGGTCATCGATCCGCTTTTAATTTTTTCAACCTACTCGGGATCGAGCGCGGATAATTGGGGGAGCACAGCTACGCCTGGTGAAAACGGAAACGTATATTCAGCGGGTGTTACGAATCACTTTGCGGGGCAAGTTTTTAGTGGCACCTTTCCTGCAACCCCTGGAGCGTTTCAAGTAAACTACAGTGGCATTTATGATGTGGCCATTTTAAAATATGATTCGGCAGGCCAGCATCTTTTGTACGCATCTTATCTGGGAGGTGCAGATTCAGAAAGTCCGCACAGCCTGGTCGTCAACTCAAATGATGAGTTACTGGTATTAGGCACCACCAGTTCCGACAACTTTCCAACCACCAGCGGAGCCTTTGATCAATCCTACAATGATGGAGCGGGAGCATCTATACAACACGTTGTACCATATAACCATGGGGCGGATATTTTTGCGGCCAAGATAAGTAAGAATGGTGCCCAGCTTATGGCGAGCACTTTTTTAGGGGGTACCGGATCAGATGGGCTGAATCCAAGTTCGGGTGCACTCGCTTTGAATTATGGCGATCAGCTTCGCGGTGACATCATCACCGATGAGAATAACGACATCTACATTAGCACCGTTGCCTCATCACCCGATTTTCCAGTGATCAACGGCATTGATCTCAATTACAATGGTGGAGCAACTGACGCCTTGGTGATCAAAATAAGCAACGATTTATCCCAATTGCTTTGGGCATCCTTCCTGGGCGGAGCAGGTGAGGATGCTGCCTATACCATCAAGCTAGACAGTGAAGGCAAATTATGGGTGGCAGGAGGAACCACCAGCAGCAATTTCCCAACTACTGTCGGTGTACACCAGCCAACGCAGCCGGGCTTTGTGGATGGTTGGATAGCCCATCTGGAAAATGATGGATCTTCGTTGATTGCATCCACCTATACAGGCACGCCCACTTATAATCAGGTTTATTTTCTTGATTTGAATGAAAGTGACGAAGTCTACGTTTATGGTCAGACAACTGGAAGCTTTCCCATTACCCCCGGAGTTTATTCCAATCCCAACAGCGGTCAGTTTCTTCAAAAATTTTCTAAAGACTTAAGCACACTGTTGATGTCCACCGTTTTTGGATCCGGAAGGGGAGCCCCTGATATTAGCCCCACAGCTTTCCTGGTCAATGATTGTAATAACATTTATATGACAGGTTGGGGAGGATATGTCAATACGCTTGCAAATAAGCCACTCCTGGCTGGAAGTAGTACACTTGGCATGCCCACTACCGAAGATGCATATCAAAGCTCCACCAGTGGCTCTGATTTTTATTTTATTGTGCTCACTGAGGATGGAAACGAATTTTTGTATGGGACATTCATGGGTGGCAATCTTTCAAAAACACATGTAGACGGGGGTACCAGTCGATTTGACAAAAGTGGGATTGTATATCACGCGGTTTGCTCTGGATGTGGATCCGGTAACACAGCTGGAGGAGGCACTTCAGATTTCCCAACTACTCCCAATGCCTGGAGCAATACCAACAATAGTGTCAATTGCAACAATGCCGCTTTCAAATTTGACTTGTCATCATTGCGGGCACGAATTGTTACTAATTCTATTGAATTGGACAATCCGGGATTGACCATGGTTTGTTTGCCAGATCAGATTGTTTTTCAGAATAAGAGTACAGGTGGAGAAGTCTACGAGTGGGATTTTGGGGATGGCACTTCAGAAACGAAGCCTGACACCACAGCAATCATTCATCAATATCAACAAAAGGGAACATATCTGGTAAAATTGAGGGCAATTGACCAGGGTACATGCGTGGGTGAGGACATTGATTATGCTAACATTTATGTCAATGAAGCTTCGGGTTTTTCCGATGAAGACAAGACGATCTGCCATGGGTCTTCCATTCAGTTGGTTGCCGGAGGGGGTACAATTTATGAATGGCGGATAGGTCAGGATTCACTCGTTGCCAATTCGGCTAAACCTATATTCTCACCTGATGACACCACATCTTACTTCCTTGCTGTAACAGACGCCAATGGGTGCCTGTTTTTGGATACGGTGGATATCAATGTAGTGCCGCGCATTGATCTGCAATTTGAAGCAAAGAAAGTTACAGATTGCAATTCAAGAGCAGCAATCCAACTTACCAACCATACCACAACAGATGAAGAACTGCATTTCGACTTTGGCGATGGAGGATCATCAGATCAGCAACATGTGATGCATACGTATGAGGAGGATGGAATCTACCGCATCAGGTTGGTGGGCAAGCGGGAATTCTGTGTGTTTGAGGAAACGATTGAGTTACCTTTTTTCACCATAAAGGTTCCTAATGTGATCACTCCACAGAATTCGGATGTCAATTCTGCCGGGAAAAATGATACATTTAAGATCTTGTATGGAGAGGCTTTTGGCAGTCCAACTACTTTTGAAATGGGTTTGCAGGTTTGCCTATCTGTTTATAATCGATGGGGAAAATTGGTATACGTAAATAAAAAGTACGATGACACCTGGGCAGGTGAAGGCCTTGAGACTGGTACCTATTTTTATGAAGTAGAAATTGAAAATGAACCTACCTGCAAGGGCTGGGTTCAGATTATACGTTAACTTTTTTAATATATGCAGCATAGCATTTACCTCATCAGCATTTTGTTTGTTGCTTTGTCATGTACTTCCAAACAAGAGATGACAAATGATCATTCCGCTTCAGCTCTCATCATCTCAGAAACGGTTGATGCTAAACAATTTCAAGCCAAAGTGAAGAACGCAACGAATGCCATTATCCTGGACGTGCGCACACCGGGTGAGTTGTCAGATGGCTTTATTGAAGGCGCTAAAAATATTGACTATAATGCTGCTGATTTTCAATCCAAAATTAATGAGTTGGATAAAAGCGGAACTTATTTCGTTTATTGTGCCGGTGGAGGCAGAAGTAGAAATACCGCAGACCTGATGAAGCAACTCAACTTTAAGGAAGTTTATGACCTTCAGGGTGGAATTTCACAGTGGAAGGCCGATGGATTACCCATCAAGGTTCCTTAATCCCGGGTCAGATGCTCACATCTGCGCCTTTCAGGTATTCTGCCAGACAACGAAGAAACTGGCTAATATCGTCTGCGTGTAAATCACCAAGCACAGACAGCCTAAAAGTGGCTTCTTTTGCTCCTTTGCCGGGATAGATGGTGAAGCCCCTTGCGTACAAATAATCATGCATGGCTTCAAAATGGTAATTCTTGTTATCGGGTTCCTTTACAGCCAAGAGTATTTTAGACTGTTGCTCATCGGGAAGCAGAAATTCAAATCCTAATTGTGAAAGCCCATTTTTTAACCTGGCATAGTTGCTTTGATACCTGTTCCACCGCCCGGCTTCAGTTTCAATAAAATACTCATCAATGGCCTGTCGCAATGCATACGCTACCTGAACGGGTGGGGTAAATTGCATTTGCCCGGTTTTTTCAAAACCAGTATACTGACTGTAGAGGTCAAAGTAAAAGGAGCGCCTGGTTTCTTTGATTTTCTCAATCAGGTCTTTTTTGAAGATTACGAAAACAAGACCTGGCATGCCTTGAATGCACTTGTTGGATGACGAAACAATGTATTCCGCGTTCCACTTATTGATGTCGATAGGAATGCCGGCATAAGAACTCATGCAATCCACGATTGCTTCAATTCCATACCGGTGGGCCAGGTCACAAATCTCCTGTACCGGATTGAGCATTCCGGTTGTGGTTTCATGATGAACCACTGCGAGATGACTAATTTGATTGTTTGACTTGATCAGGCTTTCAATGGCTTCAACAGAAGGAAAGTCACCGTAGGGGATTTGATAGCGGACTACATCTATGCTGAACGTTTCTGCCAGCTTTACCATTCGGGTACCATAAGCTCCATTATCGACAACCAAAAGCTTTTTGCCTTTGGGTACAGAAGAAGTGATGGCCGCCTCCAGTCCTCCGGTTCCGCTGGCCGCAAACATCGCTGCAACATGTGTATCTTCCCCATGCACAATCTTCGTCAGGTCCAATTTGATGGAATCAAGCATTTGACCAAATTCTTTTTCTCTGGGACAAATGTCTTCCACCACCATAGCTTCTTTCACAGATTGTGTGGTTGTAGCTGGACCAGGATTAAGCAATATTTTTCTGGAAATATTTTTCATTTTGTTGATGTCCGGGGATTAGACCATACCCAATATATTTTCAAAACGCCAAAAGTTTGGATGACCAAAACGACTATCCTCACCATTAAGTAAAAAGACAATACCGAATAGGCATATGTGGAGGTGGTTAAAGGTATCCACTCGTTGATCACCAGGGCACCCGGGACCACAATATCTGGAATATGCTCCATGCCATCCACCAAATGTCCTTTCATCACCTGGCAAACGTACAAACTGGAGTATAATGTTATTAAAACAAAAAGCTGGAAGTTTGAAAAAGTATGCATCGAAAGAAATGACAATAATCCAAGTGCGAGTACAAATAGCCACATCGCCTTTCCTTTGTTGGGTGTCCGGTTGGTTGTCGATATAAATGTTAGCAGTGCCCCCATAGCAGATGTGAGGAATAATATTTCAATGATTCGATAACCGTAAAGAATTTCGGTGGTAAGAAACCCATGTACTGAGCTGAGGGCAGCAGATCCAATCAAAATGGAAATGAGCAAAACGGCTTCCAGTGAACCCAACTGCTCAAAAGTGATCCAACCTGTTTTGAACTGCTCATAAAACACAGCCATGTGTGCCAGATATGAAGTGGTAAGCACGATGCCAATAAGGACGGGATTGTTGATTTCAAATACAAGGCAAGCGGTAAACAAAATAATACCATTATTAAATGCGTCCAGGTAGTGATCGCAGAACTCGCCAAGGGCTGATCCCGTGTTCGTTTTCTTGGCCTGCATTCCATCCAGATGATCACCTATTAAGTAGAGCAACAGGCACGCGGCAATCGCTAATTGGAAAAATGGGCCTTTGTAAAATAAAGCAATGGATAATGCCAAATAGACAAAAGTATTGGATAAAATGGTGATGATGTTGGCGGGTACGGCCCACGGAATGAGTGGAAGGAGTGGGGCAACAAACCATTTTTTGAAAGTGGGTGTGAGCAGTGAGAAATCATGGCATCGATATGAATACGCTCTCATTTTGAGTTGTGCAGTGCTTCGAAATTCTTAAATCTCGAAAGTTAAGGACTTAATTACTGGAATATTAATTCCCGATAAATTAATCATTATTTTTGCCACCGTTTTTAGGTATATCCCTCCTGTAATGAAAAAGACAACTCAATTAAAAAAGCTGATCCAATCTCCTGAACTAACCTACCTGATGGAGGCACATAATGGTTTGTCGGCCAAAATTGTGGAAGAAGCAGGCTTTGAAGGAATTTGGGGCAGTGGTCTTTCTATTTCTGCCTCACTTGGCGTTCGAGATAACAATGAGGCGTCCTGGACGCAAATACTTGACGTACTTGAATTTATGGGAGACGCCACCCGTATCCCAATCCTGCTGGATGGAGATACAGGCTATGGCAATTTCAACAACATGAGACGCCTGGTACGAAAGCTCGAGCAGCGTGACATTGCGGGCGTATGTATTGAAGACAAGTTGTTTCCCAAAACCAACTCTTTTATTGGTGGCGAAAATCAGCCCTTGGCGGATGTGGACGAGTTTTGCGGAAAGATAAAAGCAGCAAAAGATACGCAGGCTGATGACGATTTTGTGGTGGTGGCAAGGCTGGAAGCATTTATCGCGGGATGGGGTCTTGACGAAGCACTCAGAAGGGCAGAAGCATACCATAATGCTGGTGCCGATGCCATTTTGTGTCATAGCAAAAAAGCGGACGCCACAGATATTGACGCCTTCATGAAAGAATGGGCCAACCGTGGTCCTGTGGTGATCGTGCCAACCAAATATTATTCAGTGCCTACGGCCCATTTTCAGAACCTGGGTGTCAACACCATCATCTGGGCCAATCACAACATACGAAGTTCGGTAAAAGTAATGCAGGAAACGACCAAGCGGATATTTGAAGATAGATCTTTAATTAATGTGGAGAGCAAAGTGGCAAGCGTGAGTGAAGTGTTCAGGCTACAGGGTGCAGATGAATTAAAGGAAGCGGAGAAAAAATACCTGCCCACGTCTGGCAAGAAAGTAAACAATATTATCCTGGCTGCCAGTCAGGGTTCACTGGGAGAGCTTACCAGGGAGACACCCAAAACATTGCTTGAGGTGAATGGAAAATCATTGTTGTCAACCCAAATTGATGAGTTCAACCAGGTAGGCATAAAGGACATCACTGTGGTGCGTGGCTTTGCCAAGGAAAAAATCAAGCTCAACAACATTCGCACTTGTGATAATGATAGCTATGCCGACACCAAAGAGCTTTATTCCCTGTACCTGGCCAAAGATCAGATCAAAGGAAACACGGTAATCAGTTATGGGGATATCATTTTTAAGCGCTTTGTGTTGAACGAGTTGTTGACGGATCAAAACAACATCACCATCATTGTGGACGCGGAATGTGACAAAGAAGGCAAGGACAAAGATTTCGTTTTTGCCTCAGACAAGTATGATCGAGTGAACTACCAGGGCTTGGCCAGTTTCAAGGAAATGTCCTCGACTATGAGTGCAGACAAAATATTTGGAGAGTTTATCGGACTGTGGAAGGTAAACCAGCAAGGAGCCGAAATTGTATTGAAAGCATTAGGTCGCCTGGCTCTGCATCCCGACTTTAAAAAGATGACCTGTACGGATCTGTTTAACGAAATCGCTAAGGAGAACACCATAGCAGTAAAATACATTAGCGGTGCGTGGTTAGATGTCGATACGCTGGTGGATCTTCAAAATGCCGGCAGGCTTCGTTTATAATTTTTAACCTAATGATTGCTACACAACGATTTGGGAATGAACTGAAGAATCTCGGATATGATTTTTATTCAGGTGTTCCCTGTTCATTCCTTAAGTATTTGATCAACTACGCGATCAACGACTGTGATTACGTGATGGCTGCCAATGAAGGGGACGCAGTAGCGATTGCTTCGGGTGCCTATCTGGGAGGAAAAAAATCGGTTGTATTGATGCAAAACTCGGGTCTTACAAACGCAACTTCTCCGTTGACCTCGCTTAATTACACCTTTCAGCTTCCAGTTTTGGGATTCGTGAGCCTTAGAGGTGAGGCAGGCCTGGGTGACGAACCGCAGCATGAACTCATGGGGCAGATTACAGAGAAGATGTTGAAATTGATGAAGGTGAAATGGGCCTATCTATCAGACGATTTTGAAGGCGCAGTAAAGCAGTTGAAAAAAGCGGACAAAGTGATCGCCAGGGGCGAGACCTTCTTTTTTGTGGTGAAAAAAGGGACATTCGATGAGGTAAAACTTAAAGCGCAGCAGCTGAAAACCATACAGAATAAACTCAAGAAGAAATCCAGGGGAAAATCCGAGTTACCTACGCGCAGAGAAACTTTAAAAGTGTTAACCGACTTGTCTGACAATAACACTATACTGCTGGCAACGACAGGCAAAACAGGCCGTGAATTGTTTGAGGTAGCCGATAAGCCCAACCACCTGTATATGGTAGGCTCTATGGGATGCATCAGTTCCATGGCGTTGGGACTTGCCTTGACCCGACCGGATAAAAAGGTTATCGCCATTGATGGTGATGGTTCCCTGATTATGAGAATGGGTGCACTTACCACGAATGCATACTATCAGCCGGCAAACCTGCTGCATATTGTCCTAGACAACAACACGCATGATTCCACAGGAGGGCAAGCTACCGTATCACACAATATTGATTTTGTGGAGCAGGCTGCCTCTGTATGTTATCCAACAGCATTAAGTGTAAGTGGACTGGAGGAACTGAGCAAAGCCATATTGAAGTGGCAAATGGGGGGTGATCTGACTTTGATTCATCTTAAGATTGCCAAAGGATCAACTAAAGATCTAGGCAGGCCTACAATGAAGCCACATGAAGTGAAGACCAGGCTGATGAATTTTATAAAAGCATGAAGTCAACTGTAAAAACGGCAGTGATTTTGGCAGCCGGTCTGGGCAGCCGGCTGGGAGATTTAAAGGAAAACAAACCCAAAGCTTTCCTTCACATTGGCGGAGAAACTTTAATAGAAAGATCGATTGAGCTTTTAATAAGCAAGGGTATAGATAGCATTGTGATTGGTACCGGCTATGGGAGTGAATATTTTGACGAACTGAGGAACGCGTATCCTCAAATAAGCACACATCGCAATGCAAAATTTGACAGTACGGGAAGTATGTATACGCTTTACTTACTCCGCGATTTAATCAGTGAGCCATTTTTATTACTGGAAGGGGACCTGCTATATGAAGTTGCGGCCTTGGACAAGCTTTTAGAAGACGCGGAAGGAGATATTATCCTGGCCAGCGATGCAACGCATTCAGGAGATGAAGTTTATATTGAATGCAATTCGCATCAGCAATTGTTGAAAATGAGCAAAAACAAAAGCGCATTGGATGCTGTTTGTGGAGAGCTGGTAGGCATTAGCAAATTGTCAATAAACACATTGCAAGAGATGATAAAATTTGCCGAGAGCCGATATGTGGATGGTGAAATGAATATTCATTATGAGGATGCTTTGGTGGGAATAGCCGGAGTTAATCCCCTTTTGGTGAAGGTGGTGAAAGATCTGGCCTGGTGTGAAATCGATGATGCCTCCCATCTGGAAAGGGCGGTGTCTGTTGTTTATCCGAGGATTCAAGCGCTGGAAGGAACTTAAAATGAGGGATCGATTCAAAATATTTGCGCTTGGATTTATTGGCTGGGTATTGTTTTTCCTGGCTGCCCGCTTCTTTTTTATGCTTTATCAGTTGGACGCCACTTCTGATATGGCTTTCAGTGATATTTTATTAGCGTTCGTTCATGGTGTTCGAATGGATATGGCCATGGCGGGATATTTTTCTTTGATACCCGGCCTGATTCTTGGAATACTTTTCTTTATCCCCGGAAAGTTCATTTGGAGAATTTGGTTTCCCTACCAGGTAATCTTGATTGCCCTCTCCACATTTATTGTTGTACTGGATGCAGAGCTTTATGTCCACTGGGGGTTTAGATTAGATGCCACACCCATTCTGTATTTTGGAAAAGAAGCCGCCAGTTCGGGAGACCTTTGGAAGTCAATTGTATTGTTACTGGGCTGGCTTGTTACAACCGTTGGCCTAAGCTACTGGGTTAGTAGATGGTTTAAAGCACCAGTGCAGCAACTAAAGACAACAAGTTGGATCACGTTTCCGGTTCTTTTTGGGGCTACTATATTCCTGATTTTACCCATCAGAGGGAGCCTTGGTGTGGCTCCTATGAACACTGGGTTTGTATACTTTCATCCCCGTAATTTATTTGCCAATCACGCAGCAGTAAACGTAGTATGGAATTTTGGCTATGCTGTGCAGAAAATGGACAAGCTTCGCTACAATGACAATTTTTTTGACAAGGAGGAAACGGAAAAATTGAATGCTCAAATCTTTCCACCATTTGATTCCACATCCTATGTTCTTAAAACAAAGAATCCAAACATTATTCTGATCGTCTTGGAAAGCTATACGTTCAGATTTATAGAGCCGCTCGGGGGTATTGCCGATGTTACACCAAGAATTAATCAGCTGGTGCATGAAGGAATACTTTTCGATAATTTCTATTCGAGCGGAGACAGGACGGATAAGGGGATAGTTTCCATTCTTAATGGTTACCCTTCTCAGCCATTAACTTCTATCATTAAAGATCCCAAGAAGACAAAATCGCTTCCCTACTTGAATAAGAAACTTAAAGAAAAGGGGTACCGCACTGAATTTTCGTATGGCTATAACATTGATTACTCCAATTTCAGATCTTATTTAATCAATGCTGAGTTTGATCACATTACCCATAGCATGGATTTCCCTCAGGAGTTGAATACCAGCAAGTGGGGTGTGCACGATCATTATGTTTTTGACAAGGTATTTGAAGAAGCACAAAATTGCAGGGAGCCATTTTTCAAAGTGGTCATGACGCAAAGTAGCCACGAACCATTTGATGTACCTATGGAAACAGTGATTAAGGGAGATGATGAAGTTAGCCGGTTTTTAAATTCGGCCTACTATACGGACAAGTCTTTGGGGAATTTTATTGACAAAGCAAAGTCAACGGATTGGTGGGAAAATACCCTCATCGTAATCACTGCAGACCACGGTCACCCCAAGCCAGATAATGAGGGATTACAGAACCCCAGAAGGTTTAAAATTCCAATGCTATGGCTGGGTGGGGCATTGAGCGTGACGGATACCATTGTTCACACGTTGGGCTGCCACGCTGACATTCCCAATACGATTCTGGGTCAAGTAGACCTGAGAGATCGATCGTTTTCTTTTAGTCATGATCTCTTTGACAATTCTTACAGAAACCCTTTTGCCGTTTTTGTTTACAATAATGGCTATGGATTTAAAACAGACAGTACCCTGTATGTTTTTGACACCGTAGGCGAGACTTACATCCGCGAAGATGGAAACCCAAGTGAGTTGGAAAAGAGAATCGGAAAGGCTTATATGCAAAAGCTTTACTGGGATTTTAATTCCCGGTAGTTGCTGGCCCACCATTTGTCAAACATGTATTTAGTGAAGAAATAAATGACAATAAATATAGGGACCGAAGCTACGGCCCACACCCCAACGCCCAATCCCAATGCAAGCCCAACTTGCTTCAATTCGCCCCAGAAGTCTGCAGCAAACCGCTGCTGAAGTTCAGCGATCGCATAGGGCATGGGATTAATTCCAAAAAGATAAGTTCCAAGCTTTATGAATGGGATAATCATCAGCAATTGAATGGGATACACAAAGTAGTGGACCAATTGGAGCACGACCACATTAACGCGGAAAATGGCGGCTACCAGAAAACACAACAGCGTGGTGATGCCCCATATGGGAAGGATCCCTATGATAACCCCCAACGCACATGTTAAGGCAAGCTTTTGGGGTGTAATGCCCGACTTTAAAAATCCAATCAACCTGGTCCACAGCTTCTGAAACAGTCCCTTCATAGCCAACGAAATTAAATGTATCCTACTACATAATAAGCTGTATAACCAACTGTTTCTTTAATCAAATGGTGCCAAATATTCAGTGCTTCCATCTTTGGGATAAAGAGAACATCAAAGGTAAATACACGGGGGTGAGTTAAAAAGTCGGTACTGAACGCATCTACTTTCCATCCCACGTTAGACAGTACTCCAAGTGATCTTCGCATATGAAAACCTGAGGTTATTAAAATGCAATCATCAGGATGAACCTTGTTCTCCAGGATCTTTTTTATCTCTACAGCGGATTCATGTGTATTTCTGGAGTTACTTTCCACCTCAATGTCCTCCGGATTTACACCCATCAGGATCAGCACATCAGCCAAATCATTTGCCTCACGCTCACCAATATCCAACAATCGTCCACTGCCACCTGAAACCAATATTTTCCTAATCAACCCCATTTTATACAGTTGCAAAGTATGCGTGACCCGGTCAGCTCCTCTTTGAAAGTATACCCTGTCATCAGGCTCCATTCCACCCTTGGCTACTCCACTGAGTAAAATCCCCCAGGTGTAGGTTTTTTTTACATCGGCAAAGGGGGTAGCTGGCACTTCCCAGACTATCATCAATTCATTGGCAATGAACTCATTTGAAAACACCAGCAGCAGGACCAGGCCAATCTGAAAAAATCTTTTTTTCCATTTTGCTTTTCTCAGGATGGCCGAAGTGACGAAAGCCAGGGCAATCATAACCAGTGGCATCATCAGGTAGTTGAGGGTTTTGGAGAGGATGAAAAACATGGCGATTACATGCGCTTTGGCAGCGGATTGGAAATATTGCTCAATCCCTCTACTATTTTTCTTAAAATCTCATAGTATAGGGCAAGGCTCAGGATGATGGTCATGCTCCAAATGACACCAAGATTAAAATACAGTGTGTCAATGTTTTGATTGAGAAAATGTTTGGCTGGCATATAAAACTGGGCGTTGAAATCAACAATATGATCAGGATCAGGATCTTTGTAAATGGGAAATATTTTTTGAATAAGCTTATTACCACTTTTAATTATCCTATGCTGCTCCGTTGTGTTTTTAACTAATTCCGCAACACTTTCATTTTGGTATGACTCTTTGAATTTTTCAAATGCCTTTTCTTTGGCATCTGTGGAGGTGGATGCCCGGATGATTTCTTGTTTCTTTTTATCAGCCGTATTGTATCTGTGGACATAATATTGGCTGAGGATTTTCAGAAAATTTTGAGTTTTGGTATATACACTTGAATCATATTTGTCAAGGTATAATTGGTCAATTTCTTTGAAATTATCACGGCCCACAGTCATAAGTTCATTTCCGATTTCGTTACGTAAGAGTGCAAGCCTATTGTTAATCTCCTTCTGAATTCCTTCCTCTTTATTCTGGTAATGAAGGTTAACAAAATCAAGTTCTGTCTCTAGCTCCGGTATATAGTAGATTTTTTTATAATCCGACTCTGCCATGTTTTTGTCATACAGGTAGAATTTCTTTTCGTATTCATTGTCTTTGAATTGAGCAACCATCGAAGCTTCAAAAGCCCATCGGGAGGCCATCAAGTCCCCAACCAAGGGTACCGTTTCTGTATTGCCGATCAAGGGGTTGAGTTTATCGAATTTGACAACTACTCCACTCAAAATAAGCTGCGGGATGAGGAGTATGGGAATAAGAATATAAATAGTGACTGCGGAATTAAATGCGGACGATATGTTAAGTCCCAGCAAATTTGCAAAGCAAGAGGTTGTGAAAAGAATTGCCCAATGTGTTAGTAACATTCCTTTAATCTCCAGGATGTAATTCCCTACAAGTACAAATAAAAATGTTTGAATGGCAGAGATGAGAAAGAGGATGCCGATTTTGGAGACAATGTAGCTGCTCCTGCTCAGGTGCAGGAATGCTTCTCTTTTCAGGATTTTGCGATCTCTGATGATTTCCTCGGCACTTACCGTTAAGCCCATGAAAAGGGCCACAATAACACTCATAAAAAAATAGGCTGGCAAATTCAGGTTTTTGCTAAATATATATTCTGACCTGAAGGGATCGGCCTCGTTGAAATACCGGACAATAAAAGCCAGAATGAATGCCAATAGCGGTGCCTCTATCAGGTTGATCAAAAGGTACTGTTTGTTGCTCAACTTGGAAAGCATATCCCTCAGGGAGAAAAGTTTCGTTTGTTTTAGCCAACCGGGTATGTTTAGTGAGCTGTGAGGAACTTCTTTTGAAGGCTCCACTTTCACTATTTTGATATGCTCCTTAAACTTCCTTTCCCAATGTTCCGGTGAGAACTTTCGCTCATTTGTAAAATTTCCATACTCGTTGATTACACGCGTTTCAATGATATTAAAAATTTGCTCTGGGTTCACATTGCCGCAGGAAATGCACTCACCCTGATCGCTGTTGATCAGGTTGATGCTCCTTTTGAAATAGGTGACTGCGTCAACCGGATTCCCATAATAAATCTGATATCCTCCGGTATCGAGTACCACAAGCTTGTCGAACATTTTGAAAATGTCTGAAGAGGGTTGATGGATAACTGCAAATACCAACTTGCCCTTAAGGGATAGTTCTTTAAGCAAATCAATAATGTTCTCAGAGTCCCTTGATGAAAGTCCTGATGTGGGCTCATCACAGAAGAGTACGGTTGGTTCACGCAAAAGTTCAAGGCCGATATTTAACCGCTTTCTTTGACCACCGCTTATTGTTTTCCTTAATGGAGATCCAACCGTTAAGTCTTTGGTTTCGATCAGTCCGAGATCTTCGAGTGTATGCAATACCAACTGGTCAATTTGCTTTTCAGATAATTGACTAAAGCATAGCTTGGCAGCAAAATACAAGTTTTGATAGACCGTTAAATCTTCTATGAGTAAATCGTCTTGAGGAACAAAGCCAATTACCCCTTCGATTTCTTCAGGAGAGCGATGAATATCCACACCGTTGATGAGTACTTGTCCATCGGAAGGTTTTTCGGTGCCATTGAGCACGTGCAGTAGCGTGGATTTACCTGCACCACTTGCACCCATCAAGGCTACCAACCTGCCTGATTCTTCGTACACATTTACAGACCTTAGGCCCAACTTGTCATTTTTGAATTTGTACGAGATGTTTTTGGCTTCGAAGCTGAGTCGTTTGCCGTCACCTAATTGTTTGAATTGTGCCAGCACATCTCCATAGTAGACAGGTGTTATGGTTTTCCATCTTATGGTACTACCTGTGGCAAGAACATTAATGCTTCCTGGTTTTTGAGGAACACCGTTTAAAAAGACATCTGATGAGCCCAGGTATTCAAAAAAGTAAGTATCCGTGTTTCTAATGTGGAGGATGGCAATAAAACCGTCTAGCTCTTCGCGATGAATGTGCTTGCAATCTCCGTAGGTTTTTTGGGCGCTGTCAACGATGAGGATATCTTCATGGTTGAGCTTGTCAGGAGATTTTGCCATAAGGAAGTTCTTGACAAGTTCAATGTCGGTTTGATCAATATTAAGTGCAGCGCCAATGGACTTGGCCAGGTAGTCTTCCCTGGAAGAGATACTTCCGTCAGACAGTATTACACTCATCAGTTCAACGATAATGACTGTCTTTTGCTTTTGAGCGATTTCCTTGTTGATTGAATCGCACATCTGAACTATGGCCTGCTGCTCTTCGCTTGGCGTCATTTTGCCAGAGTAATCCTGAGAATATTTATCGAACAGGCTCAGGTTGGTTTCAACGGCTTTTTGATTTAAGTGATCTGATAGAAAAGAGGCGATGTGATCCCGCTCTTGCTTTGTTACCAGGTCCTCCTTTGCAACTAATGCGAATAATCTGATTATGGCTTTGAGTACGGGTTCGCTCATAAAGGAAGATTTAGTGTAAGGTGGTTAAAGATAGTAAAGGATGTTTGATTGCACGCAAAAAAAAAGGATTGGCATACGCCAATCCTTTTGTGTGGTCGATTGAATAGATTACCCGGTAATCGATTTCCTGATTTTCTCGACCGTATTAGTAATGTCTGCAAGATGTTTATCTGTTAAAACAAGGTCAGCCCTGTTTTGGTCAATTTGTTCCTGAATGTTTAAGGCACGGTAACTGGCCTTCAGCGTGTTAAGGTCTGCTACCATCGTTCCAACGGGTTCGGATTGGTCTATGGTGCTCAACATTTTTAATAACTCGTCAACAGACTTCTCTTGTTCCAATATCACGCGCATGAGCGGGGTAAGTATCAAATTGCGGGTATCATCAGGAAGTATGTTTTTCGGATAGGTCTTAATGAGACCCGTGGAAATGTACAATCCCTCAATAAAACTGCCAGTGAGCACCAGGGCTGCCAGCCTGGTGCGGCTGTCGTCTTTCAAATATTCATCCGTTCTCTGAATGGAGCGGTTGAGGATAAGTGCCAGCGAGTCTTTGTTACCAATGTTAGACTCAAATTGCTTTAAAATAGCCACATCAAATGAGCCGATGATGCCCAGGTCATCAGCCAGCCGCTTGCAGGTGTTCAGGTAATCTATGGCCTCCTGTGTTTTGCCGTATGAGCTCAAGTAACCGATATCAGCTGAGTAAACGCCCAGGTTCATGGCGGCCTTGTCACTGATTGTTCCGTATTGATCGGCTTTTTTATTACTGTTGATCAAACTTTGATTGAATTCCGCACCGGTTGCCTCCAGCAAGTATGGAATTTCAGATGGAGCTGGTATGTTGTATACCATATCCTGAATTTGTTCTTGCAACGACTCTTCAGCCTGCTTAAACTCGTCAGAATTATTGCCTTCTTCCTTGGTTGATGATCCGCAAGACCACAGACCAAAGGTTAAAAGCGTAAGTAAAATCAGGGCGTTTAGGCGAGTGAATTTCATCATTAAAATTTGGTTTAAGAGCCCAATTTTAACACATTTTTCATTAACGAGAAATGGTATCGTGTAAAAGTTTGACCATTAATGAATTAAAGCACAATGGGGAGATGAAACTGTAGTGGGCCCTGCTGGGATCGAACCAGCGACCACCTGATTATGAGTCAGGTGCTCTAACCATCTGAGCTAAGGGCCCCAGTCAAACAAGGGTGCAATTTTAAGTATTTGAAGGCTGATTAACAATCAGAGATTAGGGATTATACTTAAGAAGTAGATTTTAGGAGATTTCAGGATATTTCTGATCTCAAATAAAAGAGGAGCACACCCTTAATAGATGTGCTCCAAATCTTAAAACCAACTACCTCCAGATTTATGAGATGGCTATGGTCTTGATCGGTTTTTTCTTTGCCTCTTCTTTTTTTGGAATGAGCAGGCTTAGAATACCATCCTGATATTTGGCCTTAATTTTTTCAGCCTCAACCGTATTAGGCAAGTAGAAAGAACGCTTGAACGAACCATAGTTGAATTCCTTCCTGGTATAGTTCAACCCTTCACTTTCAGTTGTTGAATTATTTAGTTCCGAGTGAATGGTGAGCATGTCATGATCCAACTCCACATGGAAATCACTTTTCTTCATTCCCGGAGCCGCCATCTCTACCCTAAAATCATCACCAGTTTCAATTATGTTTACCCTGGGCACAGAGCTGCCCTCGTTGGTCCAACCTGACCAGTCAAAAAGATCCTTGGTAAGGAAATCATCAAAAAATGATGTAGTTGTTGGTAGAAAACCATTTCTTCTCATGATGTTCATTTTCTTAAATTTTAATGTTAAACAATAAGTTACAAATCATTGCTTTGGCCTTTCGACCACGCACTAAAATTTTTAAAAACAAATTGAATCGCGATTCATCATTTATCCAGCAATGAGAGTGCCAACCCGGACCAGGGTAAATTTTGTCATAAGACAGTGAAAAAATGTCAATTTCGGATACTCGCAGAAATAAGAAAGGGAGCAGATGCTGATGCCATCTCATGCATAAAATTTGACAATTTGTCACTTTGTGCACGAGTCCGGTAAGCCTGAAGTCTCAAAATACTGAATGCGATGATTTTCTTGCATTCGCTTTAACATAAATTTAAATGATGAAGCAATTGATTATGCCGTCTCTATTTTTTCCCTTTTATTCGCGGCTTAACCTTAGCGGTGAAGGCAAGAGAATTTAAAAATATCATATTCGATCTGGGCGGGGTGATCATCAACCTGGATGAGAAAAGAACCGTAAAGGCTTTTGCTCAACTCAGTTCAATCCCGGAATCATTTATTGAGGAGCACATGGCTCAATCTCATGATTACCATCTATTTGAGAAAGGCCTGATCCCTGATCATCAATTTCGGGATGCTTTACGGAAGGAATTCAAGATTGAAGCAGGTGACCATGAAATTGACAGCTGCATGAATGCCATGCTTCTTGATATTCCTGTGGCACGTATGGAGTTATTAAGCTCACTGAACCAACACGCGCTTTATTTGTTGAGCAATACGAATGAGATTCACCTGGAACGGTTTAATCAGATATTTCAGGAAACGATGGGTCGCGGACGCATCGATGACTATTTTAATAAGGTTTATTATTCTCATTTGGTGAAAATGCGGAAGCCAGAAAAGGAAATATTTGAGATGGTGTTGACCGACAACAAACTGGTGCCAGACGAAACACTGTTTCTTGATGATAACCCCATCAACCTGGAAGGTGCACAATCGGTGGGCATTCACACTTTTCATATAAAAAACTCTTCCCTACTTTTTGATCTTTTCCAATGAGCTTTACCCGCAAAGAAATCCTCATCCATACTTCGCTTTTTGTAGTCACATTCATTACCACCACGTTGGCAGGTAGTGAGTGGACTTATGGCAAGTCGATTTTTATGCCGGATTATGCATGGACTGATTTCTATAACGGCATGTCTTATTCTATTCCCTTTTTATTGATCCTTACTGTGCATGAGTTTGGACATTATTTTACTGCTGTCCATTATCGCGTCAATACAACGCTTCCTTATTTTATCCCGCTTCCTCCCATCACTTTTATGTTTGGCACCATGGGTGCACTGATTCGGCTCAAAGGGAAAGTGTCCTCCAAACTTCACCATTTTGATATTGGCATTGCCGGTCCATTGGCTGGCTTTGCTGTGGCATTTGGAATTCTCTGGTTCGGTTTTACGCACTTGCCGCCACCAGAGTACATATTTCAATTCCATCCTGAATATGAGCAGTATGGTCTGGCTTATGCCAACTTTGTTTACCAGCCTGAATACCTGGCTCAAAATGCCGGTGCGGATGTGCTTATAGGAAAAAACCTTTTGTTCGTTTTCTTTGAGACATTTGTGGCCGACCCAGCGCGTGTACCCAATGTGCATGAGATCATTCACTATCCTTATTTATTTGCAGGGTTTTTATCACTGATCTTCACCAGTATTAATTTGCTGCCCATTGGTCAGTTGGATGGTGGGCACGTTGTCTATGGTCTGCTGGGATTTAAGGGCCATTACAAAGTGGCGTCTGTCGCCTTTATTGTGTTTCTGTTTTATGCCGGATTAGGATATGTAAGTCCCTCGACACCAACGGAAACATTGGTTTGGGAAATACCTTTATTTATCGGATTCATGTATTTCTGTCTCACTGGATTGGGTTTGGAGAAAATGACCACACTCGTATATGCACTCGGAATATTTGCAGCACAGTACTTGCTGGCTACCATCATTCCCGGAGTTGAGGGTTATCCCGGCTGGTTGCTATTTGTATTCATTATCGGTCGCTTTATTGGAGTCAAACACCCTCAGTCTGAAATTGAGCAACCACTGGATTCAACCAGGGAATTATTGGGTTGGTTTGCCTTGTTCGTGTTTATTATCTGCTTTGCGCCTAATCCGATGGACATCGTGATTACGGGCGTGCAACCATGAGGCGATGGGTGCTGATGTCTTGATCACTATAAAGTCTCAATAAATAAAGTCCAGTTGCCGGACTGGTAATCTGCACGGATAGGCCATCATTGCTATCTCTTGTAAAAAATTCAACAGGTTGCCCAGTGATGGAGTAAATTTCAATTTTATCCACTTTACCTGTCAGGGTGAAATGACCCTCCGATGGATTAGGATAAAATGCCGGGGCAAGCAGGGGTTCTTCTTCCACACTGGTAATGGTACCGGTAAACTTTCCGAAAATGGGCCTGATCATTAAGCTGCCGGTTAGGTTTACGTTGGGTTCCCATGCACCATTCAGATTGAAAAATATCTTGTCTCCAGAATTGGTGTTCTTGTCCAACCCTATGGCAAGCACTGAAGCTGCAGATTGTTTCCATCCAATATAGAATTGATCTTTTACACCAACGAAACGACTCAGTTTGAATCGCCAAAAATTGTTGTGGCTTGAACGCTGCACCTTTACCGTTTCTAGGTGCAAAAACGAACCCGGGTCTCCGGTAAGATCTTTGAGGATTTGAATTTGAATAGATTGATCAATGTTTTCTCCAAAATTCGGAAAGTATAGATCAAGCGACACAATGGTATCCGGTTTGTTGGTTTTCATATCAAATCGGTAGGCCAAAAGCGCACCTGGTTGGTTGAGGGCAGCCCCATACTCTGCAGTGCCATCATCATAGGCATAGAAATTGTTCAGTATGAACTCTACCTGGGTAGTGTCATTGTGGCGAAAGTCAATGGGAGCGTATTTAAGATTATAGTCGCCAAGCGGGGTTGCCATGGATGGCAATACGTTGTCTCCTGAATTGATCCATAATTTCATTTTGATCCGTGCTGCAGAATCGATAACCGACAGGTCGGATAAATCGGGGAGGGTGAGGATGGGTGTCTTACGGAATTCAAGCGGCTGCAATGGGTTCCCTATGCTGGTCGCGTTGTCAAGCTGGTGTGTGTAAATAAATTCGGAGTTGTTGCGATAGATAAAAATGGAATCTTGTGAGTCGTAATTTATGGGTTGAACATCGCTGTCGTTGGCATTACCCGGAATGAACTCGAGGTTGTGCATAGAGAGCAAAGGTGAAGTAAGATTTGCTGCTGGATCTTCCATGAAGTGCCTCAACGGCATGGCATAGTATTCCTTAAGCATAGACGTGAGGGGCAGATTGATGGTCCGGTCCGGATAGCTGGTATCACTGGCATTTCTGCCCTTGTTCAAGTAAACATAATCGATGTTCCAGGTATCGTATGGCCCTGATAGCCTTCCGTAGCTTAGAATATTGAACTGAAAACTGTTGTGGTAAAACTCATCTCCACTAACCGGTATCAATCTTTGGACAAAAACATTGGGGTCGAAACTGCCGTCATTTTCAATGGACAATACATTGACCCAGGCTCCGGATGAATTTCTGAATAACACACGAAGCTGATCTCCGGGATCCGGAGGTTCACCATTTCCCCTGAATTGATAATAGAAACTTAAATAAACAGAATTGCGCTCCCCGATTGGCACAACATCCAGTGCGATCGGTCTTGACACCAGGCTGTCACCGATTCCTTTGGCAAGTACATCATTTACATCATAGGGTACACCCAAGTCATTTAATCCATCAAAGGTGGCTACTCCCAGAGAAGGTGGATTTATTCCTAGCCCCATGCTGACGGCAACAGATCGACCATACTCCCATAAGGTGTCATGCGGAAACCCTGGCTCATTGGAGAATGAAAAGTCGTCCCAAAAGGGCAGGGGCATGGGCGTCAAGGCTTTGGTGCGCGCCTGTCTAATATTTTTGTCGGATGTTTCTTTGGGCAGTGGTACGATGGTGAATTGAGAAAAGCCGGCAGAAGTACAAACCGCAAGCAACAATACCAGTAGTCTCGCTTTCTTACAAATCATCCTCCTCAGGTTCTTCTTGTTCTTCATTTGGCTCTTTATAGCCGGGAGGGGCTAACCAAAGGTCAACCGGGTCACCCACCCTGACCTGTTCATTCACTTCAGGATATTGTTTGTAAACGACCGGAGAAGTGCCCGTAGTATCAACGCCAGCCGGGATTTCTACATTGCCAAGGTGAAGGTTCCATCCCTTAAGTTTAAACAAAGCAGTTTCGAAACTGTCGCCAATGAGCCGTCCAATTCTAAAGTCAGTTTTGCCGTAGCCATCTCCAACCACCAGGTCGATAACGGCTCCTTTGGGCACACGCGTGCCGGCTTTTATGGGTTTGCCCATATACCTCATTTCTTTTACCAGGTTTAAAAATGGACTTGGCTCTAAAATAATGTGACCCCTTCTCAACTCATTGCTCTTTAATACCACTTCTGCATTGATCCTCGACCGATCCACCAGCTCGGGCATGGGAACGGTTGGGGGTGTTACCCTGTTCACTGTAACGTAAATTTTTCTGTTTTCTTTTACTTTAGATCCTGGTTTTGGGAATTGTTGGAGCACAGTTAATGGAGGAAAATCCTCTGAGTAAGAGGAATCATTCATCTCATATCGCAGATCATGACGTGAAAGAAACTCCTCAATCTTCTCCAGTTCCATTCCTTCAAGGTTAGGCACTGTTATGGATTCACCGTGATTGGTACTGCTGGGAAGAAAAATGTAGAAATAGAAAATGGAAAGAAATGCCACCAGGCCGAAGGCAATAGCCAGGTGCAGCAGGAATGAACCTAAAGAATCGGACAGCTTGGGAAACTTAAATTTCATCTTTTAAAATTTTAAAGAGGATTCATAATCTTTCTGAACCCGTTTAGAAGCCCGATGTCTTTCCATTCCAAGCGAAATTAATTTTGAAATGAGATCAGTAAATGAGATGCCTCTTTCTTTCCACATCATGGGATACATGCTCGAATTGGTAAATCCGGGGATGGTGTTGATTTCATTGACAAATACTTTTCCCCCATCACTGAGAAAAAGATCAACCCTGGCAAAGTCTTCACATTGCAACTGCTGAAAGGCTTTAATGGATAAGTCGCGGATATGATCACTGGTTGCCTGATCTAATTTTGCCGGCACATCAATTTGAACAGCATCTCCGTCAACATACTTGGCATCAAAAGTATAGAAGTCATATTTAGAACTAATTACAATTTCGCCCGGCAGAGATACCTCCGGAGGATTATTGCCAAGAATGGCGCACTCTATTTCTCTTCCCTTTACAAACTCCTCCAGCAACACGCAATCATCGTAGCGAAATGAGTCTTCAATGGCTGATTGGAACTCCCTTTCAGCACTGACTTTGGAAACACCCACAGACGAACCAAGATTGGCTGCCTTCACCATAAAGGGTAAGCCAATTGCTTTCTTTACTTCATGAAAATCGATTTCATTTTTTTGCGCATGTCTGTAAAATAAAAATTTGGCAACAGGTATGCCGGCCTGCTCCATCAACTGCTTGGCCACAAGTTTACTCATCGACACGGCAGATCCCAATACGCCCGTTCCCACCATGGGTATGTCCATGGCTTTTAGTAATCCCTGAACACTGCCGTCTTCTCCATCAGTGCCATGCAACACAGGAAAAGCAATATCCAGGGCAAACTTGTTTCCATTGGCATCCTCAAATAGGTGCTTGTTGCCAACCAAATGCAGTTTTAGTTGACCGCCCTTTTCTATTTCTTTGGTTACGCCTGGGGTGACAAACCACACCCCTTGTGTTGAAATGCCGATGCAAAAAGTGTCGTAAATTTCTTTGTTGATGTAGCGTTCAATGTTGCGTGCCGAATTGATGGATACCCCATGTTCAACAGATCGGCCACCATAAAGAATTCCAACTTTCAGTTTAGTCATGAATTTAATTCAACCTCAAATATGCCCAGTATTTAGCTGATTTCCACCAAAAAAAGGGGTAAAGTGGAAATTTCGACTAGTGGTTTATAAAAACTTTGGTTGACTCAATTTGATTGGCAACCTGTAGCCTTACGATGTAAATGCCCGGCTGTTGGTGAGACATGTCAATGGAGTAGGTCTGATTCAAATTTTCCGGCAGGAGATTATCAATTATTATCTGCCCAATCCTATTATAAATTTGAATTCGGGAAGTTTCCTTTTCAGCCAGATTGAAAGTCACCTTTATTTCATCTGTTGAAATCGTATAGATGCTGTACAAAGCAGAAGTTTGAGGTGGAGAGGGGTCATCGTCATTAAATAATTCAATGTCATCCAAATAGATGTTGTTGCCATTCTCATTTGTCACTACAAACGCAAGTCTTACATGCTGTTCACCTACAAGATCATTTAAGTTTACATATTGCCTGGTCCAGTCCGTGTCGGTTGTGGGAAACCACTCGGCTGTGCTGCTGGCAGAGGAGAATTGGTTTCCTGCTTGATCAAACTGAGCCTCTGTAAAAGACAAGCCGCCATCTATTGAAGACAAAACTTGCAATCGGTCGTTGCCTTTACTATTGGTGGCATAACTCAACTCAAAAAACAAACTGGCCTTAACGCTTTTGCTAAAGTCAAGTACCGGACTTACCAGCCAGGCTTCATCACCAACCGAATTATTTGAAAAAGCCCGATACACCAATGAGTTGCCTTTGTTGGTGGTAGTGATTTCCCAATCTAGCATTGATTCCTGACTGAGTATGGTCCATGATTCCTGAAATGCTACATTGAAATTTTGTCTTGCCGGGATGGATTCGCTTGAACCGTTGACAACGATTGTCCTGGTGATGGCATTATTGGAAGGGGAGTCATCCGTTACTCCGTTGGGTTCTTTTAGTGTAACCGTCAATGTATTTGATCCATTGTTAAGCATAATTGGATCCAGCACAAGTTGAAGCTCCTGACCGGTGATAACCGATATCGATGTAATTAATTTGGCAGAAGCTATTGAGCCATTCACTTTTGTTTCCACCATGACCTCTGTTATAGGCAGGCTGCCAACGTTTCGCATGGTAACAATCGGAGTAACTTCATTTTTGTTGACCACCGGGGAAGGGCTGTTGATTTCATTCAGCGACACATCAGTAAGGTCACCTGAAAAGACATACACGTTATCAAGGAACAAGTTATTGCCATAGGCATTTCTGGCAATAAATGCGATTTGAATATTTCCAGACCCTATGAACGAACTCAACGAGATGGATTCGGTAAGCCATTGAGAGGCTCCATTGGGAAAAAATGAGTTGGCAGTAGCAGGTGCGGTTGCCAATTCGCTTCCCGACTTATTAAACACTTCAATGCCCTGACTTAAATCAGCGTTACAATTTTCAATCACCACAACCCTGAGTTCGTCTGCATAGCTCGAGCTGGTGAATGGCGCGTAAGCGCGATCAAATCGGAGGAGGGCAGCGGAGGCGCCACTCATGTTCACAATGGGTGTCAGTAGCCGATCTTCTACACCTTGTTCTTCATAAGCACTGAAATTGATAAACATCGATCTGTTGCCAGCCTCGCCATTGTTGGCACTTACGTTTTGCCAGGTGATCAATTGATCCGGGTTCTGAATAGTCCAACTTGCTGGTGTGGTATCGAACATTTCGAAGAGTGGGAGGGTGGTTACCTCGGGCACTGTTGTTGTTTGTGTAATCAGATTATCAGAAGCTTTGCCATCGGTTGTTCCATTGGTTTGTATGATTTCAAAGCTTATGGTTGTTGAACCGGGTGATAACAAATTGATGGGATTGAATGGGATGGCGGTTATTTCAAGGTTATTCAAATTCAAAACGGCATCTTTGGTTTCTACGGCCACGCCACTTACTTTGAATTCGATTTTGGCAGCAGTAATGGTATTGTTGCCATAATTGCGCACCTCAACAGATGGGGCAACTGTACCCCCACAGGATGTGACTCCGGGACTTAGTATTTCCCTTAACCCAAGGTCATTGGAAACGGGCATCGGCTCTTGCGATCCTAAGGAGGTGGTGAGGCTTGCCCTTCGCGGACTGTTTTGCAGCACAATTTCCATGCGCGCAATCTGGCCCTGCGTGAACAGGTTCATGCAAGCATCGTTGGTGTAGTCGAGGTAGTTTTGAAACATTTTGGTGTTGGAGCAACTCAATTGTGGATGAGAAGGGCAGCCATTGGTGGAGCCCGACTGGGGAGGTGTATCATCAACATAATCACCGGGTGGTCCACAGTTGCTCACATCTCCCCATAGGTGACGAAGCCCCAAAAAGTGACCCACCTCGTGGGTAGTAGTTCTTCCTTTATTGTATTGCGTTTCCAGATCAAATGGCCCGTCATCAATGGAGCCAAAATCTCTGTAATTAATCACTACGCCATCGGTGAGTCGATCAGAGGAGGAATTTTCCAGACCCGGTAAAGTGGATTCCGGAAATTGGGCGTATCCGATGAAACCTTGAGGGTCATTAAAATTGATCACCCAAATATTCAAGTAGTCCTCAGCAGGCCAGTAGCTGAGGGCTTTGAATTGGGCATGTTCTGTGTAGGTCCAGGATGTTTTTGTGCCCTGCACGCGGGTAATCCCATTGGTGTCCAAACCCTCCGGGTCTTGCTTGGCCAATACAAATTCAATGTCTAAACTTCCCGCCACCGGAAGAAACTGAGTAGGCGTTTGACCGGCATCGGTGTTAAGTCGTTTAAAGTCCTTATTGAGTACGCTGATCTGCGAAATGATTTGCGCATCGGAAATGTTTGTACCCGTACCTATTGCTTCTCCATTGTGAATTACATGCACCACCACAGGGATCACGTAGGTAGCAGTGGAAGTCCCGTGTGTGCTGAAACTTTTCAGCATGGGCTTCACCTGTTGGTTTTTTAGCCAGTTTTCAAATCTGATCTCCTCGATGGAATGCTCCGGATGGAGCATTTTTTGGTACTCCACAGTACCACACCTGTCCTGGCCAAGCAAGCCAAAATTAAGGCCTATCCCAATTAGCAGCGTACAAAAAATGCCTTTCACAGTGAGGGAATAAGGTGTTTTCTTGTTTAGAGCCCTGATTGTCACCAATGTTAAACGCTCAACTGATAAAACTATGATTTAATGAGCTAAAAAGAAATGACGTAACCTGGCGTAAGTATCATTCAGCTCAATGCAGCGCTCCCAGTCAGTTTACCATCTGCCTCAAGCTTTTTGACCTGTTTGCCAAGTAACTTTAACTTCCACTCCAGGCTGGCTATGATGAGAATAAGTCCAAGAAGGATTAAGGTATCTGGATTTGAAATGGCTATATGAAAAATTTTGAGCATTGCACCGATGATAATCACAATCGATCCTATGGCACCAGCAGCATGGGCAGCTTTCATTTTAAGACGGTGGTCATGTTAATAACCTCAATGACTTCAATTTCCGGCACTGACCTTTTGATAGCTTCTTCCACGCCTGCTTTAAAAGTCATGGTAGACATTTTACAGTTGCCACAATTGCCTAAAAATTCCAGCACCAGTTTTTTGTCTTTGGTGATTTCCAGTACGCGCACGTTGCCGCCATCTGTCATCAGGTAGGGCCTGATGCTGTCCAGCGCAGCCTCCACCCGTAGGTTCAAATCTTCTTTCCTGGTTTTGGTGTTATTCATTAGGCATTCATTTCAACCTTCCGGGTTTCAGCAAAGTTAGCATTTCTTATGGCAACTTGTCTGGCCACGGTTTCAGCCAATTCTCTAAAAGCCTGGGCCGAAGGACCTTCCTTTAATACTGCGGGCAATCCACTGTCACCACTTTCACGAATTCCCTGTACCAGCGGGATTTGGCCCAGAAAAGGAACGTCATACTTGGCAGATAAGTTCTTGCCACCATCCTGACCAAAAATGTAATACTTATGATCAGGTAATTCTTCTGGTGTGAAGTAAGCCATATTCTCCACTATGCCCAGCACGGGCACGTTGATCTGTGGTTGCTTAAACATCGCCAGCCCTTTGGTAGCATCAGCCAATGCTACCTTCTGCGGTGTAGTCACAATGATGGCACCAGTTACGGGTACAGTCTGCACAAGGGTCAAGTGAATATCGCTGGTGCCAGGGGGAAGATCAATGAACATATAGTCCAATGGACCCCATTCCGCATCACTGATGAATTGCTTGAGCGCAGAACTCGCCATGGGGCCTCTCCAGACAATGGGGCTATCGGGTGGGGTAAGAAATCCGATGGAAAGCAACTTTACGCCATACTGTTCAAGCGGCTGAATCACGTTTTTGCCATTTACAGTTTTTACCTCTGGTTGCTCATGCTCGCAGTTGAACATTACCGGCACTGAAGGGCCATATATATCAGCATCAATCAATCCTACCTTTGCACCCATCTGAGCAAGCGCCACAGCGAGGTTGGCCGTAACCGTTGATTTGCCAACGCCACCTTTACCTGAAGCGATGGCTATAATGTTTTTGACTCCACTGAGCACTGGTGCCTGATCTCTGGAGGAAGTTACTGATGAACTCATCGTAATTTCAAGTGCTACTTCATCACCAATCACCTTCCGCACGGCCTTCTCGCAGTCTTTCCGGATCATTTCTTTAAGGGGGCATGCCGGAGTGGTCAGCATCACAGTAAAACTTACTTTATCAGGGTTTGCTTTTACCTCCTTCACCATTTTCAAGGTCACCAAATCCTTGTGGAGGTCAGGATCGTGTACGGTGGACAGCGCGCTGATAATATCCTTTTCTGTGAATTTCATTCCAATCAATTGTTAAGGTGCAATTTAGGGCTAATGAGAGAGTATTCTGCTCATTTGTAGCCTTTTTTAAAGTTTTTAAGCCTGCTTAGGCACAGTATCGTCAAACTAGTTTCCATCAATGATTAACACCCAAAGCATAAAAAAGTATCTTTGAAGTCTCAATTTTTTAGGGGTGATTCTGCGCGAAACCATAGAAGAAGTAAAAAACAGGGTAGACATCGTTGATGTCATCAGTGATTTCATTACGCTGAAAAAATCAGGACAGAATTACAAGGGGTTGAGCCCGTTCACCAACGAAAAAACACCCTCTTTTTTTGTGGTTCCTGCCAAAGGGATATTCAAGGATTTCAGCAGTGGCAAGGGAGGCGATTCATTCACTTTTCTCATGGAGCACGAAGGGATGAGCTATGTGGAGGCCATCCGGTTCCTGGCCAAAAAATATGGCGTGGAGGTAAAGGAAACCACAGCCAATGCAGAAGAGGCTGCCCAACAAAGCGATCGTGAGGCCTTGTACATTCTCATGAATTATGCCCAAGAATACTTCCATCAGCAATTGCTTCATCACGAAGAGGGAAAAAGTATTGGACTGAGCTATTTCCGGGAGCGTGGCTTCAACGACAAAACCCTTGAAAAATTTGAACTGGGTTATGCACTCAACGAATGGGAAGCGTTTAGTAACGAAGCCATTCAGAAGGGCTATAGTAAAGAGCTGCTGGAGAAAGCCGGACTGGTAGTTAAGAAAACTGACGGTACCTCATACGATCGCTTTCGCGGAAGGGTGATTTTCCCCATTCACAACATTTCCGGAAAAGTAATTGCATTCGGGGCGCGTATGTTGGGTAAGGAGAAGTCGCAACCCAAATACATCAACAGCCCGGAGACAGAAATCTATCATAAAAGCAATGTACTGTATGGTCTATACCAGGGCAAGAACGCCATCCGGCAAAACGACAATTGCTATTTGGTAGAAGGGTATACCGATGTGATCTCCCTTCATCAGTCCGGAATCGATAATGTGGTAGCCTCCTCAGGGACAGCACTTACCGAAGAGCAGATCAAACTGATACGCAGGTTCAGTGAAAATATAACTGTGCTTTTTGATGGAGATGCTGCAGGAATAAAGGCGGCATTAAGAGGGATTGACCTCATACTCAAAGGTGGACTCAACGTGCGGGTGGTGTTATTCCCTGACGGGGAAGATCCGGATAGTTACTCCAATAAGTTGGGTTCAGGCGATTTTCAAAAATTTTTAAAGGAGAGTAGAAAAGACTTCATCTCTTTCAAAGCTGACTTGTTTGCCGCTGAGGCGGGCAGTGATCCTATTCGCAAAGCAGAATCGATAAGGGAAATAGTAACGAGCATTGCGCTTATCCCTGACCCAGTGAAGCGCTCTGTATACATTCAGGAAACCAGCAACCTGCTCAAGATCAGTGAAGCCGTCTTGTTGACGGAGATGAATAAGATTCTTATCAATGAACGAAGAAAAATTGAAAAGGAAAGACATCGTGATACGGACGCGCCACCCCTCACCACTGAAGTGGTGGCAGATATGGCCACTCCGTCCAAAGTCGATGTGGACACCATGGTCCAATATCAGGAAAAAGAAACCATCCGGTTGCTCCTGAATTATGCCGATGAAAACCTGGAAGATCAAAAACTTTCTGATTTCTTGTTCCATGAACTGGAGGAAGTGGAGTTTGTAAATCCTGTATTCGGTGAAATCTACCGTACGTTGAAGGAAGGTTGGGAGAAAGGTGAGCATCGCAACAGCCATTATTTTCTTGAGCATGGCAGCGATAAAATAAAAAAGGTAGTCACCGATTTGGTGGCCCACCGGTACGACTTAAGCGTACATTGGGGAGACAAATACCATATTCATATCCCCACGGAGGGAGACATTCTCAATGAAATGGCATACACCAACGTGCTGCGATTGAAGCTCAGGGTGATCCAAAAAATGCTGGATGAGAACAAGCATAAGATCAAAGCAGCCGAGGAAGAGGGAAATGAACCGGAAGTGGACAAATATTTGATGACGCAAATCGGCCTCGATCAGGCCAAAAAGGAATTATCTGAAATATTGGGCATCGTGATTGCCAGATAGGAACAGTGCAATGGGTTTTGTTGTTTTAAAGCTTGAAAGTAATAGGAATGAGCAAGATAAAGTTGGATAGCATCGAAGATGCAATCGAAGACATAAAGAACGGGAAAGTGATAGTGGTGGTAGATGATGAAGATCGTGAGAACGAGGGTGACTTCATTTGCGCGGCAGAAAGCATCACGCCAGAGATTGTCAATTTCATGGCCACACACGGCAGGGGTTTGATCTGTGCGCCATTGAGCGAAGAGCGCTGCGAAGAATTGGGTCTTGACCTGATGGTGGGTAAGAATACGGCCACTTACGAAACCCCTTTTACAATATCGGTAGATTTAAAAGGGCATGGCTGCACGACAGGTATCTCCGCCCACGATCGCTTCAAAACCATAAAGGCACTGGCCGATCCTGAAATAAAACCGGAAGAGTTGGGTAAGCCCGGACACATTTTTCCGCTCAAAGCAAAAAAAGAAGGCGTGCTGAGACGTGCAGGACATACGGAAGCAGCGATTGACTTTGCCCGACTGGCAGGATTCAGGCCTGCCGGTGTCTTGGTAGAGATCATGAATGAAGACGGAACCATGGCGCGTTTGCCGGACCTGGTGAAGGTTGCGAAGCGATTTAATCTCAAACTGGTCTCCATTAAAGACTTGATCGCATACCGGATGGACAAGGAGTCGCAAATTAAAAGAGACGTTTCGGTCAACATGCCAACCGACTTCGGTGACTTTAAGCTGGTGGCCTATGAGCAAATTAAGACAGGAGAAGTGCACCTGGCGTTGGTTAAAGGAGAATGGGAAAAAGATGAGCCTGTACTGGTGCGGGTACACTCATCTTGCGTGACGGGGGATATTTTTGGGTCGTGTCGCTGTGATTGCGGATCACAGCTTCACAGCGCCATGATGATGGTGGAAAATGAAGGCAAAGGTGTTGTACTTTATATGAAGCAAGAGGGTAGGGGCATTGGGCTGTTGAATAAACTCAGGGCTTACAAACTTCAGGAGGAAGGATTGGATACCGTGGAGGCCAACATCAAATTGGGATTTGATATGGACAACAGGGATTATGGAATAGGTGCACAGATATTGCACGACCTGGGTATTTCCAAAATCAGGTTGATTACCAACAATCCAAAGAAACGCGTGGGTTTGATGGGCTATGGCCTGGAAATTGTGGATAATGTAGCGATTGAAATAGTGCCCAACCCACACAATGAAAAGTATTTGTTAACCAAACGAGACAAGCTGGGCCATACCATTCTTAAGCATTGATGAGATTTTTTCTGTTTTTTTTAATTGCTACGACAAATTTTGTGCAGATGCAGGCACAGGAGTTTGCTTTTGAGTATTGGCATGAAGGAAAAATGGTTTTGGAAAGTGGCGATACGCTCCGCGGTCTTTTCAAATACGACATGCAAACGGACCTGATTCAGTATAAGGAAGATAATCGGCTGGAAACCTATACCGCGCGGAAAATGCTTTACATCGAGATATACGATCAGACGGTGAAAAGGTACAGGAGAATGTACTCGTTACCCTTCAATACATCCGGTGAATATCGGGCCCCGGTTATTTTTGAACTGTTGGAAGAAGGGAAGCTTACCCTGTTGTGTCGTGAATCGCTGGAGTATAAGACGGTATCGTCAGCGTTCTATTATTATGGCAATTATACCCGGCTGGTACTGGTGAACAAATATTTCTTATTGCAGGAAAACGGGCGCATCGTTCCTTTCGAAGGGAAGCGCAATGATTGGCTCGACCTGATGCAAGCCAGGAAAGAAGAGGTGCAAAAATTTGCCAAAAGAAACCGACTTGACTTTGATGAGAAGTACGATCTCGTCCGTATCATTGACTACTATAATTCACTTTTCTGAGCCTATCATTTCTTATCCATGCAAAAGCCTTTGATTCTTGTTTCCAACGATGATGGTATTACCTCGCGGGGCATTCGCACCCTGGTGGAAATCATGCAGGAGTTGGGAGATGTTATTGTCGTGGCGCCCGATAGCCCACAGTCCGGTATGGGGCACGCGATTACGGTCGGAGATACATTACGGCTGGAAGAGAATTTTATTTTCGATGGCGTAAAGGCGTTTGAATGTTCAGGCACACCAGCAGATTGTGTAAAACTGGCCAGGCATTTTGTGTTGCGCGATCAGCGCCAGCCAAACGTGGTGGTGAGTGGGATCAATCACGGCAGCAATACTTCCATAAGTGTGCTTTATTCAGGCACCATGTCAGCGGCAATAGAGGGCGCCATTGAGGGTACGCCAGCCATTGGATTCTCGCTGTGCGATTATGGAACTAAGATTGATTTTTCACATACGAAAGAATACATCAAAAAGATTACGACACAAGTGCTGGAAAGGGGCTTGCCCAAAGGAGTTGCCCTGAATGTGAATTTTCCTCCCAAGCGCAATGAAAACATTAAGGGCATTCGCATCTGCAGACAATCCAATGCCAAATGGGTGGAGGAATTTGACGAGCGCTACGATCCCAACGGCAGACGTTACTTCTGGATGACAGGTAATTTTGTAAATTTTGATAAAGGGGAAGACAATGATGAGTGGGCGATTGCTAATAATTATGTGTCAGTCGTTCCGTGTGAGTTTGACCTGACGGCACATCATTCCATTCCTACGCTGAATAATGATTGGGATATTTTGAGATGATCACATCGGATCTACATCAAACACAATTTTCACCGCCCTAAACGCTTTGTCAGCTACAATGCCATCCGCGATGGCTGATAAGCGCTGCTTTATTTCGGTTAAACGACCTCCATCTCTCGGGATTTTTATTAGTATGGTCATTAAAAACTCATTTCTAATCTTCGAAACGATGGGTTCTCCAGGGCCTAGAATGGATAATTTTTTGAGTTCAGACCTCAAAGCCTGTGCATAGGTGGTGGCCACTTCTTTGCACTTGCTTCGATCGGTGTGCTTGATGGTTATTTCTATCAACCGGGAAAAGGGCGGGTAGAAGTTGGTCTTTCTGTCCTGAGTTTCCAGTTCAATAAATCCGGAAACGTCATTTTGTAAAACATAATTGAATAATTGCTGCTTTGGATCTGATGTCTGAATGATCACCTTTCCCAGCTTGGCTCTTCTCCCGGATCGACCACTTACTTGCACAATCAATTGAAAAGCTCTTTCGTGCGCCCTGAAATCAGGAAAGTGCATCATCCGATCCGCATCAAATACGCCCACCAGACTCACCTGATCAAAATCCAGTCCTTTCGTTACCATTTGAGTGCCCACCAGAATATCCGTTTCTCCACTTTGAAAACTTTCAATGATATTTTCATAGCTGCTCTTGGTACGGGTGGTATCCCAATCCATTCGATGCACGCGGGCTTCAGGAAAGAAAATTTTCAACTCTTCTTCCAGTTTTTCTGTTCCGTAACCTTTGGTTAGAATTCTTTTTGAAGTACAGGTAGGACATTGTGCGGGTAATTTATCGTGATAGCCACAATAATGACAAACCATGGCATGTCTGAATTGGTGGTAGGTGAGACTCACAGAGCAATTGATACACTTGGGTATCCAGTTGCAATCCATGCATTGCACCATGGGGGCATAGCCCCTGCGGTTTTGAAACAGGATGACCTGCTCCTTATTTTTTAGCGCGGCTTCTATGCCATGTAGCAACGTGGAAGAGAATTCACCCTTGTTGGACTTGCGTTGTCGTTCAATGGCCATGTTTCCGAAAACCACTTCCGGCAAGTTGGCTTCCCCAAAACGATCCGGAAGCTGCACCAACCGGAACTTGTCTTTTGTATTGAAATGACTTTCCAACGAAGGTGTTGCACTTCCCAATACCACCTTGGCCTGATGAATGGTTGCCATCACCAGCGCCACATCGCGCGCCTGGTAGCGGGGTGCAGGATCTTGCTGCTTATAAGATGAATCATGCTCCTCATCTACAATCAACAACCCCAGGTTATCGAAGGGAAGGAAAACAGAAGAACGAACTCCCACTACAAATGGAAACTTACCAGACAGGACACCATTCCATACTTCTACCCGTTCATTATCAGAAAATTTGGAATGGTAAACACCCATCTCTGTCCCAAACACTTTTTTCAAGCGCTGCACGATTTGAGTAGTAAGTGCAATTTCAGGTATGAGCAGGAGTGCCTGGCTTCCTCCCTCCAGGGCCCGCCTGATTAAGTCGATATAAATTTCAGTTTTACCACTTCCTGTAACGCCATGCAGCAACACCACTTCTTTCGTTTCAAAAGCATTCAAAATGTCGTTGCGAACTGCTTCCTGCTTTTCACTGAGCAGGATGGGTTGGCTATGGTCTGCCGCATCAAAGCCAAAACGAGGCACCACCATTTCAAATTCTTCAAACACCTTGTTTTTTATTAAGGTGTTTAAAGAAGAGCTGGATTCGCCTTCAATAAGAGCAGCTTTGGCTACCCCGCTTACATTTAGTTTTGCGTCATTGAATACCGGAACCAATTGGAGGTATTTGAGCAGCACCGCTTCTTGTTTGGGCTTGGTGCCAATGGTTTCAAATAATTTTTCGAGTTCCTTTTTGTTGTTGTTTGCTTTGTTCAGCCTTATCCGTTTTTCTGTTTTTGGTTTGAATTTCTCTTTCACCTGTTCAAACAGAATGATGGCTTCCTTTGAGGTGAGCGATTTCAACAGGCTGTAAATGTTCTTGCTCCCTAAAAATTTCGATGCTTCCGTGTAAGTAAGGGTGTCGTGTTGGAGTCTGTTCAGGAGCATTTGCTCTTTTTCTGAAAATTCGAACAGGGTTTCTTCCTTGTTAAATGAGGGGTGTAATTGCACCATGCTCTCGCTGGAAAGTTTAAGTCCGGAGGGAAGGGCGGCATTGATGACTTCCCCAAGGGTGCACATATAGTACGAAGCCATCCATTGGTACAATTTGAATTGGCGGGGACCCACCACTTCATTTTCGTCAATTAGTTCCAGGATGTATTTGGCTTCGTATGCCTGAGGGGGTTGCTGGTGCAGGTTGGCTACAATACCGGTGAGAATTTTCTTAGCGCCAAACTGCACAATGGCCCGCATGCCCACCTTGATGGTGTCATTAACGGCTGCGGGTACCCGGTAGGTGAATAGTTTTGGAATAGGGACAGGCAGGATGAGTTCTGCAAAGAATGTGTTGTTGTCGAATTCCAGTCCTTCCTGCGCCATAGTAGAAGCAACAAGGTAAGGAGAAATTGAAAATTAATTTCAGCCATTCACCAGGACAAAAACGTTACCCTGGCGCCTGAATAAATGGGAAATCGGGAATTGCGTCCCAATTCATCTTAGATGCAAAATAGAATGGCTAGGCCACGTTCGTAGCAAGTTCTGCAATGGTCACTTCTTTCAAGGCCCTATGATTGCAGAAGGAGCATTTGTAATGTTTGTGTATCAATCCCGTTGTATGTTCAGTGGGGGCTGTCACAATTTCCTCACGGTCTATTTTTAAAGTATAATATCCGCAATCAGGACACTCCTCTGTATGGAGATAATCAAAGTACTTTTCAATTTTTTTATGTCCTGTTTTCTCATCGATCCACACGTCATAATCCACAGAATGAACAGCGCTTTCCTCTTCAGCGATCATACTCGCATCCAGGTGAACGTCTTCCTCCTCCTCGCTCAGTTTGCGCATGACGTTTCCAGCCGGAGAGATCCTGGGCTTATTCCTGATTCTATCCAGTCTTTTCATGAGGTACCTGGGATAATAGATGTTGATGGTGCTGTTGGAGAACAGATACGCTACAATGCCGATGATTCCGGTGACAACAAGGCGAACATAGATAAGCCATGTATACCGGCTGGCCACATTTTCGGTTAATACGGAATTCAAAAACACACACCCTGCAAAAACCACGGCCATAAATGCAAACCAGAAATAGCGAATTTCGTGGGTGCTCACATAATCATACTTTTCCTTGGGATCTGTGATCCGAGCGATCTTGAACTCGTAATAAAGGAAGATGAGTATCCCGATACCCAGTAAGATTTGACTTCCTAAAACCATATAGCCATCCCATGCGGCCAAGAACTCAGCTTTTTCCATACAGGTTGCGGTTAATTTCTATTGAAATGTAATTATTATTATGCTTTAATTCAACCAGAAAGGGCACAATTACCTTACTTTTTAGACAGCTTCATTGGCCGCTGTACAGCCAATGGGCGTCTTCGGTGTCTTTTGGCTGAGCACAGGATCTAACGTGGCGTAATTCAATTAACTTATTGATTGATCTGGTGATCCACCGGAAGTTGCTTCATGGCATCTTCCACCGTATGAACCGGGAGCTTGCAGGTTTTATTAAAACAGACATAGATAGTTGCCTCCTTGTCCTTTGGGTTAATCTTTTCCTTCAGCAAAGGCAAGTCGCTTGAGGTGGCCGTGCCCATCAATAGCCCAAAAGGCAAATATTTTTTTCGCAAAGCACGGGCTACCTCTTCCAGTTGCGGGCTTACAATCACTATTTCTGCCATGGGGGATGTCATCTCTGCATAGAGCATGGCCCAGTTCGACATATAGGCTGGTTCTGATTCAATGAGCGCCCCCAATTGGGAAACCATTTGTTGTGCGCGTTGTTTATAGTGCTCATTATCCAGCAGGATGCCCAGGTGAAACAGGTTGCGCGCCATCACTCCGTTGGCAGCAGGAATTACATTATCAAATATTTCTTTTTTTCTGGCAATAAGATCTTCTGCCTGTTTGCTCGAGAAATGATAATAACCATCTGCGATGTCGTAAAAGTAGTTTTCCGTGTATGTCATCCAATGTTGTGCCTTATCAAGCCAACTTTCGTTGAAGGTTACCTGATACAAAGCAACATAAGCCTGGATGAGGAATGCATAGTCTTCCAAAAATCCTTCCACAGGTGATCGCTTTCCTTTGTGAGAGCGATAAACTTTATTTTCAATCAGGTTATTTTCCAGAAACTCAATATTGGCTATGGCCATCTTTAGAAATGACGGATCACTAAAAGCTGCATAAGCATCCAACAGTCCGTAAATGGTCATGGCATTCCATCCGGTGAGTACTTTATCATCCAATCCAGGCCGTACCCTGCTGCTTCTTGCCTTTAGCAACTGTTTTTTGGCCTCTTGAAGTGTTTCATGAAGTTGAATTTGAGTGATGTTGTTCTCTTTTATGAAATCATTTTCCCATGCTTTGATGAAAAGGATATTGTTGTCGTGTTCCCAGTTTCCGTTGCTTTCTACCGAATAATAACTTGCCAACCAACCAGGTTGCCCAAGTGTGACACTGTCAAATTCACTTTTGGTCCACACATAAAACTTTCCTTCTTCACCTTCACTGTCTGCATCCAAAGCGGAGTAGAATCCACCTTTATCGTTGGTCATCTCGCGCTTAAGCCAGTCCACGGTTTCAAAAACAATTCGTTTGTAAAAATCATCATGGGTAATCTGATAGGCTTCCGAATAAAGGCTGAGAAATTGCGCATTGTCGTAAAGCATTTTTTCAAAATGCGGAGCAAACCATCGGCCATCCACGGAATACCGGGCAAAGCCACCACCTACCTGATCATAGAGTCCACCCATGGCCATTTTTTTTAGGGTTAATTCTACCATATCAAGTGCCTTCCTGTTATTTGATTTGGTGTAATAGCGCAGTAAAAAAAGCCATTGAGTAGGCATCACAAACTTGGGTGCTCTTTCCAGGCCACCCCATGTATCGTCAAACTTCGAATGGAGCGTGTCAAACATTTGTGTCATCCCTTTCATGTTCAGGTTGGCCGCTCCGCTATCTTGTCTGAATCGATCGAGGTCACTGGCTGCCAGTCGCCTGACCAGTTCATCAGCCGAGCTATTGATCTCCTCCCTTTTTTCTTTGTAGACCTTGGAAATTTGAATAAGCAACTGTGACCAATTCCTGGAAGGGAAGTAGGTGCCACCGTAGAACGGTTTTTGATCGGGGGTGATAAAGACATTCAGCGGCCATCCCCCATTGATCCCCATGGCCTGGACAGCATCCATGTAAATGCGGTCAATGTCAGGACGCTCTTCTCTGTCTACTTTAATGTTGATGAAGTTTTCATTCATGATCGCAGCGATGTCTTCATCCTCAAACGACTCATGCGCCATCACATGGCACCAATGGCACGAGGAATAGCCAATGCTTATCAATATGGGCTTATCTTCTTTCCTTGCCCTGGCCAAAGCCTCTTCACCCCACTCATACCAATCTACCGGATTGTCGGCATGCTGAAGCAGGTAAGGACTGGTGGCGTTGATCAATCGGTTGGTCTTGGGGCTATCCTTTTGCATGCTGCATCCTGTGGTTAAGACTATGGTAATAAAAACTGTTCTGTAAATCCGGTTCATGATCCGTTTCAGGCTATCGTCTCAGCTGGCCTCTCAGTTGGCTCATTTCCTTGTCAACATTAATAGTTGTCTTGAGGGCTTCAAATTTGGCAATCAGTTGCTTAATAAATTGCTGATGTGGCGTGGAATGGGGTTGGTAGGGGCGATGCTCCATCGCTTTGATCACTTCACTCCATTCATCAATAAACCTGGCGGTATCACTTGAAAAGTATTTTTCGTCAAAAAATTTCCAAATGTACGCGATGGCTTCGGGCGAGGGGTGAAGCAAATCGCGATCGTAAAAACGATAGTCCCGCAGGTCATCCAGCACAATTTCATAGGCAGGAAAATATTCGACCTGAGGATACAACTCGGAAAGCGTATGGCAGGACAACCTTAAAATGGATTTACTGACCGCATTGAGTTCAAGCGTATCTTTCAAGTGTCGCACCGGACTGAGTGTAACAATAATTCTGATGGTTGGATTTACCGCCATCAAGTGATCATAAAGGTCTTTAAAGTTTTCCAAGATCTTTTTTTGCGTGAGCAGCTTCTTGTTGAATTGCCTGGACGGAACCTTGTGGCAATTGGAAACTATTTCTCCGTTGTCTGCCCGCTCGTACACCCATGATGTGCCGTAAGTGATCAGCAGCACGGAAGAGGATTTGATGAAATCGTGAACCCTCGCTATGGTGCCGATAAGATTGGTTTCGAGCTTAGACTTGCTGAGTTGGGAAAAGGAGGAGTGAAAGTCATAGTTAAAATGGGTTTCATTCAGTTCGCCATAAGTGTCAGGAGCGGGGGAATTATTGTTGATGGCATACTTCAGCACCTTGTGAATAGATATGGGGTTATAGGCAGTGCCAAAAGGGTTTACGAGCGCATTGAACTTGTACTGGGTCAGCAACTGGCCCAGATTATCAGCAAAACATGATCCTATGGTCAGGCAGGGATCATGAAGCCCTATCTGAAAGGCACCCCTTGAGTTGGGCAATACCGTACGAAATTCGCTCATATCATAAAGATACCCACTCTGCTATTAATCTATGGACTCACCATTCTTAATTATTAAATAGATGTGATATTTTCATGAAGTGATAGATTTGGCAGGATTAATTATCAGATTTGGAACGAAGAATTATCAGGTATGGCCATCACCGAAAAGGAAAAAATAAGTACATCCATTTTCAAAGATTCACAAGAAGCATCCGCTTTTGTGGCATCACAAATTATTGAACTGGTACAGCAGAAGCAGCAAGCGGGTAAGCCTTGTGTATTGGGTCTGGCAACAGGATCTACACCCACCTCTGTGTATGCAGAGCTCATTCGCAGGCACAAGGAGGAGGGCGTAAGTTTCAGCAATGTGATCACTTTTAATCTCGATGAGTATTACCCCATGCAACCTGACTCGCTACAGAGCTATGTCCGGTTTATGAACGAGCTATTGTTTGATCATATAGATATCAGGAAGGAAAACATCCATATCCCGGATGGTACTGTTGCCAAAGAAAAAGTGGCCGACTATTGTGCAGCCTATGAAAAGTTAATTGAAGATAGCGGAGGGATAGACTTGCAATTGCTGGGCATCGGAAGGACCGGACATATGGGCTTCAATGAACCGGGCTCTTCGGAACGTACCCTCACCCGTCTGATTACGCTTGATCAGGTAACCCGGCTGGATGCCGCCTCTGATTTTTTTGGTGAGGAGAATGTGCCCACCAAGGCCATTACCATGGGCGTAGGCACGATCCTCAAATCCAGGAGAGCCATCATGATGGCACTGGGAGAGGGAAAGGCAGCCGTAATCAAAGCAGCGGTGGAAGGTGAAATAACAGACCAGATTCCATCTTCATTTTTGCAAAAGCATCCGAATCCGCTTGTAGTTTTGGATGAAGCGGCTTCCTCCCAGCTCACTCGCATCAATACGCCCTGGCTGCTGGACACTTGCGACTGGAATGATGCACTCATTAGAAAAGCCATCGTCTGGTTGTGTCAGAAAGTAGGAAAACCCATTTTAAAGCTGACCAACCACGACTATATGGAGCATGGTATGGCAGATATTTTGACCTTGTATGGATCTGCTTACAAAGTAAATATCAAAGTGTTTAATGAGCTCCAACATACCATTACTGGCTGGCCGGGTGGCAAGCCCAATGCCGATGATTCGCATCGACCGGAGCGCGCCTCACCCTTTCCCAAACGCGTTGTGATTTTTAGTCCGCACCCTGACGATGATGTCATTTCCATGGGGGGCACCTTTATCCGGTTGGTAGATCAGGGCCATGAGGTACATGTAGCTTACCAGACATCGGGAAACATTGCCGTGTTTGATGATGATGCCATTCGATTTGCTGATTTTGTCAAAGATTTTAATTCCCTCTTTGGACTCAACAAGGCCGAAGGGGAAGAGATTTATGACCGCATTGTCAAATCGCTAAAGGAAAAAGGACCAGGTCAAGTGGATTCTGAAGAGGTGATGGCAATTAAAGCCCTGATAAGGAGGGGTGAAGCCAAGGCCGGATGCCGCTATGTGGGCATACCTGAGCAGCAGGCGCACTTTCTCGACATGCCGTTCTATGAAACTGGCAAAGTGAAAAAGAAACCCCTGAGTCAAATGGATATCGACATTGTAGCTGGTTTGCTAGAGCAGATAAAACCCCACCAGATTTATGCAGCGGGTGACCTTTCAGATCCCCATGGCACGCACCGCGTTTGCCTGTCGGCCATTTATCAGGCAATTGACAAGTTGAAGCATCAGCCGTGGATGAAAGATTGCTTTGTGTGGCTGTACCGGGGTGCCTGGCAGGAGTGGGACATTGCCGAAATCGAAATGGCAGTGCCCCTGAGCCCGGATGAACTGATACGCAAACGAAGGGCAGTCTTTAAGCATCAATCTCAAAAAGACAGTGCGCTGTTTCCGGGTGCAGATAAGCGAGAGTTTTGGGTGAGGGCCGAAGATCGCAACCATGCCACCGCAGCCATGTACAATTTGCTTGGCCTACCTGAGTACGAAGCCATTGAAGCTTTTGTGAGGTATAAATTCTAATTCAATTATAATTGCAGTGAATAGGCATCACCCAAATGTATCCATGCAGCTCAATCTTGAGTGCTTGGAGAACTTGAAAGTTAGCAAAGGAATATGGCGAAATTGAAATTGGCTTCATGGAATGTGAACGGAATTCGGGCCACCATCAAAAAGGACTTTATAGAAAACATGCGTGAACTGGGGCCTGATATCTTGTGCCTCCAGGAAACCAAGGCCTCTGCGGATGAAGCCGAAGAAACGCTGTCGGTGATGAAGGAGTATAAGATTTATACCAATTCCTCCAAAGCCAGAAAAGGTTATTCGGGCACTGCCATTCTCACTAAAGAAGAGCCGGTGCAAGTTTCATATGATATTGGTATTGAAGCACACGATCAGGAGGGACGGGTGATTACCGCTGAATACAATCAATTTTTTGTAACTACCGTGTATACGCCAAATTCCGGTGCCAACTTGGAACGGCTGGATTATCGCGAAACCTGGGACAAAGCCTTTCTTGATTATATGCTATGGCTCAATAAGCGCAAGCCTGTTTTGGTCTGTGGTGACTTGAATGTAGCGCATCATGAAATTGACATTGCACGTGCCAAAGAGAATTATAACAAGTCTGCAGGCTATACGCAACGTGAGATTGACGGCTTCCAGCGATTGCTGGATGCGGGTTTTACCGATACGTTTCGTCATTTCCATAAAAAAGATGAAGTCTACACTTACTGGAACTATGTCACTAATGGCCGGGCCAAGAATGTGGGCTGGCGGATTGATTACTTTCTGACCAGCGAAAGAATTTTACCTGCCATCAAAGGAGCCGGCATCCACAATGAGTATTTTGGCTCCGACCATTGCCCGGTGAGTTTGGAGATAGAACTTTAAGCCC
>CAYNCP010000008.1:0-10712 GCA_964395905.1 uncultured Ohtaekwangia sp.
CAGTTTATGATTGTGTTTGGAATACTGATTGCTTTCATTTCCAATTACCTGCTTGTGGGCTTTGGAGGCGCCAATGACTGGAGGTGGATGCTGGGTGTAGAGGGAATTCCCGCATTCATCTATTGCATCCTTATTCTTACTGTTTCAGAAAGCCCAAGGTGGTTGTACCTGAAAAAGCATGATCGTGAAGGAGCACTTGCCATACTGCGTCAATCGGAACATGGGACAGCTGAGGCCAGACTTGACGATATTATCAAAGACATTGATCAAGATCATAAACCAGTAAGCTTCTTTGCGGGAAGGTATGCTAAACCGATACTACTTGCTTTTCTCATCGCCTTTTTCAACCAACTATCAGGGATCAACTTTATTTTGTACTACGCTCCTGAACTCCTCGAAATGGCAGGTCTGGCAGCCAAAGACTCCTTGTTTAATTCAATCGCCATCGGAGGTATCAATTTGGTATTCACCATACTGGGCATGTACTTTATTGACCGATTGGGCAGAAAAGTACTGATGTACATAGGATCAATCGGATACATCGTAAGTTTAGGTCTTACGGCATATTCATTTTATGTGGGTATTGATCCTGCATACCTCCTTACATTTATTCTCATATTTATTGCCTCCCATGCCGTGGGCCAGGGAGCAGTTATTTGGGTTTTTATCTCAGAAATTTTTCCCAATCAGGTCCGGGCCTATGGGCAGGCACTGGGCACTGGCACACATTGGGTCTTTGCCGCACTCATCACTTTGCTTACTCCCCTTTTCATTGATAAAAATGAAGGCATCTTCGGAGACAACCCGTGGCCCGTATTTGCCTTTTTCTCTTTTATGATGGTGCTTCAGCTGCTATTTGTTTGGAAACTAATGCCGGAAACAAAAGGAAAATCTCTCGAAGAATTAGCAAAAGAACTATCACCATGAAAAAGATCATTTTTCTAATAGCCCTAATTAGTATTATTGCCTGCGAAAGTCAAAAAGAAAGTAATCAAAACGAAAAAGCATTGGATACTGAATATCAGGAAAAGCATCGATTACAGTTTCATTTTTCACCGAAGGAAAAATGGATGAACGATCCTAATGGAATGGTGTATCACAACGGAGAATACCACCTTTTCTATCAATATTATCCAGACAGCACCGTATGGGGGCCCATGCATTGGGGGCATGCGATAAGTAAAGACCTTTTACATTGGGAACACTTGCCCATCGCGCTTTATCCCGACAGCCTGGGCTACATCTTTTCTGGAAGTGCCGTATTGGATAAGGATAATACTTCAGGATTTGGTGCTAAAAACCCTCCGCTCATTGCCATCTATACCTACCACGACATCGTTGGGGAAAGAGCAGGCGGTGTGCTGTACCAAACACAAGCCATCGCCTATAGCCTGGACAACGGAAGAAACTGGACCAAGTACGAGGGCAACCCGGTTATCAAGAATCCGGGCATCAAAGATTTCAGGGATCCTAAAGTATTTTGGCTTGAAGGCGCAAACAAATGGATGATGGCTTTGGCTGTCAAAGATCACATCAGTTTTTATTCTTCAAAAAATTTGAAAGACTGGACGCATGAATCAGATTTTGGTATCAATTTGGGTGCACATGGTGGGGTGTGGGAATGTCCGGATTTATTTAAGCTCAACGACAAATGGGTACTGTTGGTAAGTATAAATCCTGGTGGACCTAACGGTGGCTCTGCAACGCAATACTTTGTGGGTGACTTTGATGGTAAAACGTTTACGCCTCAGGACGATAAGACCAGATGGCTGGATTATGGCAGGGACAATTATGCCGGGGTTACCTGGTCCAATATTCCGGATGAGGACGGACGAAAGATATTTATGGGATGGATGAGCAATTGGGACTATGCCAATGTAGTCCCGACTGAAAAATGGAGAAGTGCCATGACCTTACCCAGAAAACTGACACTCGATAAAAATAATGATGGTTTTATCGTGAAATCCACTCTGATCAACGAAGTTGAATTGCTTCATGGAAGTGCGCAAAACTTGAGTGCGGCCAATGAAAGAGTCATCACACTAAATCCATCAAATTGGACTTTGTACGATTTAAATTTTGAATTAACATCTGAATCCCGCTCCACCCCTTCATTTGAAATACAATTGTCCAATGAAATGGGCGATACATTAATATTGGGATACAACTCCAATGAAAAGCAATTCTATATCAACCGTGATAAGGCTGGCAAAAATGATTTTGCCGACAACTTTAAGGGTATTCAAACTGCTCCGTTATCACTAAATGGTAATACCGCATCCGTTCGTTTACTAAGTGACATTGGTTCGGTGGAGATTTTCATCAATGATTTGGCAATGACGTCTTTGTTTTTTCCACAGCAACCCATGAATAAAGCTCAATTGATCATAGAAACTACTGAGCCTTGCAGCGTAAAAGGCAACATATATGAAATGAAATCCATTTGGCAATAGCACTGGGTTTACTTTGAATAGTGCAATAATGCCTTTTGCTCGGCTAGTTTTCAAATGGAAAGATTCATGACAGGAATATGCTCCCCTCCTAACGAACCTTTTAGAAACACGTTAAAATGTTAATGAACCCCTGAGTTGAACGGTAAGTTGCCTGGACACAAACGCATTTCCACCCGCAAATACCTTTTCGATAATTCCGTTTGACTTTTGTAATCGCACCTTGATTCGACTTGGAGAGGCCGGATTCATAAAGTATCCTTGGGCAATTTCCATATGATTTGCCTTCACACTTTGGTGCTGATCCAGGTAACACGCTAAAGGTCCCGCGGCCATACCAGTTGCTGCTTCCTCAGGGATGCCATAGTAGGGGCCAAACATCCGTGTCGTAGCAATTACATCCTCCGACTGACTGGGGGCATATACATAAAAGGCGATGAGATTGTAGGTAGCTGAAATGGCTTCGACCAACTGAAGATCAGGTTGCATGCGCTCAAGGTAGATTGTATTTTTTACCGGAACGATAAGGAAGTTGTTACCTGTACTCATAATTGCAGGTTCGTGGCCCGGTAATAAGTCGCTTTCCTTTAATTGCAAAGCACGAAGGCTATTAGCTCGGTCCAATGCGGCAAGCGGCAATGCTACCGGTGCACTTTGTTCCATAAATGCATCCTGGCCTTCAAAAAATATCTGACGTACTCCATCAATGGTTTCTTTTGACGATTTATCACCGGTGACCATCCCTTGCTGCTTCAGGTAGGAGAACGTGGCAATGGTTGCATGACCACAATGGGGAATTTGCTTGGAGGGGGTAAAAAAATCGAGTTTAAAATCTGCCAGATTAGACTCCGAAACAAACGCTGTCTCTGAAAGACCTACCTGACGAGCTACATGCAACTTCTCAGCTATGGTTAGGTTATCAGCATTCAATACAACTCCTGCAGGATTCCCACCAGTATTATTGCTGGCAAAGGCATGGATAATATTAACAGATACGCTTTTCATATCATGGGGCGCTTCACTTCACAGCCTCATTAAAAGAAGAAAAAGACTAATTTCTATGGGATATAACTTTAGAGCCATCGACAATAACGCAAATACCTGCCTCCAAGTTGTCATTCTCCAGGACAGACAAATGAATAGTTCCTAAAACGCTTGAGTAAAAGGCCTTTTCCTGGTCCTAATCGATGCGACTTTGATTTACATGACAACGCAACTATTCCATCTTCTATTAGAACCTTACTTTTTTTCTCAGGACAGGCAACAATTCCCTTTCAAACCATTGGTTTTTTTTAAGCCAAATATTATTCCGGGGCGAGGGATGAGGAAGTGTAATGATCTTATTGGGCAAGTACTCCCTGAAGGCCATTACTGTTTCTGTTAACGTAGATTTGATTTGATCGCCCAAATAATAAGCCTGCGCATATTGGCCGATAAGGATAGTCAATTCAATTTTATTCATTGCGCTCAATACTTTGTGATGCCAGGCTGGCGCGCATTCGGGTCGAGGTGGAAGGTCGCCCGATTTTCCCTTGCCCGGATAACAAAAACCCATGGGCACCAGTGCAATTGAATTTTCGTCATAGAACTGAGACTTTGAGACACCTAACCAATCCCTCAGGCGATCTCCACTGGCATCGTCCCAGGGAATTCCTGATTCATGCACTTTGCGTCCGGGCGCCTGGCCAATGATAACGATGCGTGCTTCCCTGCCAAATTGAAACACTGGATTTATTCCCAATGGCAGGAAAGAAGCACAAATCGTGCATCCACGGATTTCCTGTTTTAAATTATTACCCAATTCGAGCTGTTCAACCTGATCAGGCTATTCATAATTCTCAATCCGGAATCGTTACTTTTCCAATATTGGCATCGTGACATAATTTGTTGAATGCGGGAATGTCATTGTTTACAAAAGTATCAAACTGAGCCTTTAGAGGGTTCCATCTATCATCAAGTGCCTTTAACTGATCTCTCACACCCTGTGTGACATACGGAATGTTAGTGTCCAATTCTCCTTTCAGGAAAATATAGTCTGCACTGATCATATTTACGAAATTGATGATATCGTCATTGCTTTCAGCCTTACGCTGAACGACTTTGGCATCCCATTCCTCCATTTTCTTATTTAGTGCCTTACCCGCTTCAACAATATTGCCGGTTGCTGATTTATCTCCCAGTATTTCCAGCAAACTCCCTATTTGTTCGCGAGCGGATGCAATCTTATTGGCCGCTCCGTGTATTTCATTCAAAGCAGCTTCTATGGCTGTCATGGTCAAATGCTGGTCGTTATATTCTTCAGCTGTAGCGCTAATGCCCGGGTGTGGCAACACGTTGAATGAAACTGTTCTCTCCTGACTTCCCAATTTCAAAGTAGCTTGATATTTACCAGGGGAAACTTTGTGCCCCCTATAGCTTCCTTCAATAAAAACTTTTGGCGCGCCCAGTACCGTTGGATATCTCATGCCCCAGACAAACCGGTTCATGCCAGGCTTCCTGGGAAGTTGCGGATCTGCATTGGGCCCGCCCGGATAAGAAACAAAGTCATTGTCCTTCTCAGTTGTATAACCTCTTATGAGGTTGCCATCCGTATCTGTAACGTACATAGTTACAACTGCAGATTCTTCCATCTCTCCCGGAAGATTGTAGTAGAACACCACTCCAGTGGGTGCGTTGGTTCCCACCGGATCACTTTGCTTAATGTCATCTTCTTCGAGTACGCCATCAAATGCACTTCGACCTGAAACCCGAACCGCATCATCGGGTTGAAATAATTGTAATCCGGTAATTGCAGGATTGTACTGGCGCAGTACGCCCAGGTCATCCAATATCCAGAAGGAACGTCCTTGCGTGGAGGCAATCAAATCCCCCTGCCTGATGATCAAGTCGGTGATGGCTACTATTGGCAAATTCAGTTGCAAAGCCATCCAATTGTTTCCTCCATTGTAGGATATGTAAAATCCTGTCTCCGTGCCAGCATATAACAGATCTTTGCGCACATCATCCTCCCGCACTACCCGTGTGAAGGCACCATACGGAATACCATTGGTGATTTTCGTCCATGTTTTTCCATAGTCAGTGGTTTTATAAATCGATGGTGCAAAATCGTTGAACTTGTATCGGGTAGTAGCAATATAAGCAGTCCCGTTATTGTGAGGAGACACTTCAATGCTATTGATCAAACATTCCGTTAAACCCGCTGGTGTTACATTGGTCCAGGTTTTTCCTTCATCCCGTGTGATATGAACCAATCCATCGTCACTTCCTGTCCATATCACTCCTTTTTCATTTGGATGAATGGCTACGTAGGCCAGCGTTCCATAATTTTCACCTCCCGCTCCTTCGTTGGTATAAGGCACTCCGCTGATTCCCAACTTACTTTGGTCGTTGCGGGTTAGGTCCGGAGAAATTTCTTCCCAGGAACGCCCCATGTCTTTGGTCTTCAACAAATGGTTGCCAGCATGATAAAAAGCATCCTCGTGCTTTGACCAAACGATGGGTGCATTCCAATTGAAGCGGTACTTCATGTCTTTGGGTTGCAGTGCCTGGTATTGGATGGGAGCAATCATTACCCCTTTTCCTTCTCCTGTTTGTGTATCCAGCATTTCAATGGTGCCCTGATAACTTCCACCCATGATGTAACCAGGATCGTCCGGATTAAAAGCCAGGAAAGCACTTTCACCACCGGCCGATGGCCACCAATTGTGCTCGTCAATGGCGTAGCCAGAGGGGTTACGGCTCATGATCTTCACTGACGAATTGTCCTGTTGGCCTCCGTATACATGATAGGGAAATAAGTTATCGGCATTCACCCGGTAAAACTGGGCTGTTGGCATCGTACTTTGAGTGGTCCAGGTTGCTCCACCATTTACGGTAATGGCTGCGCCCCCATCGTTGGAAATCACCATGTTCTTATTATCATCTGGATTGATCCACAGTTGATGGTAGTCGCCATGTGTACCGGAAAGCCGGGACCATGTTTTTCCGCCATCAATTGATCGAAGTCCTGGAGAGTTTAATACATAAACAATATTTTCATTTTGCGGATCGGCTATGACTTCAATATAATACCATGCCCGCTGCGTGAGCCGGTGGTCCTTACTCATGCGATCCCATTTCTTGCCCCCGTCTGTTGAAACAAATAGTCCGCCTTGCTCATTTTGTGTATCACTTTCTACCAAAGCATATACTTTGTCCGGGTTGGATCGACATACAGACACACTCATCTTACCCAATTCCTTGGGCAATCCTTCCTGAATTTTGTTCCAGGTTTCTCCTGCATCCGTGGATTTGTACAAACCACTGCCCTTGCCTCCGCTGATTACTTGCCAGGGAAGTCTGCGATGATCCCACATGGCCGCATACAAGATGCGCGGGTTGGTCATATCCATACTCAAGTCTGAACAACCCGTATTCTCATCAACATATAATGTCTTTTTCCAGGTGGCGCCTCCATCCATTGATTTGTACACACCTCGCTCTGCACCCGGGCCATGCAACGCGCCTTGCGCAGCCACAAACACAATGTCCGGATTGGTGGGATGAATGCGAATGTTGGCGATGTGCCGAGTCAGGTCAAGGCCAACTTTCTTCCATGTCTTTCCGGCATCGGTAGACTTGTAAACACCATCGCCATAGGAAGTGGTCACCCCTCTTGGTGCATGTTCACCCATGCCCACATATACAATATTGGGGTCACTGTCAGCCACTGCCACAGCCCCTACAGATCCTGTTTTAAAATACCCATCCGAAATGTTTCTCCACGATACACCTGCATCTGTTGTTTTCCAGACACCTCCTCCTGTGTTGCCCATGTAATAAGTTTGCGGATCACCGACCACACCAGTCGCGGCAACCGCACGACCTCCCCGATAAGGTCCGATGCTCCGCCAAACCAATGGCTTAAAATAGTCATCTAAGGTGACAGTGGTGCTCGCATCATTAGCAACTGGTTGAGACTGATTTTTCTTTCTTTGCGCCTGCAGGCTGAAGGCTAAACACAAACCAATCAGCAGTAGTAATGTTTGTTTCATATTCATTGGAGGTTATCCCGAAAGTTAATTTTTTCTGAAACAGCAATGGCGAAAAACTACATGAAAGGAAAGTGAACTAACTATTTATCAGGCTTTTTCTTCGCAGTTTTTTGAGCGTGAAGTTGGCCATATTTGGCCTTTTCCATAATCTCCATCGCACGTTTAATACGGCTGTCCACATTCTTGACAGCGTTGACATAATGTGCCAGCCCACGCTGCAATCCAGGGGTAAAAGTCTTCCACCTTTTCAAAGCCTCAACATCCTGGTCCAGTACGGCCTGTAGTTCTTCCGGAATATCCACCCTATCGGGATCGACCAACCAAAACCTAACCTTAACCGGATCGCCAGATCCAATCTTTGCCTCCCTCCTCAGCTGCCCACTGACCATAAAATATCTAGACCCGTCCTTCTTGTGCTGTATGGCCAGGGCAAATGGGGTTTTGTTAATCATTCCTTTTGTCCTTACACGACCCTTGATCGGAAGCGAGCTAATAATTTTATCCGGAACGACTATGATGGTATGCGTAAAGCTCCCATGCACCGTTTTTAGCCTTGTATCAAAAGTGTAAACTTTTTCCTTTGCCATTACAGAGCAAATATTTGGAATTCCATTTTAGTGTGAAAGTCATCAATGACTATTCTTTTTGTTGACTTGGTGTAAAATCAATTGATAGGGTGAATATTCTTGCGTACCTTTTCCTTTTATCATTTAGTTATGGATAATATTTCAAGGAGAAGTTTTCTATTCAAGAGTGCTGGAATGATGTCTATCCCTTACCTATGGGAAAAGCCTCAACTTATCTTGTATAATGGAAACTTCATCACGGTGGACGCTCAGCAACCCCGCGCACAAGCCATTGCCATCGCCAATGATCGCATACTGGGTGTTGGCAGCAATCAGGAAATCAAAGCATTAGGAGGACCTTTAACTAAGTCCATTGATCTCGAGGGACGGACAGTGACCCCCGGTTTCATTGATGCACACTGCCATATTGCCTCTTCAGGAAGACGGCACCTGACTGATATTGATTGCGGGCTGGACTCTATTGAAAAAATCAAGGCGGCAGTCAGAGAAAGAGCTTTGAAGACTCCTCCGGGAGCATGGGTCTACGGATTTAAATATGATGATACCAAAACCAAAGAAGGCCGCTATATCAATCGGCAGGATCTGGACGAGGCTGCTCCTAACCACCCGGTTATTATCAATCATCGGGGCGGGCATACCAATTTTGTGAACTCTATGGCTTTTGAAAAGGCCGGAGTTAAAGAAGATGTGGTGGATCCCCCAGGAGGAAAATTTGAAAGGGAAAACGGAAAACTCAATGGGCGTTTACTGGAAAATGCCAGTGACGTTTTCCCCGACAGACCAAGGCCTACCAAAGAAAACTTTGTGGATGGAGTTGCATTGATGTCATCTATGCTTGCAAAGTCAGGAATTACATCGGCACATGATGCGGGTGCATCCACCTTCGATATGAAAGCGTATCAGGATGCATATGAAAGAGGGGATCTCAAGACAAGGATATACGCACTCATCCGTGATGGCTGGTTGGACAGGATGATTGAAGCCGGAATCAAGACCGGATTGGGCGATGAATGGGTAAAAGTAGGTCCCATGAAAACGGCTATTGATGGCTCGATTTCCGAAAGGACTGCGCGTCTGTCCAAACCATACATAGGCAGTGACCAGGATTATGGGTTGCTCACCAGCACACCGGAAGAACTGTACGAAGTGTGCCGTAAGGCGCATTCAAGCGGCTGGCAAATTGGCGTACATTCCAATGGAGATGTTGGCATTGACATCACCCTTTCAGTATTCGAAAGGTTACAAAAAGAGCTGCCAAGGAAAGACCCTCGATTCCGACTTGAACACTGCACCGTAATCAATGAGGATCTTGTACAAAGAATAAAAGCTTTAGGTGCCATTCCATGTCCATTTTCCACTTACGTTTACTGGCACGGAGAAAAAATGAAATACTACGGTGAAGAGCGCCTTAAAAATATGTTTGCGTTGCGCAGTTTCCTGGATGCAGGTATCATGGTGACCCAAACTTCTGACTATCCTCCCGGGCCCTATGAACCGTTAATGGCCATACAATCATCTGTAACACGAACGGATTATACGGGAAAATCCTGGGGCATGAATCAAAAAGTAACGGTGGAAGAAGCCATCAAGATTGGAACCTTGCATGGTGCATATGCCTCTTACGAGGAAAATAAAAAAGGATCATTGACGACCGGCAAATATGCTGACCTGGTGGTATTGAACAACGACCCCACCAAAGTAGATTCTTCGAAAATCATGGAATTGAAAATTGAAAGAACAATGGCAGGAGGTAAATGGGTTTTTGAATCCTAAGTTTGTCCTTCCTTTAAATGAATTGATCATGGCTGTAGCAGAATTGAAGTTTCCAGAAGTCAAAAACTATGTGGGTGGCAAGTTCATTGATTTGAATGAAGCCAAAATCGATGTCATCAGTCCATTGGATGGCAGCCTGCTTTCGCGGGTACCGGTGTCGGGACTTGAGGCACTGAACCTGGCCGTACAAAGCGCGGTAAAGGCATTTTCCTCCTGGTCTGACACACCCATAAAAGAAAGAGTTCAAATATTATTTAATTACAGGAATCTCCTGCAAAAATATCGCGAAGAACTTACTGGCCTCATCCATCTCGAAAATGGAAAAATAAAAAGTGAAGCGGAGGCAGAGATTGATAAAGCCATTGAACTTACTGAGTTTGCTGTTTCGTTGCCTCAATTAATTCCAGGTGAAATCCTGGAGGTGAGCAAGGGAGTAGAATGTAAAATGGAAAGAAAGCCGTTGGGTGTGGTGGCCAGCATTACGCCCTTCAATTTTCCCTGCATGGTTCCCAACTGGACGATTCCTAACATACTGGCCCTGGGCAACTGCATGATCCTGAAACCCTCAGAGCATGTTCCGCTTACTGCGCATCGGTTGGCTACCATCTTAAAAGAAGCAGGATTGCCTGATGGCGTATTCAACGTGGTAAACGGAACACAGGAGGTGGTCGAAGGGATTTGTGATCATCCGGAAATCAAGGCGGTCTCTTTTGTGGGTTCAACCAAAGTAGCCAAGATTGTATATAAAAGATCGACAGGTACATTAAAGCGTTGCCTTGCCCTAGGCGGTGCGAAAAATCACCTACTGGTATTACCCGATGCGCAACTGGAGATGATGCGTCTCGAAAATGAAGAAAAAAATTATGCAC
>CAYNCP010000008.1:10722-29296 GCA_964395905.1 uncultured Ohtaekwangia sp.
GATGACCGCCTCCAACATCACCGCCTCCATGAGTGGCTGTGCTGGCCAAAGATGTATGGCAGCATCGGCAATGGTTGGCGTTGGCCATGTCGATCATATCGTTGAGAAAATATGTGATGAGGCCAGGAAGATTATTCCCGGAAAAAATCTTGGATCCGTCATATCGAAGGCAGCAAAAGAAAGAATTGAAAAATACATCACTGAGGCTGAAGCGGCAGGTGCCAAAGTATTGGTGGATGGTAGAAATGCCATAGTCCCGGGAATGGAGGGCGGATTTTATGTGGGTGCCACGGTCATTGATTACGTTGATCCTGGAATGGCCATTGCCAAAGAAGAAGTATTCGGACCGGTGTTGGCAATCATGAGGGCAAAGTCCCTTGATGAGGCCATCGAGATAGAAAACAAATCTCCATACGGAAATGCAGCTTCTGTATTTACGCAAAGCGGTGGCCTGGCAAAATATGTGGCTGAAAAAGCAAGTGCCGGAATGATCGGTGTAAACATTGGTGTGCCCGTACCTCGCGAACCCTTTTCTTTTGGCGGGTGGAATGAGTCGCGCTTTGGAGCAGGGGACATCACCGGGAAAAGTGCCATTGAATTTTGGACACAAATGAAAAAGACAACGATCAAATGGAACCCTGAAGCCAAAACCAATTGGATGAGCTAATCTTACTTTATGCAAACTGAAACTATCTCAACTGCTTTTGCCGACAACTTAAAGCACACACTTTTTGCCTGGTCAAAGCAAGCCGGACTTAGCCCGCTCAACATTATTAAGACAGAAGGGGTCTACTTGTACGAAGCCAGTGGCAAAAAAATCATTGACTTCTCCTCACAGCTGATGAATGTAAATATCGGTCATGGCGACAAGCGCGTGAATGAAGCCATCATCAAGCAAATGGACGAGGTGAACTACGTAGTGCCGGCTGCAGCCACGGAAATACGCGGCAGACTTGGCAAGAAAATTTCTGAGATTGCTCCCAAAGGCTTAAACAAAACTTTTTTTACACTGGGCGGTGCTGAAGCCATTGAAAATGCAATTAAGATTGCAAGGGTGTACACAGGCAGGCCAAAAATTATCACCCTCTATCGATCTTATCACGGATCCACGCATGGCGCCTTTTCAGCAGGTGGTGATCCCAGGAAACATCCAGTCGACAGTAATCAGGTACCTCATTTTATTCATGTTGAAAATCCCTACTTCTACCGGTGTCCGTGGCATAGCACCTCTCCGGAAGAATGTGCCGAACGCGCAGCCGCCCATATGGAGCAGGTAATCAAATATGAAAATCCGGATAGCGTGGCGGCTATCCTCATGGAGGGGGAATCCGGATCTTCAGGTTGTATCAAATATCCGCCCGGATATTGGAAGAAAGTAAAAGCCATTGCTGATCGCTATGGCATCCTTACTATTGCCGATGAAGTGATGAGTGGGTTTGGACGTACCGGAAAATGGTTTGGTGTTGACAACCATGGAGTGACTCCAGACATCATCTGTATGGCCAAGGGATTGACATCCGGATACTTGCCGCTGGGTGGCGCTATCGTGAGCGACAAAATTGCACAACATTTTGATGACATAGCCCTGCCTTTGGGGTTGACTTACTCCGCGCATCCCCTCAGTTGCGCTGCCGCACTGGCCGTCATCAATATCTACGAGACTGATGACCTGTTCGCCAATACCCTTAAAATGGGTAGTTACATGGAAGAACAAATGGATCAACTTAAAAAGAAGCATCCCAGCATTGGTGATTTTAGAAATACCGGCCTGCTGGGATGTATTGAATTGGTCAAAAATCGGAAGACCAAAGAACCCACTACTCCATGGAATGCCAAGCCTGATCAAATGGATATCACCAACAAGATCGGTGCTAAGATCAAGGAATTGGGCATGTTCACTTTTGTGAGATGGAACTATATTTTCATTGCCCCTCCCCTTATTATCAATAAGGAGCAGGTGGATGAAGGGTTGGACATCATCTCAAAGGCTATCGAAATTGCCGATCAATACTGCAACTAGTAATACTTATGCTTGCTTTAGTGCTTTATCCAAGTCGCTCAGCAGCTTGGCAGGAATGCCTTTCACTTTTTTTGCCTTTGCTTCGGTAAAGAATTGCAAAGCTTTAGTCCCTGTCTCGTACAGGCCTTTTGGATTTCTATCAAATTCGTAGCTACCTATGCACCACTTTATTTCTGATTGAAGCTGATGTTCGGCATTCAAGCTTTCCAATTTGCTTAAAACCTGGGGGATGACTTTATCAATGGAAACCTGGTTAGACTTCTTTGGTTTCGCAGGTGATTTGGCCACCTTTTTGGGAGCACTTTTCACTGCTTTTTTTGTTTCTGCTTTTGCCATGATTGTAATTTTGGTGATCAAACTTCATTTCTCTTTACAAATTTACTCAACACAAGGGGCATGGGACAACTCATTGTCGGATAAAAGTTCTGCAACCGAGTGAAATGGATTTAAAGGAAATCAAAATTTTAAACCTGTTGCTACCTAAAATCAATGCAAACGTGTGTGTAAATTTTACCTATTGCTACCCCAGTGTTGCTGAACTTTCAACTGACGGGTGGCTGAAAAAGGTTTACCCTCTTGGGTAAACCCGTTAATACTTATAAGCCAGTCCGTAATATCATCCGAAGTGTAGAACTCTATCCTTGCAAGTCCATTTTCATCAGTAGCTATAGAAGGGTTCCAATACAAAGAAGATCTAAAGTCTGGATGATCACTATTTCCACTGCTGGTATACTCACGCATGCTAGGCTGAAGTGGAATATTTTGACCCTGCACCAGCAAAGAGGAGTCTATAGGCATTCTTAAATTTCCACTTTTGCTCTTAACTAAAACCACACCATTCTTGCCCAGAAGACCTAAGGGCATCAATTTCTTGGGATCGTTAATCACCCCAATGCTCAAAATTTCAGAAGGAACTAATGAAAGAAAAAAGCGGGAATTCTTGGTGACAATACCATCGATAATATAAAGTGGATCATGCGCAGCTATCATGGGTGGGCGAAGACTTACCCTTACGATTGCGTTGTGCTTTGTCCTTCTGATAAATAAAGAAGGAACAATTTCCCGGATCAATTCATCCATGGTGGGGAAAAGCACATACTGCTGTATCTGTATGGCTACATCGGAAGCATAGAGTGACTCAATAATCGATTCATTACCCCTTGAATTCGTGACAATACTAAACTGACTTGAGTCTTTAAAAAAATTGAAAGATTGATTTACTATTCGAATCTTGCTTGAGAAATCAGCATAAGCATCAATTTCTTGCAACTGTGTAGAAGCACGGGCTGGTGGCAAGATGATGTGTGATTCCGCATCCCAGACAACATTTACATCAATCTCCGTTCCGGTTTTTGATTCAGCCATGCAAAAGAACTCATCCTGGCCATAAAAATCTGGATGCGTGAAACTGACCACTCCATTTTCAGATGTTACACTTTGATACCACCATCCAGTCTTTTGGAGGTAAAATAATACTCGTGTTTGTGCAGGCACAGGCTCACTTGTATCCGGATTATAAACTATAGCTCTCTTCGAGTTAGGAGGACTAGGACTGGGAATCAGATTCACTTTATTGCTTACCATTTGGCTCCATGGTTCAGGCTTATTATTTAGAATCATGCGAAGATCAAGGTGCTCAAAACTGGCGCTATCAGATTCATTCACCAGGCGACAACTTCCTTCCGGCATCTGATGAATTGCACACAAGAAAGAATGCCTTCCTAGGGTATCAAATAATGTCATGTTGGTCACACTTATGGAGAATTCACTTTTCAATGGTTTCCCAGATGAATCCTTTAAAGCAACATCCATTGATACTTTCTCACGGGTCGCATAAAGAGTTTTATTGGTTTGAATATCTGTTTGTATCTCTGGTGGTTGGTGCACGTAAAAATCCCTGCCGGCAATAAGGTCTCCCCTGCCGGTAAGTAAGGCCACATGAATTATTCCTTGCGGTATCTCATCGCGCTTAATCTCCAAAGGCACGAACTCTTTATCCCCCAGACTAAAATTTGCAACCCGATAAATTTTTCCTTTGGCACTTACAATAACCGATAATTCCTGATGTCGATACATTGAACCTTTAGGTGCTGAGATCAGCATTTTAATCGCTCCGGATTGGGCAACGGAGGCTAAAATACTGCAGCCGTCAAGCTCAGGAGCGGGAAGCGGATGACGGTCCATACCAGTCATTCCTTTAATAAAATAAGTCTTTCCCTGCTCAGGCATGAAAACGCAGAAAGAAAAGCCTTCACTGTTCGTAATTAATTTTTGCAATACTATATCAGCGTCATCAATTAGTTCAAGCTGGGTATTGACTTGCGATGTATGAACTACCACTTTGTTGAAAACATTCGCCACTAAATTTCCTCCTTCAACAGCTACACTTATAAAAGGAGTACTATCCGCCACTAATTCTTTATCCACAACAATTTCTAACTCCTGTTTGCAAATTGATGAAACGGCATTCATCGTTCGGCTGAAGGCAACCACATTATAATATCCCGGGCTAGGTTGATTTGGAATAATCATTTGATTCATACCTTTCCCATTCACTGATTTAACAATCTGATGCAGCACTGATTTCCCACTGCTATCTACCAGATCGACATTAATCAAATGGTTGCCTTTAGCCAGTTGCAGATCCTCCTTGATCATATACACCTTAAAAAATGCTGTATCTCCGGGATAGTACTTTTGTTGATTAAAAATCAAGATCAGCCTGCTGCTATTAACCTCCCTGTAATAGTCATTATATTTTTGCATGATAACATCATGAGTCTGGGCCGAACATAATGAGATGCCCAAAATACAACCTGCTACAAAACATGCTTTTTTTATTGTTCCCATTCCTGAGGTTTTTGAGTTAACGCATTAGCGTAATAGTCATTGCAGGCCTCGGTGATATAGGCAATAGGCGGAAGTAAATATGGAATGTCACTCCTATTGATGTAAATGCTTTTCCTGCTGATGGAGGCCGCCCAAAAAAGTCCGATAACGGGTTCACCATTAAAGTTGGATTTAAGATTTCCCTTCACCTCACCAATAGGGGGCTGAAAAATACTTGAGGCACTCTCCTTTTGTTCCCGTAGCAGCTTGAAAAATTCAAACACTTGCCTGGACAAGTTCATTTGCTCAACCTCAATCAGGTATTTATCGTGAAACGTTGCCGGATTAATGGGCACTTCCGATAGTTTAATGTTTTTAAATTCACCTTTGCTTACGAGCTGTGTATCAGACAACTGGGGGGTAGATTCAAATTCATTCACCCAGCAGATACAACATGTACAAGGTCCGACTTGCTCAAGCTTACCACCCGGCACACCCTCAACAACAATATATCCACTACAGGGAGGTGGATCTTTATATGGAGAATAAGGCGGAGTCCACTGCTCACGAAACTGAGGATGGGTAATTACTTTGTACGTCCCTGTAAATCGCCATCGTATAAAATTCTCAAGGTTATCATCTACTTTCCCGTCTACATATATATTGAATACATCAGCTGCCACCTCACCATATGGTTCTATCCTGGTTCTTGCTTCAAATTCAAACCTTATTGCTTCAACTTCTCCAGCTGGCTTTATGGTTTCAGGAGTAGATTCAATGATTTTGCCATCAGGTGTCTCCAGCGTAATGTAATAAGTGTGACCAACCTGGCCCTGGATAGCGCCTTGGGTGTGATAAATGCCGGGAGATACTTCAATGTAATGCTCAACGTTACCTGCATCATCATGCAATTTTACTTTTACATTTTCTACTGGAATCCGCTGCAGGACATTTGCCTCAAGGCCAAGTCCTCTCGATATCTTTAGCTCATAAGGTGCCGGCTCATCGCTTATCATCCCTTCCACTACAAGTTGAAGTTGTGCTTTGGGCACATCAAATTCAATACGGTCTATGCATGCCATCATTAAAATGAATGGCATGAGCCACTTTGCTTTGATCTTTACTATGCTCCAGCTATTTGCCATCAAAATTTAAATGAATAATTAATCGATGGAAATATTGTTCCAATAATCGAAAGCTGGTATGGCTTTGGTATGCCATTGCTATCCGTTCTAAAAAAAATACTGTACGGATTTTTCCTGGCATATAAATTATAAACCGAGAAAACCCAAGTACCCTTAATTTTTTGATTGCGTTTATGATTACCCTCAATCACCAAAGCCAGGTCCATTCGATGGTAATCTGGAATTCGGTATTGATTGCGTCCTGAAAAAAATGCAGCAGAGGTATTCTCAAACTGAAACACTGAAAGGGGAATGGTTACAGGCCTTCCTGCATGATACGTAAAGTTGCCGGTAAAAAAGTGTCTGCGGGACAGCTCATACTTCCACGAAAAATTTACAATGTGCGGTTGATCAAAGTTCGCAGGATATCTGATTCCATTATTTATTGATTCTCCCGGAAAGTAGCCACTGATTTTTCGGAACGTGCGAGAGTAAGTGTAGTTTAAAGATCCAGTGAGCCGACCTTCATTTTTAGAAATCAATGTTTCAATTCCATGGGAAGTACCATTCCCCTGAAGTAGTTCTGTCTCCAGGTGTTCGTTCAGAATTAGCTGAGCACCATCTTTAAAATCAAGAATGTTTTTTACGAATTTATAGTAGCCTTCTATTGCAAAAGCATATTTACGGCTTCCAAAGTCTTTGAAATACCCGATGGAGACCTGGTCTGCAATCTGCGGTTTGAAGTAATATCCACTGGGCTGCCAAATATCCACCGGGGTTACAGCTGTAGCGTTAGTGACCAGGTGCAGAAATTGAAACATTCTATTGTACCCCATTTTTACAGACGAGCCAGGTGTGACCATCCATCGCATTGAAATACGTGGCTCAATTCCGACATGCGTCTTGACGGCTTTCCATCTTCCCACCTCCAGGGTATCATAGATACCTGTCACTTCTCTTGGTGCATTGGCTAGGTATAATTTCACTGAAGCCGGACCAAATGTGGTAAAGATTGGAATCCTCAAACCTGCTTCCAGAAACAAACGATCAGTCATTGAGAAATCATCAGAAATGTACAACGCGTTTTCAACTGCATACTGTCTATCTAAAGCCAAATTACGGGCATTAGAAACGGGGGAATTGGGTTTTAATGACCCCGGATTAAATCCATAGGACATGAATTGCCATCCGAAATTATATTTATGATGTCCGTGCCTGTAGTTAAACCCTGCTCTCAGGGTTACTGAATTAATTTGATAGGAAAGCACGGATGCCGTTAAATAGTTATTATTTTCAACCTCATATCCATATTGACTCCACCCGACATGAAATTCGGAGCTCATGGCCGAAGCGAATTGGTGATCTACCCTCAAAGATCCCTGAAGATTTTTCCATGAAAATGTTGTATCTCCCAAGAGACGAAAAGCATCTTTGCTCATGTATCCGGTAAAAGATAACCTGGTCTTTTCATTGAGCAAGTGTGTCAACTTTAAGGTGCCATCATAGAAAAAGACTGTGCTATTGCGTAAGTCCGCATAGTCCGTTCTGATGGAATTGACCAGCCAGTTGGAATAGGTGGAACGAAACGAAGTTGCGATGGAAGTCTTTTCCTTTTTCAGGGGACCATTTATGTCAATGTTGCCGGCTACCAGACCAATGCCACCGCTGCCAGTCCATTTATTAAAATCGCCATCTTTGGATCTTATGTCCAAAACAGATGAAGCCCGCCCACCATATTCTGCAGGTATGCCTCCTTTGAAAAAATAAACATCCCTGATGGCCTGCGCATTGAAGGTGGAGAAAAATCCAAATACATGTGAACTGTTGAATACAGGCATACCATCATACAATATCAGGTTTTGATCTACACTCCCACCTCGCACATTATACCCGGCTGCAGCTTCACCCACCGTAGTTACACCCGGCAATGTTTGCACCTGCTTCACCAGGTCAGCTTCGCCCATCATAGCGGGAGCCCGTTTTAATTCACCAATCATCAGTTGGGTGAGTCCTATTTTGCTTGTGGCTACTTCTCTCGCTGCCCGATCCTGGATCAACACCTCTTCCAGGAATAAAGGTTTTTCTTCCATCTCCAGATTCACTTCTCCATTTGTGAATGCCACCAGATCAATTAGCTTTTCTTCATAGTCGACAAAACTGAAACTTAGTACATGAGCACCCGGACTCAACATCAACTCGTAGTTGCCGCCTGCATCAGAGGTAGTGCCAGCCTTTGAATCCATTAGCCGGATATTGGTGCCTGGAAGTGGTTGTCCAGTGTTTGCATCTACAACCTTTCCCGAAATCTTAATTTCATCCGGAGTGTCAACCCCTGCCTCTCCCAGGAAACGAGCTTCAATCTTTTTATTTTGTTGAACGGCAGTTTCAAGCGTTTTTTTTCTGGCGATTGACTGAGAGGGGTCCTTCACTATTACCAGGATATTGGAGTACATCTCAATGTAGTTGAGATCAGATCCATGAAAAATATCATCCAAAGCTTTGCCCAGGGTTTGCCCCTGATAACTACTTTGAAAAGATAAATGGTTTATCCATCGGGATAGAAAGTAGCATTGACCTACATTGTCCCCCTCGAGTTCCCTCAAGAATGAGCTAAGCGACTTTCCCTGCTCACTCCCATTTAAGGTATGCTCAGTGATGCTTTGCGTGACACCTGATAAAGAAAGTAACAAAAAAGCATGGAGAAAAAAAACTCGCAATGGATTCCGCATGATTACTTATCCTGCCATGTCTTTCAAGTATAAGCAGAAGAATAAACATACAAAAATTTCTCAGGGATCAAGAGATTTTTACAGCTGAAGAATTCTCTTAAGCACCTTTATAAATATTCCCTTGTCCCAATTCATCCAAGTTGCGGTATCCCTTAGGCAATCTACAGGATTGATAGCAGGTTAACCTGATGGACGGCTAGTTTAACCTCAAAAACGGTTGAATTCCCATAAAATAATCTTGAGTTATAATATCAGAATTTTGTAAATAGAGATAGCAAACAAATTTGTAATATGAATTCACGCAGGTCCTTCCTTCAAAAATCAGCAGCCGCCATTGGAGCTTTCACCATCATGCCCATCGCATTAAAAGCCTCCGTTAATCGCGTGGCTGAATCGCTCGCTGAACTCAATACATATAGCCCAGCTAGTGCCGTATTCGAGGAAGATCTATGGGCGAGCATGGCCCAGGCCTATACTGTATCCCCCAACATTTTGAATTTGAATAACGGTGGTGTAAGTCCGCAACCTAAAGTGGTTCAAGATGCAGTGGACAGGTATTACCACTTGAGTAACGAAGCTCCTTCCTATTATATGTGGCGCATTTTGGATCGGGGACGTGAACCGGTACGCAGGAAACTGGCCGACCTGGCAGGAGTTTCTCCCGAAGAGGTGGCGGTCCAGCGCAACACCACAGAAGCCCTGGCAACCGTTACCTGGGGAACAGACCTGCAAGCAGGCGATGAGATTGTGATGACCAAACAGGATTATCCTAACATGATTCATGCGTGGAAGCAACGGGAAATGCGGCAGGGGATAAAGATCAATTGGATCAACCTTGCGTTGCCGATTGAAAATGATGAGACTTTTATAAAAGCCTTTGTGGATGCCACCACTTCCAAAACAAAGGTCTGGCACCTTACCCACATGATCAACTGGACCGGTCAGATCATGCCGGTATCCAAACTTTGTGCAGAAGCCCACAAGCGAGGGCTCACTACTATTGTAGATGCAGCACACACTTTTGCACACCTCGATTTCAAGGTCACTGACTTCAATTGTGACTACCTTGGAACCAGTTTGCACAAATGGTTGTGTGCTCCTTTTGGCACTGGTTTGTTGTATATCAAAAAAGAAAACATTGAGAAAACGTGGCCCATCTTTCCAATTGACAAACCGCAAAGCGCTGATGTCCGGAAGTTTGAAGCGCTGGGCACACGGTCATTCGCACCTGAGCAGGCGATTGGGCAAGCCCTGGACTTCCACAATGCCATCGGCAGTAGGCGTAAACAGGAACGTTTACATTATCTAAAAAAATACTGGTGCGATGCTGTCTCCAAAAATTCAAGAGTGAAAATTCATGTTTCCACGAACCCAGCCTATAGCTGCGCGCTGGGCACCTTTAGCATTGACGGCATGGATGTAGTAGATATCTCGAATAAGCTGATGAACGACTACCAAATTCATACCGTAGGCATCAAGTGGGAAAACATCAATGCCGTACGCGTGACACCACATGTATATACGACCACCAAAGACTTGGACCGATTTATTGATGCGGTACTGAAGATTGCTTCTTCGTGAGCGCGGTAAATCGTTAACTTGCAGGATGGCAAGAATCCAGGATTGCTTTCGTCTTAATTTTTTTCTTTTAATAATTCTTCCAGCTTGGTTTTGGAATACTCCAGCGAGGGATCCATGGATAACGCTTTCCTGAAATTATCCATCGCGCCTTTCTTGTCACCCAATTTTAGCAACGCATCACCATAACTATCGTAAGTATTAGCGCTCGTTGGATACATCGTGACGTTCATTTTGAAAACCAGTGAAGCCAATTTCGCGTCACGATCCAGGAGGTTATATCCCTCGCGGTTGATGTTGCCCTCTTGTATAGAAGGATCATTGGGTTGATCGTTTCGAAGTTGTTTGTAAGCCGTAACCGCGCCCTCCCAATCACCCTCCACCAAATATTCAAATGGTATCTTTTCTCCTTCCGCCATTAAGGGATGCTTCCATCTTTCTTCAGGTTTGTTTTCAGTAAACACAAGGTATCGTTTGCCATCAGCAGGATTAACTTTGAACATAATAGGTGAAGTCCGCTCTTTTCTTACATAACTGCTGTCATTCACCTTGAACATTTGCATTGGATCCCAACGGAGGTAACTAAAGAGTAGTTTCCCTCCATCTTCCTTTATGATGATCACCTCATTAGAGTCATACCGATACTTTCCTTTAACAGCATTGATGTCATCCGTTGATAATTCCTGTTTTTCATACGAAGGCACATAATTTGGCCAATTGTATGTGAGGGCAACCGAGCGGATCAACTCATCGATAAAGGCAGGATGGTTGCTGTTGGTGAGCACAACCGCACCTACACCATTGTCTCGATGAGCCATCAAGTGACTTGAAAACCCTTCGTCCCACCCACCGTGCTCGAAATAAACATCATCACCTTTCTTTTGAATAAAAATACCCATGCCAATGAATTCCTCTATATAGGGACTGAGCATCAGCTTCACGGTCTGTTGCGATAACACCTTGTTGCTTGTTCCCCTATAGGTGCTCTGTATATCAATGGCAAACCGCGCGAGGTCCTCGGCTGTGGTCCACAAACCAGCTGCGGCCATTTCTGGATAAGTGTGGCGCTTGCCTTTTGTTTGTGTGTGGTCGGGTAGGTAACCAGTGGCAGCCCGGGTAAGTGTATCTCCTGTAAGGGGCTGGTTATAGGTACTGCTCGTCATGTCGAGTGGCGCGAGTACCCAATCGTTGAGGATGACTGGAAAGGGTTTTCCCTCAATATCAACAAGCATTTGCTGCATGATGGTGTAGCCGCCCCCAGAATATCGAAAGCTTTCGCCTGGTACCTTGTTCACAAAAACGGCATCCGTATTTGCAGGTGGCTCTCCATTCAGTACCTGCACCACGGTAGGTATCGGCTCACCCGGACTGTAACCCGGAAAACCGTGCACCGTGAGGCCACCAGTATGGCTGAGCAAATGTTTGAGTGTGACAGGCTGTTGCCGGGTGAAATCATTGTCCGGTACTTTCCAACTGGTTAAGTATTTGTTTACACTTTCATCGGCATCAATTTTCTCCAGCTCAACCGCTTTCAAAGCACCATAGGCGGCAACAGGCTTGCTAATAGAGCCCGCCTGAAATAACGTTTCACTGGTTACCGGCTCATTGGTTTCTTTGTCCTTGATGCCATAGGTTTTGGACCATGCGATTTTGCCATCCACAATTACAGCCAAGCTTACACCAGGAACCCCATAATGCTTCATGCGTTCTTCAATCGTCCAGGTGGAGTCACCTTTGATATGTACCGGAGTCACCAGGCTGGTTTCTACTTTACGGATTTGCTGCTCAATGGATGCTTTTTTGTCTCTTGTTGAGCAGGCAACCAGGAGAGATAGGATTATGGGCGTAATGAACCTTCTCATAATTAGTCGATTGTTTTATAAAGGTAATGGCATTTGGTCATTCACCAATGGTACCTGGCAATAGTATCTCGTATTGGTTGCTAGCCTTTTAATACTGGATAAATGGATACTGGATATTGAGATTTTGGTTACACCCACTCACCCCACCTTAATTTAGGTGTTTCATCTGGAGTCTCTAATTGTGTTTCTGTGAAGAAAATTTCGAATCCCTTCACCTTTTTCAAAGCATAAGCTTAGGTGGCTTCCAAAACGCTGAGCCACAATCGCCAAAATTCTTGCCTGGGAATTATCAGGCGAAAACACACATCGGAGAAACCCCTGCTACAAGGGTTTCCCCGACTCCAGTGTGCTGATAGCTTGTTGTAGGTTCAACTTGTTTTCTTCGTTAGGGGCTTGAGCCAACGCTAATTTCGCGTGCTGCAATGCTTTCTTCAAATCTCCGAGGGCCGAATAGCCTCGCATCAAACCCACATTTGTTGGCCAGACACCCTTATTATTTTTGTGGTTCTTTTCAAACACCGACATGGCTTCTTTCACTCGTTTCTCAGCCAGCAGTTGACGTCCGTATGCATGCATTTCAAATGCTGTGGCCTTCGCCATTGCTGTCTCCATTATTTCATCAGATTCTTTTTGCCTACCTAATTTGGCAAGCAAACTGGCTTTGGTGGACAAAGCCGAAAAAGTATTTACCTGCCCCAGGTTTGGATCCGCCACTACGCTTATCCACTTCAAGGCCTCCTCATGATTGACATCATTTTGCAAACACCATTTCGCAGCAGCTTCAAGGCTAGGCGGATCAAAACCCATTGCGCCACTCAATTGACTGCGAATGGACGCCAAAGTCGTTTCCACCCAGTCAACTTCCACCGTGAAGGGGATACGCCACCGTTCCCATTCCAACGCTACATCTACTTTTTTATCCGTAAAATTTAAAAAGGTATAGTCAAGCCGCTCAACACTTTCCGGCCTGTCTTTTTGCTGATGGGTTGTCACTCGCATCACATCCAGATGGCTGTTGTAAAAATAGCTCCCCCACCCTTCCGTGTTCTTGTTAAAAATAAGCGTACACGAATCAGGATAAAGCGCAATAAAGAAACCATAAGTTCCGGCAGCCAGTGGTTTGCCATTGATGGTAACATCTGTTGAAAAATAAATGGTAGTACTTTCATTAGCACCTGCGCGCCAAGGGGACTCGTCATACGAACCATATCCCAACACATTGAAGCCAAAGGGCGCTATTGGCGTTCCCCAGATATTTCCTTCTCGCCCACGCACAGCCGGGGCATTCCAATTGATTTCAATGTCAGTAACTCCTACCCGCGTTCCTGTCACTCTTTTCTGATTGGTGCCTTTGTCAGGGAATCTTATCATTTGTGAAAAGGCCTGTGAACTAATAAACAGAATGAGGAGTACGGCTAAGCGGCCAACTGATGTGTGGCTGGTAAGTGGTAAGGTATTCATAGGGATTTGGATGATTGTAGCTAGTGACTGGAACGTATCCTGAGAAATTGCGGAATAGGGATGTGATGTATGGTAGAAAATTGAATTGGGTGGCGGCAATCCCTTGCCGGTAGTCAGTTATATCCCCAATATTTTAGCATCCACTCTGAAAAGGGAATAAATCTCTATCTGATGATCCTGGGTGATGAGCTCATCGGTGACCGTGCTCAGTCTGATGCTGATTTTATCCTTTTTGATATATTCCTTAAAATTGACATCCGAGATATCCAACTCCAGGATATTACCCTCATTGTCCGGGATGTTGTCCTTACTACCGATCAACACTTCCGGCAGTGCCTCGGCATTCATATACAAAGCAATGGATTTGAGAAAACTAAAGTCACCGGAGGTTGGCGATGTAATGGTCATTTTCAGTTGCTTCAGTCGGATGTCTTCAATCAGGTCCTTACGGGTATTGTTGTTGGCGAAACTGGCTTCCGAATTGGTGGTGATATCGGGTGTAAAAACATTAAAGGGGAGATTTATGCCAGTACTGGATTGGATTGCGACCGTTTCGCGAAAGTCCATATCAAACATGGTCAGTCGATCGAGCGAATCCTTGCAAGAAAACAACATAGACAGGACTAGCAATAAAAGTATTTTCTTCATAAAAGTCAAAAATTCAAAATTACCTATTAATCGCCTGGTTGATGAATAGTAACCATGGCAGTTGGTAATCGGTTGATTCATGTAAATTGTTCAGTAGATGGAAACTTACGGGTTCAATTCAAAGGTTCGATGTTCCAGCACCTTACAACTCCATGTTCGTGTATCCGATAATCAATATCGGTATACAGTGGCCAGGTGAGACCATGTAAAAAATTAAGTGAAAGAAGGTTATCCGTATTTGCTACGCGTAGTTTGTGCCGATGGCTGGCGTCAATGGGAATTTAATAAATCTGTTATGGCATTTTTCAGCAATTCCGCACCGGATTTATCAACTTCCAGTCTGGCTCTCACCCTTCCCTGCCACGTTATACTATGAAGAAATAGAGGAGCAGGGTTCAATATTTAGAGATTAAAATTAAGCTTACCACTGATACACTGGGGTGAGGCGCGTTAACAACGAGTCATTGTTTAGCATCGCTAATGAATGTTAATTAAGGTTAATGAAATCTCATTCTTATTATTTAGTGTACTATTTTAGTTTTTCCATTAACAAAGAAACTATGAATAAAATGATATTCATGCTCATGCTTTTCCCTTGTCTCTCCGCTGGCGCGCAGGACAAAGAAAAAATAATGGACACCAGGGTCAAAGAATTTCACCGGGTGATTGGACTAAGTGATCATGAGGTATGGAAACAATTTATTCGTGAAAATTATTCCGAAGCGTTCATTAATAAACCCTCCTCCAGGCGGGTAGTTGTAGATGGCGAAGAGAATCCTCAAGTATCTGCTAACAAGGGTTCCGATAAGCTGAGTGAAAAGGCAGAGTTGTTCAAAATGCTGCATCAGGACTTTGGAGGAAGCAAAATATTCAGCCTGACTTTCAAGGAAAATGTGTCAACCATGGTGTTGTCCAGCATTGACGGACTTCGGGGCACCTTTACTTTTACTTATCAAAAGCAAGCTCCCTACCTGATCGATAATATGTCGGTGGAGGCAGAAATGAGTCGGTGATTGGAACAGTGGGCTTAAAGATCTTTAAAACTATTTCAAATGTTGAAGTTACCTCATGTTGTGCCAAAGGGATCATCACCGACCTGCTGAGCTTATGTACATAATAGCTGGCATCACCTATAAAGTTTCATAATCCCGTCTTTTAACTGTAAACTTGTCGTCAATTACTCATTAAGTGTCTGTGGAGAATTTTAATAGAAACTGGCTTATCATCCTTTTGGTAGCTGTCGTATTTGGTACTCTTGGTTTTTTACTTGGCAGGACTACCGGCCATGGAGGAAATCACGGAATGATGAAGGTACATGGCGATCATATGAACGAATTGGAAGTAACAGTCGAGAAAGAAGGCAAAGAAGAAATGGATGGTGAGGGCATTGTGAAAATTGACACCATAATAAAGGACGGCAAACAAATCATCATAAAGGAAGTCAAAAAGGTTAAGAATTAGTTTGTCAGGCTTTTGAATGGATGTTAATTGCTTTTCAACTTAAAGAATACACTTATTAGAAAGCTAGTTTACTTTATGCTTATCGCCTTGATTGGCTGCGCTGATGAACGCGATGAGGTAGTTGCAAAGTATGTTGAAAGCCGTGGTGATATTGAAATTTTCAATCACTTTTCATTAAAGCACATTCGTAGCCAGGGTAGCATTTCTGCTGGTGATAGTCTTCAGGTTCTTGAAGAGGAATACAATGCCAAAAAGAGAAAATTTATATTGGATTACAATGTCCTGATCAACACATCCCAGGCACTGAGTAAATTTGAAGAAGAAAGAAACCTGGTGCAAGCTGCCACCGGTAGCCAACTTACCTGGATCACGGAATTGGAACAGCGGGCAGCAAAAGGAACCTCTTCGGCCCTGGTCCACAAGCAGAAGCAAATCATAGAACTGAGGGTCATTGCCAATCGCATGGCCAGGTACCAGGCCGATCCAGGTAAGACATTGGCCAGAAAAGCGAAGGTCAGCTACACCATTAAGAATCCTCTCCAAAACGATGCCATCCAGGAAATGACAAGAATTTTTATTTTTTCATCTGATAACAAAGAAGTGCTTGGTGTTATTGAATAAGTGCAAAATCTATACATCCTAAGCAAGGTGCGCGGTACAAGGATAACCCAATTTTAAGTGTTGAGTGATTAGTACTTAGTGAACTGTAGGCTAATGTAATAATGTGGTGATGTGATCAGTACTGCGACCATTCTTCCATCAAGAGTCCATCCATAGTGACCGGAACAGGCTACTAGCGCACCATAAGCCGCTTCATTTCCTTCTGATCTCCTTTCTTTATCTCCATATAGTACAGTCCGGACGTCAGTCCTTCCAGGGAAAGGGATACTACATTCTTTTTGCCTTTGGTCAGCTCATACTTCTGATACTTTGACTGGGTACCGTTGCTGTTGTACACCCTCACTTCCATCTCGGGAGCATCGTCATTGTCAAATTCCAATTGTGTGATGTGTCCCGCTATGGAAGGATTTGGATAACATCTGAAATCAGTGTCTTTCTTATTCTTTCCGCCTCTGTTGTTATCAAGCGACCTGGGTGTAACAGGAACGATGTTGCTGATGGCCACATATTCATCGCAATCGGGCAGTTTAGCCAGGCGAACGTAGTACATTTTCCTTTTGATGTCCTCCACATAAAGCTGCTTTGAAGTCGCTCCTTCGATAATGGTCCAGACTCCACCCCCAATGATTACATCTGATTTTTTCGTGCTTTGGGCCCATGCATATTCCACATCGCCATATGAACTTGAGGCATCTGTTATGCTTATTATTTTGAAGGGATTGATGTTGTTGCCATGATGATCATCATCATCATCATCATCATCGCCATTACCACCTCGACCCTTGCGGTTGTTATGCCTGTCGTCATCATCGTCATCGTCATCATCATCTTTCAGTGCTATTTTTCCGGCATCAATATTATCGGCAGTACAAGCATTCACCATTACTTCCACGCTATTGCTGAGACCCATGTACTCGGTGCATCCCGTCACTTTTGCTTTTCGGATAAAATGTGTTGTCACTGTTATAAGCGGAATCGTATACGAATCATCCGTGGCGCCTTCAATCATTTCCCACCCATCCGCACCACTACCGGTCTGGTTGGAGAACCAACTGTATTCAACACTTACCTCTTCACCAAAATCACTGGTTGCGCTTACTTCGTTGGTAATTACATTGGTAGCATTGGGATGGTAATCACCTTCAAATGCAATTGCTCCTGCGTTAAAGAATTCAGGAAGGCACTTGTCTATGGTAACTTCCACGATGTTGGTTTCCCCATAATACACAGCGCATCCATATGCTCTTGCGCTGCGTATAAAGTAGGTCGTTTCCGAAATTTCGCCAATTGTGTAAGTAGCATTTGTACTTCCTTCTATGACTTCCCAACCATTGCCCCCATTATTAAAAGGAACATTCTCCGCATTGTATAACCATATGTACTCTATGTCACTACCAAAATCGCTGGTTGCATCCGCCACATTGGCTATGGCATTTTCTTGATTCGGATTGAAAGGCCCGGCAAAAGTTATTTGACCGCCTTGAATAAAATCAGGAAGGCACTTGTCTACCACTACTTCCACGATATTGCTTTCGCCATAGTATACGATGCAGCCATTTACCCTTGCACAACGAATGAAGTAGGTCGTTTCCAGAAGTTCTCCAATGTTATAAGAATCATTTATGCTTCCTTCTATCACCTCCCAGCCATTGCTGCCATCGTTAAAAGGAACATCCTCATCGTTGGATAACCAGATGTATTCAATATTTAAGTCATCACCAAAATCGCTGGTTGCATTTACCTCATTGGTAATTACATTTTCAGTGTTTGGATTGTACGGACCATTGAAAGCAATCTCACCGCCATTGATATAATCAGACACGCAGAGATCAACAGGCACCTCCACAATGGCGGTCTCTCCCCAGTACATCTCGCAACTTTCTGCCCGTGCACAGCGAATAAAATAAGTAGTGCTTACCAATCCACTAACGGTGAGCGACAATTGATTTTCACTTCCGGGTACCAGTGTCCAATATGGATTGCCCACAGTATTGGGAACATTGACCGGGCTCTGTACCCACACGTACTCGATGTTTATCTCTTCCCCGAAGTCGCTGCTCCCTGCTTCCACATTTTGCACGATGTTGGTCACATTGGGATTGTAATTTCCTTCAAAACTGATGGAGCCCGAGTTGATGTAATTGGGACTGCACAGGTCAACGGGCACTTGTACAATATTGGTTTCACCCCAGTACATCTCGCAACTTTCTGCCCGTGCACAGCGAATAAAATAAGTAGTGC
>CAYNCP010000008.1:29396-48386 GCA_964395905.1 uncultured Ohtaekwangia sp.
CATTTTGCACGATGTTGGTCACATTGGGATTGTAATTTCCTTCAAAACTGATGGACCCCGAGTTGATATAATTGGGACTGCACAGGTCAACGGGCACTCGTACAATATTGGTTTCACCCCAGTACATCTCGCAACCCAGCAATCTTGCACAACGGATGAAATAGGTGGTAGCGATCAACGGCTCCAATTCCAGTTGCAGCTTATTTATACTTCCCTCAACCACCTTCCAATAGGGATTACCTACTGTGTTAGGAACGTTAACTGGGCTTTGGAGCCAGATGTATTCTACTTCCGCGTCTCCGACTATAGGCGAAGCTGGAGTCTGGCTGGTTATGATGTTGGTTGTATTGGGATTGAAGCTGCCGGTAAAGGAGATGGATCCGGGATGGATGCCAGACGGGCTGCAATCCAGCGGGTCAGTTACAACCACCTCAGCCAGACCGGTCCAGGCTGGAATTCCTCCAGTGCTATTATCAAAATTCTTTACTGTGGAGTAGGCATTCAAGTCAATATCAAAGCTGAATATGGAACCATAGTCAAAGACATTATTGGCAAACCCCTGGTAGGTCATACCATATAAGTTCCCATCGGATGCCTGGGTGACCGGACAGTATGAGGGTCCCTGGGCGGTTGTGAAATCGTGAATTTTACTGAAGGCACCAGATACAGGATGGAAGCTGAACAATGTGCCTTCCCCATGTTGCCCGCCCACAGAGGTAGTGCCATAGAGCAAGCCATTGTTGGCCAACTGCAACCCTCCCCCGTAGGGCATGCCACCATTGGCACCATAATTAAAACTATGTACTGTGCTAAAAAGACCTGTATTCAGATCATACTTGAAAATCGTGCCAGCGCCACCTGCTCCTCCGAAGTAGGTAACGCCAAACAGATTGCTATTGACTTCGATCAACTGGGCATACCCAAACGCACCGTTGGAATAATTAAAGTCCTGCAGAACGGCAAATGAGTTGTTGTTTAAATCAAACTCATAAAGTGTTCCAAAACCTCCCGTACCATAATTGGTGGTGACGCCATAGAGCTTTCCATTCGAAGCTTGTTGCACACCTGTGTAGGGAAATGCTCCCGTGTGATCATCCAAATCCGCCAGCTTGGTGACCGTGTTTTTGTCAATGCTATATTTCCAAATGGTGCCATAGCCATAGTTACCACCTGAACTGCAAACGCCTACAATATCGCCATTGACTAATTGTATTAATTGTCCGAAATTATAACCACCTGAATTATTGTAATCGAAATTGTATTGGGTGGTCAGTTGATTTGTAAGCGGGTCGAATTGAAACAGGGTGCCGTAGCCCAGGCTTCCACCTTCGTTGGTGGTGCCATAGTACATGCCATTGGATGCGTACAAGAGTGTTCCATAAGGGCTGGCTCCATCCGCATTGCTGAAAGCGTGCTTTACCTGCAGCGTTTGCGTGGCCACATCGATGCTGAACAGGGTACCGGCTCCATTGGGGCCTCCTTCTGTAAGCACGCCAAGTAGGTTGGGCTGTGCAAACAGCATGATGCCATTGAAAAATGCAATGGCGATGAGTACCCTTCTCAAAATTGACATGCTTGCGGCTTGCGTCATGAATGCATTAATTAATAACCATTACCACCCTGAGCTGGTAATTATCATTTCCTTTTAAGTCGGCAATTAATTCTTTACCTGAATCACAATCCCCGGTTTTCGTTTCGTTAGCACCGAGCTCCAGCGATTGCGGTAGCAACGGAATGTTTCGTCCTGCGCTCTGGATGATCACATTATAATTGACGTGTTTGACAGTGGCATTAGCGTTTTCAAACCTGAAAACAAGCATGTTCTTGTCGGCACATGGGGCCGTGGCAGCATATAGCCTCACCCCGTCTTTTTCGGACTGAAGGGTCCAATTGAGATCAGTTTGGGCCAGTAAAAACGAGGTTGGCAGCCAACAGATGAGGATTAAGGATATTCTTAAAATGGCGTTCCGGTAAAGTTTTCCCATATGGTACAAAATAGTGCTAAACGAACGCTAATCCCCTTAATCAGTACTGAAAACCTACTCATTCTAATTAGCGCAATTTAATAAAAGTAGCGGAAATAAGGTAACCAGGCAACTGGCTTGTTATTACTTGATTTAAGATTTAAGATTACAGTAGTAGCCAGCGCGCACCGTTTATCCCTATAGGAATTGGCCCCTGTTGGTAGTCCGTGATCGGAATCGGTGCCGTCAGTAGGCGCATTAAGTCGCACGACCACTTGCGGGCTGTAGTGTGTGAGCGGTCTGACAACTTTTAATCTTTTAGGATACCTACGATTGCCGACAGTAATCGGTTTAAAGTTCAAAATTTAGGTTCAGCGTGGTCACCCTATCCTCAAAGGGAATAGCCCAACTGAATTCAAGATTCAAAACTCAAAGGATAGTCCTTCAGCGATGGGCCCTGTGTGACGTGCTATTCGTTTCTCAAAATAGTGGCAGGATTGGTTTTTGCTATCTGCATCATTTTACCCGAAAGGGTTATTAGAATGGTACAACCCATCAAAACATATGCAGTCAGAAAAGGAATAGCCGTCACATCCATTCTGTAGATGTAGATGGAGTCGAGCAGTGCATTCAACATCATGTAACTTAATGGTGAGGCAACCACTGCGGCCATACCAAGCAGCACCAGGAAGTTTCCGTTCACCAATAAAACAGCTTTTACCACAGTGACACCAAATATCTTTCGAATACAAATTTCTTTCTGTTTGGCTTGTGCACGTTGAGCTGCGAGACCAAATAAACCGATGCACGACATCAGCAGTGCAATTACAGTAGTGAAAATAAATATTCGTAAAATTCCTTGCGTCTCGTAGTACATGTCATTGAAACTTTCTTCCTGCGTAGAGAAATTGAACTGACTCTCCGGAAATGTGTGCTTCCACGCTGCCTCCATGGTCGCTTGTGTGCGGGTACGCATGTTTGGCTCAATGCGCATCACAAGGGTGGTGAAGGCTTCTTCCTTTCCTAAGGTGAACGCTACAGGTGAAATTTCACGCATGAAATTGTCATGGTGAAAATCCTTTACCATAGCGACTACACTATACTGTATACTGTCAATGGTAATGAATTCACCAATGCCATTGGCCCAACCAAATTGCCTGGCGAGCGTTTCATTGATCGCAACAGCACCTGCAGTCTGCGGTAGATTTCCCGACAACGTTTGAAAGCCCATCATTTCTAAGTAATCAGGTGACACTTCAAACACAATAGCTCTTGTTTTTATTTCACCGGCCTGGACGAGGGAATTACTTTGATAAGCGCCTACATGATTCATAGCCCCCGCTATGCTGGAAACGGCAGGTTGCTCACGTGCTACCTTTTTCATGTGGGCATACTGCACTGGTGTTTCAACGCGAAGGGTTAGCAGGTTATCCTTATAATAACCCCAGTCGCGGCTACCCATATCAACATAATTGACAGTGAGTCCCACACTTGTGATAATGGTAATGAATGCAATCACAAACTGTAGGGTAAGTAATGTTCGCATGAAATTGTTGTTGGCCCCTAGCTTTAACTTATCGCGTAAGATGTTGATCGGTTGAAAGGAAGAAATATAAATGGCGGGATACAATCCCGAACAAATGCCCACGAAAAAGAAGAGCACGAATAGGTAAACCCAAAGGTCCAATCGCTGGGTGAGCTCCATGGTAACTCCGGCACCTGCAATGCTTTCAAAAGCGGGCAACAACAGACTACCCGTCAGCGCCACCGCAACAAGTACTGAAGCCAGGCTAAGCAAAATATTTTCAGTTAGGAATTGAAAAATAAGCTGTGATTTATTCCCTCCAATCACTTTGCGTATCCCGATTTCCTTTAAGCGTGAACTCACCGAAGCAAGGTTTACATTAATGGTATTGAAACTCGCCAGCAATAACAAAAATAATGCTATAGCGGAGAGCACTATAATGGGTGCCATTGGCAATTCACCAGCAATAGAATTGCGGACATTTCCATTGTTGATATCATTTAGGTTGTGAAACACAAAACCTTTCACCGGCATGTTGGCTTTGTCGGCCGCGTTTTGCAGTTTCATATATGGTTCCATGCCAGCTGAAAGTTTTTCAAGGCTTGCAGGGCGGTCCACTTCAACGAAGGTGGCTGCAGCCAATTCATTCCAATCGTGAAGGAGCGAGGGGTTGTGGCGAAATTTGTTTTCGAAATGTGTGATGAGACTGAACTGCACACAGCTGTTGGGCCCGATAAAATCATCAGCTACACCTCCTACCGTGAACGACAACTTTTCTCCTGCCCATGTGATGTCCAATGACTCACCCACGGGGTTATCATGGCCGAAGAGCCGGATGGCTTCTTGCCTGGAAAGGATTACTGCATTTTTGTCGTGCAGTGCTTTTGCATCCCCGTAGGCAAGTGGAAACGTAAACATTTCCAGGAAGGAAGGATCTACAAATTGAATGAACTGGTCAAACTCCTTGCCATGTACATTGACCTTGCCGAAATCATATGTCACACGCGTGGCACGCACGATCGATGAATGATCGCTGAGCACAGCAGGCATAAGCGGAACCGGAGAAGTACCAAACGTTTTCAGGTCTCCATCCTCAATGGCCAGGTGCTCAACCACGAAAATATTATTGGCGCGCTCATGAAACCACTCGCTGTTGATATTGCTGGTGGTGAACAGGTAAGCAATGATGCTACAGCCAATGGCAATGGCCATGCAGAAGATATTGATGAGGGATATGGTTTTGTTTCGGATTAAATTCCGCAAGGCGGATTTTAAATAACTTAAAAGCATGAAGTTTAACGCTTTGGTTTAGCCATCGGCTATTCAATTGCAGTGCCACTTACCAAATACTGTGTTTGCGAGTTGATTTACCGGAAATTAATAAAAAATCCTGTTCGCTTGTGAGATTAATTGTCCGGCATTGGACAAACCAGGAACACCATTTCCCTATACATCTATACGTGGATTTTTAGAATTGAGAATTGAGATTTAAGGGTTCAAAATTTGAGATTTAAGATTGATACCAGTTGCCAGGCCCGCCCTCACCCTAGGGACCGGCCCTGCTAATATTGTATTTTGTGTGGTTGACCACACCCCCAAAAAGCATAATAAAGTCGCCCTACTTGCTGGGCATCACATGGCTGTGTTTTACAGTAAAATTGATCCTACTTTCCTGGGATCGTAAATCAGATTTCCTTCTTGCCGAGCAAGCTGATAAGACCCAGAACAGAATGCCAACAGGCGGGAGGCTTTGATCATGTTCTTCATGCCTGCGCACGCTTAATCCCTAAAGGGACCATCCAGTGTCCCTAAGGGATCAGCCCTTTTTCGTAAATCGGTAATCGGTACCGATATGACAGCCGTCATTTTAATTTATTATAGGTGCCATTATATTTAGGGTAGTTATTATTGACACTTTAACTTACTTAAATGCCACTATGCATTTTGACAGAAATGATATAATTTTTTTGCTGGTGTTAGGAGCTATGGTGATATATTCTTTGATTCATTTTATATCATAATATTCTCACCCTCCTCACGCCTTCAATGCTTTGGTGCAACAAAAAAAACCTACAGATATCACACAAGGTTTTTAATTGATTGCAGGTGCTTTCATTTGACTCTAATTTTATTAAGATTTAATTCCCTCTATAGATTTTGGCCAGTGACGCCAATGCTCATGAGCAAGAGCAAAGCGGCTATCGAAAGCAGTTTAGGCAAGGTGTAACTGTTCAATTGGAATTTACAGGTATCCCATGTTGATGGTTATTCGTAAAGCTCTCGATTGTTATTGATATAATCATTGGGGTTTTGGTTCGAGGTTCGGGGATCGGTGGTAGAATAATTTAAAATTTGAGATTGAGATTTGGGATGCGCTATGTTCTCTTTTGGGTTAGGGGTTGGTTGATGCGGTGATGTGATGATGATTAAGGGTCATATCTTTCAAGGATAACCTTGAGCACGCAGGCATCATTGCATACATCTCCAATCAGGATCAATTGATTGTCCTTTAAAGCAACCCGGTCGAAAGTAAGATTATATTGATACTCCTCTTCATCACCCTCCCCATGCATGGTGTAGGCAATTGAAAGATAAGTTGGCTTCTTCTTATTTCCCAATTTGTATTGCCATTTGCCGTTCACCTGCGTACCGTTGTAATGTTCACCCTTAAAATTTCCATTAACTGCAAAATCAATACTATTCAAATCGAAATCCCGACCACTGCGATATTCTTTTAAGTCCACTTCTTCCCACACAAACTGATTGATGTAATCGTCATCAATGGGATAATAGCGGGATCGCTCATCGGGTGAGTTGTAGTCGGGTACATATAAAAACTTGAGCAGCCAGGTGCCAGGAAGTATCGTCCGCATTTCTTTGGAGGGTGGATCTTTTTGAGCGGAGGCATCTCGCATAGTCATACAGCCCAGGATACAAAGCAGCAAAGCAAAGTACTTCATTATACCCATGGAATTCGCTCGCGATCCCATTAGCAAGCACATTATTGCTGGGTGGAGATACAGCGCACAGAATAAAATTGGCCGGGGTCGCCCAGTTCAGTCTGGAAGGCAGGATCTCCATTGTTGATTTTGTAAAGCTTAATAAACGGAACGCCATTGACATTATCCTGCGAAGTGGAAAAATAGTATCCGCTAACACCCTGCGCGCGCAGTTGAGAATTTCCCTGGTATTCGATATTCATTTTGCGGATAAAACTATTGTCAAAATCTGCGGGAAAACTCTCCACCAATGTCTGCCACTCCTCGATGGAAGGCATGCGCCATTTCCCCGGACCTATCATCCCACACACTTGCTGAGCCGAGGACCAGTTGTAGAGATGTCCATACCCTTTACAATCCGTCTTGTTGGGATCGGCACAAAATGAATTGGCGATGCGCATGTTGGCATTGTTGGCCATGATCTGCATTTGCCCGTTGGGCATGTTATAGGTCATCACCTTGTAGGCATTATCCTGGTTGTCGTAGGCCCAGCCTACTTTTACCAGAACCGGTACCTGCGCATGCGCTACGACATTGCACAGCACCATGAATACTGCCATCAGATTTTTCATATTTTTTAATATTTAAGAACAAGGTGATGAAATAATTATTACCAGCGCTTACTTTACTTTTCTTACAGATCCATTGTCTTTCAGGTATTTTCTGACCTTAGCAGATTTGGCCACACGTTGCACTGTTTTGCCATCCTTGTTTACTGCGTTGACATCGGCACCGTTCTCAACCAATACCTGAATTACTTCCATGTTGTCTTTGCCGCTTTGTACGGCCACGTGCAGGGCGGTCTCTCCCTTGTTATTGGCCCTGTCTATCAACACACCAAAATCGATGAATGCCTTGGTCATGGCATATTCACCATCGCCATCCGCTGCCATGTGGAGGAATGAGTTTCCCTGTCCATCTACATACTCTACGTCAGTGCCGCTGGCATGTAGCAGTCTGGCCATATCGGGTTGTTTGTTGTTAACAGCTATCAACATGAAGGAGGCATCTTTCACGTTGGCACCTGCTTCAATCAACTGTTTGCTAACATCAATGTGTTTATTGGTGATGGCTGCTTTGATGCCATCGTTGGCATTGGCTCCTTTGTCGAGCAGCTTACCCACTACTTCCTTATTGCCAAAGCCCGCGGCTATATCGATGACTCCATTGGGAGAGGCTCCTGCATCCAACAGGATGATGGCCACATCGGTGAAGTTTTTGACAATGGCCGGCTTAATGCCATCACTCGCATTAGCACCTTTGCTCAGCAATGTTTCTACCACACGCTTGTTGCCATGATTAGCGGCCATAGGCATGAGTCCGTCTACGGCTGCACCCGACTCCAGCAACAGCACCGCCACTTCTGTCTGGTTGGCCTCCACTCCGGCACGCACGCCTTCTGTAGGGTTGGCTTTGAATTCCAGCAACAACCTCACCATGGCGATATCGCCTTTACCGGCAGGCACCGCCAAACCATTAGCGATAGCACCTTGCTGCAAAAGGTAGCGCGTAACGTTTATATCTCCACTGGCAATAGCTGCAGTCTTTCCGTTCTCGGGACTAGCTCCTCCTTTTTCCACCAGTATCTTTACCATGGTCAGGTTTTTCAGTTCCGCTGCCTTGGCCAGGTATTCCGGATTGCTTCCTTTGGCTCCTTTGGATATCAAGTAACCGAGCACATCTGATTTTTGTGCGTCAATGGCAGCCATCATTCCAACATTCGCATCGGCCTGTCCTGCCTCCACCAGCAATTGTACCCAGGGCAGGCTTCCTGCAGCAGCCACTGCAGCCAATTGTGCGGTGGCATTGCTACGCCCTGTGGCAATTGCTGATTGACCGAAGTCTAATTTATTTGCTGCGATCGCTTGTCCTAAAGCTACATCGGCATTGCCGTTGAACTCATTCAGCATCCTGTCGTATAAGGGCTTATCGTTTTGCGCTACCACATAAGCAAAGCCCGGATCTGGGACAGCCTGATTTTGTAAACAGGTGATGAAGGCAGGCGTATTGCTTTTGCTAATTGCGTATTCCAGCCCCGCGTTGGGATTTCCACCAGCTTTGAGGGCCATGTCCAGGACCTGAAGATTTTGTTTGTCTACTGCAATGTTTACCGGATTGTTGTTGGCCAGTCGAGATCCTTTGTCGACAAACAATTTGAATAGCTCGGCATTGTTGGCCATGGCTGAGGCCTCAAGTGCCTCGTGACTGGCAGGAGTAACCGGTATCAGCAAGTCTGACATGGGTTGATTGTTATTGGTGATGGCCGTAAGCAGCGATGCGGGTTGCGCCTGGGCCCCAGTACGAATCATCATCTCTGCAAGTTTCACATCATTTTTCCTGACGGCATAGTCCAACTCACCCGGTCCTGCGCTGATTAAACCCGTATTCATAAAAGTATATACCAATTCCTTTTGATCGCTGGCAATCGCCTGTTGCATGTGGTGCAGTTTGGGAGTTACGCCTTCGCGAAGAAATGCTTTGGTAACACCGGGGTCATTAAACTGAAGACTGCTCTCAAACTGTGCATCAGTAGGTCTTGCGCCACGTTCCAATAGAGCGAGTACCACATTTCTGTCAAACATGGGTGGCACCAAAGCCAGATCAAGATCCATGGTTTCCGGACGGGCGCCCAAATCCATCAATGTGTTGAGGCCCACTAAATTTTTTGTTTGGATCATATTATTGAGTGCTCCCGGCTGATTATCAAACGACCCACCCTGATCTGCATAATTTTTTACCAATTGGATATTCCCACTAGCAGCAGCTGCTACCATTTGCTGAGCAGATGGAATCTGCACCATGCTATTGTTCTGTGCGGCCTGATCTACACGTTGAAGCGTGTAGGTAAACTCCACGTTATCACCTGCTGAACTGGTGAAGTTGACGCGCTTGGTCACCGGTTGCGTGGAGCCTATCGCCTGACTAAAGTACACTTTGGTCCTTTCATCTGAATAGGCCACATTACCAAGTGCCACGTCTTTTTGCAAAGCACCCACTGTAGATCTTGCCCCAGAGATTATTGATGTGACCACATTGGTATTGTCTACCTGATTGGCATCTCCTTCCTGCTCGGTCATGCTTCCCCATATGCTTACAAACCCTCTTTCAAAATCGGTGTAATTCACCGAAACAGAAAGTTGGGCGTCAATTATGGACCGAGAGCCACCTCGATTGAAGGCATCGACACTGGTTGCCGTGTGGTTCCAAAAAGGCTTCTGCTGCATGAGTTGCCCTGACGCATTAAAGAAGCCCATGTTGACTGTACCATAATATTTATTTTCGTTCTCATCACCGCCCACGCACTTTATATTATTGACGATCATGGTGAACTGAACTGGTTTTTTGCTAAAGAAGGTTCCGCTTTGCTGTCGGCTACGGTTGGCGTTGGCTTCGTTTTCATATCGGATGATTACGGCCTGAAGCAACTGTTGCTTCCTGTTGATATCGGGTACGTTGGGGAAGTTTGCGGGCGTGAGCAAATCTGAAATGCGAGTCAGTCTGGCATTTACAACTTCCATTCTGTCTTTAACCGTATTGGCCCAAAGATCAGGGTTGTACAGATCAAAGTCTCCTCCCACCGTGTAGGCTTTGGTCTCACTGAACATTTCGTAGTTGGATGAATTGCCCGCTGAAGAACTGCCTTGTCGGGTTCCGGCTCCTACATTGACGGCTTTGATATTCACCTCAACATCCACTTTATATTCTGATTCACTTTTGGTGGAATAGGCATACGAGCTTTTGTTCACCGTTCTCATTTGAAGGAAGTTTCCTCCATAATAAGCAGTGGAAGCAAAGTGGGTGCCGAAATTATGGATAAACCCCTCGGGCGTTACATCATCACCAATGCGCTTTACCCAATCGTAAAATCGATCCGAGAAATAGTGTTTGTAACTGGGGTCATTCATCTGCAGGTCCAGCTTATAAAATTGTTTGTACATCTTGGTGTACACGGTGAGCGACTCATTGGAAGAAGATGACCTTTGCGTGTCTTTGAAAGCGGCACTGAACTTGGCCGACCCTACTATTTTGGCGGCAGAACTTACCTCCACACTATATTCCGACAACACGGTGTTTTCAAAATCATATGCTGACTGGATAAACTTTGTGCTGGTTTGTGCATCGCCTCTGACATCGCTGGTAAACATCACCCCTTTGGGTTGAACAAAACTGCGACCCCCCAGGGAACTGAACGGCCGGGGCGAAGCTTCCGGGAAAAACTCCACGATTTGTTCGGCTCTTCCGGTACCCAGAGTTTCCTGGGCCCACTTGAGCGGGTCTATTCTCCGGATGTCATAGCAACGACCAAGGCCATTTGCGTTAATAAATTGATTTTGACTGCTCCAGTTTGGCGTGAATGTCCAGGGGTTTCCATCAGGTCTGGTACGCTCTTGAGCTTGGGAAATACCAATGGTGAGCAGCCCGAATAAGGCTGTAAGCAAGGTTTTCATAGGTTTGGATTAAAGCGGTAGCTCAATGTAAAGTAATTATCAAAGTTGTGCAAACTTAAAAATTCAGTCTCCCCTTGAAGGCCAGGGGCGTTTTTCATTGGGGCCAGGGTTCCCCTTTAGGAGTTAGGGGTTGGTTGATGTGTAAATGTGATGATGAATTGATGTGATGATGTTTTTGTGTAGTCTAGTAATGGTATCTACCTTCTCCTTTAAAGGACTAGAAACCAGAAACCAGCATCCAGCATCCAGAGACCACCTACTCCTTGTTCACCTCTTTAAATGGCACAGTGCCCGAAGGTGTGTTGAATACTTCCTTGGTGAAATTAGCAGCAGTTACATTCAAGTGCTGACCTGTATGAGTAATGATGAAAACATCTTTGGCGCGATAACGGAGTTCATCGCCATCATAACTTTCAGTGGTAAGATAAGTGACACGCAATCCTGTAGGTATATGCTGTAGCACCACTTCACTCATGCGGTAGATCTCGTCCATGTCTCTGTGGGGTGAATGCAGGTACTCCTCGGGAGTGTACCGATGAAAAAGTGATTTGTCATAAGGATCGATGAAATTCCTTTCAGTCATTACCTCCTCCAGGCCAATGGCTGCCAACAATGCCTGTCTTAATGCGCTGGTATCTTTCAAGTAATACAAGTTAGCAATCGAAATACAAAGATGCCAAATACAGGTTGCTATTAGCAGATTTAAGTTTTTAGATTTGAGATTGGTTTCTTTAACCGCTCAGGCGCAAAGAGATAATCAGTGATCGGCAAGATTCAAGGTTCCAATATCCAGCAATAAAATGTTAACTTCACGTCTTCGGGTAAATGGCCCTCCTCTATGAAAAAGTTGTCACTGATCCTTATGATAACTTTTAGCATCCTGCTTGGATACGGTCAACAGCATCCCATTCCCCGCTTGTCGCACCCCATCAACTTTGACGGACAGGTAACGGAGGGCGAGTGGGACGACATTGCCACCCTCCCATTGGTGAGTCACTGGCCTACCTATTCTGAGCAACCCAATGCGAAAACGATGATGCGTATCGCCCATGATGATAAATATGTGTATTGGGCTGCTATCTGCTATGGTGACTTGTCCCGCATTCAGGAGTCCACCTTTGAGCGTGACGGCATCGGCATGACCTTGGATCACATCGCTATCGTGCTGGATACTTATAACGACAATGAAAATGCCCTTGCCTTTGTCGTCTCTTCCACTGGCTCGCGTGCAGACTTAAGCATTCGCAACGATGCCCAGGGTGACGAGCCTGTTGACTTGTCGTGGAACTCGTATTGGGAAGCTCAAGTATCCAAAACAGATGATGCCTGGGTGATGGAAGCACGCCTACCCTTTAGCAGCCTGCGGTTTCAAACCGTAGAAGATCAGGTAACAATGGGTATAATCGTCTACCGCTATCTGCCTCACGACAGACAAATGGACATCTACCCAAAGGTAAAACCCGACTGGGGGTTCTGGAGTTTTTTCAAACCTTCGCAAGCCCAGGACATTTCTTTTTCCAACATAACCAACAAACGACCGTGGTTTACCTCTCCCTACTTGCTGGGAGCCACGGGCTACCATCACACCAAACCTGATGACAACACCTATCCCGAGAAACTCAACGACAGCCGTTTCACAGCCGGCCTGGACGTGCAGCATGCCATCACTGACAACATGAACCTGGATATCACCGTCAACACGGATTTTGCGCAGGTTGAAGCAGATGACCAGGTAGTGAACCTAAGTCGCTTTTCCTTCTTCTTTCCGGAGAAGAGAAGGTTTTTCCTTGAGCGATCCAGCATCATGGACTTCGGCTTTGATGCCAACAACCGGTTGTTCTACAGCAGGCGCATCGGCATCAAAGACGGGAAGATCAACCCGCTGTGGGGTGGCGCCCGTCTGGTAGGCCGCCTCAATAATTATGATGTGGGCTTTATGAACATCCAATCGCGCGAGTATGATGGCAACCCTTCCGAAAATTTTGGCGTGCTAAGGCTGCGCAAGCGGGTGTCCAAAAATAATTCATATGTTGGCGGCATATTTACTTCGCGCTCCGACTGGCAGGGTGCCAATAATTTTACCTACGGCCTCGATGCCATACTCAATCTCTTTGGCAACGATTACCTGAAAGTAAATGTGGCGGGCAACTACGATTCGCAAGACAGTCTCACCTATGACTACCTGTTGGATGACCGCAAGCGAATCTATGTCATGTGGGAAAACCGCTCGCAACTGGGTTTTAACTATTCACTCAGCTATTCGCAAGTGGATAAGCAGTATGATCCGGGCCTCGGCTTTGAAGTGAGAAACGACTTCAAAGCAGTTGGCGACAGACTGTCCTACGGTTGGTTTATGCATGAGAGCAAATCGTTGCGATTTTTACGGCTTGATTTACGCGGTACTGCCTATTTCAGCAACAGTACGGACTTGTTGGAAACCTTTCAGACTTCTCCTCAGTTTTTTATGGAATGGAAGAATTCCAGCAGTCTGTCTTTGGCGTTCAACCGCTTTTACGACAATGTTTATGAAGCCTTTGATTTGGCTGACGGCATACAGGTGCCCATTGGTGAATATACTAACAAGGACATCACTGTATCTTATCAATCACCTCAGGTCAATTTTCTAAACGCCAACTTCAACGTTACTTCTGGTTCTTTCTACGGGGGCGATCGATTTTCCGCGGGCATAACGCCCCAGTTTACCCTTTCGAAATACGTTACTTTAAGTGGTTTTTATCAATTCAACCAAATTGACTTCAACAACAGCAGGCTGGACGCACATGTAGCACGACTCAAGGTAGCCACATCCTTGGATGTGCACTTGAGTGTGAATGCATTTGTGCAAGTTAATTCACTATCCAATGTAAGTGCCGCCAATGTGAGATTACGGTACAATTGGAAAGACGGCAACGACTTGTATATCGTATACAATGAGACGCTTAACAATAATGGCAAAACGGACTTGACCATTCCCTTTTCAGATTATCGCGCGTTGATTGTCAAGTACATTTATACTTTTCAGTGGTGACTTTGAAGATTTGCGAGGTGATAATTTAAGATTCAAGATTTAATTTGAGGTCGGTTCTGCATCCCCTTTAGCCAGGGTTTTTCGTTTGGGATGGTTCAAACCTCGTTAAGCGAAATTAAAAAAGACCACCCATCATCTGAGTGGTCCCTTATAAAAGTTTTCAATTTTAATTATTTGGCCAGGAAAATGCAATCAGCATGAAAAGCAATGGATAATAAATGTTTCATGATTAATCTTTTTGGTTAGACAAATGGCATGCACTAAGGTCAGCCGAATAAATTTTTAAGGAATATCTAATTTAGAAAAAGTTTTATAAATCCATTAGTCTTTTAATAATCGCCTTGTCTAGTGTTAGTTTTTCAGTAGTAGGTTCCAGACTTTTGGTTCCAGATTCAAAATGGCAGGTTCCATCCTGGTAGCCCCGGGGGCTGCAAATTTTGAATGTCACATATTGTATGGTAAATAGCTGTGTTATGCGTATGGACTACCGGTCAGTATACATCGCCTTTGATCCCCATCCTTCCTACAAAGGGGCGAGTACGCACATCGCGCATATGGCGGACGTATTGGCAAAAGCCTACCCACCCCTGCTCCTGCTTACGCTTACCAGCAAATTGGATCCAATTCGCACCAGTAATATTGACCACTATCGCTTTGAAACAGCAGAGACCAACTTTTTCAAACGTTCGACCGGCTTCACCCACTGGGTGCAAGCCATGATTGGCCAACAACATTACCTGCTGGTGGGCCACTACCGCGATCCTTGGGGCGGACTGGCCTTGTCGGATTTTCCTCATGTGCACAGTGTTTTCGAAGTGAACGGGCTGCCATCGATTGAACTCCCCTATCGTTATCCGGATTTGTCGTCCGTTACACTGGAGAAAATCCAAAGGCTGGAAAACATCTGTTTGCAAGAGGCTGTTGTATGCATTACTCCTTCGTATACTACCAGAGCGTGTCTGCTCAAGCGCAATATAAGCTTCGAGAAAATTGTGGTGATCCCCAATGGAGCAGATGTGCCTGCACCTGCCAGATGGCCGCAAGGCCTGCCTGCAAAATACATGGTGTATGCGGGCGCGCTCCAACCCTGGCAGGGTGTGGAGGTGTTGTTCAAATCTTTTCGTTATCTGGAAGACGTTGATTTACCGCTGGTCATCTGCAGTTCTTATTCACCCCACCATGCCAAGCCTTATCGCAAATTTGCCGAAAAGCTGGGCATTAGCCATCGCCTGATCTGGCGCTACCAGTTGCAAAAAGCCGAGTTGAATGCCATCCTCCAACATGCAGCGTTTTCTGTCGCGCCCCTCACCGAGTGCAGCCGCAACATCGAGCAGGGCTGTTCGCCCTTGAAGATATTGGAGAGCATGGCCTGTGGCACCCCTGTGATTGCCTCGCGGCTTCCAGCTGTAGAGGAACTCATCATTAATAATGAAAATGGCATACTTTGTCGCCCGGGTCGCGCTGCAGACCTGGCCCGCGCCATCCGCCTGGCCGTTGACTACCCCGACCACATTAATGCACTGGGAGATCGGGCGCGCGCACACATCCAGCGACACTTGACCTGGGCACGGGCACGGCAGTCGCTACAGCAGGTGTACGATAATATATTGACGTTTTCTTTCTAAATTGGCCTACCGATGAGCATCCGCAAAGCGCAGGTATTCTACCACTCGCTTACCCCTCAGCAAAAACATTTTGTTGACAATAAGACCATTAACACGACCCTAAGCATCAAGCATTGGCTCGCCTTTCTGGGCAAGACCAGCGCCTACGATGAGTATGGCGACAAAGCCCGCACCATTCTCAACTGGCGCATGGTAGTTTTCATCATTGGCCTTGTGGCCTCGGTCATCTTAGTCGTCACGTCTCAATTGGTGTACCTCATGGTTATACCCATCCTGTTTGCGTGGATGACTTACGATGCAGGCAAAGCCAGGAAGGAGTTTGAGAAGCGCGACATCAACAACTACATGCGCTTATTTTTTATTCCTTTCCTGGAGGCCATCAAAGAAAAGGCGGGAGAAGAAGCCAAGTTGTCGGCCGCGCTGGATTTTCGCGATCCCTTTGGTGCCATCCCCCAAAAGTCAACCATTAAGGTGCGCGGAATCAAACGCACGGTGGAAGAGTATCAGCCTAAACTCATCATCGCAGGATTAAAGCTATCGGACAACACAAAAATGGAGACGGTGCTCCTGGATGAAATCAAAAAGATAAAGTGGAACAACATCAACGGCAAGAGCCGTTCAAAAACCAAGACCCTGCACCGGCTGTTTATCCAACTGACGGTAGATAAAAGCAAGTACCGCCTCAAGGGAAGCGACCTGCCTATGGGAGTGGAATTATCCGAGAGCGAGACACACTATACCCTCAAACTCAAACACAAGGAGAAGGAGTTGAAGGAGGGCATCTTGAAGCCATCCGTTTTCTTCCTGGGACTTGCTTCGTTGTACCACCTGATAGAAGCGCAAGGTGGAACGGTGGCCCCAGTACAAGGAGAGCCGTTGCGATCGACTGCGCCCATCGTGCCCAACAACATTACCGAGATGATGCTGTGGAACGATCTCATTTTTAACGAATATGACATGGACAGTGTGATGAGGCGGGGAAGATTTGTTTCGGATAGTGGTGATGGGGATCAAAATATTTTTGACAGTTGATGGGCAAGCGCATCCTATGGATTACAGAAAACTATCCGCCTCAGCGGGGCGGCATGGCCCAGTCGTGTGACCGCATCGTGGACCACCTGCGGCAGCGTGGACGCACGATTGACGTGCTTCACCTGACAGCGGGTGACAAACCATTGCAGCAAACACAGCAACTTAATGGGTGGTGCGCCACGCTTCCTTTTGAGGAAAGTGAATCGCACACCTTGAACCGCACTTGGGAATTTATCAAACACCAGCATGCCAGTGCGATCGTGTGCTTTGGCGGCTACCTGCCAATTTTGGGAGCACCCATTTACGCGAAGTGGCTCAACATTCCGCTGGTCACCCTGATCCGGGGCAATGATTTTGATCATGCCATCTTTACGCCACGCAAGCGCGATATGTTGCGCGATGCGCTGGAGGCGTCCCACATGGTATGTGCCATCTCCACCGACAAAGTAAGGAAAATCCAACAGTTGTTTCCTTCCGTCAACGTGCGCTTTGTGCCCAATGGCATCGACATGAGCCAATGGATGCCTACGCTCAGTGAACAGGCATTTGCCACAAGTTGGCGGCAAGCGCACGTAGCAGGAAAACTGTGTGTTGGAATGTTCGGTCAGCTCAAGAAAAAAAAAGGCGTCTTGTTTTTGCTGGAGGCTTTGCGTCAATCTTCACTGCTGAATCGATTGCACTTTCTGCTCATTGGCGAGCTGACGGATGAAGTGAATCAGCTGTTGTTGGCCCAGAAAATTTCTTTTACCCATTGTCCATTCTTGGATCGTTATGAACTGCTCAAGTATTACTTATGCTGCGATGTGCTAGCCATCCCCTCCTACTATGACGGTATGCCCAACGTGTTGCTGGAGGCGGGAGCATTGGGCATCCCAGTGATCGCCACTTCTGTGGACGGCATGCGCGATGTTGTAGATGACCGGGACAGTGGTTTGTTATTTGCACCCGGAGAGGCCGGTGCCTGTAGGCAGGTGTTCTATGATTTTACAAATGCGACTGAGGAACAGCGCCAAGCCATGGGACTGAAGTTAAAGAGCCAGATTGCCACACGATTTCACGTTGAACAAGAAACCGATTTATATGATAACTTATTCAAAGAACTGCTGGATACTGATCGTGGTGCTATGCGCCTGCACGTTCACTAGCTCTGGTCCTACTGGCAGCGGAGCTCAACTCATTAAAGACCGTGCTGGTGAGACATTGGCCAAAATTTTTATTGGTCCTGAGGAAGTCACCGTAGTCCTGGCTGACAGGAGCCTGCAAGGCGTGGCCAAAAGAAGTGACAAGCGTAAATATTACGATGGCAGTTCAATGGTCTATGCCGTCAAGATGGATGAAGGTGGTTTTAAATTGCGCGATGAAAACGAGCGGTTGCTTTGGAAGGTCAAACTCTATCCTGACAAACTGAAGATTGCCAACAACGAAGATATGAATGGCGCCTACGAGGTGAAGCTACGCGATGAAGGCAAGCTGAAGCTTGAGAAAAATGAAAGAGAATTAAACACCATCCACCTATCCGTGAGTAGCACTCCGCTTGCCATTGCGGAAAAATATTCCATCGAAGGCTTTGGCATATCCCTGGCTCCCGGCATCCTCATGATCGATGACCTCAAAGACGTTGAGAAGTTCATCATCATGGCTGAGTTGGTGCAACGTAACCGATGATATTTTTTTATGTGATGGGAGGCGGTTGGGGCCACTTGTACAGGGTGCGCATGTTCGTCAACCAACTGCGCCTCTCCCCTTTTCAGATAGTAACCAACAATCCACTTGTCTACAAATTATTTGATGGTTCTGAAATACACTTTATTAAAGGCGACACGCCAGGCGAACTTGCTCCTCAGCTCAAAAGTGTTTTTCACTCAGCAGACACTATATATATTGACACATTTCCTGCGGGGCTGTTTGGCGAGCTGCAAGGGCTGCAGGCAAATCGCGTTTATTACCTGGCCAGAAGGTTAAAGTGGAACGCTTACAAGGTGCTGCTTGGCAACAGCATCACCCACTTTGAAGGTACTTTTAGGATGGAAGAATTGGAACCTGAGCATGAAGAATACATCCAACGTCATTCACGTAAAGTGGGCAATTGGTTGCTAAGTTATCCAGCGCCAAACCCTAATCGCATTCCTGCTGACTTGTTGCCGGCAAGGCGACCACTTTGGCTGATCGTGCATGCCTTTGTCGAGGAGGAAGTGGAGGCATTGGTGCACTATGCGAAGGAAGTAGCGCAGTTGGAGAACGAGGCTCCCGCTTTTGTCCTGCTCTCTGATTGGCAGGTGAGTGATGCCGATGTTATTTGTCACGCCTACGCTCCCGCCTGTGACTGGTTCCCATTGGCCGAGCGGATTTTTGTTGCGGGCGGCTTTAAT
>CAYNCP010000008.1:48396-73170 GCA_964395905.1 uncultured Ohtaekwangia sp.
CTACAGCAGACGGCCGCGTTTAGACATAAAGTGAGGGCCATTCCTTTTCCCAGAAAGTACGATGATCAATGGTGGCGGATCAGGCAAGCAATAGGTAAGTAGGCAGTAATGATATGTTAATGGGATGATGAATTGAAGTGATGATTTTAGGTGGTTACCTTGTTGCAAGTTGCCGCAGGGCCTGTCAGAAGGGTCCAGCATTTGGTAATCATTATTAGCAAGAGTAAGGCATGAGGATAAAAAAAGCCCCAACGTGAGTCAGGGCTTTCTGTGTTACATATGATCCTCGCTAGTACAGATAGTTTAGTGCAGTGCGGTCGTCATTGTTAAAAGGCCTGTTGCTGCCATCGGTACAGGAAAGCATCCATGACTGTGCTTGCAGGGTTGCTCCGGTAGGTGTGCCTGGAATGTGGTTGGCACCTACACCTCCATCACCTTCATTGGTTGGTGAGCCACCGCAACTGATGCTTCTGTCGAAGTAGTCGGTATGACGGAAGCCAATGCAATGGCCTACCTCATGCGCCATGATGGTGGCAATACCATTCACTGAAAGCCCATAGGTAGACTCGAGTATACCACTCATTTTAATTTCTCCATGCGGATCTCCAGCTGCAGTAGGGAAGCCGGCTGATCCGAGTATACCTCTCCGCTCATCACCTTTGCTCAGGCGAGTGAACACGATGTCTGCATTGGAAGAAGTGATGCGCTGCATCGACAAAGTAAGGTTTTGTGCATTGTAACGCGAAATGGCCTCATCTAAAGCCGCTACATAAGTAGCACTAAATCCACCTCCACCACCGCCTTTTTTACCTTTGCCCCCACCCGATGATTCTTCAGGAATGTAAAAGGTAATTACGCGGGGTGTACTCGTCACCAGGTTGTTGGTCGAGTACTGTTCTACAGCGGCAAGGCGCTCACCCTGTTTCATTGTAGCCAGATCGCTGCGGGTTAGGTAAATGTCGCCCTCCACCAGGAATCCTTCTTCAAAACGAATAGGACCCGGGTCGGTCACACTAAATCCGAGAGTGACGAGCCTGTCGATCACGTCATCCGGAATTTGTGCCCTGTTCATGTCCGTTGGCTCCTGGCACGCGTAAAACGTACCTGATCCGATTAGCACCAAGCAGAGAACTTTTAAGATTTTCTTCATGTGTAATTGGGTTTAGGTTTTTGATGCTTCAAAATAGGAATCCGTTTCGTGAATTAAAACTCATCATGGGGGTTTTTGCCCCCATCTTTACGGTTAATTTTGGTTTCTTTATGATTTCATAAGGGAAAATTGACCAATCACCAAATTGAAATGCGTTTACTAAATGTATTTTGCCTTTTGCTTTCTGTAAGTGCATTCGGCCAGAATGTGCTCTCCCCTGCATTGCTGGCCGGTGAAACCTTGGATTTAAAAAACACGATTTTTTCAATCAGCGTAAAACAGCCAAATGTGTTTAAACATAATTACCAGCAACGCATCGACATACATACACACATCGATGCTGCTAATTGTTTTTTGGTTTCGCTGCGCAAGCTCGAAACGTACGAGCACATGCAACGTGATAGCAACATCGTGTTTATCGATGTGCACCGCCAGGCAAAACCGGAAGCGGTGCTGGATTTTGTCAACCCCGCCTACAATCGCATCACAAGTGCCAGAGCTTCATTTCCTACGCTGAGAGGAGCTGCACACAATGTATCCATCAAAGAACTGAATTTCGATGCAGCCAACATCGACATTGTCAATCGCACTTTTACCACCAATGTCACGCCCACATCGATCGATCAACATGCCACGAACATGGCCATTCTGCTGGGTGGCGGAGGCAACAGCTCGTACCGTGCGCTCGGTGTAGCCCCAGAGGTAAGTTTCACGGCTTCAGATTTTCAAAACTTGTTCCCCGACAACGCTTCCCTCTTCACGGACAACGATATTTATCTTCAAAATCACAGCTACGGAGTGGGCGTTGAAAACTATTATGGCAATGAAGCTTTCGCCTATGATCAACAGGTGAATCAGTTGCCTGGACTTGTTCATGTTTTTTCTGCCGGCAACATGGGCACTTTTCAGTCTACAAGTGGACCGTATCCAAACCTGAATTTTTCCAACCTCACCGGCACCTTCAAGCAATCCAAGAACGTGCTGGTGGTGACTGCCGTAGACAGTACTTTGGGCGTAAACATGCTCAACTCCCGTGGCCCCGCTTATGATGGGAGATTGAAGCCGGAGCTCACCGCCTATGGCCAGGGTGGCACATCTGATGCGGCAGCCATTGTATCCGGCATTGCCACCCTTGTGCAAGAAAAATTTGAGGCAATGCAAGGAATGTTGCCCGAAACCTCAATGGTCAAGGCTATACTCATCGCCACTGCCGATGATGTCGGCCCTTCCGGTATTGACTTCACGTTTGGATATGGTAGCGTCAACGCCTATAAAGCATTGCAGTTGACAGCAGATGGTCAGTGGGCTTACGCTAATTTGAGTTCCTATGATGAAGTCACCTTGCCGATAGTCTTACCTGCCGGTGTATCTCAAATTAAAATTGCCGTCAGCTGGACGGACCCTGCCGCCACGCCCAACGCGCCCGTTGCTTTGGTACACGACATCGACAGTCAACTTGAGCTGGGTGCAGATACCTATCAACCCTGGGTGCTGAGTCACTATCCAACGATGGATTCATTGATGGCTTTACCCAGACGAAAAGCTGATCACCTCAATAATGTGGAGTACATTACGCTTACCGATCCTGTACCAGGTACCTATACGCTGCGATTGACATCAGAAAGCCTTACCACCAGTAGCCAGTCAGTAGCTGTGGCGTACTGGATGGACAGTGATGCATTATTCAGTTGGGATTTTCCTCGTTCCACTGATGTGGTCGAGGGTGGAACGGCAACCCTATTGGCATGGGGGGCGCAAGCGGGTGAGACCGGGGACCTGCACGTACAACTTAATGGCGGCAACTGGTCACTTCTAGCTCCTGCCCTTTCTCTGGACGACTATTTTTACTGGGACGCCCCCGATACCCTGGCGCGTGCTCAATTGAAAATGCAAATTGGTACGGAGGAATTAATCTCTGAGGAATTCCTAATATCTCCGTTGATCAAATTGCGAACAGCATTCATCTGCACCGATAGTGTTGGCATAAGTTGGGCAGAAGTAAATGGGGCCACTGGATATAAGGTGTTCACCATGGGAACAAATTACTTGTCTGAGATTTCACTCACCAACGACACATTACAAGTACTTTCTGCTATCTCAAGCCCATACTTTGCTGTAGCTCCAATGTTCAATGATATAGAAGGCTTAAAGAGTGAAACCATCGACTACACCTTGCAGGGTGCCAATTGTTTCCTCAACGCCTTTTCTGTTTTACGATTGTCGGGCACACAAATACACGTGCAATTGCGGTTGAGCAGTTCATATCAAGTAAGTCAGGTGATATTGTATAAGACTGTCAACAGCCTAAAGCGCAAGTTGGCCATCTTCACGCCCCAAAACCAAATCCTCTTCGACTATGAAGACACGGAACTGATTCCCGGCACGATGATGTACCAGGCGGAGATCAGGTTTACCAATGGCAAAACTATTGTATCAGATATTATTAACATCCCGATAGAAAATGTGGATGGAGCCATTTTGTTTCCCAATCCAGTATCGGATGACAGCGACCTGAACATTTTAACCAACGGAGAAAGCAAAATTTTCATCATCCTTAATACAGCAGGTCAGGAGATGTATCATGGGGAAATTGAGGGCGTTGAATTTTCAGTAGACATTGTGAATCTGCCAGCAGGCCTGTATTTCTATCAGTTGCGCACGGAGGGCAAGGTAACAGATGCGGGGCGGTTTGTGAAGTATTAGGGTGGATTAGTGTTTAGTGACAAGTTTTAAATGTTAAGTAGGAGGAGCTTTAAGGTTCAAGTATCCAACGACTAGTATCCAGTGACTAGTTCCAGCGACCAGCAACGAGCATCCCGCTTTTGATTATATTTAGTACCCATTTCACATCAACATGACTGCAGATCAAAAAGAAAAGGCCGCTGCTCTCATTCGTGAAGGAGATAAACTGGAGGCAGTAAGGTACTTGCAGCAGACCTTACATATCGATGCAGCCCAGGCCTTACGCCTGGCTGAAAAATTGGAAGATGAAGTAGACACAGATGGCCCCACAGACTTACGCAAAGAGTTTGAGGATGCCAAAAAGAAAATGAGGGCTACATCGGGCGTAAACCTGGGTCGTACCATTGGACTGATTTTCATGTGCATCGGCATTCCGATGCTGGCCTTCGGCTTCTATTATTTTTATGACAATTATGTTTTCGCAAAACGCGCCATCCCGGTAATAGGCCATGTGATCGACTACGATAGTTATTACAGTAGCGACAGTGATGGCGGTGGCTCCACCATGTATACACCTATTTACGAGTACACCTATTACGGCAACAAGAAAACCCACATTGGAACAGTGAGCTCCAGCAGTAAAACTTATGATATCGGTGAAGAAGTAGAAATACTGGTAGACCAGGACAACCCGAATCATGTGCTGGTGAATACGTTTTGGGATCGGTATTTTGCTGTAGTGATGCTGGGCTTCCTTGGAACGCTTTTCACGGTGCTGGGTTACCTGGCATTTTGGGCGATGAAGCGGTAGGTGGCCGGTATTCGATAATCAATAATCGGCATACCCGCGACCAGCATCCGGTTTCCAGCATCCAGCAGCTAGTATCCAGCAGCTAGTATCCGTTAACTATGGCAATTTTCTTTTTCTCACCACAATAATGAACCAGGCTCCAATAAACAGTATGGCGGTGATGACGAGCGCAATAATGTAGGTGTTGGGTGCGACAAACCAGGGGAGCACAAAGGCCACCAACAGAAAAATGCCTGCAGCAATGCCCAAAAGCGTACCTGTATTATTCATTGAAAAATCTTAATAAACACAAATTGCCTTTCCTTAGGCATTGAAGGTTGTTAAACTAAAGTCGGCACGCAATGATTATTGTCAGGTTATGCACTCAATCATCTTTGAGCGTATCCACTGGGTTCATCCTGGCTGCCATGATTACTTTATACCCGATAGACATGAATGACACGAGGAAAAGCACGCCTACCGAAAAGACAAAAGTAGACGTACCTGGGCTTTGAAAATAGCGCCAGATGCTGCCCATGATCATGTCTGATTGTATGTAGCCGGCCCAAGAGCCCAGACTTGCTGCCAGCACCAGTATGATCACAAATTCCGTATTCACTATACGCGTGATGTTCGCTACCGTTATACGATTTTTTTAATACGTTGGTCACCTCTAATTGGTTATCAATTGGAAATTGACTCTTTTTTCCAGGAATTACACTGATGGGGATCAGGTTCCCCTTTTGGGATAGCGGGCAAGCACAAGGTTAAAGGTGCGAGGTACGAACATTAACTGCAGAGTCGCTGAGGCGCAAAGAAATAGTCAGTAAGCGGTAATCAGTAAAATATCAGGTTGGTGAGAATTAGTCACAAGTTACAAGTCTGCCAGTTGCCAGAAGCAAGTATCAAGTATCCAGCTTGCTACCAGAATTTAGGAAACAAGGCAGGCGTTGATTTCTTGTACGCTTGAAAGGAAGGGTTATGCTCATATTTCTTTTCCAACATGGGTACGCCAGATACGCTGGTCAATAAGAAACTAATGGTTAGCGGACTGATGATTGTCCACCAGCCATTGGGCACAGAGGTGGCCATCATAAAAATTCCCCACCACATCAGAATTTCGCCAAAGTAGTTGGGATGCCTGGAGTATTTCCATAATCCCTCTTGCAGGATGGCACCTGTAACCTTGCGATCGAGCACAAATTGCCTGAGCTGATAATCAGCTACGGTCTGATATACCCATCCAATTATCCAAACCACCAACCCAGCATAGGTAAATGCGGTCCATGCACCGCTGCCCGTTTTTGCCACCCATATTACGGGTGTAATAATCACACCCAGAAAAAATGCCTGAAGTAAATAAACTTGTAAATAAGACCGCCAATAAAAATTTTTCTCCCACTCCTCTCTCCATTGCTTGTAGCGAAAATCCTCTTCCTTATTTTTGTTGCGGGAATAAATGTGGATACTCAATCTAAGGCCCCAGGTAATCACCAACCCATACAGGAGCAACGCGAGAGGAGTATGCGGCTGCGTCATCAGCAAATACAAACACACCACACAAAAACCCAGTCCCCAGGCGACATCGGCTATATCATTGCGTTTAATAATAAGTGAGACGCCATACCAGATTGTAGCATAAATAAATAATAGTACTGCGATTTGGATAAAGACACTTGTCATCCCTTGATCCAGTGGATAATAGTATAGCCAGCAGCACTGACTGAGGCGGTGAGCACGGCTCCCCAGATAATGTCAATGAATACGATATTGAGGGGCCAGCCTTTCATCGTAGCCAGGTTAGTGAGATCATACGTTGCATAGGTAAAAAAACCAAAGAGGGCACCATAAATAACAGCCCACAACAATGATTGCTTTTCAACAGCAGGCATGATGGCGAAAATGAAAATGCCTACAATGAAGATCAGGTAAAATATAATGGCAGCGGTCCAGTTCACTTCATCTGAAAGGAAATTACCCAAATACTTTCTATACATGTCTTTCGCCAGGAAGCCCAACCAAAGCATATCTATGGCGAAAAAGACTACCGTGGTTAACAGGTAGCTGATGACGAGTTTGGAGAAGTTCATTCTAACAATTTAGGCAATAACAATGAGGAAGCCCGGATGTTTACCGGAACAGTGTTGTCTTTACCAAAAGCATGACTATCAGGAGTTTGTGTCAATTTAAAGTTTTTGCCAGTTGGTCAATGTTTGGATGAGAACAGCCACTAATCGCACCAGGTCATCCATATCCACCCATTCATTCGGCCCGTAGAAATTACCACCTAAAGAACCTATCCCATAAGCTGGTACATCGAGTAAACGAATGGGGTAGCGAATATCTCCTGCGTAATGGTTGGGGTAAGCATTCGGAGATTGTCCAGTTATGTCAGCAATTGATTCGCGCAAAATTGTGCTAACAGGTGAATCCCAACTGGCGGCACCCGGATTGGTTCTGTAACCAATGGTTTCAAGTGATACCTTATATTTATTTTCCGTGGCAGGAATAGCCTTCAAATATTCATCAATTTTTGCTTTTGCTTCTGCCAATAGTTTAGTCCAAGCGAAATCTCCTTCGAACTTCAACCTGAATGTTAAAACCGCTTTATCCGCAACAGACCCGATGCGGTCACCGCCATTCATGATACCTACATTCAAATTCACACCTTTAAAAACCGTTTCACGCAATTGGTTAATTAACTGCCAACACACATCTACCGCATTGCCTCCGTCTTCCCATGCTGCGGAATCAATACTGCCCACCTCCATGGGTTCTCCGCGCCATCCGATGACAGTTAGTTGAAGGTCAAGAATACCCTGTACTGAATTTTTCACATCCTCAAGTCCCTGACCAGTCTCTGCCGGGTGCACATACAGCACTCCTCCGATGGTGTGATTGGTCTTGCTCATTCGCTCAAAGACAGGTAAACTTCCTCTACTTCCTCCACCCTTGCCATGCAAACTCATAACCACCGGCAAGGAGGTACGTGTTTTGGACAATGCTTTCGCTGCTACCAACATGGCTGCTACTCCGCCTTTATCGTCTGACGTGCCCAGTCCATAAAGTCGTGAGCCGATGAGTTGTGAATCAAGCGGGTCTGTTTGCCACCCGTCTTCTATGCTATGCGTGTCAATGTGAGCGAACATGGCAAACTGCCTGTGTGAAGACTTTTTAGGCCAACCCACCACGTTAATAAAAGGACCATCACCTGGCGGATCAGGAGGCATGAACTCCGGATGGCGTTCATACAGACTAGGACGATCTGCACTTTCTTCGATGCGATAAGGAAGTTTGGAAAGGTATGCTTTGACTACTGCTTGCGCCTCCGAAGCGGGTTCTCCAGAAATACTGCGCGCCCGAATCAACTCTTTTAATAACGCAGTCAATTCATCCCGGTACGATTCTGCCAGTTTCATAGCGTTGTCTGAAGGTTGAATCATGCCGATACCTGGCATGGTGGCCATCAATGCCATGGCGCTAGTGCTCACAAATGCTCTGCGGGTAATTTTTTTGGAGTTGCTCATTTACAGTTATTATCGCATATCACATCATACAATAATAACCAATTTCCATTCTTGGGTAGGAAAGACCGGGATAAGGGGCAAAAAAAATGATCCGCAATAATCTCGCGAATCATCTTCTATTATCAAGAGCCCCCAGCCGGGATCGAACCAGCGACCTACTGATTACAAGTCAGTTGCTCTACCAGCTGAGCTATGGAGGCATTCTGGTATTTTTCTGCCGCTTAATATAACAAACCAGCTCAGCCCTGCCTGCGGCAGGCAGGTATGTAGGCATTCTGGTATTAATAGATGCTAGCTATAAGATTCTAATATCCAGCATCTAATTTAAGAAGTTGCAAAAATAAAGGAAGCGGTGACTAATCCAAACCGCCTAGGATACTGTTTTTAATAACTTAAGCTGTTTTTTAAGGTCCTTGAGATGATCGGCAGCTACTTCCAGCTTTTCAGTAAATTCTCCCTTCAGTTTCTCTGCATTCTTGGACCGCCCAAAAAACTCCAGGTTATTCTTTAGAATGGCCAAATCATTTTCTGCCTTATGAATTTGGGTTCTGATGGCCTGTTCCTTGTGATGAATTTTGCGCTCGCCCTGAGGATCGTGGCGCAAGCCGCTCAATTGCACTTCCAACTTCAATCTTTCCTGTTCTCCTTCTGCCAAAGCCGGAATGGCCGCTATGTACTTTTCGACCGCCTTATCAAATCGTCCTTTTATGGACTTCATGGCTTTTCTGGGAACAAACCCAATGGCATTGAACTTGTCCATCTGCTCGTGAAGTGCTTCCCTTGAGCCAGTACCCTCGGTTGATTGCTTCTCAAGCCATTCGCAAATGGCTTTTTTCAGCTCCAAATTCTGCGACTGCTCTTCGTCCTGCTTTCCAAATTGCGCCCTTCGCTTTTCAAAGAAGTAATCGCAGGCCACTTTGAACTCCTGGAAGATCTTTTCTCTTTGCTTTTCCGGTACCGGACCAATCTCTTTCCACGCTACCTGTAGCTTCTTTAACTCATCAGATACATTCTCCCAATCGGTACTGTCTTTGATGAAATCTGCCTTCTTCACCAACTCCCGCTTCAACTCCAGGTTTTGTTCTCGCTCTCCGTCCAATTTCTTGAAGAAGCCGCTCTTGGCACTGAAGAATCCTTTGAACAGGGACCAAAATTCTTTATTGATTGATTTTGTCTGTGCCCTAGGCACCGGACCAATGGCCTCCCATCGCTTTTGAAGCTCGAGTATCTCCTTTGTTTTCAGGTTCCACAGCTTGATGCGATCACTACTGAAAGAAGACATCTCTTTCAGCTCTCCAATTAACTTCTTTTTTTCCTGAAGGTTGACCTTGAACTGCTCGAGCAACGCGGCCATCTGTTCATCTCGCCTGGCATACACTGCATCTGATGCAGCTTTGAATCGCTCCCAAATTTTATCTTTCTCTTCACGCGGTACGGGACCTGTGTGTTTGAATTCGTTGTGAAGCTCGTTCAACTCTTTAACGGCCTCCTTTATCGATTCAATGGCTAGTAATTTTTCAGCGCGCTCACATAACTCTTCTTTGTATTCCAGGTTTTTCTTACGATCCAGTTCTTTGAGTTCAAAGTAGATGCTCCGTTGATCGTAATAAAGATCAACCAGGGCGGTGTAGTTGGCCCACAAGGTTCTGGCATGCGTAGTGGGCACCGGACCAATGGCTTTCCACTCTCTTTGCAATTGTTTAAATATAGAAAAACTGTTTTCCGTGTCCTCTCCGTCCTCCAGTGACCTGAGTTTCTCCAGAATTTCATTCTTTTTACTCAGGTTTTCATTTTTTAACTGGTCCTGTTCCTTAAAGAATGTGTTTCTTTTGCTTCTTATGAGTTTAAGCGTGGCGTCAAACTCCTGATCGGTCTGATCTCCCCTGTACTCAAAGTCAGCCTTGTTGCCTCCTTCTGCGATGAATGCTTTGAGTGCTGCGTTCTTCTCTTTGTTCTTAATGGATTTGAACAAAGACCGCACCTCCTTAATGATCGAATCACTCCGCGTAAAGTCGGTCTCGTGAACCAAACCTTTTACTACTTTCAACAGTTCCTCTTTTGAAAGTAGAGTATAGTCAACCTGTTGCTCTATTTGTTTTTCATGAGCAGAGTTTTTATCATCCGTGTTTACCTGATTCTCATGTAATGAAGAATCACGTGTCTTACGGGATGAGTTTTCTGCCTCATTTTGTACTTGAGATGCTTCTTCAGAATGATTTTTCTGATCCGTGCGCAAATCCACTTCGTTTTCCATGAATTTCAATCTAACCCCTACAATAACGTAAAAAAAAATGAAATGAATCAATCAATTCATCCGGGGATCTTCTGGATAATTTGAATATATAGAAAACCGTCCACCCATACTCTCCAAAGATTTCTTCCACATTTCTTTTGGACTTGTTTCAAAGACCAGTTCACTGTCAAATTGATCACTCACGATCCACGAATCTGCTTCCAACTCCTCGTCCAGTTGCCCTTCAGACCATCCGCTGTAACCCAGAAAAAACTTAATGTCCTCAGGTTTTATCTGTTGCGTATTGATCAAGAATTTTAAATTTTCAAAATCGCCCCCCCAATATACGTCATCCGTTATTTGTGTCGCTCCGCTCAACGCTTCACACCTGTGCAAATAATGGAGCGTGTCCTGTTGAACTGGTCCCCCTACAAAAATAGTGGAATTAACCGCTTCCAAACCGTCCATTACATCTCCAAGCATGGCAAGAGACGGCTTGTTCAGGACAAAGCCGAAGGAACCTAATTCATTGTGCTCACAAAGTAACACAATGCTTCGCTCAAAATTGGGGTCTGGCAAATATGGTTCAGAAACCAGTATCTTACCCTTTGATGGTGCTATCTTATTTTTATACTTGAAAAACTCCATAACCTTTTGTTAGAACGACCGCGTGAAAATATTGTTCCGATTCCAGCCGTAATAAAGTATCCTCCGTTATGAGATGCAACCTTTGCTTTTATTAATTTAAAGAAAAATTGCTGATTATAATGAAAGGTCTTTCAGAAATAAGAACGGAATACACAAAATCGACACTGGATGTAACTACCGTTTCATCAGATCCGATAAAACAATTCGAAAAGTGGTTTAGTGAAGCACTTGAATCAAAAGCGTTGGAGCCCACTGCCATGACGTTGGCTACTTTATCCGAAGGTGGTACACCCACTTCGCGTATTGTACTGCTGAAAGGCGTAGAAAACGGGCAATTTGTCTTCTATACTAATTATCAAAGTCAAAAAGGCAAGGAATTGGATAAAAGCCCAGCCTGCTCATTGAATTTTTTTTGGCCTGAGCTTGAACGTCAGGTGCGCATAGAAGGGGTAGCCCAGCGGGTTTCTGCTTCGACCTCGGATGCTTACTTCCAAAGCAGACCCCGGCCAAGTCAGATTGGTGCCTGGGCTTCACCTCAAAGTTCATTTATCAATGACCGGCTCATTTTAGAACAGCGCGTTTTACAAATAACGGAACGATTCAAAGACGTAAAGGTGTTGCCACGGCCCAAACAATGGGGCGGTTACGCGGTGGCGCCCATGGAAGTTGAATTTTGGCAAGGAAGACCCAACAGACTCCATGACAGAATTGTGTACACTTATGTAGATAAGAAATGGAAAATTAACAGGCTCGCTCCCTAGCGAATATCCCATAGCGAGTTCACGCCTATGGTCCTTCTGGTGGTGAACCCCTCCCCGTAGTGAACACCAATCGCATGACCCAACTCCACGCCTCTTGCTTCCACCATATTCATAAAACCCTGACTTGAAATATAAGTTTCTGGTTCTTTGCTATTGGGGTCATGAAATTGTGACTTGAATGATTTGACCGCCAGCATTTTCTTTTCCCAATAATCAGATACATCTATAATCACATCCGGGTTGATCCACTGGCTTTGAATATAGTGATAGATCACTTTCGGCCTCCAGGCTGGTTGTGGCTTTCCGTCTTGCACCGTTTCTATTTTGGGCAAGCCAGAAAGAAAACAGGAATGAAATGCCAACTCCGCACCTTTGGCGTGATCAGGGTGACGATCATGAATCGCATTGGCCAGAACCAGCTCAGGCTGATATTTCCTGATCACTCTTACCAACGCCAGTTGATGGCTTTCATCATTGACAAATAGCCCATCTTTCAAATCAAGATTTTCCCTGATGGCCACACCCAGTATGCCTGCAGACGCTTTTGCTTCATGATCACGAATGGCAACAGTTCCCCTGGTGCCGAGTTCACCGCGTGTCAAATCAACAATGCCCACTTTTTTTCCCAAAGCAATGTGCTTGGCCAGTGTTCCACCGCAGCCCAGTTCTACATCATCGGGATGGGCACCAAAAGCGAGAATATCTAATTTCATTGATTTGTTTAGTGAGCCAACTCTGCTTCTTTTGCAGCAAGGAACTTTTCCGCGTCTAAGGCGCCCATGCAACCGGTACCCGCTGCAGTAACGGCCTGTCTATAAATTTTATCTGCCGCATCCCCTACAGCATAAACGCCTTCAATGTTGGTTTTAGTTGACCCGGGTTTCACTTTGATGTACCCACTTTCATCCATGTCAATTTGACCTTTGAAAATATCTGTATTGGGTTTGTGACCTATGGCCAGAAAGAATCCTTCAATAGCAAGTTCTTTCTTTGCACCGGTTTTATTATTCACTATTCTCACCCCCTTCACACCGGTATCATCACCCAGCACTTCTTCGGTTTCGCTGTTCCAGTGTATTTCTATGTTGGGGGTATTCAACACCCGCTGCTGCATGATTTTGGATGCCCGCATCTCGTCTCTCCTTACAATCAGGTGTACCTTGGTACACAACTTCGAAAGATAAGTAGACTCTTCAGCGGCTGAATCACCGGCCCCAACCACCGCCACTTCTTTTCCTCTATAAAAATAGCCGTCACAAATGGCACATGCCGAAACTCCCTTGTTGGCAAATTTCTTTTCAGAAGGAAGGCCCAAATACTTTGCGGTAGCGCCTGTAGCTATGATCACAGACTCGGCCAGAATTTCTTCCTTCTCATCCGCCACAAGCTTGAAGGGATATGTTGAAAAGTCAGCAGATGTCACCATTTTATAATGTATTTCAGTGCCAAATCTTTCTGCTTGTTTTTGCAAATCAATCATCATTTGCGGGCCATTGATTCCATCCGGATATCCTGGGAAATTCTCAACGTCATTGGTGGTGGTCAGTTGTCCTCCGGGTTCCCCTCCTGTTAACAATACAGGCTTGAGTCCTGCGCGCGCTGCATAAATGGCAGCAGTATATCCGGCAGGGCCAGATCCAATAACGAGTACTTTGAGTGGTTCTTTTGACATATCGTATCTGTTAATTCAAGAAAAAAAGGTCCCAATCGCTTGAGACCTCGCAAAGTACAATTCCAACAATTCTATCCCAAATAAGGTTTCAACGCCTTGCTCCGGGAGGTATGTCTTAGTCTTCTAATGGCCTTTTCTTTTATCTGGCGAACGCGCTCCCTGGTGAGGTTAAATTTTTCTCCAATTTCTTCCAGTGTTAAGGCGTGCTCACCATTCAATCCAAAATACAAGGCGATCACATCTGATTCGCGCTGGGTAAGCGTTGAGAGTGCACGTTGAACCTCTCTGCGTAACGAGTCGGACATCAAGCCCGAGTCTGGTTTCTCCTCGCTGTCATTTTCCAATACATCGAGCAGACTATTTTCTTCTCCCTGAATAAATGGCGCATCCATGGAAACATGCCTTCCAGAAATTTTCATGGTATCCACTACTTCTGCCGTGGTTACTTCCAATACGTCAGCCAACTCCTCGGGCGAGGGCTCGCGTTCGTATTTTTGTTCCAATTCGGAGAATGTTTTCGATATTTTATTAAGGGAACCAACCCTATTCAGGGGCAGGCGCACAATCCTGGATTGTTCAGCCAGTGCCTGTAGGATCGACTGGCGTATCCACCACACCGCATAAGAAATGAATTTGAAACCCCGCGTTTCATCAAAACGCTGGGCCGCTTTGATCAGTCCCAGATTACCTTCATTGATCAGGTCTCCCAGCGACAAGCCTTGATTTTGATATTGCTTGGCTACGGACACTACAAAGCGCAGATTGGCTTTGGTCAATTTCTCTAAAGCTATCTGATCACCGGCTTTGATTCGCTTTGCCAGCTCAACTTCTTCATCTGGTGTCAATAAATCAACCTTGCCTATCTCCTGCAAATATTTATCCAGCGATTGGCTTTCACGGTTGGTTATTTGCTTGCTGATTTTGAGCTGTCTCATTGACGCAAATCAAAGATTACTAATTCCTGAACCTGTAAAATCCAAAATTTAGTTCCAAAATGTGGCTATGTCAAGAGCTACGCCTGGGGTGCCTCCTCCTTTTTTGGTGGACGTGGCAACAGCACTTTTCTTGACAACCTGTACTTACCTGTTTTCTTATCTATTTCTACCAATTTCACTTTTACCTGCTCCCCTACTTCCATCACACCATCCATGCTTTCAAGTCGTTCCCACTTAATTTCTGAAATGTGTAACAATCCGTCTTTGCCAGGCATAATTTCCACAAAAGCACCAAACGGCATGATCGATTTCACAATTCCATCATACACCTCTCCAACTTCTGGCACGCTCACAATGGCTTTCACCCGGGCAATGGCAGCATCCATTACCTCCTGATTGCTGGAGAAGATATTTACGACTCCTTTGTTGTTCACCTCTTCTATTACCACGGTAGCACCTGTAGTCTTTTGGATGTCTTGAACCACCTTTCCACCAGGTCCTATTACGGCACCAATCATTTCTTTGTCGATGGTGATGCTGTACGCACGTGGCGCGTGTGGTTTTAAGTCGGCATTGGATTGTGACAAGGTTTTCTTCATCTCCTCCAAAATATGCATCCTTCCTTCTTTGGCCTGATTCAATGCTTCTTCCAGCAATTCATAGGTTAGGCCATCCACTTTTAGATCCATCTGACAAGCCGTAATGCCTTTTTCTGTTCCAGTAACCTTAAAGTCCATATCACCCAGGTGATCTTCATCTCCAAGTATATCCGACAGGATTGAATACTTGCCGGTGGCGCTGTCGCTAATCATTCCCATCGCAATACCCGAAACAGGTCCGGTAACTGGTATGCCTGCATCCATTAGAGCGAGCGAACCGGCACACACCGTAGCCATAGATGATGAACCGTTAGATTCCAAAATATCAGACACCAGCCTGATGGTATAGGGGTTCTTGTCATCCGGGGGTAATACTTGCTTCAGTGCGCGCATGGCCAAATTGCCATGACCCACTTCACGTCTTCCAGGTCCTCTGTTTGGTTTTACCTCACCAGTAGAAAATCCGGGAAAGTTATAATGCAGAATAAATTTGTTGTATCCGGAGAACATGGCTCCATCAATCATTTGCTCATCAAGTTTAGTTCCCAAGGTGACAGTGCTTAATGATTGCGTCTCACCACGCGTAAAAATACTTGATCCATGAGCTGAAGGTAAGTAGTTCACTTCCGACCAGATAGGCCTTACCTCGTTGAGCTTGCGACCGTCCAAACGAACTTTCTCGTTTAATACCAGATCGCGGCAAGCCTTTTTGTGAACCGACTTGTAATACTTCTTTACCAGGTCTTTGTTTACCTCCGTATCCTCGGGTAGAGACTCCAGGTACTCCTCTAAAGGTTTGGCTAAATTCTCCGTCCGCTCTTTTTTGTTTTTATTTTGTTCCCTGGCAATGGCGTACAACTTGTCATAAAACATCTTATGAACCTCCTCTTTTAACGCTTCGTCCTTCTCCTCATGATCGTAGGTTCTTTTCTGTGTTTTTCCGGCCGCTTCTGCCAACTCTACCTGAACCGCGCATTGAACTTTAATGGCCTCATGAGCCATCTTCATTGCTTCCAGCATATCCTTTTCACTCACTTCTTTCATCTCTCCTTCTACCATCAGGATGTTGTCTTTGGAGGCAGCTACAATCAGATCCATATCCGACTTTTCTTTCTGCTCCAATGATGGGTTGATGATAAACTCTGTACCCACTCTCACCACCCTCACTTCAGAGATGGGCTCCTGAACTGGGATATCAGAAACGGCAAAAGCGCTGGAAGCTGCAAAGGCAGCCAGAGAATCCGGAAGAGAGTTTGCATCTCCGGAGATTAAAGAAATGCTTACTTGTGTTTCAGCATGATAATCATCTGGGAATAAGGGTCTTATTGCACGGTCAACCAGGCGGCTAATGAGTATCTCATAATCGGATAGTCTTCCCTCACGCTTCAAAAATCCTCCAGGAATTTTGCCGGTGGAAGCAAATTTCTCCTGGTAGTCGACCGACATGGGGAGAAAATCTACGCCTTCTTTGGCAGTTTGTGCTGCAACTACGGTTGCCAAGAGCATGGTTTTACCCATGGTAACTACAACTGCCCCATCCGCTTGGCGGGCCAGTTTCCCTGTCTCAATAGTGATTTCGCGCCCATCAGGGAGCTTACAGGTTTTTTTTATAATATTCATTGTTATCAATTGTTATTGGACTGCACCCGGTTGGGGTGTCCATGTGTAAATAAAGCGAAAAGGGAACCTCAAAGGTCCCCTACGCTATTTTTTAAGTTCTTATTTCCTTAAGTCCAGGTCAGCCAAAACAGCCCTGTACCGATCAATATTTACCTTTTGCAGATAGTTGAGCAGTTTTTTACGCTTACCCACCAGCTTCAATAAGCCAGTTTGGGTTGAAAAGTCCTTTTTTTGACCTTTTAGGTGCTCGGTCAAATGCTTAATGCGGTGGGTAAACAGGGCAATTTGAGACTCCGGAGAGCCAGTGTCGGTCTTAGATTTGCTAATTCCGTGGGTGTTGAACAGCTCTTGCTTTTTTACTGAATTCAAATACATCGCTTCAAAAAATTATATCTCTCTTATTTTAGTCCGCAAAAGTATACCAGGTGCACTAAAAAAGCAAATTCATGTAGTTTCCTGAGGAATAAGCCTTTTACTTCGAAGCCATATTTTCAGCTTATCCCATACCACATTGTAAAAATCGGCCTCAAATAGCCTGGCATCAAGTCGCGCCTGCCGCAAGAAAATAAGACCAATTGCGAAGAGAATGACATCAGCGGCCCAAATACCCACAGGAACGGGAATGATTCCCTGTCGTGACCACTTGTCGCCCATCATCGACAGAATGTAAAAGACAATAAAAAACAAGATGGACGCCAATACGGGGATTCCCAAACCACCACGCTTGATAATGGCTCCCAGCGGGGCCCCTATCAGGAACATTGCAATACAGGCCAGTGAGTTGGCAAGAATCTTATGCCATTGCACCTGATAGATTTTATACTCGGTGTCATAGTTATTGATCTGATTTCCATAGTTCACCATCTGGCTTTTTAAAGACCTGATATAATTAAGCGCAGAAGCAATCTCAGGCTTGGTCGGGGGAATGGCGAAAAGGCTATCGGACTTCGCAGCAATTAGTTTATTGATCGAATCGTTTTCAATGGGCTCCTCCACCACTTCCATCGCAATAACCTCAGGTCTGATCTTGAATACCACAGAGTCTTTTGCCAATGCTTCCTCTTTGGCATCCGCGTTTACCGGGGTCTTGGCATTTCTAGAAAATCGTTTGGGCTTATTTTCCCTTATTGTATTGGTGGATTGTACATTGGGCTCCTTCATCTCCAATAGGGTCTTCTCCCCCAACGCGTTTTCCTTTGTAATTTTGCCAGGCAACAACAAATTGTCCTTCAACCTGGCCAGTGAATCCCTTTTCTTTTTATGAACGGCCAACTCAGCCGGCATCGGCAAAGTATCTTTCTTGAAATGATAGTTGAATATCTGATTTTGCGTGGTGGCATAGAGATTTAAATGCTGATCATTTTTTCTGCTGTTGATGGAATCCAGGTCATGATCAAGTTCATCCAGGTTGCGCATAATGCGATTGCCCTGAAACCACTTTTTTTCTGTTCTGTTTAGGCCAAAGGAAGAAAGGTCAAATACAATCTGTGACTTGTCAAACTTTGTCTTGCTCAAAGTTGGTCCCGCAGCCTGGCTGTTGAGTGCATTTTCATTTTGGGGTGATCCTTCCTGATAGTTATAGCCATTGAACAATTCCAGTTTCAGGTATTGGTCATTGAGAATGGTGTACATCTTGCCCGAATCGGCAATGGTTACCTCTTTATTCCCGATCTTATTCCTATGATCGTAAATAATGATATCCTCAATGGTTTGGCCATCGGGTAGCTTGTTATTCACCTTGATACTGATATCCGGGATCCCGTTGTAAAAGGCGCCTTCACGTAAGTCAAGAGCTGGTTTTTTTTGCTTTATGTCATAAAGTAAACTGTAGGCCTCAAGTGCTGCTTTGGGGACAAGGTAGTTATTGGTATAGAATGCAAAACCAGTGAGGAAGATTACAAAAATAAATATGGGCAGCAGGCTCCTCACCAAAGATATGCCCAGACTTTTTACCGCGGTGAGCTCAAAATGTTCACCTAAATTTCCAAAAGTGATTAAGGAAGAAAGCAGCACGGCCAAAGGCATAGCTGTAGGCGTAGTAAAAATGGCAAAGTAGAATATCAATGTTCCCAAAACATCCCATCCGAGGTCTTTGCCAATGATGTCGTCAAAATACTTTAGCATTTGGATGTTCAAGAGGATGAACACCACGACAAAAAAAGTGAGGATGAAGGGCCCCAAAAAAGAGGTAAGAATAAGTTTATCAATCTTTTTCATTGGCAGATTCTATGGTCTAGACCTCAAAAACGGGGCCATGAATACTATGCTCAAAGATAGATGAAATATTAAGTACGTGAGGGGATGCAGCTTTTTAGGGCTGAAGATTGATTTGTGCTGTTCCATTGACGAATAGCACCTAAATGCCAAAAAAAAGGCAGCCGGAGCTGCCATTTTGTAGCGCGGGGGAGAGTTGAACTCCCGACCTCAGGGTTATGAATCCTGCGCTCTAACCGCCTGAGCTACCGCGCCATTACTTATTACAATATTAACATCTCAATGAACTCCCTTCCGCCTACTGGCGGTTGTGAATCCTGCGCTCTCCCTCCTGATAGCTATCGGGACGCTTGAGCTACTGTGCCATTCAGTTCCAGGTGACATTCCATGACCAAAAATCTTTTTGGGTTAGGAAACCCACATTGGGAGCGCAAACTTACGAACTTTTGAGATTTTCGCTATTCAATTTTTTTTATTTGTCGTTGACTAAAAAATGGTCTAACTTAAAATCCAATCAAAATCTAAATGGCCAAAAATCTTTTTACTGAAGATTACGAAATACACGCATCTGCCAAAATGCTGTATCCGTATATCAGTACCGCAAGTGGCCTGGCAGAGTGGTTTGCAGATGACGTGAACATCAACCCGGAAAAAATTTATACTTTTAAGTGGGATAATGAGCAGCACAAAGCTGTAGTGGCCTCACACCGAACCAATCATTTTACCAAGTTCGAATTTCTACCAGAATCGGATTTGGATAAGAAAGATCCATCTTACTTTGAGTTAAGGATAGAATTAAATGAACTCACTCAAACTACCTTTCTGAAAGTGACTGACTATTCCGACTTTGATGACATGGAGGAACTGCATGATCTTTGGGATAGCCTTATTGATCAGTTGCGAAAGGTGGTAGGAGGCTAACGCTCCCCAAAAATCCAGGAGGGTTTCGAAATTCGCTTCACTAGTCCAAATCGTTGCTTGGTTATTCGATCGATGTGCCGTGATGCTTCTGCTACCGAGTCTGTAAATAAAATGAGATCCAGGTCACCTGAAGATATCGTTTTTTCTGTGACCATTACGTTCAGCATGTCACGTAGCGACTTCCAGTAGGCTGTTCCAAATACCACAATCGGAAATTCTTTGATCTTACCTGTCTGGATAAGTGTCATGGTTTCAAATAGTTCGTCCATGGTACCCGCTCCACCAGGCATCACCACAAAAGCATAAGAGTATTTTACCAGCAATACTTTGCGTACAAAAAAATGCCTAAAGGTGACTACTACATCCAGATAAGGATTGGCAGCTTGCTCTTCAGGTAAAATAATGTTACATCCCACCGTCTTGCCCCCCACTGACTTAGCTCCCTTAGGAGCTGCCTCCATAATTCCAGGACCTCCGCCAGTCATCACTGTGAACCCTAATTCTGACAAAGCCACGCCAAGTTCAAAGGCCTTCTGATAATAGATATTCTCCTCACTAAATCTTGCTGAACCAAAAACGGTGACGCACGGACCAACAAAGTGAAGCTTGCGAAAACCTCGTATAAATTGAGCCGCAATTTTAAGCACGTAAAAGAATTCAAACTCCCTGCTCTTAGGGCCTTCCAGAAAGGAAAGTTCCTCATGGACTTTGTTGGATTTCATATCACATATTAAACCAATAAGTAAGTTTTAACACGATAGAACGGGTCTTTGGATTGAAGTTTTGATAGGGTTGATCAAATGAGTAGTAATAGTTATCTGTATAAACAATAAATAAATCCGAGACGGGCCTGAATCTCCATTGAAAGCGTGAATTGATATTTACATTATTAAATTGGCTGTTGTACTGAAAGAAGGTGGTAAAAAAAACCGAGCGGGACAAAGTGAGATCTACCCTGGGGCCAACCAGGTAGATATCAGCCGACTGATAGGGTGCGGGAAGCTGAATTCGATTATAGTTCACATTCATCGATATCACCCCGTAAGGCTGAACTCTATAATTAAGAGTACTTCTTAGTCCTAGCCGTGTGCCATTGTAATATTCTCCATACAATCCATCTAACTCCACATTGAATAACTTGCGTGGATCGGACCTATAATTAAGTGAAACACTTGAATAGTTGTAGCTGGTAGAATCCTGCAACTTGATTGCCCCCACTTCTACAGGTGAGTTGGTGGGGTCGAAGTCTCTGAAGAGATAGGTGAAAACGTTGTTGTACCTCAGGTTAATACTGCTGTTGTTTTGAAATTGCACATTATATCCAACCTGCTGCTCGTGATCTGTGTATCCGTACACATCGTCCCAAATATAAGCCAGGTCAAATCCCGGTCCATGATTGATGATTATTTCCGAATTAGGAAAAAAACGATAATTGCCTGATGGTGAAAATCTTCTGTACCCAGTCCGTGGCATAAATCCTACTGCCGGGTCATAGCCCTTGCCAAAAACCTGATGAAACCAATTCAAGTCTATTGACCTCGTACTGTATTGAAAGCCAAACCCGTGAACAAAAGATTCATCTATTTTCTCAGGTGTAAATTGCTTATGATAGTAAACGCTGCCGGTAATCTTATTATTAAAAAAGCTGTAGTTGTAATCGGCCCCTAATATCCGGTTAAAATTATATCCTCCTACTCGAAAGTCTGAAGAGTCCGTTTGAAACTGCTGGCGATTGACAAAAATGGCCCTGATATTGGAGTTGCTGCCTACCCGCCTTTGTGTAGTCGCCACTGTATAGTTAAAGGATGGAATGTTTGATTCACCTACTTTGTCGGTTTGCATATTTAAGAATCCAGCTCTCCACCGTTTATTCAGGTTGCCGCTTAGCCGCGCGCCATAAATTATTTTGTTTTGCACATTAAGACCCGTATTTGGATCCCTGGCTACTCCAATTCTCCTGGTAAAAAAAGGCCTGCTAAAAGGATGACCGAAGGAAGAGAACAAATCGGCATTTTCAAGAAAGAACTGCCTTCGCTCCGGAAAAAAAATTTCAAACCGATCGAGGTTAGTCACCTGCTGATCCACTTCCACTTGCGAAAAATCAGGATTGAATGTAAGGTCAAGATTCATGGATGAAGTCACTGCTATTTTTGCATCTCCACCCATTTGAAAGTCACTTTTGGATGGGGTCTTTTCAATAAAATCCTTACTGCCACTGGTGGCGAGAAAGGGAATCAAAGAAATATTGGTAGCTGGTGCCTGTGGAGGTACGTCCCAAATCATTTCTCCGGTATAGTTTAAATTGCCCACTTCGAAATTGCGGGGCGTCCATGGCCACACTGCCCGCTCATTTTCCCTGCTGTCTTGTCGGTATAACTTCACGTTCCACTTTTTGGAACCTGACTTGAATCGAAGCGTTTTGAATGGAATGGCAATCTCTACCGTCCAATTGTCTTCATTAATCTTTGCCTCTCCATACCACTTGTTGTCCCAGGAAAGATCTAAGTCTTCTCCTCGCAAATACCCATTTGAAATGAGTCCTTCTCGCTGAACGCCCGCAGGACTTAATCCAAAAAAGAAACCATTGGTCAAATCCTGAAATGGATCAATGATAATTGCCATTCCATCTAAACCAGGACCTCTGAAATCTCTTCTGAGGGATGAAATCACATAGTCGCCTTTAGCGCTGTTATGGTAGCCAACTGCTGACACATATAAAAATTGATCATCATAGGTAAGCCTAAACTCTGTTTTCAATCTTGATGCAGAAGTATCGTAAGGAAATTGCTGCATGAGGTCGTCCATGATTTCTGCCTTACTCCAGGCCTCCTCGTCAATCACTCCGTCCAGCATTATCTGATCTGACGTTTTGTAAATCACGAAGCTGGGGCGAGGATCAACTTCTTTTGCAAAAAGTAATTGACAAAAAATGAACAGCACAATGAAAAAATAAAACCTCAGCATCTGGCGTGAATGTCAACCATCCCGCGTAATTACAAAAAAAATAAAGTCACATAGAAACAAATATGATGGATGGTTTCAAGGGCTGGAGCATGCCATCTGTAGGTAAATGCCAAATCAGAAAATGGCTCCCGCAATAGTGGCTGTCATCATGGTAGCCAACGTGGCCGCTATCATGGCGCGAAGTCCCAGCTTCGATATATCACCTTGTCTGGCAGGTGCCATTCCGCCTATTCCCCCAATCTGAATGGCAATAGAACTGAAGTTGGCAAAACCGCAAAGTGCGTAAGTGGCAATGCGAATAGATTTTTCACTCAGTAAACCTGCATTCTTCATTTCGGCCAGATCCAGGTACGCAACGAATTCATTAATTACAATTTTCTGCCCCAGCAAACTACCTACCTGAAGGGTCTCGCTCCAATCTACCCCGATCGCAAATGCAAACACCCGAAATACCTGTCCCAATATGTATTGAAGCGAAAAACCGTCAAATACGCCATCCGTACTTTCGGCTACAAACTGGTTCAACCCGGTAATTTCACCTATGCCGTCTACAAGTATCCAATTGAGGGCATAAATCACTGCTATAAAAGCCAGCAACATGGCCGCAATATTCAGCGCCAATTTCAGGCCATCCGCTGCACCCGTTGCCAGCGCATCAATAAAGTTCACCCCTACCTTCTCCTTGTCCACCTTCAATTTCCTGTCTATCAGTTCAGGATTTGATTCTGGCATGAATACTTTTGCTAAGACGATTGCCGCTGGTGCATTCATAATGGACGCACTTAGCAAATATCCGGCAAATCTTGATTGTTCAACAGGATCACCGCCACCTAAAAAAGAAACATAGGCACCCAGCACGCTGCCAGCGATGGTCGCCATCCCTCCCACCATCAAACAATTCAATTCTGATTTGGTCATGCGCGGAATAAATGGCCGAACCAACAGAGGCGCCTCGGTTTGTCCCATAAAAATATTGGCCGATGCGGAAAGACTTTCCGATCCGGAGAGCCGCATGGATCGGGCCATTATCCATGCAAAACCATAAACGACTTTCTGTAAAACACCCAGGTAATACAAACCAGCCGATATCGCGGAAAAAAAAATAACGGTGGGTAACGCTTGAAAAGCAAACAAAAATCCTAGGCTGTGCTTTACTTCAGGGTTTTCTGTGCTGTTTCTGGCCAAATCTCCATACAAAAACTCCGCACCTTTTTGTGCAAAACCTAAGATCACAACAAACTTGTCACTGAGATAGGCAAACGATTGTTGTGCGATTTCAACTTTGGCTATGATCAGACCAATGACAATTTGAATAAAAATGCCAACGGCTACCAAACGCCAATCAACGATCTTTCTATTGTACGAAAAGAGATAAGCAAGGGCGACAATAAAAAACAATCCGGCTGCGCCCCTTAGATAATCCATGTATGCTTATGAAGCTAGTTGCGTTTGCTCAGCTCATCCCTGATTTTGGCAGCCCGCTCATAGTCTTCTTTTTCTATGGCATCCTTCAGCAGCTCATTCAGTTTGTCCACTGAGTAATTCTTGTAATCTTCTCCTCCGCCTTTTTTTTCCTTCTTCACACGTACTTTGGATTCGGCTTTGGCCTCAATTTTTTCTTCTTCATCTTCTTCATCGGTAAGCACGATGCCCGCTTCAGCCAAAATATTCTCATACGTGAAGATGGGTGAATCGAATCGGAGACCAATGGCAATGGCATCTGAAGGTCTGGCGTCCACCTCATGTTTTTTAAGCCCGTCCGTACAAACTATCTTGGCAAAAAAAACGCCTTCCTTCAAATCTGAAATAACGATTTCTTCAACATGAAAATTGAAACTATTGGCAAATGACTTGAACAAGTCGTGCGTCATCGGCCGATTGGGAATAATCTTCTCAATTTCTATGGCAATCGCCTGTGCTTCAAACATGCCGATAATGATGGGTAATCTTCTGTTCCCTTCCGTTTCTCCTAGCACCAATGCAAATGAACCAGTTTGTGATTGACTGGACGAGAGGCCTAATATTTCTAGTTTAATTTTCTTCAAAACTTCCGCTGCT
>CAYNCP010000009.1:0-72295 GCA_964395905.1 uncultured Ohtaekwangia sp.
AAGCGAATAGGTTGATGAGGTTTGAACCTCCCCATAATGGGATCATCGCAGATAATCCCTCAGCTCCCACAATCAAAAGCCATCGATAGATGGCTTTTCTTGTTTGATGAGATTGCCAAGCAGGGATCATCCCTCACCCCTTCTTAAATGCTTAAAAATTAAGAAGGCCCCGCCCCTCTCCCCAGGGAGAGCGGCATATACTTCTGTCAATAGCCAGTTAACTTGCGATAAGTGGCGTCTCATTATTAATAATCGTAACTTCGGGCTGTGAAACCAGTAATAAAAGTAGCTCCACTTTCGGCTATCTTCCTGGCGGTGATGGCCTTCAACGCCTTTGCCCAATCACCCTCTACGTTTACGGTGATTAAAGTGAGTGGCAGCGTGTACTCTGCCGCCATGAACCGCACCGTGAAAAGCGGTGATGAAATTACCGCGTCAGATAAATTAAAATTCGATTCCCAAAATGCATATATGCATGTGATCAACCCGAGCCTGGGTCTCAAAACCGTTCGTGACATCCCGGACGATTCGCCCAGGGAGTTGATGGGACTCCTGCAAACATTTGTAAATAATAAGTCCCCCAACTCAACACGAGGTGCTCCGAGCAACGCCATTGAAGAAATCAGGCATCAATTGGCCTACCCGGCTATGCTCATTTTAGGCGAGGGCCGAATAAAAGTGGATACCATCCATCTCGCACTGAAAAGTCCAGCCGGGATCAAAGCTACCTATCGAATCAAAGAAAAGGAGGTAGAACGCCAGATATCTGATGCAAACGGTTTCAACCTGGGCAAAAACTATGTTTTTGATTCGGATGCCCCAAAGCAACTCCCGGAAATAACCGTAACCTACTACGAGGATGTCAACGATCGCTTTTTTTCTACTATAGAATTAATCGGAAAGTTTACGCCTTCCTATGCCAACGAGGAAACCCTGGCCAGGGAATTGAAAGTGTTGATTGGCATATTGCAACTGGCTGGTGGGAATACCGAAAACATTGAGGCCCATGTAATCTCCTACCTCACCTCAGAATACGAAGCGCCCATCCTCTCTAACCTGAGGGATTGGCTGGCTGTCAATAAGTTACTTACCTATTAGGACCAAAAGGTATCTAACCTACAGCCAATTCTCATTCGCACTTTTCTTTCTCTCAAAAAATTCTTTCGGTGTTGGTAAATAGCCATTGCGCTCCAGGTCATTAATCCGAGCGCGCTGATTGGTTATCCGATCTGTGTTTCTTTTCATGAAATTTATAAATCTCAAGTCATCATTCACTGTGTCAAATACCGGATTGATCAAACACAGATTGACATTATACCATCCTATAGACACTGATTCCAATAAACTCAACGCTTTTTGCTGGTTGCCCCTTAGCAGTTGTAGTTGGGCCGTTGAGAATAAATCATCGACTCCTATTTGTAGTTCCAAAGTATCCAACCAATTCAATGCTTCTTGCTCATTGCCATTTTCTCTTAACACCTGATCAAAAATAATGGCGTATTGATCAAACACTTCGAAGGTTACAGATCTACCTGCATGCTGCAAATCCTTGTACAATTTCTCCAATCCCTCATAATCTTTCTTTTCAGTAAGTATATGTGCCCTAATCACCTCCGCAAAAATATCATTGGGATCCATTTTTTTAATTTGCTTGGCCATGGATTCCAATTGATCAACATAATGCCCAGCCGCCAGCGGAATAAATTTTAGATGCAAAGCATCACTATTATTAACATCCAACGAATACAACAGGTCATATAAATAAATCGCTTTGTCTATGTCACCTATCCTGGAATAGACTGCTGCTAACCGCTTTACCAATTGTATGGCTGTGAGGCTATCAATTGTGCTTGCACCCAGGGCTTTATAGCTGTACCGGAGTGTGTTCACATTGTCCAACTCAACATTGTAAAACTGACTGAGCACCAGGCTAGCCTCCACAATGGTCGAATCGATTTTAAGCGCGGTATTGGCCAACGCAATAATGGAATCCCTGACAACCTGATTATCGATTCTGTCAGCAGCTTGAATCGCCTTCAGTCCAGATAGCCAGGCATAACCCAACGCAAATTTCTTGTCCATTTCAATGGATCGTTCTAAAAGCTGAACAGCCGTATTGATGTCTTTCGGATTGAGAGACTTTTCATATTTCCGAACGAGCTGCCTGGCCTGCAAATACAAGTCATAGGCTTCAAAATTATTGGTAGGGGTGCGATTAATTTGTTGAGCAATATCCGTGGTAAGCTTGGCTTTGAGATAGGAGGCCACCACTTCACTGATTTGATTTTGAATTTCAAACAAGTTGCTCAGCTTCTTTACAAAATTTTGAGACCAGATGTTGGCATCGGTTTTCGTGTCCACCAGCTGCACCACCACTCGAATATCCTCTCCATATTTTTGGGCACTGCCATAGAGAATGTAATCTACTCCTATATCATTGGCGATATCGGCTGTGCTGGATGTCACGCCCCGGTACTTTTCCACAGATGCTTTTGATTTCACGCTCAATTCAGGGAACAACGTAAGGTTAGACAGCAGTACTTCCATGATGCCGTCAGCAAAATATTGGCTTTCTTCCTCGGGCCCGATCGAAGTGAAAGGCAAAACTGCAAGCGCCACTTTTTTGTCGGACGGATGGGATGAGAAATTGGAATAAATGAAATAATAGGCAACCGCAAAAATTACCAAAAGAGCAGCGATAACGCTTGTCCTTTTGGCAATAACAGGTTTTTTTTGATCCGGCAATGATTCTTTTGGCTCCTCCTGAATGATGTCTACGCTATCCTTTGATTTTAATGACAACACAACTTCCTTGATGACGTTGGCTACTTTATTGATCTGGTCGCGATAATATAGCTTGTACTGGTTGTCTGCAGGATGGTCTTCGTTTTCCCGAAGCGGCCTGTTTACACCCTGTCCTTTAAAAATAAAATCGATGGTCCGGACCGGGGCACCCAGCTCATTCTCCAGTAGTGCCTGGTCCAGTTGATCCAGTTCGTGAATGCGGATCGGTACAACGCGGCTGATGACATTGCCATTGGGCAACTTTATTTTCAATCCTAAAGGATCAACGGATGCTATTCTTTTGAACTCTAAAAACTCATTTTTCCAGGCATAGCAATCCGGATCGCAATAGGTCTGCGAGACTATGGGCATGAAGATGACACTCTTCAATTTGGAAGCAAGGGAGTCCTTTACATGATGGATCTCCCGGATGCCATCGTACTCGTTTTCATCTGTATAGATGTAGATCTCCTCTTTGAAAGTGGCTTCGAGTTCTTTTCTTAGGTTTTGAATAAACCCAGTCACCCAGCCATCATAGGAATTATCTTTTTGGCGATAGCTGATAAAAATATCGTACTCGTAACCGGGAATAGAGGAAGGCATGGAGCAATTTAGGGGTTTTTAAACTCATCTGCTCCGTCATTTTCAGCCGCCTGAGAAGAATAGGCACAGAAACACTTAAACCAGAATCTTATTGTTATCCTCCACAAAATTTTTCACCATGTCCACTACTTCAGGCACGCGCAAGTTGTGCCCAAAACCTTTCGTGGTGATCAACTGGGATTGCGGCCAGGCCTTGTGGATACGTACTGCGTGATGATAGGGCGCCTCATCATCCCCTTCATCGTGAATGATGAGGCCGGGAATTTTTACTTTAGATGCAAATCTGGGGGCAGAAAAATAATCAGGTGATTGCCCTATCGTTTTTACAAAATGATCCAGTATAAACCGGAAGGCGCGATCACTCAGCCCGGTATAATTCTGATAAAAGGTGATGAAGTCGTTGGCTTCACCAGGTGATCCCATCAACACCAATTTGCCGATCTCCAGGTGATGGTGATGATACAAGGCATGCAATGAAGAGATGCTCCCCATAGAATGAGAAACAACGGCATCCGCATTCCCGATTTTTTCAAAAAAAGCCCTAATGGCATTACTATACAGTGGAATGTTGGCATACTTTCCATTGGACAATCCATGAGCGGGCGCATCAAAGGCAAATATGGAATACTCATCGTGTGAAAAGGATTGAATATATTTCTTCCAGCGATACGTGTGACTTTGCCACCCGTGCAAAAAAACCAATTTTTTCTCGCCTTTCCCCCAACGATAACCCTGTAGTGTGATGCCGTCACTTTGAAAATTGAATAAAGAGGCAGTTTCCAAATAAATTTTGTGATGTGGCTTCACCGGAGGGGCGATGGGCGTGCAAAAAATGTTGAATCCGACTTCACCCACGCGATGGGGAGCAACGTAAGACAAGGTATTTAAATATGTACCGATAGCCCTGGGCACTATTTTCTTCATCACAATCTCTTTCATATCCGGTAACTATTTTTCTATTTCTTGAATTAATTTTTCAAGGTGATGGGTCACCCGGTTGATATCGTCATCATTGCCTCTCAACTTGCTCATCATAATCGCCCCTTCTAAAGAAGCGATGATCACAGTGGCATAATGGGGCGCATCAATGTCATTCTTAATTTGCCCATATCTGATTCCATTGTTCAGAATGGTGATAACAGAATCGCGCAGCATATCCAAAATAAAAACTGCGCGTTTGCGCAATTGTGGATGCGCATCATCCGCTTCAATGGCTACGTTCATCAACGGACATCCGCCTTTGATGGGCGGCTTTGAAATATAGGTTTCAAAAAAATTGAAAATGGACCTGAGTTTGGCTCCGGCAGTCTGAGCTTCTTTGATGCGTCTTCTCACCAATTCAAACATTTGATTGGATAAGTGAGACAGCGTTTCCATTTCCAATTCGTCCTTACTACTAAAATGGCGGTAAATGGCGCCTTTGGTAAACCCTGTGGCTTCAGTAATATCCCTTAACGAGGTAGCCTTGTATCCCTGGGTATTGAATAATTGTCCTGATTGTCTGAGGATCTTTTCTTTCGTGACTTCCGGGTTGCGCATACCGCAAAGATACCGATCGGTATCTTAAATTCAAAATGGAATGGATTTTTAAAAGATGGCCATTTGTATCTTTGCGGTCAATAATTTCATGACCTGCTGTTTAAACCGAAAAGACGCAGAGTCGCAGGTGTATTGACATTGATAGCTCGTATTTGTTTTTGAATCAGATTGGGCTGAATTTTGCGTTAGTAGAGTGCTATCCCATTTTTTGCTTGAAACGCCTAAAACGCCTGTTTTTTTACTTTTCCCTTGCCATCGGAGCCATTCTGATTGCCTTGTTGATTTCAGTTTATGTGTTTCAAGACCGAATCATTCAACAATTCATTACCGAAGCCAATAAAAACCTCAATACACCGGTCAAGATTGGAAAGATTGATATTTCCCTGTGGGGCGACTTTCCGAACCTGGCCATTAATTTCAATGATGTTTACATCGAAGACAGTCAACGCGGCAACTACCCATTGCTTACGGCCGCAAAAGTTTCTTTCTACCTCAATCCCATAGAAGTGTGGCAGGGAAGGTACTCCGTTCGGGGATTACAAATCACTGACAGTGAAACCAATCTGAAAATCTCTGCAGAAGGTGTTAATAATTATACCATTCTCAAAAAATCTGAAGGCAATCATGCTGGCGCCATTCAATTCGACCTTCGTAATGTGAACCTGACGGATACCAAAGTGACCTACCGTGACATCAGCCGCCATCAGGATCACTCCTTTACCAGCGAAAAACTAACAGCCTCCATTAATATTGATGGCGACCTTTATACCATTCTGGCGAAAGGCGATGTTACCACAGAACAAATTGCTGTAAAGTCCAGCCAGTTTCTGAAAATGAAACGCTTTGATGTGGAAGCTGATCTTATTTACAATGACCTGAATAAGCATTTATCAATAAATCCCTCCAACTTGCTGCTTCACCAATCACAATTTGAAATAGCAGGCTCCTATGCTTTCAAGGAAAAAAATTTGATCGACATACATGTCGATGGTAAGAACACCGACATTCAAACATTGTTGTCATTGATGCCGGAAGAAACCAACCAACGGCTTTCAAAATACGAAAGTGACGGAGATGTGTATTTTAGTATGGATTTGAAAGGTGAAATCAGTGCACGGGCAGAACCTTCCATCTCCATTCGGTTTGGGTGCAATAACACAACGCTTTTCCATCCGGATTATCAATCGCGAATTGAAAACGCCAACCTGGAGGGTTCCTTTGCCAGTCCTTCCCTTACGGATTTTTCCAATGCAGTGCTTTTCTTAAAAAATGCCAATGGCGTGCTGAACAACCGCCCATTTCAGACTGATCTTTCTATCCAGAATTTTGAAAACCCTTACATTAAGTTTGTGTTCAAGGGGGATCTGGAGGCAGCCGCTATCAACAATTTTTATCCAATCCCCTATGTGCAGCATCTATCCGGAGACATAGGTATTGATGTTTCGTTTGAAGGCAATACCAATTTATTGAAAAAGAAAGCCACCGCTCAGCAGGTCATTGCCAACGGAGCGATTGACATGCGGAGTATTGACTTTGTTTACGGTTCACAAAATATTCATTTTGAAAACCTCAACGGGGCCTTACAATTTACCAACAACGATCTTGCACTGAGTAATGTGAAAGGAAAATTGGAAAACAGTGATTTTGAGTTAAACGGTTTTTTCAAAAACATCATTACATTTTTACTTTTCGAAAACCAACCCATTGGCATCGAAACGGACTTGAAATCAGAATTTATTGATCTGGATCAACTGTTTGAGATTGGTTTCGGTCAGCAGGGCTCAAACGATTTTAACTTTAGTATATCTCCCAATTTATATTTGAACTTCAATTGTGATGTAAAATCCATGCACTACAAAAAGTTCAAACCCACAAACCTAACAGGTAATTTACTGATCAAAAATCAAATGGCTGTTGCCCGCAATATTAAGTTCAAAGCCATGGGTGGTTCCTTGTCACTGGACGGCATTGCGGATGCCAAGAATAACAAAGCCATAGATGTGATCAGTTCGTTTAAAGTAAATGGTGTGCATGTGGATAGCACATTTTATGTGTTTGAGAATTTTCAGCAAACATTTATCCAGGATAAACACTTGCGAGGTGAGGCTTATGCAGATGTGGAGATAGAAATGACACTGAATGAAAAGCTAAATCTTTTTCAGGAAACACTTAAGGCCAACATTAGTACCACCATAAAAAACGGACAACTCAATAACTTCGAGCCATTGCATGAACTAGATCGCTACCTGGATGACGATGGCCTTAATCGATTGCGATTTGCTGATCTCAAAAACGACATTCATATTGAAGACAAAATCATCTACATTCCATTGATGGAAGTGAGCAGCAACGTAACCACCATACAGATTAGTGGCACGCACACATTTGATCAACGAATCAATTACCGGGTAATAGCCCCACTTCGAAGCAAAAGAAAAATTGATCCGGATGAAGCATTTGGGGCCATTGAAGATGACAATACCGGGCATCCTAAAATATTCTTAAAGATCATTGGCACCACGGATGACTATAAGGTAAGCTATGACAAAGAGGCGGTAAAGAAAAAAATCGTCAGTGACTTAAAAAAAGAAGTGATTGAACTAAAAGAAGCCTTCAAACTGAAAGGAAAAAAGAAAAAGAAGGAGCTGGAGTTGGAGGCAGGGGAGTACTTTGAATGGGGTGATACGACAAGAGTAAAAAACGAAAGAAGTAACCCCTGAGGAGTTACTTCAAATAATTGTCTTGCGTTTGCTAATAACCTTTAAACATGGCGAAAATACTGTCTACATACTTACTGGCTGCCTTCTTCACTCCGTTTTTGTATTTGCTGCCATCGCACTCCAACGGAATAGTTTTAGAAAGATAAGTATCAGACACGTTAAAAAATTTCATGGTGCCTACCTGCGTCCCCCAATTGTCGGTTTGTGCTGACTCGGCTGCCCTGTATTTCTTATCTTCAAACACACCTGGAATTTCTACAGGATCTTTTACTTCCATTTGGTATATGAGAGCGGCTTGATTTCTTTTTCTGCAAAATAGAATTCATTGTAAGACTGGGCATTTGCAATTCTGAGATTAGGACGAACAACTATTTTAGCTACACCTCCCACCGCCTTTGATAGGCCTTTGCTGGCCCCGGATTCTGCATCTTCAACAAAAAGCACATCAATATTTAATCTGGCAACGATAACACCTCCCAATTGTGCAGACGCCTTGTACCCGTTAAATCTTGTCTTTTCTTTTCCCTTTGAATTCGTGCCTTTTATCAAATACTCATAATTGGAGGGTACAGTACTGATCAAGCCAGGCACTTGGTCTTCGCTAAATGTGCCTCCGGACTTCATTTCATAGCCTTCAAATTCCTTTATTCCCGCTGCCTCCGCTGCGCTAATCTGCACATAACCCATTTCTTTAAACTGCTTGACATACTGCTCGTAAATCTCGTCTGTAATCTCAGCCAGGTCTTCCTGACTCAGTCCTTTCACACCCATCGTTAAACCTGCCTTGGCATCTCCCCTATAGCCACCTCCAATTTCCCTACCGCCTTCAGCCACTTCAGTCTGGCTATACAAGAGCTGGTAGTTGACCCTGAAATCAGCGATATAAACTTTCTTTGCGGCTGTCTTGAATTTCTTTTGGCCAATGGAACTGATTTCTTTGATGGCGACTTGGGCAACTGTGAAAGTTGCGAAGACAAGCATGGCTAAGCCCAGGGTAATGTACTTTTTCATAGGGTTTGGTTTTTTGAACAACACCCGAAATATCGTAGGGATTATGCATGGTCTCAATCCATGCTTTTTGGTATTTTTAACATCAGTGAAAATACGTAGTTACTCTCATCCACTCTTCCTGGCATTCGCCATTATGCCTAATTTTTTTATGGGAGCACAACCCCCCGACTTCTCAAAGCAGGGGGCTTTACAACAGATGGCCGCACTGAATGATCAGGCAAAAATCAAATTTATCAACGAAAACTTTTACGCCTTGTACAGTGCGGACTTTAATAATGCAAGTGAATTAACGAAATGGGCGAGTCAAGTGGCCCGCCAAAACAATTGGAAATTAGATGAAGCTTATTCCTTATTTCATCGTGGCATGATTACATATTTGTCGGGTAAATATGATGAGGTGCTGGGTTCATACCTCAAGGCCCTCGATTTATTTGATTCATTAAATCACAAGGCCGGCCTGGCCGCTGCATACAATGAAGTTGCAGTATTTTATTATAAACAAAAGGATTTTAGCCGGTGCTTTCAATCTCTGGATAGTGCGGAAAAATATGCGCGAGAAATTAATGATCTTGAATTGTTGGGAACAAACCTGGGTCATCGTGGCGCCATCCTCTCAGTTCAAAATAGAATAGAAGAAGCCAAGCCTTACTATTTGGAGGTTTATGAAATCCGAAAGCAGACACGCGACAGCGTTGGACTTGGCTATGTATATCTTGACCTGTCTGAGATTGCGTTACATGAAAACAAAGCATCACTGTCTTTGCAATACCTCGATTCGTCAAAAATTATTAGAGAGGCTATTGGTGATTGGCAAGGTGTAGCGGCAACCCATGTGACGCATGGAGAATTTCTTAACAGAATGGGAAAACCCTTGGATGCTTTGAAACAGTTAAAAAAAGGATTGGCGATGGCCAGTGAAATTGGATATACCGATTTAGTCAAATACAGCTACAATGAGATTGCCGGAATTTATATTTCGATAGGTGACTACAAGAATGCATTGGCCTATAAAGAAAATTATTACACGCTGAACGACAGCTTATTCAATCTTCAGCGCATGCAAGTGATTCAAGAGATACAAACACGATACGAAACTGAGAAAAAAGATCAACAGATAACTTATTTGGATGCTGAAAATAAGCTTAGCAAAGCCACCATCCAGAAAAATTCTTTTCTAATTGTTGGCCTTGTACTCACAGTGGCGCTTTTGACAATTGTATTTTACTTGATTCGCATAAGGGACAAATTCAAACAACAAGCCGTTTTACAGGAACAAAAAGCTCGCTTTAGAGAAGCACAAATCAATTCTGTCATTGATTCTCAGGAAAAAGAAAGAAAACGCTTTGCCTCCGATTTGCACGATGGTATCGGACAACTCGTTACTGCACTGAATTTGAATATTCAATCCATAAAAGAAAAGGGTTCAACTGAAAAGCAGGTGGAACTGGTTGAAAACTCAGAACAGTTGCTGGCTGATTTACAAAATGAAATCAGAAATGTGGCATTCAACCTCATGCCTCCAGTATTAATCAAGGAAGGGCTAATTCCAGCGATTAAAGAATTAGCCAGAAAAATAAATCAATCAAAAAAGGTATCGATAAACCTTTATGTACACGAGGCGAATGACCGGCTTGATGGGCTCACTGAAATCTCTATTTATCGAATCGCCCAGGAATTAATATCCAATATCCTCAAGCATTCAAATGCTTCCAACATTAATTTGTCCTTTACAGGTTTCGATGATCACCTTAATATTACTTTTGAAGACGATGGGATTGGATTTGATCCTGAAAATTTTAAATCCAGTAAATCTGGCAACGGCTGGACGAACATTCAGTCTAGGATAAATTTGATGCAAGGCCAAATTGAGATTGACTCAAAACCCGGCAGAAAAAACACCACCGTAATTATTAATGTCCCCAATAAAGTGACATCACTCAAGCCAATGGACCCTAAAAAATACCAAGATTTACGGATATGAAATTTGAAAGCCAACTGATTGCTTTGTTATTAAATGACTGTGATCAGAAGCAAGATCTGGGTAAAGACAATTCTGGAAAGGATGAACGCTCGTAGACACATCCACAATGTACTTATTGTTGACGATCATCAAATGGTGGCAGAAGGGATCAGTACGCTTATCAGACCGCCTTTCAAAGTAGCTGCCATATGCGCCTCCGGCAAGGAGGCCCTTGAACTGCTCAGGCAAGAAGAGTTTAATGTTTTGATCACCGACTACGAGATGCCAGGTCTGACCGGTCATGAACTTGCAAAAGCAGCCAAAGCCATGCAGCCTGAGATTAAAATCATTATACTAAGCATGCATGACGACCCTTCCATTGTGAAAGAACTGTTGAAGGAAGGCGTAAATGGATATATTTTAAAAAAGGATACGCATCGCAGTTTATCTGACGCACTTAATAAAGTTATTGCCGGTAAGCGCTTCTTAAGCGATGAAATTGCTGAAATACTTATCTATGCCAGAGACGATGAAGAAAAAGGCGTGCTTACTTCCCGTGAGCTCGAAATCATCAAATTGGTAGCTAAGGAATTTAACAGTCGTCAAATAGCTGAAATTTTGTTCATCAGTGAGCGAACGGTTGAATCACACCGCAAAAATATCCTCAGAAAAACAGGCGCCACCAACCTTGTCGGGCTAATTAAGTATGCTTACGCAAATAATCTTATTTGACTGTTATTTTTTTAGAATTATTGTAAATGTTGAACCCTGCCCTTTAGATGACTCCACTTTTATTTCACCACCTAGCTTTGCAATCGCCTCTTTGACAATAAATAATCCAAGCCCGGATCCTTTTTCTCTGTCTTTTGACATGTAATACATTTCAAAGATTTTCACTTTGTCTTTTCCGTCAATACCCACTCCATTATCTTCTACATCAATGAGCACTTTTTCATTTTCAGTGCGGGTATGAATTTTGATGAACTTACTCACCTTAGACTGATCGTGATATTTGATGGCGTTGGAGACCAAATTGTTGAGAATAATCTCCAATCGATGTGCATCAGTAAAAACTTTATGAACGCCCACCACCTTGGAAAATTCGATTCCCTCTGCACCGGTCATGTGTTTATGCATCTCGATGACCTGATCGATAAGGTTATCTAAATCTACAACATCTAACTTCACCACCTTTTTATTTTCCCTGGTAATGGCTATCATTTCTTTGATGAAGCGTTCCTGGGTAACGAGTGCTCTCTTCATCATATCCAGATAGGTTTCTACTTTGTTGAGATCACCTTCCCCCTTCGCCAGGTTTACCAACCCAAGCATTGAATTTATGGGAGCACGCAAATCGTGTGAAACACCATAGGCCATTCTATCCAACTCCTCATTGGCATGAGCAAGCTCTCTGTTTTGTACTCTCAATTGTTTAAACATTTTATACGCATAGAAAGAGACGCTACTCAGAATAAGCAAAATGATAAACGCATTGGTATAAAATAAATAGTCCCTGATTTTCCGGGCCACTTCTCCCAGGCTCTCAGAAAACTCAATTTCCTTTTTGGTGAGCTCGAGGCGATTTTGCAATAAAGCTTCAAGAAAAAAGTCCTGGCTCTCGTTGATGGTTCCATTGCCTATCGCTGCTTTTATTCGGCTGGCCAGAATATATTTCTGCCAAATCAATGAGTCTCCCTTTTCCCAGATAGCAATAGGCTTAGACATCAATGGCATATTTTTAAATGTCTGAAACAGCCAAATCATATCCTCCACATCATCCGGATGGTTATTTCCCTGAATAAACCCCATGCGAATGGTGGCTTTGTCACCTTTATCCAACAACACTTCCCTGGCAAGGCTATCGCCCTGAGGTATGCTGATATTGCTGATAAAATCATTCCAGTATTCAGGTTCATATGTTTGAAGGTAGGATATCAGGCTTTGGGTGGCATCCTTCTCACCCTTCGAGTAGTTGGACTCACCATTGATGTAAGCCCGCACAGCTGACATCGTTTTTAAAGTATAATAATTTATGACAACAAGGCATACTGAAGAGATGAATATGATGGCCAATAAACCCATCAGGGGAAGCCCTCCAAGCACTTTGATATCTTTATTCCAGTCCACCTTCAAAAATTAATTGCAAGGTAAACCCTAAAAGCTATCAGAACGGTGCAGTGTAAGATTTGTGATGTTTTAGCAGAAAAACGCTAGGCATTTTAAAAATCACATTAATAAAGTCGTTGCTTATAAATCACTGAGCTCAAATTGCAGTAATTGCGGGCAATTTTTGTTTTTACTTCAGCAACTTTGCCTTCTCCCAATAGGTATCCATATCTGCCAGGCTCATCTCCCCCAGTTTCTTCCCGTCTTTCAATGATTCTGACTCTAAATATTGAAATCGCTTAATAAATTTTTTATTCGTTCGCTCCAAAGCCTCCTCAGGATCAATATCAATGAACCGCGAGTAGTTGACCAGAGAAAAAAGTAAATCGCCAAATTCTTCCGTTGCTTTTTGTTTGTCCATGCTATTTAATTCTACAGCATTAAACTCTGTTTTGAATTCCTGCATTTCCTCTTCTACTTTTTCCCATACCTGTTCTTTCCTTTCCCAGTCAAAGCCAACACCACGGGCTTTGTCCTGAATGCGTATTGCTTTAACCAACGCTGGCAATGATTTAGGAACTCCTTCAAGCACAGATTTATTTCCATGCTTCAGTTTTAATTTTTCCCAATTGGCTTTGACCACCTCTTCGTTATCCGCAATTACATCTCCGTATACGTGTGGATGACGTTCTATCAATTTGTCGCAAATCGCATTGAGCACATCGGCTATGTCAAACGCTTTCTTTTCAGCGGCTATCCTGGCATAAAATACATTATGCAGCATCAAATCACCCAACTCACTTTTGATCTCATCCAGATTGGATTCGATGATGGAATCCGATAATTCGTAGGTCTCTTCTATGGTGAGGTGACGAAGGCTCTCCATGGTTTGCTTTTTGTCCCAGGGGCAATTTTCTCGCAACTCATCCATGATGGTTAACAACCGGTCAAATGCCTTGAGTTTTTCTTCGCGTTTGGTATCCGGAACAACGGGCGGTTTTCTCATATTTATTAAACTTAAATAATTGACCTGATGTTAGATAGATGAGTATTTTTGCACAAAGTTAACAAAGATGACTGTTCTACTTTTCTCCATAGGTTTCATCGCCTTATTCTTCGTTTTAATGTCCGTTCGCCTGCTCTTCCTAAAAGATGGCGAATTTAGAGGAACCTGTGCCTCACAGAGCCCGTGGTTGGTCAAAGAAGGAACCACATGTGGGTATTGTGGTAAAACGCTGAGTGCAGGAGAAGCTTGCGCCAACCCGGATCAAGCCACGCAGACCACCTCTGCTGAGTTTCCCGAAATCGGAAGCAAAAAATAATTTCAAGTTAATGTGTTGGGCTAATTGTGAGGTTCCATCTCAATTTGCCGGAATTTTATAGTTTCTATAACTATCCTACTTAAATTCGCATTCTCATTTTAAAACTAATAAAGTGACGTTAATTAAATCAATTTCCGGCATCAGGGGCACTATTGGCGGCCAGCCAGGTGAGGCGCTTACACCATTGGATGTGGTAAAGTTTACTTCAGCCTATGGCGCATGGGTACTTCAGCAAAAAGGTAAAAAGGTGGTGGTAGGCCGGGATGCCCGGGTTTCAGGCAAGATGGTAAATGAACTTGTTTGTGCCACGCTTCAGGGTATGGGAATTGACGTCATCGACCTGGGTCTCTCCACCACACCCACCGTAGAGTTGGCCGTACCATTGGAAAAAGCGGGAGGCGGCATAATTCTCACTGCCAGCCACAACCCCAAGGAATGGAATGCCCTAAAACTGCTGAATAACAAAGGCGAATTTATTTCGGCTGCAGACGGAGCGGCTATTTTAGAAATTGCCGAAACAGGAAACATCCATTTTGCACCCGTTGATAAACTTGGAAAGTATAAACAACTCAACAATTACATCAGCAAACACATTAAGATGGTGAAAAAATATCCGCTCGTGGATGTGAGGGCCATTCGAAAAGCAAAATTCAAAATTGTAGTTGATGCCGTTAACTCGACTGGTGGCATTGCGGTGCCTGAATTGCTTGAGGAATTGGGTGTGAAAAAAATTAAGAAACTTTACTGCGACCCCAGCGGTAATTTTCCTCATAATCCAGAACCACTGCCTGAGCATTTAAAGGAGATCAGCCATAAAGTAAAAAAGGGGAAATATGATCTGGGAATTGTGGTGGATCCGGATGTAGACCGCCTGGTATTCATTCAGGAAGACGGAAAGGCTTTCGGTGAAGAGTATACGCTGGTTGCAATAGCTGACTACTACTTAAAGCGAAAAAAAGGAAATACCGTTTCCAATATGTCATCTACTCGGGCCTTGCGCGATGTTACCGAGAAAGCTGGGGGCAAATACCATGCATCTGCTGTAGGCGAAGTCAATGTAGTAACAGCAATGAAAAAGGTAAAGGCAACCATAGGGGGTGAAGGCAATGGCGGTATTATTGTTCCTGACTTTCACTATGGCCGTGATGCACTCATTGGAATTGGTTTATTTTTGACCCACCTGGCTAAGTCAGGTAAAAAAATGTCTAAACTCAGAGATTCATATCCCTCCTATTTTATTTCAAAGAATAAAATAGAATTAACTCCAGATTTGAATGTTGATTCTATCCTGGAACAAATAATTTTGAAGTATTCAAATGAAAATATCAATACCCTGGATGGTGTAAAAATCAATTTTGAAGAAGAAAAGGAATGGGTTCACCTTCGGAAGTCAAACACCGAACCCATCATTAGAATATATGCTGAATCTCAAACTGAAAAAAAGGCGCAAATTTTGGCTCAGCGAATAATTAAAGAAATCAACTCAATCTCTGCATCCAAATCTCTAGTATCATGAGCGTTTACCTTGACAATGCGGCAACAACCGCGCTGGACCCTGAAGTATTTGAAGCAATGAAGCCGTTCATGTTGAACGATTTTGGCAATCCTTCTTCTACACATAGTCATGGGCGCAAGGTGAAGTCGGCCATTGAAATGGGTCGCAAAAAAATAGCTGAGATCCTGAATTGTACTCCAGGAGAAATCATTTTTACCTCCGGAGGCACTGAGGCTGACAATGCGATTATTGCAGGAAGCATCAAAACCTATCACATCAAGCATGCCATTTCATCGCCCATTGAACATCATGCCGTCAGCCATACCCTGGAACTACTCGCCAAAGAGGGCGTCATTGATTTGCACCTGGTGAAACTTGACGACAAGGGTAATGTGGATTATACAGATCTTGAAAACCTATTGAAAAAATATCCAGGGGCGCTGGTTTCTCTAATGCACGCCAACAATGAGATTGGCAATTTGCTGGATATGGAACGAGTAGCCAATTTGGTCGATACTTACAAGGGTTATTTTCACTCCGACACCGTACAGTCAATTGGCCACTATCGCCATAATTTGAAAAATGCCAAAATACACGCCATGACAGCAGCAGCCCATAAATTCCATGGGCCAAAAGGTATTGGCTTCATGTATATAAATAAAGATAAGAAGATACTGCCCATTATTCATGGCGGAGCACAAGAGCGAAGCATGAGAGGGGGTACCGAAAACACTTTCGGCATCGTTGGCCTTACCAAGGCAATGGAAATTGCCTACCGCGATATGGAACAGCACACCTCTTACATCAAGGGGTTGAAGACACAGATGATTGAGTTGCTGAAAGCCAATATTCCCGGAATAGCTTTTAATGGCGAGTCAGGAGATATCAATCACAGCTTATATACCGTCCTTAACGCAAGCTTTCCTGAATCAGAGGAAAATGAGATGCTCCTTTTTAATCTGGACCTGGCTGGCATATCCGCATCAGGTGGCAGTGCCTGCTCCAGCGGTGCATCAACCGGATCACATGTACTTAACACCCTTTATCCAGGATCAAAGCGGGGTGCTGTGCGTTTTTCATTTAGCAAATTTACCACACCGCAAGACATCGCATTCACAGTGGAAAAACTCACAGAAATTTATGGTGTTAGCGTTTAGTTATTGAGCGCTCCGTCATCTACCCAACAGGCTATCAATTGTATCTCATTCACTGGCATTGATTCATCAAATGGCATTGAACCATTTTGAGTTCTGGTCTTAATTTGAAGTGCCAATTGCTGGACGTTCTGCAATTTGGATAAATCTGATCTGCCAGTTCCCGCTACGTGACATAGCGGTTTGGCGCATCGCATGTCAATGATCGGCTTAATATCCAGTGCCCAACTGATGTCACTATTTCCTTTGACAATCGTAAAGGCCATTACAAATTCGCAAAGCTGCGTGTCTACAACTGATGCCTGATATGTGCCTTGCGAAAGTCCGTTTAATGTCAAAGGGCCACCGATCGTTGTGTTCTGAAATTTGAGTTGATAGGGAGGTACTCCACCGCTTGCTGTAAATGAAACTTGTCCATTTTCTCCTAAACAATCAGTATCAGGCATGGTAGCAAATTCAGCTGTCAAATCAGTAGCGAAACTGGAAAGGGCTATGCTGATGGAGCCCAAACACCCATTAGCATCCATTACTTCAGCCAAATAGTTGCCTCCCTGAAGACCTGAGAACAAGCTGTCTGGTTGAAAGGGCCCATCATTCAAACGAAACGCATATGGAATTTCCCCTCCCTGAACTCCTAAAGTGACTGACCCATTTGGCGGGGAGCAAATAGTCGGGTCTTCCTTGTCTTTTAAATTAAGGGAAAGAGACGAACAGTTAATTTCCTCCTCAGGTCCTGAGCAAGACCAAATGATAAGCATTGAACCGATAACAAGCTTCCTCAGCACGAGCCAAAGTTAGCCAAATTTTATCCCTACCTTTCTCAATAGCACGATCCACTTAATCGAAATCTTTCTTTCCCTGATGAAAATATCTCACGGAACTGGTATCAAGAGCTAGCTCACAAAATATTTGTTGCTTCCGAATCGTTTGACTACCTCCCGGTCCAGGAATTCGCGGTGATCGGGATGTGCAATTTTCACAAGTTCTAGCGCTCTTTGGTGCAGATTTTTTCCATAGAGGTATGCCACTCCAAATTCTGTGATCACGTAATGAACGTGCGCCCGTGTAGTGACAACCCCTGCACCTTGCTTAAGAAATGGGACCAGTTTGGACTGTCCTTTTTTCGTGGTGGATTGTAAAGCTATAATTGGCTTTCCATTTTCTGAAAGAGAAGCACCGCGAATAAAATCCATTTGTCCGCCTACTCCTGAATAATGATAGGTGCCTATGGAATCGGAACACACCTGTCCTGTAAGATCCACTTCCAATGCGCTGTTGATGGCCACTACGTTTGGGTTCGACCGAATGATCCTGGTGTCATTCACATAGTCTGCTTCAAGAAACTCAAACTGTGGATTATCGTCAATAAATTCATATAGTGATTTTGATCCAATGGCAAATGAAGTGACCACCTTATCCGGATGTTTTTTCTTGAAACGGTTGGTAACTACCCCTTTCTTAATCAGATCCATCACCCCATCCGAAAACATTTCAGTATGTATGCCCAGATCTTTACAATGGTCTAAACTTTTCAGCACAGCATCCGGGATACAGCCTATTCCCATTTGAAGTGTAGATCTGTCTTCTATCAATTCTGCGCAAAACTTTCCAATCGCCAGATCAGGCTCCGTTATTCGGGCACCATAGAAAACCTCAGGCAATGGATCGTTGCAATCCACCATAAAGTCAAACGCACTCATATGCACAAAACTATCACCATGGGTTCGCGGCATATTCGGATTCACCTGGGCAATCACTTTCTTTGCATGGTGAACGGCTGATCGGGCCACATCTACCGAAGTGCCCAGCGAACAAAACCCATGTTTGTCAGGAACCGAAACATGCACCAGGGCAACATCTAGATTCAAAATCCCCTTCTCGAAAAGTTTATTGATTTCGCTTAGGAATATAGGAATATACTCTCCCCGCTCAGAATTGATGGCTACCCGCACATTGTCTGAAACAAACAACGAGTTGAAATAAAAACTATTACTGTATTCTGGTTTGGCAATTTCCATTTCACCCAGCGTACTTACAGCTATCAATTCCACATTTTGCAAAGACCCTGCAATTTTCGCCAAGGCTTTTAGTAAATGGTGTGGTGTAGCCGCACTTCCATGAATGAAAACACGGTCCCCTGACTTTATGTGCCGGATAGCATGCTCTGCGGAAACGTAATCTGGTGTCATCGTTTTAAAAATTAAGCCGCAATTTAAGCGCACCTGAAGCCAAACTAAGTGACTTTGGTCAGGTATTTAATTAATTTTGAATGAATGTCGTCATATGCAATTTCATTTATAGGTTCTGGCAATCTTGCCTGGCACCTGGCGCCTGCACTTGACAACGTAGGCTACGTGGTCAAAGAGGTATACAGCAGAAATTCCAGTGGCGCAAAACAACTTACCGGAAGGCTCTATCAAGCTGAAATAAAAACAACGCTTGATTTTTCGGACAGCCAATCTCGCATCTTTATCATTGCAGTAGCTGATGATGCCATCAAGTCGGTTGCTCAGGATATTGTTTTACCAGACGATGCCATTCTCCTTCACACGTCTGGAAGCCAGCCATTAAGCGTGCTGGGATATGCAGCCACGCCACACATTGGAGTCTTCTATCCGCTTCAGACTTTTACCAAATCCAAAAAAGTGGATTTTAAATCCATTCCCATTTTTATTGAAAGTGAAACGCCCGATGCAGAAAAGATTTGTCTGCAAATGGCCAAAAAAATAAGCTCCGATGTACAAACGATTGGATCGCGGGAAAGAAAGGCGCTACACGTTGCTGCCGTGTTTGCCTCCAATTTTGCCAACCACATGCTTACCATCAGCAAAGATTTACTCGATCAAAATAAACTGAACTTTGATCTAATAAAACCTTTGATATCCGAAACGCTGAGTAAGGCGCTTAGCATTGGACCGAATCATTCGCAGACCGGACCGGCTAAAAGGGGTGACTTTGAGGTTCTCGACCATCATGTCGAATTCCTCCAGCACGATGAATCGCTGGCTGCCATTTACAAAATGGTAAGCCAACATATTATAGATCGGTATGAAAATGATTAGCCATAAAAAAAGCGATGAATTTTCATCGCTTTTTCAATTGGATAAGTACTTCCTTATTCCTGAACCACTTCTCCTTTAATGGAGAGTTGTTTAAATCCACCTTCCACATTGGCCATCACAGTTACCGTCTTGTTGAAACCGCCCATGCTCGCGGCATTGTAAGTGGCCTTGATAAATCCCTGACCTCCCGGAGGGATGGGTTCTTTTGACCAGGCTGGGGTTGTGCATCCGCAAGATGCCTGCACATTGGTAATTACCAAAGGTGTCTTTCCAGTGTTGGTAAAAGTAAATTCGTGCGTTACCGGAACCCCCTGTTTGATCTTTCCAAAATCATGGACGGCAGATTCCCATCCAAAAACAGCCATGTTGCTGCTTCCTGTGTCATTCGTTCCGCTAGCGGCTACTTGTGCAAAGCAGGCTACGGACAAGAACATCAATCCGACTAATACTCCTAAATTCTTCATTTCAATGGTTTTAAAAGGTTAAACTTAATTTGCCCAACCCGAGACTCAAAAATACTAAAATTCCTTTCAGAGTTCCAGACCGCTCTCCACAAACATTGTGAATCAATCGAAATTAGGTTGTTAATGATATTGTAATAAGTGTTAACAACTTGTTAAACTTATTTTCAGGGTTGAATACTGTTTAACTTTGTAAGGTGAGCAGGAATACCCTTAGAATTATTATCGTATTGGCCGCCATCAGTATTGCCGGTATTGCAGCCACCCAGGTCTATTGGGTGAGAAGAGCCTTCGATATCCGCGAAAACCAATTTAATCGGGATGTGAATACTGCCCTACACAACGTAGCCAACCAGATTTTTGAGATCAGTAACACTCCATCACCAGCCAATAATCCCGTCAATCAATTATCTACCAATTATTTTGTGGTGGCCATCAATGGAGATGTGGATGTAAACCTGCTTGAATTTCTCATAACTACGGAGTTTGAGAAAAGAAACATAACAGCCGCCTTTGAATATGGCGTTTACGATTGCAGTAATAAATGTATGGTGTATGGCAATTTCGTTTCCTTTAAAAACGACAGGAGGCTGGCCAGCATTACGGATTTGCCCACCTGGAACGATGAGGGATATTATTTTGGCGTGCAATTTCCTTTTTTGCAGGCCAACTTGTTAAGTCAATTGGGAATATGGGGGTTTTCATCTGCAGTCCTGCTAATTGTCGTTTTCTTTTTTATTTACACTTTATTAGTGATTCTAAAACAAAGAAGATTATCTGAAGTGCAACAGGATTTCATCAATAACATGACCCACGAGTTCAAAACACCTATCTCGACCATTAGTATATCCAGTGAGGTGTTAAAAAACCCAACGATTGCCAATGAACCGGAGCGGCTGCTTAAGTACGCATCAGTTATTCAAAATGAAAGCCATCGGCTAAAGCAACAGGTGGAACGCGTATTGGAGATGGCCAGACTGGATGAGAAAAAAATAGAACTAAACAAGGAAGAGATCAATGTGCATGATCTTATCGCTGAAGCAATTCAGTCTTCTTCACACGCTTTGTCGGAAAAGCGAGGAGAAATTAAAACTTATTTGAACGCGGCTCAGCCTTATCTTTATGGAGACAAGCTTCATTTGTTAAACGTATTGAACAATCTTATCGATAATGCAATCAAATACAATCAGGCTATCCCGCTTATAGCCGTGCGCACATTTAACAAGAAAAATTCAATTTGTATTGAGGTGGAGGACAACGGCATCGGCATCCATGCAGATAATCATCGCAAAATATTCGAGCGATTTTTCCGTGTACCTACTGGTAACATTCACAATGTGAAAGGGTTTGGGCTGGGGTTAAACTATGTCAAACTGATTGTGAAGGCCCATCGCGGAATTATCGGGGTTGACAGCACAGCTGGAAAAGGAACTGTTTTCAAAATTTGCTTGCCCTCTTCATGAAAGCGAAAATTCTCCTGGTGGAGGACGATCCCAGTCTGGGTTTTGTCATCAAAGACGGATTGTCTCATAAAGATTATGACGTTACCCTATGCATCAATGGTGAAGAGGGTCATGAAAAATTTGTTAGTCAATCGTTTGACCTTTGCATTTTGGATGTGATGCTACCCAGGCAAGATGGGTTTTCATTGGCCCAAAACATCCGCAATAAAAATCACCACATACCCATTCTCTTTATCACCGCAAAAAATTTACTGGAAGACAAAATCATGGGATTCGAAAGTGGCGGAGACGACTACATCGTCAAGCCATTTAGCATGGAAGAGCTGGTTTACCGCATTGAAGTATTTTTGCGCAGGACAAACGGACATCAGGATCAGACTTTTTTCAAGGTGGGATCGTATGAATTTGATTGCAATCGCATGACGCTTGCCCTGGACCAATCGCTGAAAACACTTACCCAAAAAGAAGCTGAAGTTCTCAAATTGTTGTGTATCAACAGGGACCGGGTAACCAAGCGTGAAGATATCCTCAAATCAATATGGGGTGATGATGATTACTTTATGGGACGGAGCCTGGACGTCTTCATCTCCAGATTACGAAAATACTTGTCGCAGGACAAGCGCATTCAAATCGTCAACTACCATGGCGTAGGCTTTAGGCTTGAGGTAAGCTAACTCAATACTTCTCTCAGCACCTGTACGGATTTAATGGGCCCCATGCCATCAATATGACTTCCATAGAATTTGACAAAAGCATCCAGTAAATTTCTTCTTTGGTCGTTGGTCATAGGCACTATGGTCTCATAGTCGCTTTCCAAAAGCAAATCCAAAATTGCCTCCTCCCCCTCACTGAGCAGCCAGGCACTTAACTCTGCTTTGGCAAAAGGACCGAAGCCAAGAAACTTACTCAGCTTCAATAAAAATATCAGGTGAAAATTCTCGGGCCGGCTCAGTTTATCCAGCGTGGTAAGCGACTCATAAATAAATTGGCAAAGTTCATCCGCGTGTGATTGCTCTTTGACTGTTTTGTTGAGCACCTCATTGATAAAAAGACCAATGCAGGATTTTATGGGATCTGAAAGCAAGTGATGGTACGTGTATGCGCAAGTGGCCTCTTTGATTCTTAGGATGTTGGCATTTTCCTTGTGGTAAACAACCAGGTCAAGCAAAGTGAGCGGCTGGTAGAGGGCGATCTTGCTTTTGCTGGTCTTCGATCTTACCCCATTGACGATGTAGCTCTGCAAGCCAAACACTTCCGTGAAAATATTTACGATGATGGATGTCTCTCCATAAGGTGTAAATCGAAATACGATTCCTTTTGTTTTGTGCAACATTATTCAATGACTGCAATTTTTCCCACGTGTCGTTCTGCGCCATCCTCGGAAGTGGCAAACACCAAATACATGCCCGTGCTCACTCTATTGCCATTCAACTGCCTGGCGTTCCAAACGGCAGTACCCCCATTGGCTTGCGTCTGCCAAATCATTCTGCCGTTGATGTCGGTGATTTTTACATTGGCGTCTGTGTATAATCCATTGATAGCAACTTGTCCATTAAAATCAGCGCTTACGGGATTAGGGAAAATTTTTACATTGCTGAACCGGGAAATACTCTCAGTAGCATCGGCACGAAAAGACGCCATGCCATTGGAGGTAGCAAAGAATACCTCTCCGCTCATCGGATGGATGGCAATATCAATTATTTGATCTGACGGGAGCAGGCTGTTTTCAGTTGTGAAATTGTAAATCAAATTTTCTCCAGCAGGACCATACAACCACACGCCATTGCTAGTGCCCAGCCATTTCCTGTTTCCCCCATCTACAGCAATGGCCGTTACCTGCTCATCTCTTAATAAAAACCTGTTGTCATAAACAGGTCTGACGGGGTCAATGCTGCCACCAAAAATATTGACTGTGGCTGGATAGTAAACAACTCCGGCATCCGTTCCAATCCATGCCTGCCCTTCTCTATCAAACGCAATTGAATGCACCACGGCAGACGGCAACCCACCATTGCCTGCCTGAGTCGACAAGTAAGCACTTGCATTCGTTGATTTATCAAAAACCAGTATGCCGCCACCCCTATTTGGATCAACAATCATCCATACTTTGCCGGAATGGTCAACCTTTAGATCGGTGGGAAAGCTTGCTTGCGGCTGGGTGAAAGAAAACGATTGCCAGGATAAATCCGCTGACAACAAATGCAATGAAACAGGTGAGCCATAGTTGGCCACCCATAATCCCACGGAACTTCCTTCGATTGCTGTAACCGGCACAAACTGATCAACAGGATTGATCTTTGACAAGGGACTATTCGAGTTATCAAAAATCATGATGCCCTCCTCATCGACCCGTTCGATTCCGGTTCCGAAAGAAGAAATAAACTGAACATTCGCCCATGTCTCAAAATCAGTTATGTCTCCGATTGAAGTCGTAGACAATTTTTTCCATTGACCAGCTACAAACCGATCGGACAGTGGCCTTCTACTTAAAGGCTGAATGGAATTTGAAAATCCTCCATAGACTGCGGTAATGGCATCTCCTGCATATTTAATTCGCCAGCCATTATTTGATGAAGGTCCATCTGGTTGATAATTTCTGGCTACTGAAGCTTCAATTTTGATTAATCCTCCTTCAGCATCTGCAATCCAAATTCCGGTGGCGTCCTCGATGGCGGCCTCTGGATTCACAATTTCATTAGCGCCTTTTTGTGCAAGCATAACTCCATCATAAAGCCAGACCTTATCCCACGTGGTGATTACAAGATTGGGCATGGTGGATGACAACCATCGAAAAGATTCATTTTGCAAATAACTTTGCTGTACCCAGGCACCGCCTTCCAATCGGAATATTCCCATTGCGTTGATCCCAATATGAATTGAATTGGCGTAAGAGGCAATTACCGGAATGTTACTCGCCAATTGCCCCTGGTCGTACCGCTTCCAACTTCTATAATCCAAAAGATTACTAGTGCCCACCAGGGATGCACGAATTACTCCCTTTTCAGTAGCCAGGAAAATTGAGTCCATCAAAATGCTAGATTGATTGATTCTTAAGACTTCTCCGGATTCACTCAAATCGCGATAGGTTTCCTTCACTTCTTTTTTGTCAAGGTCCAAAACAACCACTCCAAAATCAGTGGAGCAAAAAGCCCACTTATCGTGGATTAAAATATGATTTATCCTCTTTGATCCGGAAATAGCTGATGAGACTGCAACATTATTAATCACTGCTAATTGATTGCCAGATAATATAGTGAACAAACCACTTTCATGACCGATTAACAAAGCATCCCGCTGTCGATCATGATTAAGCGCAGTGATTATTGAATTATCTAATCCGTCCACCTTGGTAACGGTGGTTATGGTTTCATCTGTTTTGTTGAATATAATGATGCCAATATTTGTCGCGGCAAAAACGCGGTCAGCAGAAACAGCCAAAGAATTTACATCATTATAAGAAAGATGCATCCGCCATGTTCCCAAGGGAATGTTTTCCTGAGACCACCCATCGATAGTGTGAGACGCAAAAAAAACGAGAAGCCACAAACACCTTACCCCCATGTTCATCATTTCTTTTTAGCAAGACCCATCTCTTCAACAAATGAAGACCGGCTGCGGGCCTCATAAACATCTTTATTGCCCAACTTCACTGTATCAGCATCCTTGGTAAGGCGAAATGAAAAGGATGCCAGATCGCCAGTTTGGGTACAAATGGCATGGAGTTTAGTAACGTACTCTGCCACGGCCAGCAAATTGGGCATCGGGCCAAAGGGCTTACCTTCAAAGTCCATGTCAAGCCCAGCCACAATTACGCGTTTGCCTTCATTGGCCAGCTGGTTGCAGACGGAAACAATACCTTCATCAAAAAATTGAGCTTCATCTATTCCAATCACTTCCTGGTCATGGGCCAAGGCAGGTATGTCTTTAGCCAGTCTTACCGCTATGGAATCTATAGCTCTTTCATTATGTGAAACCACACTGGTGGGGTGATAACGCTGATCGATGTGTGGCTTAAAAATCTTCACCTTTTGACGCGCAATAAGCGCCCGGTTGATCCTGCGGATGAGTTCTTCCGTTTTACCTGAAAACATGCAGCCGGTAATGACTTCAATCCATCCCGACTTCTGTTTTCGCCCTTGTGTGCTTAACTCTCGCTCTACAAACATGACTGCAATTTAGTCTTTTGGGCAGTTCTCTCACAGATGATTAATCGCTGTATTTCATGTGAGGCAACTTGGAGGAGGCCGGAACCCTGACGACAATATCGCCCATTATTCTTGCCTGGCAGGCTAGTCGTTCATTCGGCCGGAGTTCTTCAGATTTTAGGTATTTCCTTTCCGCTGATGTCAATTCCGTCAGGTGGTCGTGCCCACTAATCACCTCCATTTTACAAGTGGTGCATCTACCCTTTGCGCCACAGGCATGCATCCAATCAATAAAATGGTCCTGCAAATGAGACAATACAGACTTTACTTCATTGTTGAGCGTTAGTTCTTTTCTGCCGAGATTTTCTATTACTATCTTTACCATGTCGGCAACGTATTTGAGGTGCCCGCGTTACAATAAAGCTATTTATGGCGAATCATTAAAAGAGATGGACGAAAAAATCAATATACAAGCGGTAGAGGAATACAGTGCAGCATTTTCTTCCAGGGTGGTGGATGCTTTTTTTGCCAATCAACAGAAAATTTCCGGAGCAGAAATTCTCAAATTATGCGAACCCCGGCAAATTAACCTTTTTGTAGTGCGCGAATTGCTCAAAGCCTGGAAGCAGGAAACGACCAAGTATAAGAGCCCCTACTTCGATTACGAAAACAAGGAGGTGAAAGACGCCCTGCTACAATTTCAGAATGCTCTTTCCAATCATATCTCTATCGCCAAAGACCACTTCACCCCCTTGCTGAAGAAGGCCGTGGGGTTAACGGTGTTTCTAGTTCTTGATCCCTATGACTTCTATTCCGACACACTGGACAAGCATGGCAACGACCACATCAAATTAGCAGAGTTAAAAAATGAAATCAAATACATTAAAATCAACCAACGACCCCTGGAGAGACTGATTCAAAAACTGGAAGAAAAGAAAATAGAAAATATTACTGGCAATGAAGCTTTTGCCTTGCTCGATCACATTCTGGAAGAAGTTAACTTTTCTCCGGAAGATGTGGATCAATATGTAAATCAACTAAGTACTGTCGTGCCCCTGGATATTGAAAAGCTTTATGGAAAAAAGAGCCACGAAGCAAAGCAACCTCTCGTTGCCCAAAACAAACCAAGGCCTACCTTAAATGAGCAAGTAAAAACTGAAGCGAACACCACCATCAGTGATGACTTCCAAAGAATTTCTGATATTAAAAATCGCCTCACCATCAATCAGAAATTCATGTTTACCAAAATGCTTTTCAATGGTGATTTTGATCTTTTCAACAATGCCATAGCCAAAATTGATTCTTTGCAATCCCTGGATGAAGCCACCAGTTACATTGACTCCCACTATTCCAATTGGGACAAGACAACCGAAGAGTACGAAGAGTTCATTGAATTGCTGGAAAAGAGATTTAGCTAATCCCTACAAACGTTGCAAAACCTGACCCCTGTGTGCATCAAGCTTGATCAGGATAAAAAGCAAAATGGTAAATCCCCATAATGCTGATCCACCATAGCTAAAAAAAGGAAGCGGAATACCAATCACCGGGAACAAGCCAATCGTCATGCCGATGTTAATGGCAAAATGGAAAAAGAAAATGCTGGCTACCCCATAACCGTATGCTCTTGCAAATCTGGATTTTTGGCGTTCCGCCAGAAACACAACCCGGAGCAACAATGCCATAAACAAGACCACCACCGTGAAACTGCCAATCCAGCCCCATTCTTCGCCAATAGTGCAGAAGATAAAGTCGGTGCTTTGCTCAGGCACAAAGTCGAATTTTGTTTGCGTGCCCTTCAAAAATCCTTTGCCAAAAAATCCACCGCTACCAATGGCTATCTTGGATTGAGTGACATTCCAACCATATCCAAGGGGGTCAGCATCCGGGTTGATCAATGCTTTAATCCGGTTTTGTTGGTGTGGCTTCAACAAGTCTGTAATCACATAGTCCACACTTTCAATCACCCCCATAATAATTACCGCCCCCACCGCCAAAACGACAATCCTTTTAAACTTCTTTTTCCCGAGTGCAATAAGCAATACCAATATTGCCAATATGCCTCCATGCAGATAAAGTTGATTGGGAATGAGTAGTGTTAGGATAAAAATCACAGCAGCACAAATTCCAAGGATCATCAGAAATGGTGACATCCCCTCCCTGAAAAATACCAGCACGAAAGAAGTAAAAACCAACGCTGTTCCGGTATCTTTTTGCATGAGGATGAGAACCATTGGAATGCCGATGGTAGCAAAAAGCATCATCTGATTGCGGAAATTATCCATCTTGAAACCGACTGACCCGATCATCTTAGCCACCACCAATGCAGTTATGAACTTAGCAAATTCGGAAGGCTGAACCCCAAATGATCCAATACCTATCCATGCCTTATTCCCACCCACTTCTTTTCCAATGAAAGGCACAAGCAGTAATAGCATCAGTATGACACCAAAGGCCACATAAGCAAACGCCTCATAGAATCGCATATCAATTATAATGATGCCCATGATGATGACAATCGAAGCGGCTATGAATAGTAATTGCCGCCCCGAATTCAGCGATAAATCCCACATAGACTGACTTACGGTTTCATCATATACGGCAGCATAAATATTAAACCACCCCAGTATGACAAGTGCCATGTAGATGAATATGGTTGGCCAATCAAGATTGCCTGCTATGTCGCTACCCCTTCTCAATACAAAAATTGTCCGTTAAGTACATACTGCTCGATGTGAGGCCTTTTGGTTTCTCCAATCAAATATTTCTCAATCATCAGACTGGCGATAGAAGCTGCCGCCCGTGCACCCTGTCCTGCATCTTCCACATACACAGAAACAGCAATCTTGGGATTATCTCGTGGCGCAAATGCTATAAATACGGAGTGATCAGGCATTGGATCATTCTGTACTGTACCCGTTTTTCCGCAGACCACAATGTCTTGCAACTTGGCTCTATACTGTCCTGTCCCTGATTCTACCACTTTGCCCATGGCCTCCACCGCAAATTCAAAATAGGCGGGGTCAATGGTAGTGAACTGCTTTTCTTTGAATTGCGGGAGTGCATCCTCATCGCCAATGGATTTGATCAAGTGAGGTTTGTAATAAAATCCACGGTTGGCGACAATAGCCGCAAAATTTGCCATTTGTATTGGCACCACCAGATTTTCGCCTTCTCCGATTGCCAATGAATAGATATTTGAAAATTTCCAGGGCCTGTTATTATATGCTTTATCATAATAAGCCGAATTGGGTATTAGACCAGTCTTCTCATTGGGTAAATCAATACCGAGATTATCACCAAATCCAAAACTTCGGATATGCCTGTTCCATTCATCCAGGCCTATTCGGGTGTCTTCATACGGATCATCAGAAACACCCTGGTTCAGCATCCTCCTCAACACCCCATGGAAATACGGGTTGCATGAATTTGTTATCGCCCCTACCAAATCTTCATTGTAATGATCACCATGACATCCGATTATACTTCGGTCGCACCGAATTCTGGTCTCCGGTGAAATCACGCCTTCCTGCAGTGCCGTCATGGCCTGTGCTATTTTAAAAATAGATCCCGGCCGATACTGTGCCATCAATGGCCGTGTGAACAATGGTTTGTTGGTATCGCTACTGATCAATACAAAATTGCTGCTGTAATTCCTGCCAGTCAGTTTGTTGGGATCATAAGAAGGACCGGATATTAAGCTGAGAATTTCTCCTGTGGATGGCTCAATGGCCACCACACTTCCTGCCTTGCCCTTCATTAAATATTCTCCGTACTGCTGTAAATCAATATCAATACTGCTCACCAAATCCTTTCCGGGAATAGAAAGTGTATCATACTCGCCATTCTTGAACGATCCTTTTTCAATGCCTCTTACATTTCTCAATTTAAACTTCACCCCTCGTTTTCCTCTAAGCTGTTGTTCGTAAAATGCTTCAATGCCACTCTGTCCGATATAATCTCCCTGCCGGTAAATACCGGTTTCATCTTTAGCCAGTTGATCTTTTGAAATTTCACTTACGTACCCTAATGCATTGGCCAATGCAGAAGTGGTGTAAGACCGTGTAGTTCTGGCCTGCACATACAGTCCTGGAAACTCATCAAGGTGATCTTGTATTTTGGCAAACTCTGTATTTGAAAGTCTGTCAATGAACAGCGTTGGCTTGTAGGGAGAATATTCCTTACGGGCGCGCATCTCCTTAAACTTCTTTCTCAACTCCACTCTCGACATCTCAAAAACCTGGCAGAATTGGGCAGAGTCAAAATTCCTGATGTCTTTACTGATCACATTGAGATCGAACTCGGGTGTGTTGTAAACGATCAGTTTTCCATTGCGATCGTAGATAAGGCCCCGAAAGGGATATTCAACCTCACGTAAAATGGCGTTGCTGTCAGCCAGCTCGGCATAGCGATTGTCCAGTACTTGAATGGAAAAGAGTTTTATCAGAAAGACAATCCCTGTAAGGATAATGATGATTTGTAGAATTTCTTTCCGCCCTTCATTCATGATCTTCGTTGCCCTGGCAGCAGATACTGCATCAGCATGATGATGAGAAATGTAAAGATAGTACTAAAAAAAACTTTTGAAAAAGTGTACCACCACAATCCAAACCCGCCTGCTTCAATAAAAAAAAGGGTAAAATGATGGACAAATATGATGGGCAAAGTATAAACAATAAACCACTGAATCCCGTTGGCTGCCAAAGTCGGGCCTTCACCGGCATCATAGCCTCCTTGTGGAGTAATGCGGGAAAGCCAAATATTCCGTAAAAACCCTGCCAACACAAGCGCTGCCGCATGAATTCCCAAACTATCGTAAAAAATATCCACCATGAAACCAAGAACAAACCCTAATACCATGAGCAACATGGTGTTGGTTTCAATGGGAAGAAACAAAATGTAAGCGATGTAAATAAAACAAAAGGCGGTGTTGAACAGCACCAGGTGCTTCATGAGCACCACCTGTGCTATCAGGTAAATGAAAAAGGATAAAAATTGCCAAATGCCCGTCCTGCTCATTTCAAATCACCTATTGTTTTGCTTTCCAATGAATCAATCTCGTTTAGCAGGTTACTCTTCACCACCTCCACAAATGCGAGTCTTGTAAAATCCTGAGCCAGCCTCACTTTGATATCATAAAACTGTGCTTCCGGACCTAATTCTACTTCTTCAATTATGCCCAACAATATCCCTGAGGGAAATACAGCATTGAATCCCGAAGTAACAACCGTATCGCCAACTGCCGGGTTGGCATGACGTGGAATAAAATTAAGGTGACTGAAGAGCGGGTCTTTGCCATCCCAATTGAGCGACCCAAAATGATTCGTTCTTTTAATTACACTGGAAGTATATTCATCTGTATTCAGTAACGAAATCAATACCGCATAATGATCGGACACCGACTTCACTTTGCCGATAGCACCCGAGGCGCTGATCACTGCCATGCCTGGCTCGATGCCATCTAGCGCTCCCTTATTGATAGTGATAAAATTCTTGAATCGTGCCACTGAGTTGTTGATCACCTTGGCGCTTACAAAGTCAAATCGATTGATAATTTCCGGATCGTTGTTTTCTCTCACCTCAAGGCTATACAAACTTTGGTTTCTTTGTTCCAGCTTTGTTCTCAGCTCAGCATTCTCCTCCGCCAACTCGGCATTGATGTCTCTTAAGTAAAAATATTCCTTAATGCCCTGGGTGGTACTCACGATGTTGGCCGCGAACCGATTAGAGGTGTTGAAAAATTTAGTACTTTGGTACTGATTGTTTTGCACAATCAGCCAGGCCGCAAATAATTCCAGCGTCAGAAAAGTGAAAAAAGCCCTATACTGGTAAAAAAAGTAAAAGAGCCTTTCCATGAAATCAAGTCATCAATACTGATTTGAAATGTTGCAGGTTTTTTAATGCCTGCCCTGTGCCACGCACTACCGCGCGCAATGGATCATCCGCAACATGTATGGGTAATTTGGTTTTTAAGGCAAGTCGTTTGTCCAATCCGCGTAACAGTGCACCACCACCCGTGAGATAAATTCCTCTTTCATAAATGTCGGCAGAAAGTTCGGGAGGAGAAATTTCCAGCGCCTTCAGCACGGCTTCTTCCAATTTTGATATGGACTTGTCCAGGGCGAAAGCCACTTCGGAGTAGGATATTTTTATGGTCTTCGGAATTCCAGTCATTAAATCACGGCCCCTGATCTCATAATCGTCCGGACCATCATCTAATTCGGTAAGCGCTGAACCAACTTCAATCTTTACCCTTTCTGCAGATCTTTCCCCGATCAGTAGATTGTGTTGCCTGCGCATGTAATCCAGGATATCGCGATTGAATGTGTCTCCTGCGATGCGAATCGATTGATCGCATACAATTCCTGATAAGGCGATTACAGCAATGTCAGTGGTTCCTCCGCCAATATCTACAATCATATTGCCAACAGGTTGCTCAATATCTATTCCAATTCCGATAGCAGCTGCAATCGGCTCATGAATCATGTACACCTCTTTTGCATTGGCATGTTCGGCAGAGTCGCGCACCGCACGTTTTTCAACCTCAGTGATACCAGAAGGTATACAGATAACCATTCTCAATGAGGGTGGGAATAATCTCTTGCCGGTATCTATCAGTTTAATCATTCCACGGATCATCATCTCCGCGGCATGGAAATCAGCAATAACTCCTTCCTTTAGCGGTCTGATGGTTTTGATATTGTCATGCGTCTTTTCATGCATTTGCATGGCTTCTCTACCGATAGCCAACACCTTGTTGGTGGCTTTGTCGATTGCGATAATCGATGGCTCATCGACCACAATCTTGTCCTTATGGATAATAAGGGTATTGGCTGTGCCAAGATCAATGGCTATGTCACTGGTAAAGAAGTCAAAAAGTCCCATCGTGTTGCTGCAATAATTACTCTAAAGGGCCGAAATTAAGCAAATATAACTGTGATTTTTATGTATATCAGTTCGAAAAACTTACAAGGTAATTATCTTAATGTTTAAAGTGTCGGAAGCCGGTGATCGCCATGGCCATATCATGGGCATCGCAGTAGTCAATTGAATCCTGATCCTTGATGGAGCCCCCGGGCTGAATTACCACATCAATGCCTTCTCCATGAGCGATCTCTACGCAATCCGGAAAAGGAAAAAAAGCATCTGAGGCCATGGCAGCACCCTTCAAGTCAAATCCAAAAGTTTTTGCTTTCTCGATGGCCTGCCGCAGTGCATCCACCCTGGAAGTTTGCCCAACACCACTGGCCAGCATTTGTCCTTCTACCGCCAATACAATGGTGTTCGACTTGGTGTGTTTGGCAATCTTGCTGGCAAACAACATGGCCTTTATTTCCGCACTTGTAGGCTTTCTCTTAGTTACAAATTTTAAATTCCCCTCAGTGTCTGTTTCATTATCAAAATCCTGTGAGATCACACCATTCAACAGGCTCTTGAATTGCCTGTCTGAATCAATCTCTTTCTTTTGCTTAAGTATGTTCCGATTCTTCTTCGACCTTAACAAATCCAATGCTTCGCTTGAATAGTCAGGGGCGATAATAATTTCAAAGAATAATTTATTGATCTCTTCAGCAGCAGCCAGGTCCACCGGCTTGTTGGTACAAAGGATGCCCCCGAATGCTGAAATCGTATCCGCTTGAAAAGCTTTCAGGTAGGCATCTTTTACAGAACTGCCAGTAGCAACGCCACAAGCGTTGGTGTGTTTGATAATAATAAAAGCCGTCTCCTGATCAAACTCATTCATCAGATGAAGTGCGGCATCAATGTCTACCAGATTATTATAGGAGAGTTCTTTCCCGTTCAGCTTTTCAAACAGTGCTTCCAAATCACCAAAGTAAACTGCTTTTTGGTGTGGATTTTCACCATAGCGAAGCCTCTTGCCATTTGGCACACTCAGTTTGAAGCTATCAATTTGCGCCTCAATGTTGAAGTAGTTAAAAATAGCTGAATCATAATGAGAGGTCACATCAAAAGCCATGGCGGCAAATTTTCTCCTATCGGCAAGTGTTGTTTCACATTTTTGGTTTTGCAACAATTCCAACGTTTCATCGTATTGTGAACGAGATGAAACGATGAGCACATCTTTAAAATTCTTGGCTGCGGCCCTTATCAAAGAGATTCCACCAATGTCAATTTTTTCTATGATGTCACTTTCTGACCCTCCTTTAGCTACCGTCTCTTCAAACGGGTAGAGATCCACTATCACCAAATCAATGGGAGGAATCTTATATTCACTCGACTGGGCAAGGTCTTCCTCATTTTCCCTGCGATACAAAATACCTCCAAACACCACAGGGTGCAGCGTTTTTACCCTGCCTCCAAAAATTGAAGGATAACCGGTGACTGCTTCTACTGGCGTGACCTTATGGCCCAGTTTTTCAATAAACTCCTGTGTACCTCCGGTAGAAACAAATTCCACACCCTGAGCGGCTAGTGCCGTGATGATGGGCTCTACATTGTCTTTATAGAATACTGAAATAAGGGCCCTTGAAATCTTCTTGGATGCCATTGAAAGCTAGGGGTTTAGGAATTTTTTAGAAGCTGCAAAAGTAGGGCTATTTTGAAGATAGCGAAACGTCAACCCTCAAAAAATCAGGATATAATGTGACCCCTTCAGGGAATCAATAATCCGCCTCAGGAATAGGCTCTACTTCAACTGAGAAATCGTCAGCATCCATGAAAGCGGGAAATTTATCGCGGTATGACTGCAGCGAATTTCCATTTAATTCAACCGTCTTGATGGCTTCCATGCCCTCCACGCTGAAAATGGCTTCACCTTTGGGGTTCACGATGGCCGACATCCCATTGTATTCCACCCCATTCCCATCCATTCCTACACGATTAACACCCACAACATAAGACAGGTTCTCAATGGCCCGGGCTTTGAGCAGGGTATCCCAGGCATTGACCCTCACTTTGGGCCAGTTGGCAATGTATATGGCAAGGTCGTAAGTGGGCTTTCGCAAGGTGGCATTCCATTTATTGCGGCTCCACACCGGAAAGCGAAGATCATAACAAACCAAAGGACAGATTCTCCATCCTTTCCAATGACCAATTAGCAAACTTTCACCTGGGGTATAAACCTGATGTTCTTCGGCCATTCTGAACAGGTGCCGCTTGTCGTAGGTTTTGAAGTTGGCTCCCGGCTCCATCCAAAGGAGGCGATTGTAGTACCGATCGTGCACCAGCGCAATAAAACTTCCCAGGATCAATGCGCCTGTTTGGTCAGCCATTTGTTTCATCCACTTGAACGTGCGCATGTTCATTTGCTCTGCCAGCTTAGGCGCATTCATGGAAAATCCGGTGGTGAACATCTCGGGGAGTACGATCACATCTGTCTGCTCTCCGATCTGCCATATCTTTTCTTCAAACATGGCCAAATTGGCGCCAATATCTTCCCAATGTAAGTCTGTCTGTATGACTGTGACTTTTACGTCTTGCATTGCCCTTCGATTAATTCTACTGCAAAGAAAAGCGAATCATGCCTAAATAGAGAACTACCCTGCGAGAATTTCCGATTTAAAATTTGAAGCTCTAGAGGTTCAATTTTTCTTTATAAAAATAAAGTCACCTCCCTCATCACCGGCTCCCTGAATCACTCCAAACTGAGGCGTTACAGGTGCGTTATTAGATACTGGTTCATAGATACGCGAAAATAGAATTGAAGCTGGAAGGAACGGATCCTGGCTTTCCTCCAGTGTTTTCAACAGATATTTGATAAAAATGCTCTGATCAGGAACCTCCGACAGGTTTCCACTGGTAATGGCTTTGCGACTTTGATCTTTATAAAGATCGTTGAACTTTCTCACCATGGTTTCAATGGATCGCGTTTTAAAAATGCTTCCACCAAAACAAGCATCGGTGATCAGCAAGGTATGCTTTGATTTGATGGCACTCATGTAGTCCTTGATTTGGCTATTGGAAATCCAGGCGCTGGTACTTGATTTTTTCGCATCTGATGGCAACCAGTATCCAAAATCTTTTGCTTTATCATAGTATCCATGCCCGGCATAGAACACCAGCACATTTTCTCGCGATGTAACTGCAGAAGCAAGCACATCCATCTGGTTGATGATTTCCTCGCGGGTTGGGTTTTTAAGCAGGGTGACATACTTGGGATCAAATGCATACTTGGTTGTAAGAATAGAATAAAGCTTTTCAGCATCCTTGACAGGCATTTCAAGGTTGGGCAAACCGGCTCCTGCATTCTTATATTCTGACACACCAATGATAAGAGCGTGATAAGGGGGTACGTTGGTTAACCCTAGTTCAGCAACTGTAATCGCTCCTGTCTTGATTACCGGGGGTGCTGAGTCTTTGCCAACTACTACCATTACTTCATTGGTGGTTCCGGAAATTGTTTGTGCATTCGACATCCAGGTCATGCACAGGATGAAAATGACCATTCCAAACTTTTTCATATTATTTATAGTTAATTTTTCAGCGTACTGTTAATCGGGTTTGTCTGGACACTCTCCCAGCACTAATCCTTGCGAGATAAATTCCAGGTGCTTCACCGTTGCGTATCCATTTCACCTCGTTGTAGCCTGGAGAAAATAATTTTTCGATCATCCATATTTGTCTGCCCAGCAGGTCATGCACCTCTACGGAAGCGACTGTTTCATCCGATCCCGGTAGTGAAAATGAAATGGTAACTTCCTCATCAGAAGGAATCGGATAAGCACCATGAAGCATCAATCGGTCCACCATGGTATTCTCTTTGATAAATGATTTATCACCATAAATTATTTTAAAGGGCCCTGAAATATTTTTGTTAAAAGTATAGTGGCTTGTGGTCCTCATGTCAAATGACTTGCCTGTGCCCACATCCATCCAGTACAATTCACGGTCATTGGTTCCAAAGTAGGAGTTATCCCAGTTAAAAGTCATGGCATCTTCTTTACCACTTGATGCGATTGAAAACTCCCAGACATGATTTGACTTTGTAGGGATGATGTCTTTGGTGAAAAAAGAGTTCCCATCTTTTTTAAGGTGGTTGACTTCCAGGAAGTCTTCAAAAATGCGCGGCATGGTAAATCCATCCAGAACATCAAAACCTTCAACGGCTTTTTCATTCATTCCAATCCCTCCCATATCGTTACTGAGTTGACCGTGTGTTAACGTAATGCCTACCTGCCAATTGGGTTGATCAAGTGCATTAAACTCCTTTTCACGAACCCTTCCCGCAGAAGGATTTTTGGTCACTGGAAAGACCAAGTCGATGGGTGAACTTCCTGACGCCAGTTTAAAAAATCCACCACTGAACGCTTTTAGAATTGTTCCATCAGTAAAAGATCCTTCGAAAATTCTTAATCCTGGCAAACCGGGATTTGCTGCTTGCACGTCAGACCACAGCAAGTTGAACGGATAAGGGTTGCCCACCTGGTACCACTCCGGAGCAATATTTTGGAGCGTGAACGGGCTCTGCGATGTGGCCGGCACAGTGGTGCCGGCTCCGCTGGTAAGGGAAACACCTTTATTCTCTCTTATCAACAACCAATACCCCTTGCCAGGCTCAATAAGAGTTGAAGTGGACAGTTCCATGGTTTGGCTCCCTGACCAACGGAACATGCGCCACCCTATACCATCATAGGGCGTGCCCAGATGTGTACCGAAAACGCTGTTCATGGTTTTGTTAGCCAGATCAAGCGGTACGGAAACAATGCGGTAGCTTGATTGCTGGTTGCCGAATGAGGTGTAAGGAATTGTTAATCCTTGTGAAGAGGAATGATCTACTTTAACATTTTTGTAATCCCCAGGATCGGATGACCCCGCTGCATTGGTTGCGGTCATTCGATATTCAATACCCAACTCTCCCACATCAGCGGCCTGAATGGTTAGTTCCCAATTCGCTCCGTTTAAAGTCATGGGGGGAGTGACTGGACTACCTCCTGCAGAAACCGATCTATAGTCAAGAACAACTCCAGTAATAGATGATGCCGGTGAGAACTGAGCTGACACTAAAATGCTATTGCCTGGGGATACAGATGTTGGGGTATTGTCAAGGGCAAGTGTTGGTGTTGCTAATCCGGGACCTGAAGTGGTAAAGCTCTTAGGGTTATTCGGTGGATTTGGAGTAATATTATATTTCTCTGAGCCCGGAACACCATTGTACTCAAATACGAAAAAGGTGTAAAGTGTATTTTCCTGAATATCAGTTACCGATACCATGTTGCCGGTGCCTTTGTAAACCACGTAATTCCCTCCACCTAAGTCATCTCCCACAGTAAAGGAAGAGGATGCAAAATAGGTAATATCATCAATGGGCGCTTGGTCAACAGTAGGCCCTGCTTTACCCACTACAATGCGTGCCTGACCATTTCCATTAGTCCAGGTAAGCTGAAGCGTGTTTGTAAAAGGTTGGGTGATAACAAGATTACTGGCTTGCGTGGTAGGCGCAGCTAATACCGTGGAAGTTGGAAACATAATATCATTGGCATTCATGACCCCTGCACCTGAATTAGTTGCAGATAATCGAGGCATAACGATGGGTTGACCAACCGAACTGAAGTGTGTTGGGATGGTGGTTGAAGGATGGAAAGAGCCGGTTGCGCCTCCTGCATTGATCACGGATTGCAAAACAGCTTGGCTGGGCTGGGCCAGCAATTGAATGGCATTTAGCGAACCACAAAAAGTCAATATGAGTAGTCTTGTATTCACAAAATTCTTAATTCGTAATCTTATTACTGTCAATCGAACTACTTCCCGGGGCTGTAATAATCATTCGCACCCACACGCTTTCTCCTGCTGAAATTCCAGCGAGCGTTGCACTCTTAAACGCATTTGGGATTTTAGGATCTTCACCTACGGGGGCGGTGGAAGATGGAATAGTAATGCAAGTTCCGCCACTTTGGACGCAAACGTCCGCTGCAGCAGTTGTGGTTTTCCAAATTTCGTAACTATAAGTTACCGGGGTTCCATTGTAGATCCATTTGATGGTTCCACCACCTCCTGCAGCATCAAATCTTGCAGCCGCCAGCAAATTGGACGTAAAGGGAATTGTGGTCATTTGAAAACAATCCTTGTAAGGCGGCATATCAGAGCAAACAGGCTTAATTGGATATGGATCAGGAATGGGTATCGAGTAGATAGCTAATGGGTCATTAAAATTATCATAGAACAAAACGCACAATTCATTCAATGAACTGGCTGCTACTGCTGCCGTACTTGGCAGGTTGAATAACATCTGAGCGCCATAAGTATCACTTGGCAAACAATTGCCGGGTTCAGTTACAACACCACCCATCGTAGTAGTTGTAAATCTGAGTCCACCAGAATAGTCTAGAGAGGCTACCTTGTAAGATGTTGGAAATCCTGCTTGTTGCCTAAATGTAACACAAGCCGGGTTTGTTTTTTCAACATCCATATTATACTCGGAAAAATGAGTCACTTCGGCTGTGAAAGCAGTTCTTTCTTCGTTAATGACACCCCATCGATTATGCTCCCAAACACCCGCCTTTTTGTTGTAAATCAAGAATGCCACTGAATCCGGAAGGCTAGAATTCAATTTTCTCTGTAAAGGGTCAATAGGAACACTCAATTGAGCTTTACTCTTTTCGTTGAGCTGATACTTCGCTTTCCCATCTTCAGAATACACTTCTATCATAACCGCCCCCATACTGATCATGTAGCCTTCAGAACTGGTAGATCTGTCTATAAATGAGTAATCCCCCGGCATTCCATCTTCAGAATACAAATCCACCGTGGTAAGAGATACCGCTACTTTACCAGATGGCTTAGCATTACCCGTCCCCACTAAACTGTTAGCTGGTATGCGTACCACTGCACCAGGGTTGTTTATAGGAGTAGTGGATATTTGGTCGAAAGCGCTTTGCGTTGCTGCAGATTGAAAGCCAAAATCTACCAATCTCCCTTTTTTGTCAAGTACCAAAGGCACAGATCGAAAGGTGTTTCCAGCCCAATCAACTCGCTGTAATTCAGATCCCCTGGCACTCATGGAGTTATCTTGCAGGACTATTTCCTCTCCAGGGTCAAAGACTTTAACCGTTCCTTTCGTCAGGTAATACTTTTTATCCTTGATAGATGAATAATAGATTTTTGAAATCAATCCATAGCCAAATTTTCTGATATTCACTACAAATCGATCAGCGCTGTCCACCCGAGCATTGAATACTCCTTTTTCAGATCTAATTTTCTCTCCATTTATTTCAATCTCTATTCCGGCTGCTGCATTTTCCTTTTCATCGTACACGATTCCAGAAAAAATCACCTTTTTACCGACCTTTTTATCATCCATCTTGCAGGCAAACGGAAAAATTAAAATCATTAAAATGTATAATACTGATTTCATGCTTAATTTATTTTGCGCGATCCCACTTTAAGCTCACGTACTTCCGTTCTCAGAATTTGATTTTCCCGCTCCAAGACCTCTATCCTTTTTACCAATTCCTGAATTGCTTTTACTGTCACAATCTGAGCATTGTAGGTATCCAGTTGCAAGATTTCTTCATTTTCATTTTCCAGAAATTCTCCACTTCCTTTCACAGCTTCCGGAAAAACTTCACGGTATTCCTGCGCGATGTAGTTATAATAGTATTGATCTTTGATGGTTGGATTTCTAGCGCGCCATTCATCGGAATATTTAAACTTTACCGGATGCAAACGCATGATCAAATCGATGCTGTTGTCAATGTCCTTTATATCCGTTTTTATTCTTCTATCTGAATTGGCAATCCAGCTGCCCGCTACCGTTTTGGATGCCTCCCCATTCACTTCGAGCCTGTTGGTGGTTGGCGTTCTGGACAGGCCAACCAATCTTGAACTGTTCATGGTTAAACCGGTACTGCCATTGGCAAATAGAATAACGTTGCCGGTTGAGCCGCTAGAAGTTCCAAAATACATATCGGCTCCCACAGCCTGAACGAATCCACGATTGGTTGCGCCAGCATAGAAGGATAACAATGGATCGGAGTTGGCTTCAATCCTGATGGTCTCATTGGATGCATTTCCATCAACATGGAGCGTAATCAATGGGGCAGTAAGTCCAATCCCAACGTTGACAGCGTTGGCTCCAGTACCGCCAAGAACCAAGGAATTGCTTGCCCCGACTATTGAATTGTACCCTATCGCAGTAGCGTTGGTCAGATTGCTGAAACCAACACCAGCACCAACCCCTATGCCAGTATTGTTTGACCCCGTTGTGTTTATCAACATGCCATCAGATCCAATTGATACATTTCCAGTTCCAGTAGTGTTACTTGCAAGTGAGTTTCTGCCTATTGCTGTGTTATATTGGCCAGTTGTATTGTTATATAGACTAGTTAAGCCAATTGAAGTATTATAGTTACCAGATGTATTGTTGAATAAAGCTTGATACCCGATAGCCACATTGTCATTCCCAGTATTAGCCGAAGAAGTCGTTGATCCCCTTAATGCTTCATAGCCAACAGCAACGTTGGAATTGGTAAAGGGAGTTGAGGTGTTATTGGCATATTGCATGGCCCCTGTTCCAATCGCAGTGGCACTTGATCCAGAAACATTACTATTTAGAGAGAATGAACCAACCCCAACATTGCTGCCACCCACTGTACTACTCTGAAGAACGTCACGACCAATAGCCACATTCGAACTACTTGTTGTATTCGAGAAAAGAGCTTGTAATCCAATTGCAACATTACTCCCACCAGTTAAATTGTTATAAAGTGCACCTCTACCAACTGCAATATTCACAGTCCCGGTAGTATTGTTAATAAGTGCTTCTGAACCTATGGCCGTGTTCAGGGTGCCCGTGGTATTGTTCATTAAGGCTTGGTATCCAATTGCTGTATTGGCTATTCCCGTGTTAGCCGAAGCTGTAGACGACCCTCTCAACGCTTCATATCCAACTGCCACATTTGTATTTGTAAATGGGGTCGATGTGTTATTAGCATAATACATCGCGTGAGTGCCTATGGCCGTGGCATAATTGCCCGCTACATTGCTGTACAGAGCCGAACGCCCGAGCGCCACGTTTGATCCTCCCGTTGCATTATTTAATAGAGCTTCCCCTCCACTTGCCAGATTATCACTTCCTGTTGTATTATTATTCAGGACTTTGGTTCCCAGAGAGGTATTAAATGTGCCGGTTGTGTTCTTAAGCATGGACTGATAACCGATTGCAGCATTAGAAGTTCCGGTATTAACTGAAGAAGTAATTGAGCCTCGCAATGCTTCATACCCTATGGCTACATTTTCACTTGTAAATGCTCCAGGCTGACTGTTGGCGTATTGCATAGCATTTATTCCAATGGCTGTTCCTCCTGTGCCAGCAACATTAGTTCCTAATGCTTCAACACCAATTGCGGTATTTAGGCCGCCCACCGTGTTATCTCTAAGCGCCTGCAATCCGATGGCAGTATTGTTTAAGCCGGTAGTATTATTTCTTAATACGTCCTTGCCAACTGCAGTGTTGTTTATTCCTGTAGTACTGGAAAACAATGCCTCATAACCAAAGGCCGTGTTATGTCCTGCGGTTGTAGAATTTCCTGAGCGATGACCAAAAAATGTGTTAAACAACGATGGATCAATTCGACCCGCCTTTTGATTGTTTACCCGAAAACTCAATGGAATATTATCTGTTGTTCCAATGAAATTTGTACCGTCAACCGTGCCCGCATTTCCCGTCAAACTCCACCCGCTCCCACCTCCGGTAATCGTTACGTTGGCAGCGGCCGTCAGTCTTCCTTTTGCATCCACTGTGAAAGTGGGTACCTGAGTTGCCGAACCGTATGAGCCCGCTGTCACTGAAGTAGAGGGAAGCACTGATGTTGGTAAGGTACCTGTGCCAGTCAACCCTGATGCATCCATTGTATTCGCATTTTGCGCATGCAGGGCATAGGGTACAGTAGAAAGTTGAACACGCGAAAGAGTAACACCATCTGCAACTACTTCCAAATAATACTGCGAACCTCCAATGTAATTTGGATCAGATGCGAGTATTGGTAAAGCAGTATTACCCGATGGAACGCCCGTTCCAATGACGAAAGTGAACATGCCTTTGTATGTGGTAACGGTAAACGGACCTCTTGAAAAAACGGCACTTCCCCCGGAAGCAGCAGTGAAAAAACTAAACGTCACCGTATGGCTGCCATCCGCTACAGGTGCTCCACCGGCATCAACCAAAATTCCCTGATAGGATAGGATGCCAGGGATTTGCGCAAAGCAAAAATGAACTACAAGTACAATTGATGCAGAAATGCTAAGGAATTTCTTTTTCATATCGGTATTTTTAATCACTGTTAGTCTTTACTTCTTTATTGTGGATCAGGAGCTGCCGGAAGCTTGTCAGGCGGTGGAGGCGGGGGTGAAATAAAAAGAAATGCTCCGGCTACTGCCACGGCAGGCCCCACCTTCAACGCCAAAGGAATTCTTGCTTTCACTTCAAAAACATCACTCACCACTTTTTCGGAACCGTTGGTAAAATGCAACGCATAGCCTCCCTTGGATAAATCTTTGGGTACGTTCCAACTGTATGACCCTGTATTCCTGGAGTCCGCTACCAGTGTTACCCGCTCACTGCCTCGAAACAATTCAATCTTTACTTGTTGATCGGGCAAACCTCCTGCCCATTGGAGCAGCGTCTTTTTTCCCCTGCGCATGAAACTGCTTACACCAGGATTGAGAATGGCCAACTTCATGGGGATCAGATTGCCTGTCACCCGAAACGTAATACCTCCACTATGTGTGCCGAGTTCGGCCTGCGCATCCCAGACAATGGTGAGATTTCTCCCCGGCTTAATACCCGCGCCCACATCTCCCTGCACGATGCGAAGTGAAGTTGAATAATTATTGTGTGACCCAAAAAGTTCAATGGAGTAAGCTTGTTTTTCATTACCTCCAGTGATGTCGTACAGGATGGTCACTTTGCCGTCCGCAAAAGACGCACGCAGGTTTTCTATTCGCTGGCCAAAAAGTGGCAGAGAGGTAATGATAAAGACGGCAGAAAAAAACCACCTTCCCATAATATTGAATCAAAGATGTGCCGAGGGATTAGATGGCGTGGTATGAAGTGATATGATGAGAACAAAAGCCTAGAAACTAACCTGCCGAACCACTCAGAGTACACGCCAGACTAACCCTAACCTGTAAGAAAGTTAATTAAATGGCACTCAAAAAAAAAGGAGTTTCCGGATCCCATTCAAAACCATTAAGAAAATGCCTAATGCGGTAAAATTCCCTAGAATTTTCTCAATATTTCGCCCGCCTTAGCCAGCGTATCCTCCCCCTTGGCAAAGCAAAAGCGCAGCAATTGATGATCACTCTTGTCTTTGTAAAATACCGAAACCGGAATGGATGCTAGTTGGTGCTCCCTCGTTAACCATTCCGCCATATCGGTATCTTTTTTTGAAGAGATGCCTTGATAAGACAACAATTGGAAATACGATCCATAACAAGCCAGGGGTTGGAAAGATGAACCCTTGATTTGCCGAAGAAAGAAATCCCGTTTTTCCTGATAAAATTTGGATAGGTTGGTGTAGTGAGACGAATCCTTCATGAATTCTGCCAGCGCCAATTGCACCGGGGTGTTTACACTGAAAGTGATAAACTGATGTGCCTTTCGTATCTCCCTGGTTATTTCGGGTGGGGCCACTGTGTATCCCACCTTCCATCCGGTGGCGTGGAAGGTTTTTCCAAATGAAAAGACCGCAATGCTTTTAGATGCTAATTCCGGGAATCGTAACACGCCCTGATGAAGTATTCCCTCAAATATGATGCGCTCATACACCTCATCGCTCAGCACCATGATATTGTGTGGCCTTATGATTGCTTCCAGGGTCTTTAAATCCGCTTCCGACAGCACGGCCCCACTGGGATTGTGGGGTGTGTTGATCATGATCATCCGCGTCCTGGATGTGATTTTATCTTTTACCTCCTCCCAATCAATTGAAAAATCGGGTGGTTGCAAATTAATATGAATGGGGACTCCGCCATTTAGTCTGATGGCGGGGTTATAACAATCGTAGGAAGGGTCAAACAGGATCACTTCATCTCCGGGTTTTACCAATCCTGTAATGGTGGCATAAATAGCTTCAGTACCTCCGGCAGTTATGGTGATATCTGTTTCCGGATCCAGGTGGCGTTGGTAGGTTTGATCTACAACCCTGGCAATAATATTTCTCAACGCAGGCACACCGGGCATGGGTGCATATTGATTGTGCCCGGCTTTCATCTGCTGGTAGATCAATTCAATCAGTGCTTCAGAAACTTTGAAATCCGGAAACCCTTGTGACAAATTGATGGCTCCATGCTCAGCTGCCATCTTTGACATCACGGTAAAAATGGTGGTGCCCACATCCGGTAACCTGGATTGGATATTCATGCTACTTGCGAAGTGGCGCCAGGATTCTATACTCTGTATCCACATCACCCCGGCTGATGTCGCTGAGTTTGCCTTTGAGCAATCTCTTCTTTAGCGGAGTCAGGTAATCAATAAAGAGTACGCCCTCTATGTGGTCATACTCATGTTGTATGATTCGCGCTTTCATGCCATCATATTCCTCATCGTGCGCTTCCCAATTTTCATCAAAGTATTTGATTCTGATTGAGGTTGGCCTCCCCACTTTTTCCCGGATGTTGGGTATGCTCAGGCACCCCTCCTCCATGTCGGCATGGTCTTCATCCTCTTCAATAATTTCAGCATTGATGAATGTTTTCTTAAAGTCCGCCAGTTCTGGCTCGTCTTCCAATACAGAGCCGTCTACGATGAACATGCGGATATCCTTACCAATTTGCGGGGCGGCCAATCCGATCCCGGATGCGGCATGCATGGTTTCAAACATATCCTCTGCCAGTTGCTTTACATCTTCCGATCCTTTCTCAATATCCCTGGCACGCTTGCGCAATACAGGGTCACCATACATTACAATAGGATATACCATTCATCAACGTTTTTACGCTGCAAATTTAATGATTTTAGACCGCAAGGGATAGAACTTCTAAAAATTACCGCCTTGACTCCAGGTAGGATTGTAAAATCAAGGTTGCACTTATTTTGTCCACATTGCCTTTCACCCTCCGATCTTTCTTCTTCATGCCCCCATCGATCATGGCCCGTTGTGCTATTTTACTGGTGAACCGTTCATCTACATTGCTGATGGTTAAACCCGGAAACTCCTTTTTTAGTTTTACTACAAACTGCTTTACCATGGGCACAATTTCTGAATCTGAATTGTCCATTTGCTTTGGCATACCAATTACGATTTCATCTACCGTTTCTTTGCCCAAGTATTGCTTTAAAAAAGAGATGACGTCTCCCGTGGGTACTGTCTGCAATGCAGTGGCTATAATTTGCAATGGATCTGTCACCGCAAGGCCCGTTCTTTTCAATCCATAGTCAACGGCCAGAATTCGCCCCATTATTTACAACGGTGAAATAGATGTGCTTAGTTGAGTTTGATTTTCTCTCCGAAAACTCTTTTCACACGATTCTCAAGCATCATCGCTTTTGGAAACAAAATTTCGTTTTCGATCCGTGCATGTGTTTTCAAGGTTTTTTCGAAAGCGGTTAACTCTGAGTAGATCACTTTCACATGCAAGGGGGCATCTTTACCCAACCTATAATCATTGGTGATTTTTCTTATTCCTTCCATTTCATCATCATGCGCTTCGTGCTCCATGGCAAATCTTTGTAAGGAGTTTCTTTCCAGCATATAATACAATTGAGATGGATTATACAATCCCCTGGAGGCCCTTTCAAGCACTCTTATATATCCGAAGAGCGTGTCCTCTTCTTCATAAATGTGATGTATAAAATCCTCCAAAAACAGTGGAAACAATTCCTTCAAATCCTTTTCCACGGTATCATAATCCTCATGATCAGCCTTGAAGGCTTCCACCAGCCTACTGATGTAGGGAAGTTTATGCTTCACAAAGGTAAAATGAGCGTGTTTTAGATACTCAATAATCAAGTCGATCGGATATGAAATCAGTGGCAAATCCGCCTCCTGAAAATTCTCAGTGGGTGACTCAAGTTCTTTCACCACCTGGTCCACTTTCAACCCCTTATGGACGCAAACTTGCTCGAGTGTCTGTTCCGAATACTCATAAAATTTGATTCCAAAATAAAACAACACATACGCATGCACGTTGTTTTGGTCAACCAAATCTTTAATTCGCTTATCCTTGAGTGTGGTTTTTGCCATTCGGTAGTAAATATAGGCATACCCATAACGCCAGCCAAAAGCTAATATTTGACCAAAATCAATCATAAATCCACAAACAAAGCTTTTATCTGTTTTTTGATCAGGATAACTTTGAGGTCCTATTATCGTTTAGATTCTACGAACCGCATTTTTTATCATGAGTGAACCCAATAATTCTAAATATCAAATCCGCCTTCCGCTCATCCTGAGTATCGGGTTGGCAGGTGGCATCTTAATTGGAGCAAGCATCAACACGAGGACTGTATCTGACGACATTGGCTCGGACATTCAAAAATTCCGGGAAGTTTTATCGCTCATCAAGACGGAATACGTGGATGAAACCCAGACCGATGAATTGGTGGATGATGCCATACAGCACATGTTGAATAAACTCGATCCCCATTCAGCCTACATTCCTGCCAGAGAACGCGAAGAAGCCAATGAGGATTTAAGAGGCAATTTCGAAGGCATTGGCATCGAGTTCAGCATCTTTCAGGATACCTTGGTGGTGGTAGCTGCCCTCAGTGGCGGTCCTTCAGAAGCCGTTGGGCTAAGAACGGGAGATCGCATCGTCAAAGTGGACGGTCAAAATATTGCCAGTGTAGGATTGCGCAACAGCGAGGTAACAAAAAAACTCAAAGGGCCGAAGGGAACGGAAGTAAAAATTGAAGTGGTTAGAGCTGGGGTTGATGCACCCCTCCAATTCACCATTATCCGGGATAAAATTCCTCAATTTTCTGTAGACGCCTCTTACATGATCGACAAGGAAATTGGATACATCAAAGTAAGTCGGTTTTCACAGACTACTTATTCCGAATTTCGTAGCGCCATGGACAAGCTGAAGAAAGAAGGAATGACCAAACTCATTCTCGACTTGCAGGGCAATCCGGGAGGCTACATGAATCAAGCCATTGATCTTGCTGACGATTTTCTTCCAGCCAGCGAAAAAATTGTTTTCACTAAAGGCAAAGACACCCGCTACAATTCGGATGCCATGTCATCGGCACGTGGTGAATTTGAAAAAGGAGACTTAATTGTGCTGATCAATGAAGGCAGCGCTTCGGCTTCAGAGATTGTGGCGGGTGCACTGCAAGACAACGACCGCGCCCTGATTGTGGGGAGGCGCTCTTACGGCAAAGGATTGGTGCAGTCGCCTTTTGAGTTGGAGGATGGATCAGAATTGCGATTGACCATCTCGCGCTACTATACACCCAGCGGACGATCCATTCAAAAACCATATGAAGACAACCAAGAATATTCCAGAGACATAATGAAACGCTATACACATGGTGAATTCTTCCATGCCGATAGCATTAAATTCAATGACTCCTTGAAATACCTTACTATGAATGGAAGAACGGTATATGGAGGAGGGGGAATTATGCCGGATTATTTTGTGCCGCTGGACACTACTTTGAACAGTCTTTACCTCAACGCTCTTTTCAATTCCAATTCATTTCAGGAATATGCTTTTAATTACGCCCTGGAAAATAAAGCGGAGCTGGAGAAAATGGGGTTCAACACTTTCTACCAACAATTCGAAGTGAGCGAAAAAATGTATGGTGATTTGGCAAATGTGGGAAAGCGGAATAATGTAAAGCCTGACTATAAGGATTTGCAGAAAAACAAAAAAGTGTTTGAACTCTTTCTAAAGGCTAACATTGCCAGAAGAATATGGGGAAGTGAAAGCTTCTATCCCATCTTTAATGAAACCAACGAGATTCTTCAACAGGCCATTCAGTTGTTTGATAAAGTTCCTGTGCCGAATCGGGGCAAGATGTAATGCTAGCTCAGTGGGCTCACGCACCTGGAAATTTGCTAACTTCGAGAACGATTAAATCTCATTTTAAATGTACTATCACCGATTAGGAAAAATTCCGCCCAAGAGACATACCCAATTTCGGCAACCGGATGGCAGTCTCTATAAGGAAGAACTGGTAAGCTCAGAGGGTTTCTCGGGTATATACTCCAACCTGTATCACATCAACGCGCCCACGCGCATCAAGGAGGCTAAAGAGCCAGTCAAATATGGACCGAAAATAATCAAGGACTATACGCTCAGGCAAACTCATTTGAACACCTCTAAAGTGGAGACCACAGGCGAAGATTACCTGAGTGCGCGAAAAGTACTACTGACCAACAATGACTGCTCCATTTCTATTTGCTCTCCCAAGCAACGCAAAATGGAATACTTCTATAAGAATGCGGAGGGTGATGAAGTTTTATACCTCCACGATGGAATCGGGCATTTAATTTCCCAATTCGGAAAACTGGAAATTAAGCAAGGAGATTACGTAGTTATACCACGCACCGTAATCTATAAACTCGAATTCAATGAGGGACCGCTTCGCTTATTAATTACAGAGTCAGCCTCTCCGGTGGAAACGGTGAAGCGTTATCGCAACCAGCTGGGTCAATTACTGGAACATTCGCCCTATTGCGAAAGAGACATCCGGCCACCCTCTGAACTGATTACCGACACGAAGAAAGGTGATCACCTGCTTCGCATCAAAAAGCAAGGACACCTGCATGACTATATATATGATTACAGTCCGCTTGATCTGGTTGGATGGGATGGCTTTTTGTGGCCTTATGCCTTTTCCATCCACGACTTTGAGCCCATTACAGGACGTATTCATCAGCCCCCTCCCGTACACCAAACTTTTCAGGCACATAATTTTGTGATCTGTTCATTTGTCCCCCGTTTGTTTGATTACCACCCTCAGGCAATACCCGCACCCTATAATCACAGCAACATCGACTCAGATGAAGTACTGTATTACGCGGAAGGAAATTTTATGAGCAGGCGAGGCATTGAGCGCGGTTCCTTTACGTTACATCCAGGCGGGCTGCCACACGGCCCTCATCCCGGAACAGTCGAAAAAAGTATTGGCGCCAAGGAAACTCATGAACTGGCCGTAATGATTGACACTTTCCGCCCGTTGTTCCTTACAGAAGATGCCCTGGAGTTCCTTGATAAGAAATATCCAATGAGCTGGACCGATAGCTCAACGGAACCATTCAATGAAATAAATACTCCGTAACAGTTTGAGCACGTTCATTGTCCCCATCCAAATACGCTGGTCCGACATCGATCAGAACAGGCACTTGAGACATTCTGCCTATTACGATTATGGCGCTATGGTGCGCATGAAGTTCCTCAACGGAAATGGCCTCACCACAGAGAAGATGGAAGAACTGAATGTGGGACCAATTCTGTTTCGGGAAGAGGCTCTCTTCAGAAGAGAAATCAAGCTGGAGGATAAAATTACCGTAGACGTTCAGATTTATTCCGCACGTGAAGATTACTCCAGGTGGAGCCTGAGGCATCATTTCCACAAGGAAGATGGAACCGTGGCGGCAATTATTAACATCGATGGTGCTTTTCTTGATTTAGCAAAACGAAAACTGACCCAACCACCAGACTTTGTTAAGGAAGCTTTTAAATCATTCGAGCCGAGTGATGACTTTAAATTCTACAATGCCTCCCATAAATCAAATTGAATGCCTTGAGTAAGCTTATTGATTTAAGTCATACCATTGAAGATGGCATGATCACTTACAAAGGATTGCCCGCTCCCTTAATTTGTGATTACTTGAGTCATGATGATTCAAAATCCCTGTACGAGGATGCCGAGTTTCAAATCAGCACCATTGAAATGGTGGCCAACTCCGGAACATATATCGATTGTCCTTTTCATCGGTATAGAGACGGTAAAGACATTAGCCAAACCCCGCTGGAACAATTTGCTAATCTCAAAGGTGTAATGGTAAAGGCCAACTATAAAGATGAAATTGAAATTGATGTTGAGCGTTTCAAAGGGATTGATGTTGCCAATAAGGCGGTATTGGTTCAAACCAATTGGAGTGAACATTGGCAAACGGATACTTATTTTGAAAATCATCCCTACTTAACGGAAAGTGCGGCATGTTATTTGCGCGACCATGGCGTCAAATTAGTGGGTATTGATTCCTACAATATAGATGACACCCGAAGCAAACGGAGACCTGTCCACAGCGTTTTACTCAAAGAAGAAATATTAATTGTCGAACATCTATGCAATCTCAAAAGCATTCCTGTTGATGCTGAATTTACTTTCAACGCTGTCCCTCCAAAAATAAAGGGAGCAGGCGCCTATCCAGTAAGGGCTTATGCACTGATCAAATAATTACTTTTTAAGAATCCAGCTTTCGACCACCTTGGGATAATATTCGTGTTCGAGCTTATGCACTTTCTCTGCAATTTGTTCCGGAGTATCTGCCCTGAGCAACGGTGTCTTGGTTTGAAAAACAATGGCACCCTCATCATACTGCTCGTTCACCAGGTGTATGGTGATGCCCGTTTCCTTTTCATTGGCCGCTTTCACGGCTTCATGCACTTTTGAGCCGTACATCCCCTTTCCTCCATACTTGGGCAATAATGCAGGATGAATATTGATTATCTTGTTTGGAAATGCCTTAAGTAAATTATCAGGAATCAGCCATAGAAAACCTGCAAGTACAACATGGGTAATTTTAGCTGTTTTGAGCCACTTCAATACCTCCCCATTGATCAACTCCTCTTTGGAGAATATCCTTGATTCTACCCCGGCCTTTTCTGCCCGTTGCAATACAAACGCCTCCTTGTTGTTGGACAAGAGTAATGTTACTTCAATTTGATTATGGTTTTTGAAGTATTGAAAAAAGCACGCTGCGTTGGTGCCACTGCCCGAAGCAAATAATGCCAATCTAAATTTTGAACTCATATGAGTGCCATGCTGGCAATACCAAGCACGAGTATCAATTTACAGAGAGAACTTAAGCTGGCAAAATCGCGTATGGTATCCGCTCGAATCAATCTTGCCAGCAAATATCCTAATGGGATGAAAAGGAATACAACAAAGTAGTAAATGGGCACATATAGATAAATTTGATTCACAATTACAGCCAAACTGGCAAACAAACCCAACAGGACGTACAGCAATGTCTTCGTTTTTCTCAAGCCCCAGATGATGGGAAGTGTGCGGCAACCAAATGTATTATCCCCTTTCCAATCTTCCATATCCTTAATGATCTCCCTTACCAACGTCATTACCAATGCAAACAACGCATATATCAGAATGTACGAGTTGAATGGAGGGTAAAGTACATTGACAATGATAACAGAAGCTGCTGTAAGCAATCCAATGCTGAAATTCCCGATCAAGGGTTGACGTTTGAGATTGTTTGAATAAAGCCAAAGTAAAAATGCGGATAAAAAATTGACAACAGCAATTTGCCATCCCAGCACTAATCCAACGCCCACTCCGGAAACAGAGAGCGCGGTATGGAAAAATAGCGCGTAACGCCTGGTTATGCTTTTGCCAATCACCACCCTTTCCGGCTTATTGATGAGATCGATTTTTATATCATAATAATCGTTGATCATATATCCGGCAGCGGCTATCATCATCGTAGATAGCGTTAAGAGAAGCATTCTCCAGTCTACCAGAGTATGAACCCCTACTAAAAAATAAGCCGTGCAATATTGCGCCAGACCCAGAATAACCAGGTTCCAAAACCGGGCCAAACGAAACAAGGCCTTGGATAAATCAAACAATTGCAAGGTTAGGGAAGCCATCCTAACAAAGGTAAGAATAGTTGCACACTAATAATTTGGGTTACATCAGCCAACAGTTGCAACTTAAAACTTTAATGTCACCATCATCAGGTAATTTCTGCCTGCTTGGGGGTAGTAGTAATTTTGCCGGATGGTTTCTCCTCCGCCCACGTATCCATATGTATAACCGTTTGACTCATACGCCTCATTCAAGATATTATTGATCATTAAGCTGATGCCAAAATCTTTGAATGCCTTCAACTTTAGACGATAGCTTAACCTCAGGTCATTGACCAGATACGCACTAATTTTCCTGTCCGAATTAGATGTATTGTCCAGAAACTGCTCTCCCACATATTTGGATAAAATGGTAGCTTCAAAATTGTTAAAAATAGAGTAACTCAAGTTAGATCCTGCAATTACAGATGGTGAAAAAGAAATGTCTGTCTCCTTGTATTGAGTTTGTATTTCGTTAAACTCGTCATAATTCACTCCGTAATCGTAAACCACTTCGGTAAAATTTTTGATCTTGTTCTCACTCAAGGTCACATTAGCTCCCCAGCTGAGTTTCGGGTTCAACTTCACCGCACCTTCTACCTCAATGCCCATGCGGTTGCTGTTCTCCACGTTTGTTCTGATAGGCGCTCCCACATCATTGATCTCGCCCGTCAATACCAATTGGTCCTGGTAGCTCATCAAATAATAGTTCATGTTAAGCATGTAGCTTGATTTTTTTATTCTTAATCCTGCCTCCAGGTTTTTTAGCACTTCCGGACGTGGGGTTACACCTGCTGATGCGTTAATGAAGTCTTCACGCACTGGCTCTCTTTGTCCTACACTATAAGAAGCGTACAATTGCTTGAAGCTATTCCATTGGTAGGTAAGTCCTATTTTAGGATTAAAGAATCCATAAGTTGCTGAAACATCAAAGTTGTTCTGGTCGTTCTCAACACCCTTTGCCTGGTAGTCAACATTTCTGAATTGCAAGTCAAGGTAGCCATTGAGCCGTCCCGACAACTGAAAAGTGCTTTTCCAAAACAGATTGAAATCCTGCTTGTTGCCCTGATTGAAATAATACCTCGTGTCTTTCGGTACAGTTAGCGCGATATCCGCCCATATCACCTCACCAAAATGATCTCCTTGATAATTATTCCACGCCCCACCTAATACGCCATTGTAGCGATCTTTCTCATAATTAAGGCTATAGGTAAGTCCGTAGAAATCATTGTCGAGCCATCTCCTCCTTATTAGATCGGTATTGGTGATAGTGGTTGTCCCAATGGTCACATCCGACAATCCATAGCTGCCTAGTGCCTGATCGTATTTAAACTCTTCATAGTATCCCTTGCCTCGTGTATAGTGCAAAGCTGCATTGGCTGTCAATGCCGCTGACACCTGTTGGGAAACATGTAATTGAAAGTTGTCCTGGGAATAATTGTCTACCTGATCTTTGTAGTCGTATAAATTGAAAGTGCGGTTATCGGAGTTTAGCAGATTGTCCACTTGCTGCACATTCCATCCTTCTGCCGAAGCTGTTATCATCATGGCAGGTACATCCCCATTCAGCCGTGACTCCGGAACGCCATACCAACTTTGATAGGTTCTTTCATTTCCTCCAAAAGCAATCGCTTTTACGATGGTTCGATCTCCGTAATATCCTCCTGAAAGAAAGTAGGACTTTAAGTCGGCCGATGCCCTGTCTATAAATCCATCAGACTTTATCAAGGATGCCCTGGCATCGAACGTGAACTTTTCATTGACCAACCCCGTACCAAAACCCAACGTATGTCTGCGGGTATTGAAGGAGCCGACTGAATTGATAAACTCGGCATAGGAATCTTCGTTTTTATTGTGGGTTTGTAAATTGATGGAAGCCCCGAACGCACCACCTCCATTGGTGGAGGTACCCACGCCTCTTTGTATTTGGATGCTTTGTGTGGAAGTGGCGATATCCGGAATGTCCACCCAGAAGACACCTTGCGACTCGCTGTCATTGTAGGGAATGCCATTGATGGTCACATTGATCCGCGTTGCATCACTGCCACGAATGCGCAACCCCGTATAACCTACTCCTGCGCCTGCATCAGACGTAGTGACCAACGATGGCGTCCAGTTCAAAATAAACGGAAGGTCCTGACCAAAGTTTTGTTGCCGGATTTCCGATTTGCTGACATTCGTAAATGTAGTTGGGCTTTTTTCCGATGCCCGGGTTGCTGTCACAATTACTTCATCGGTAATGCGCGTGTCCTCCTCTAGAAATACCACTAAGGATTTACGCCCATTAACGCTGACGTCCAGACGCTGTTCTTTAAATCCTAAAAATCGGATAGTGAAAGTATACTCGCCTGAAGGAACATTTTCAATCTCAAATTGACCGTTGTCATCCGTCACGGAAAAATAATTTCCGCCCTCGGATTGGATGGTAGCGCCAACCAGAAAGCCATTGTCGGATTTGCTTTGTACCGTTCCGGAGATTGCAAATTGTGCATGGCTCACCGGATGGCAAAGGCAGGTGATTGCAGTTAAAATAATTCTTAGCATTGTAATTACAGTTTAAACCTGTGGTGCACAGGGGAATGCAGCACTAAAATTTTAAACTTTGCCTCCCTTCGGCCGCATTATCGGCATCAGGTTCGTTGGGTATAATCTCAGCCCGTGTTTTTGGCACCCCTTGTTGATGGTACAAAGGTAAGCACCAATTCCGGCAATGACAATTATGGATGGTGATTGTATTTTCTTCACCAAGAGTTCTATTTTTGAGCATGCTAAAAGCCACAGTAAATAAATCCAGTTTTGAGCTTTCCAAAGAAGGGGACGACTGGCTCATCAATGGAAATCCTGTTAATTGGGACATGGTGGAAGTTTCGGATAACTACTTCCACATCCTGCACAATAACAAGAGCTACCGTGCCGAAGTGGTAAAGGCAGATATCCCAACCAAGACTTTCTTAATTAAGATTAACGGAACAAAATATCCGGTAGCCATCAAAGACAGGTTTGAAATGCTGTTGGAGAAAATGGGCATGAACGCAGGGGCATCCAGCAAAGTGAATTCCATCAAAGCGCCTATGCCTGGATTAATCATCGACCTGAAGGTGAAACCTGGTGATGAAGTAAAGGCCGGTCAACCCTTGTTGGTGCTTGAAGCGATGAAGATGGAGAATATAATCAAGTCGCCAGGCGATGCCGTGGTCAAATCAGTCAAGGTGGAGAAGGGAAAAAGCGTAGAGAAAGGACAGGTATTGATTGAATTTTAAAAGGATCAAAGTTTGATTAACGGCACTTGTTTTGCCTCCTAATTCACTCAAATCCTGATATATTTGCAACCGTAAATTCATTTCCTAACTCGGCTCCATGAAATACAAGCGCATTCTTCTTAAACTTAGCGGTGAGTCCCTTCAGGGCAATGGTAAAGGCTCCTACATTGACCCGGACATACTGGAGCAGTATTCAGAAGAAATCAAATCGGTAAAAGAGGAAGGAGCAGAAATCTCGATCGTTATTGGCGGAGGGAATATTTTCAGAGGGGGGCAGGCCGACACGCTCGGCATTGACAGGGTGCAGGGTGATTATATGGGCATGCTAGCCACGGTGGTCAATGGAATGGCCCTACAAAGTGCCCTAGAAAGACATGGGATGTATACCCGATTGATGTCTGGAATAAAAATGGAACAGGTATGCGAGCCTTTCATTCGGAGGCGGGCCATCCGCCATCTCGAAAAGGGAAGAATAGTCATCTTTGGTGCCGGAATTGGCAACCCCTATTTCACGACAGACAGCACCGCGAGTTTGAGGGCCATTGAAGTCCAGGCAGAAGTGGTGTTGAAAGGAACGCGCGTAGATGGCGTCTATTCAAAAGATCCGGAAAAATTTTCTGATGCGGTGCGCTATGAAAAGCTTTCGTTCCAGGAAGCTTATGAAAAGAACCTCAACATCATGGACATGACAGCCTTTACATTGTGCATGGAAAATAAGTTACCCATAGTCGTTTTTAACATGAACAAAAAAGGCAACCTCTTAAAAATTGCCAAGGGAGAGGAAACCGGAACCTTGATCAGTTAATTTTTAGCTTTTGGAATGATATATTTACTTCTCGAAAATGTAAGGTCATGGAAGAAATAGAATTATACCTTGAAGAAGCAAGAGAACTCATGGGTAAAGCGGTGGCTCACCTCAGCCACGAACTGACAAAAATACGAGCGGGGAAGGCAAGCCCTTCGATGTTGGACGGCTTGATGGTATCCTATTATGGCGCCATGAGTCCGTTGAATCAGGTTTCTTCCGTTACAACTCCCGATCCACGAAGCATATTCATCAAACCCTGGGAGAAAAACCTGATACCTGAAATTGAAAAAGCCATCATGGCAGCCAACCTGGGCCTCACGCCACAAAATGACGGGCAACAGGTCATCATCAATGTGCCCATGTTAACAGAAGAAAGAAGAAAGCAGCTGGTAAAACAGGTGGGGCATGAATGCGAACACGGAAGAGTGAGTGTTAGAAACGTACGGAAAGAGACAAATGAACACTTGAAAAAAATCAAAGGCGTTTCTGAAGACGACATTAAGAACGCTGAAGATACGGTTCAGAGTCTAACCAACGAACACATTGAAAAAATAGACAGCCTCATGAAAAAGAAAGAGGTTGAGATCATGACTGTTTAAATTATCAGGGCAAACTCCCTGAAATTTTCAAGTCTCCAGGCCATAATATTTCCTAAGTGCATCCAATTCTTTTCGAAGTAGGATCTATCACCATCTATTCGTACGGTTTTTTTATCGCACTAGGCGCTGTGCTTGGTTTGATTTACATGGCCGTTCAAGGGAAGAAGTGCTTTAATACTTCCTTCGATAAATCAAATTCACTCTTCATTTACATTGTAGTGTCAGCCTATGTTGGCGGCAAAGTTTTTTTCTTCTTTGAAAATCCTTCCCTCTACATTCATAATTTAGGAAGGCTTTTAAGCGGCAACGGGTTTGTATTCTTTGGATCGTTGCTTTTTGCCATTCCTACCATGTTATGGTTTTTCAGAAAAAACCAAATACCAATATTGCCCATGCTGGATGTAATGGCAATAGTTACTTGCATTGTCCATGGCTTCGGTCGTATTGGGTGCTTTATGTCTGGCTGCTGCCATGGCAAGCCTACAGATGGTTTGCTGAGTGTGGTCTTTACCAATCCCGTATGCCAGGCAGAACCACTTAACACGCCCTTGCACCCTACTCAATTGTACGAATCGGGATTCATTTTTAGCATGATGGCTGTTTTAATGATGCTCAAAAAGCGCAAAAAATTTGACGGACAACTTTTTCTACTCTATCTGATGGTATACTCCGTAGGCCGTAGCCTGCTCGAGTTGCTTAGAGGGGATGAAGAACGGGGATACATCATTCAGGATGTGCTTTCTCATTCTCAATTTATTTCAATAATTGTGGTTGTCGTGACGCTCTTCTTTTATGTTAAGTTGCTGAGAAGAGGTAAATTGCTAAAACCTTAATACATACATGGAAGAATCACAGAATTTTTTTCAGAAAGCGGGTAAAGCTACCATGAAATTCATCAAGCGGGCTGTCATGATCTTACTTATTCTGGCTGCAGCTGTCTTGAGTTTTGCTTACTGGGGCACTTATGAGAAAGGAGTGATGGCCGGGAGGGTGCTACGCATCGCTGAAAAGGGTGTCCTGTTCAAAACGCATGAGGGAAAGCTAAGTCTTGAATCCTTTGGCGCCTTGAAAGGAGTCAGCCCGGTGGCGGAAACCTTTGATTTTTCTGTTGAGGGTGATCAAACTGAAGTTATCGGACAACTATCGAAGGTGGCGCTCAGTGGAGAGCGCGTCAATCTGTATTTTGTCAAACGTTACATGCGATTCCCCTGGCGCGGAGATACTAAGTATTTCATTACGAAGGTCGAACGCTTGAATGATATTGAAAATTGAAAGACCAAATTGTTGTTTACGGGTCTTATGGTTACACCGGGAGCCTGATTGTTAAGGAATGTAAAAAGCACAATCTCAATGTGGTGCTAGCAGGCAGAAACCCAAAGCTATTGTCGGCTCAACATGATGATACAGGTTATCCATACCAGGTAGTTGAAATCCACGATAGTGAAAAACTGAAATCACTTTTAAAACCTGCCGCGGTGGTCATCCACTGCGGAGGTCCATTCCTGTTCACTGCCAAGAAAATGGTCCAGGCCTGTCTGGCAACCAACACACATTACACGGACATCACTGGCGAGATTGGGGTTTTTGAACTGCTCTTCTCATATGATGAACAAGCAAAGGAAATTATGATTCTGCCAGGCACAGGATTTGATGTGGTCCCCTCTGATTGCCTGGCCATGCATTTGAAAAACAGATTGCCAGAAGCAACTCATCTTGAACTCGCTTTTGCTACCTCAGGCGGAGGACTCTCCAGAGGTACGGCCAAAACGGCCGTGATTGGTTTGGGTGAAGGCAGTCGCATCCGCAAGGATGGTGCCATTGTAAAGGTCCCGTTGCACAGCGGCATCAAGGAAATTGATTTTGGGAGTTTTAAATCCCTTTCAGCAAGAATTCCATGGGGGGATGTGTCTACTGCTTTTCACAGCACAGGCATTCCAAACGTTGAGGTTTACATGGGCATTAATAATAAAATGTCGATGCTATTGAAGGCTTCCCGATTTTTAAACTGGCTTCTTAAAACACGGTGGATAAAAGGCCTGTTGCTCAAACGCTTGGATGGGATGTATGGACCAAAAGAAAACTTGAGAGAATCGTCCAAAAGTTACATAACAGGCAGGGCATGGAATAAGACCAATTCTGTGCAAAGTCAACTGATTACGCCCAACGGCTATTCATTAACGGCAATGACCAGTGTTTCCGTTGCCAGAAGAATTTTGAAAGGAGATTTTAAAACCGGATTTCAAACGCCATCATCTGCCTATGGCGCAGATTTCATTTTAGCCTTCAATGGCGTAACCAGAACAGACCTTTAGCTTAATGGACAGTGATCACTGGATTCATTCTAGGGGTCAACTTTCCGAAGGACCTCAATTTCATTCCTTGCTTGCTGGCCATCTCTTCAAATTCGCCTGCATGATCTTCATCCACTGCAATCAACAGTCCTCCGCTGGTTTGCGGGTCTGCTAAAATTGAAACCTGTTCACTTGAAATCGGACTCACTTTGTGGCCATAGCTTTCCCAGTTTCTTTGTGTACCCCCTGGCATGCTCTTTTGCTGAATGTAGCCATCCAGGAAATCCAGAATTGGTACGTCTTTAAAATTTATTTCTGCAGACAGTCCACTCCCCTCACAAATTTCAATCAGGTGTCCAAGCAATCCAAAACCGGTAACATCCGTAAGTGCACTTACATATTTCAGCTTTCCAAGCTGGGTACCAAAACTATTCAGGGTGAGCATACTATCAACTGCCACTTTCAAATGTTCCTCATTAACAATTCCTTTCTTTTGTGCCGTGGTCACAATTCCTATCCCCAGCGGCTTGGTGAGGTATAGCAGCGAGCCAGCCCGAGCCTGATTGTTTTGTTTCAGGTGCTCCTTCCTCACCTTGCCGGTAACAGCCAGACCAAATACGGGCTCCGGGCAATCGATGCTATGTCCTCCTGCCAGTGGAATGCCTGCATGGTTGCACACATGCCTGCTTCCTTCAAGAACCTGTTGGGCCACTTCTGCCGAAATTTTGTTTATTGGCCACCCCAAAATGGCAATTGCCATAATGGGTTCCCCACCCATGGCATAGACATCGCTGATGGCATTCACCGATGCAATAGATCCAAATAAAAATGGATCGTCCACAATGGGCATAAAAAAGTCGGTTGTACTGATGATGCAGTTGCCGTCTCCCAAATCAAAAACGGCTGCGTCATCTTTGGTTTCATTGCCCACCAATAGCGAAGGATAACTGGTTTTGGCCTGTTCAGAATGTAGCATGGTCTCCAACACAGCCGGAGAAATCTTACATCCACAACCCGCTCCATGACTGTATTGTGTTAATTTGATGCTCATAGACTGGCTTCTGATTTTTGTTTTGAAATTTGAATGAATTGTTTGGCTGCGTTGCCTGTATTCTCACCATTCCAATCTACCTGACCCAAAGATTCCGGTTTCCTTTTTGCAAGACTATTGAGATATGCTTTATCATAATAAGTAAGCAAAATTTCCATCACACCGGCCATATCACCTTGCTCAAGTTTTTCCCTGGCAAATTTAAAGTGTTGGCCACCCAGTTTTTTGGTGATTCTGGTCATTGCGTCTAAAAACTCATAGCGGTCAGCCTGGCCGTACTCATTTACAAGCCGGCTGACCCTAACTGATTTATCGACATTGAGTAGTACAACGGGACTTTGTCGCATGTTGATCCAAAAATCACTGGGTAAGAATATTTTACCTACTGCTATGGATTCATCTTCTACCCACACAGGTTTGAAAATGTCAAATGACTGAAGCTGCTCAAATAAAATATTTTCAAACTGCTCCGTGGTGGGCTGTGGCGGCATCATGAGTCCACCAAATGCAGAGCCTTTGTGATTGGCAATGCCCTCCAGATCGACTACCTGTTCACCGCTCAATTTCAATGTTCTTAACACTTCACTTTTACCACTCCCTGTGCATCCGGAGATCAAAATAATTTTATAAGGTCTTTTGAAAAACTCATTTGCCTTTTGCCGGTAAGTCTTGTAACCACCCTTTAGCACATGAGATTTTATGTCCGCCATTCCAATAAACTGACTGAAGTTGGAGGAACGCATTCCGCCCCGCCAGCAATGAACAATCAATTCCTTGTCTTGTGAAATTTTTTCTGCTGCATCCACGATCTGGTTGATACGGGGCCCCACCATTTTAAATCCAGTACGGATGGCCGCCCGTTGACCTTTATGCTTGTAATCAATACCAACAGCTTTGCGTTCTTCATTGGTAAGCAGAGGTATATTGACAGCCCCTGGAATATGACCGTCTTCGTACTCCTTCTCTGACCGTACGTCAGCAATGGGCAGCCTCGTCCTTAACGTCAAAAATTCACCCCAATCGAGCTCTTTAGTCATCACCCGGATTATTTTCCTCCGCAAAAGTAGGTATTAATGTCAAATATGATTTCAGGTGCAGGACCTTAATCGAAGTTCAGGCCAACGCTGGTAGCGATTCCAATTCGGAATCCATGGGTATGATAGCTCCCCCCGGAAAAAGATACGGCTCCTTCCAATCGAAATATTCTCAGGATGCCATCCAACGAGTAGCCCACTTCGGTGTAGTCATTGGAAAGTGGTGTGGCTAAATAATTTACAAAAAGGTTTTCTGTAACTCCTGTGAGCCTGACCAGGGGCATTTGAGTGAACAAAAATTTCCTAAAGTGATAGTGCGCATTTGCCGTAACGTATTTATCGCGTGTGCTGTAAATGTAATAATCCAATAGGCGGAAGCTTCCTACCGGATCGGTCGTGACGAAGGGTGTTCTGTTTCCGATAAAGTGCGCATAGTCCATGAAATACAATTTGTCTGCATTCAGGAATTTACCACCCTTCAACGACACATCCAGTCTTCCTCTTATTCCCATACGGATGCTGTGCTTTACCCCTGCTTCAATCAGGTCAAAGTCAACCTGGCTGTTTAGCAAATTATCGATTCCTTTGGTGTAATTGAAGGTAATAAGCGGGGACGTATTGTCAACGCGATACTTTCGCCCATTACGGATTCTGTATTTTTGCCACGGCCTGGCTTCCAAACCAACGGAAGCAACCAACGCATTGTGATCCGGAAAGCCCGTGGTAAGCAACAGCTGATTGACTGGTGCATTGGGTGTATACGCTTCCTTATCTCGTTTAATCAATTTGAAATCTGAAGTATTGAACAATTCGTGTCTTCTTGATAAACTCCAATTGCTGGTAAGCGTGATCTTTGGATTCAGTGTTTGTCGATAGTTGATCTCAACAAAGTCTCTCTCATAAAATTTGATCAGATTGCGCTCCAGAAACAAAGTGGTGAACGTATTAACAATGGGATGAATGGGTTCATCTGCATTAAATTGCTCTACGTATCGACCTCCTTCAACCGTAATTCTACTTTTAGGGGATCTGTAGTCAACCCTTAACTTTCCGGAAAGCGTTTCCCGGGAAAATGCGTATCGCCCGATGGGTGTTACTTCCAGCCTTCTGACATTGGGGCGTTTGGATTTATCCAGCGAGTCTCGCTCAACCCATCTTTTTACATAGCCTATTTTATAAACTAAATTGAAGCCTTCCACCGTATTGAAATCACTCCATGGCAAATGAATCATGAAGGTTGAAGTTTCTGAAATCTTATAACTATCCCCGATGAGGATGTCCCACGGTTGAAAGCCCTTGTGTCTGGATGACTTCAGTGTATCCCCTTCTTCCTTTTTCCGCTCTACTTCAGCCAGACTATCCGCTTTCTTGTACCCTTTTATTTCATCAAGTGTTAGCGGGGTGGGTCGTATTTCAGCCCAAAAAATAGAATCTTTTTTGAAAGCCATAGAGTCAACGGAGTATTTTGTATCAGAAATTACTTCAGGCTCATCCGTTTGCTTTCGCTCCTCCTTTTCGTAGTCCTTGATTAACTTCCGAAGTTCTTTGTTGGTTATCTCTTTTCCACTCTCCAGCCTGTCCTTCAGATTCTGATCTTTCTCACTGAATTGATTTTTGATTTCTTTGGCTTGCTCTTTTTGAATCTTTTCATCTATTACCTCCATCTCAAGCACCAGATCAGGGTTTAAGGTAATCTTATAATCCTTTACCGTAGCCAAATAATTATATTCGAATTCAAAGCCAAAAACTTTTCCATCCACACGAAACTGCTGAGAGAACGGCAGCCAGGCTTTGTCATCTATCGGGTTGTAAATTTGCTTCACTTCAAAATTGATCCCGAGTTTTGTCACCACAAAGTCAAGGCTATGGATGCTCCACCAATCTTCTACAATAAACAGTTCTCCTTCAAATACGTTATCTCCCTTTGACCTGGGTATCACCTTTATCTTACTCACGTTGTATTCCCGGTCCTTAAATGTTCCCTGGTACTCATACCGATAATAAGAAAAAGCCCGGGGAGACAGCGGGGAGATGGTCTCCGCAATTTCAGCTTCATAAAAACTACCAAATACATACGCATTGGGGGAGGTGTTGTTATCATTACCATTGCTAAATACAGCAATCACCTTTTCTTCAAATTTGTTAGGCCGCGTGTAGACGACTTCGCTTACCGACTCGGAAATAAATAGCCTGTCTTTGGTGATGCCTTCTTTTTCCAGGGCCTTTTTGGCCAGCCACGGATAGTCTTTTAATCTACCCTTGCCCTTGATGTACACTTTGGCCGAATAGGTATCGATTTGTTGGGTATGATACTTTGCTTTCGCAATTGCCTTCCGCATGATCGTATAAGCAGGGTCTTCATTGCCAGCCGTAATGATGATGTTTTGAAGCACGATAGCCTGGTCCTTCATGGTGATATTTATTTCAATGAATGATTCCCTGACTTCAACCTGACGGGTTATGGTTTCATAACCTAAATATTGATAGGTAACATCGTAAACACCAGGAGCCAACGCGACTTCGTAATGTCCATTCATGCCGGAAACACCCCCGGAACCGGTTTGCCTGATAAAAATGGTAGCATAGGCCAGTGGGGAGCCTTCCACTGTAACAATCCTGCCCTTGATCCCTCCGGCAAAAGCATACCCGGCAATCATCGTATGAATTATTAAAGCAATCGTTTTGAAATAATTCATAAAATCAACACTGCAATATTACTTGGAAAGGTAAAATCCCCTGGCACTGATCATGTGCTCCACAGATTCCGGAACCATATACTTGATGGACTTCTTTGCGCGAATGCATTTGCGAATGAAAGTGGCTGATATATCGAGAATGGGAGCTTCAATCATCTTTACATGTACATGACGCTTAATCTCTGAATTAGTTGCATCGGGCCTCGGATAAACAAACAACTGAAAGTCTTTCAGAATCTGGTCATGATTCTTCCATTTTTCAAAATTCTGCAAATTGTCCTCCCCGATAATCAACACAAACTCCTTATCCGGGTTCTTTTCAGTAAGGTGAGCTAAAGTATAGGCGGTATAACTAGGCTTGGGCAAGTGAAACTCCACATCGGAAACTTCAAATTTATAGTTATCGGCAATGGCTGCTTTAACGAGGTCAAAGCGGTCAAATTCATGGAGCAGATTTTTGCTCTTTTTTAGTGGATTGTGAGGAGTGACCACGAACCAAACTTTATCGAGGTTGCCGTTTTCCACCATGCAATTGGCAATGATCAGGTGCCCAACGTGAATGGGATTAAACGATCCAAAAAATAATCCAATTCTTTTTCTGTGCTCCATACGGAAATCTAGGATTTCCTGAAGTCATCATAAAGCTGCTGGGCCCTTTTTTTCGACTCCTCCAGATTATCATTCACAAGAACCTCATCGAATTTGTCCTCAAAAGACATTTCAAACTTTACCTTATAGAGCCTTCTGGATAAGCTTTCTTCAGATTCGGTACCCCTGTCTTTCAGTCGCTCCATCAGCAGTTCAATGGACGGCACTTTAACAAACACAGACAGGGCCTTTTCCCCAAAATATTTTTTTAGGCTTATGCCTCCTTTCACATCCACGTCAAAGATTACATTCTTCCCACTATCCCAAATTCTTTGAATTTCTGATTTTAAGGTGCCGTAAAAATTGCCCTCATAAACCTCTTCCCACTCGACAAATTCATCATTGTCAATTTTCTTCTTAAACGCCTCAGCTGAAAGAAAATAGTAATCTTTTCCGTCTTGCTCGGTTCTTCCTCTTTTGTCGCGGGTGGACGCAGATACTGAGAAATCCAAATCAACATTGTGATCTAACAAATGCCTGACTAAAGTTGTCTTTCCAGATCCTGAAGGCGCTGAAAAAATAATGGCTTTACCCGGCATCAGGAAATGGTGTTGACCTGGCTTTTAATTTTTTCTACCAGGTCGGGAGGTACATGATTGCCGCAACATTTGGATTTGATGAGTTGCTTGATCTGCATATCCAGCTGATGGGTTTTGAAGCAGGGAGCGCATTCATCCATATGTTTCTTGAAATAGTTTTGTTGCTCCTCGGTGGCATTGCCATCCAAAATGGTCTGAAGCATTTCCAGGCAGGTGGCTTTTTTTCCAGTTGCACTGGTAAAAGGATTGTCGAGAGGGCTCATAAGCTAAGGATTTTTGTAACCCATTTTGGTTGCATATTCACTCAATTTATCTTTTAATAGATTTCTTGCTCGGTGCAGTCGGCTTCTGACAGTCCCAATAGGAATATCCAGAATCTTTGCCATTTCATCATACTTAAAGCCCTCCAGGTCGCATAAAATAATAACCGTTCTAAAGTCAACATCCAGTGAGTTGAGTGCATTGGATATCTCATCACCAATCATGTCTTGCAAAGACTCCACCCTCAGATCAGTCGTGATTTGACGATCCACATCATCGGAGTTGTAATAACTCTCTACTTCCTGATAATCAACTTTTGAAGGTTCCTTGCTTTTCTTTCGATAATCGTTGATGAAGCTGTTTTTCAAGATTCGAAACAGCCATGCTTTGGCATTAGTTCCTTTTTGGAAAGATTCTATGAAACGATATGCCTTTAAATAAGTATCCTGAACAAGATCCTTTGCATCATCTTCATCCAATGTCAGCCGATAGCCAAAATTGTACATCGAGTTGATGTGAGGCAAAAACTCATTGTTGAAGACCTGAACCTTCTCTTTCTCCGAATACTTCTCCCGGTGGGTATCTTCCATAAAGAACCAAAAATAGTAAAAGATTAACGGATAGGAAGATCAGATAATTTTATAATTGCGGAATTCGCCCATGCGCCATCCTGTCCATTTTTCGATCAATCGTTTGGCCCTGTCTTTCAGCCGAAGGTTATTTCTGGATATGTCGTGATCAAATTTCCAATTCATCGCCTCAATTCGCGGCCTCATCACCTCTGGATGAGTTCCCTCAAATGGTCTTAATGCGTCTATCTCCGAGTAGTCGAATTTTTCGGCTTGGCCTACATTTTTCTCTATCCATTCGTCATCAAAATAAAAGTGATTGAAGGAACGCCTTTTGCCTTGCATGGCACGGGGATCACGCACCCAACCATAATGGTACACGTAGGCATCGATCAACTTAGCGTTTAATTTAATATTTGGCCTTTTTCTAAATCCCTGTGCATCCTTATAAGAAGAAATGGACTTGTCATTCTTGATAATCCGCACTTCCCTTCGATACCAGCGATAGGCATCTCCCACGTAATCGTAGGAACCATAAAAATGAAGGTAATTAAATATCAACCCTTCTACTTTGGCATCGTCTTTATATTTCTCCATGGCAGACTTGATGCTGTCATGATACTTTTCATGCACCACTTCATCTGCCTGAATGTAAAAGGCCCAATCGGCATCAGGTGCTACTTGTTCAAAAGCCTTGTTGGTCTCCAAGGCAAATGTCTGACCCCCTTCTCTTAAGGAATCGTCCCAAGTGGTATCGAGAATTTTAATTTTAGGGGATTTGATGGATTGAATTAATTCCCGCGTATTGTCTGTTGAATTACCAACCGCTACAACAAATTCATCGCACAGGGGAAGAATTGAAGTGATGGCTTCTACTACCGGGTAATCGTATTGCACCGCATTTCGGACAAACGTAAATCCGCTTACCTTCATGTCAGGCTTTCAGAGAGAGAAAGGTATTTATTGACACCATTGGTGCAGCTCCGAAGTCGCTCTTCAATGGTTCTGTTAAGTATTCCGTCATTTACTGACAGCATGTCCCTAGAATTCTCCGGGTGATACAGATGATAACCAAACCCTGCTAATTTTAAGTTGTATCGCTTAATCCCTGTATTCATTAGTCTCACAGCCATTTCAGTGTCTTCTCTGCCCCACCCTACAATGTCTTCATTAAATCCATTGATGCTGATAAAATCCGACTTCCAAAAAGCCATGTTACAGGTCTTTGTTCCTTCCAGCCGATTCGTACTCCTTGAAACTATTTTACTCAAAAAAGGAGAATAATAACTATTGAACCTATTCCTAATACCCTTCTCAAAAAAGGATAACTTAAGTTTTCTTCTTTCTATCATTCTCCTGGTGGTTTCACCAGAAAGGAGCACGCGAGATCCTTGTATAAAACGACCTTTCCAGGCTGCTCGTTTATGCATTTTTATAAAATCCTGGTGGAGCACCATATCACCATCAATACTGATCACATACTCCTTTGTAGCCATGGCAATTGCCTTGTTTCTAATCTGACCTGCTCTGAATCCAAAATCCTCATGCCAACAATGAATCAGTTTTGTTGGAAATTTTTTTTGATATTCTTCTATCAGTTGCTTGGTGCTATCTTGGGATCCATCATCTGCAATGATCACTTCATCCGGCAATTCTGACTGATTTAATACACTTAAAAGCACCATCTCAAGAGCATCTTCTCTATTGTATGTCGAAATAATTAAAGATGTCTTAATATCATTATTGGCCTCCCTTAGCTTCGAATACTTATAAAAAACAAAATTGGCATTGCAAACAGATATCAGCAGGCCTTTGTAACCATCCAATAGCCCTCGTTTAATAAAAAAGCTCTTGATAAAAGCAAATGTGGTTTTGTATAATATCTTAAACCCAGAGGAGTGTATTTTATGACGATGCTCTTTGGCATAGATATCGGAGTACCGCTGAATTTTTTCCAGGAACTGGGTGATGTTGTCGTAAGCATGGTGAAGCAGGTCACCATGCAGGTGTCTCACGGAGTAATCACCAGTCATCTCCACCTTCTCATGGATGCCCATACCCTTCCACACACCGTGACCTCTTTTCCACAACCTCAATTTGGTATCCGGATACCAGCCACAAGTTCGAATCCACTCGCCCGCATAGCTGGAAAGCCGATTCATGGTGTACCCATCGTACTTAAATTCTCTTTTCTTTAAGTCCAAAAGCGATTGGGTCAACTCATCAGAAAGATATTCATCGGCATCAAGAGATAAGATATAATCACACGTAGCTAAAGAGGCTGCAAAATTTTTCTGATTGGCAAATCCTAAAAATTCATTCTGTACAAAATTGACACCCCTGGATGCGCAAATCTGTTTTGTTAAGTCCGATGAATAACAATCCACCACGATGATCTCGTCAGCTACAGGTTTTAACGAATCCACACATCGGCCGATATTGGCTTCTTCGTTGTAGGTGATAATAACGGCACTTATCTTGTTACCCATTCTTATATTAATCTAGTGCAAAGGTCTTACTTGTGGTAAAACAATGCAAGTTGGTAAGGCCAAATGCAAGGAGGCCACGAATCCCGTAAAATAATTTGAGAAATGGCTAAATTGAAGGATGTTCTCTCGTAAAAAGCCTTCTTTAGGTAGTGATTCTGAGCTTATTGAAAGGTTCCTCAAAGGTGATCATGGAGCCCTGGGTGAGCTTTTTACCCGCTACAGCGCCCTGGTGTATGGTGTTTGCCTTAAATACCTCAAAGACCGGGATGACGCGAAGGACGCTGTGATGCAAATCTTTGAAAAGCTAAATTCATCACTCAAAGCGCATCCAATAGACCATTTCAAGAGTTGGTTATACGTAACCAGCCGAAATCACTGTTTAATGCACATCCGTTCTTCAAAAAAATTTCAAAAGCAGGAAACAACGGATGTATTTATGGAAAACGAGCTTGTTCTGCATCTGGATAATGACGACAATGGGCATGAAGAGGATCTGGCTAAATTGGAGCATTGCATAGAGCAACTGAAAAGCGATCAAAAAAAGTGCGTTCAGTTGTTCTTTTTAGAAGAGATGTGCTACAAAGAAATTGTTAGTAACACTGGTTTGGATCTTAAAAAAGTAAAGAGCCACATTCAAAACGGTAAAAGAAACATTAAGATTTGCATGGAACAACGTGGATAATATAAAAGACCATATCGAGAAATATTTAAAGGGGGAATTAAGTCCATCAGAGATGCGTGACCTGGAGATGAAGGCATTGCATGATCCTTTTTTGGCCGATGCATTGGAGGGAGCTGAGTCCATTGGCGTAAAAGAATTCGCGACCGATGTTGAAACTTTAAATAAAAAAATAAGTGGAAGTAGGTCCGCTGAATTTTGGTCACTAAGAATTGCAGCTTCCATTGCCCTCATTCTAACCGTAACTTTCATTGTCATTCAATTCTCTTCAAAACCAAAGACTGACCAACTTGCACTACAGCAAAATGAGATTGCAGAAGAAAGTCAACTACCTGTATTTTCGGACACCATTGACGCGACAGAATCCAGCAGAGTTAAAGACGCAGAACAAAAAGAAGAATCAATAAATAAAACAGTTAAGAAGCCAGAAGTAAGTCAAACAGAATCCGAGGCCATTACTATAACTCAAGAACCAAAGACGCAAACTGAAACTCAACTGGCTCAATCTCCAAAACAGATTGAAGCTGATGAAGCAGAAACACTGACTATGGCCAAAGAAAGTGAAGTACAGGTTACGAAAAGTATTGCTGATCAGAGCCAGACTACTGAAAAGGCCAGATCGCAAGAGCAAACAAAAAGTCCTTCACCTGCATCCATTTCCGGTGCCGGGGTTGTGAGAAAAAAAACAGCCAAACAAGATATGGCCACTGATGAGGATGTTAAATCCGTCTCTTCTTATCAGCAATACCTTGAATCGAATGTGGTCTATCCACAAGCAGCCCTGGACAACAAAGTGGAAGGAGAGGTAACGGTCAGCTTTGTCGTAAGGCCGGATGGAACCTTGGGGGAGTTTGTTGTCGAAAAGGGCATCGGGTTTGGATGCGATGAAGAACTCATCAGATTGATTAAGGCAGGTCCACCCTGGCAACCTGCATCCACAAGGCAAAGTGTCTCCTTTGATTTTGTGCTTCCAAACAAATAAGAATTTCACTTTTGAATTCTTACTAATTTTCTACATTTGACGCCAACCGATTAACATTCTTATGGCAAACTCCCTATTTCATAAAAAACCGATGGAAGTATTGAAGGCTGAGTCTGGCAGTGACAGCTCCCTTAAAAGGACACTTTCCAGAACCAACCTGATAGCACTTGGGATTGGTGCCGTAATTGGTGCCGGTATTTTTGTGTTGACCGGTCAGGCTGCCGCCCAGTACGCTGGGCCGGGTGTTGCCATATCGTTTATCGTTTCCGCGATGGCATGTGCTTTTGCCGGGTTGTGCTATGCCGAGTTTGCCGCCATGATCCCAATCGCTGGAAGTGCTTACACTTACGCCTATGCTACCATGGGGCGAATCGTAGCCTGGATAATCGGTTGGGCACTCATACTTGAGTATCTTTTTTCCGGTGCAACCGTAGCAGTGGGGTGGTCTGGTTATGTGGTGAATTTCATAGAATCTACAATGGGTATAACCATTCCCGCGGCCTTGTCAAGTGCGCCCATTGTGTTCGATGCCAACAACAACATGAGCTTTACCGGATCCATTATCAATCTGCCGGCTGTATTGATTGTCTTCATTATTACCATCCTCCTTTATCGTGGAATTAAGGAATCTGCCAACTTCAACAATTTTGTGGTATTGCTAAAACTCACGGTCATTGCCTTGTTTATTCTTTTTGGGTGGGCATATATCAACTACGACAACTGGGTGCCATTCATACCCGATAACACAGGCAATTTCGGGCAGTTTGGCTGGACGGGTGTCTTTCGTGCATCCGCAGTTATTTTCTTTGCTTACATAGGTTTCGATGCAGTATCTACCGCGGCTCAGGAGGCGAAGAATCCTCAAAAGGATATGCCCTGGGGAATATTAGGTTCCCTGGCTATTTGCACTTTTGTATATATCCTGGTAGCGCTGGTGATGACCGGAATGGCGCCATTCTCAGATCTTAATACAGCTGCACCCATAGCAGTGGCCATCGACATTGCCGGTGAGGGACTGGCCTGGCTAAGTCCTTTTATAAAACTAGGTGCAATCGCGGGTTTAAGTTCAGTGATTCTGGTTATGCTAATGGGTCAAACTCGTATATTCTTTTCGATGGCAAACGATGGATTGTTTTTCGCACCATTCTCGAAAATTCACAGCAAATTTCAAACGCCCTATGTGGCAACAGTAATAACAGGAGCCATCGCCATGATTGCCTGTGGGTTGCTGCCCATAGGAATATTGGGTGAGTTGGTTTCTATTGGTACGTTGCTCGCGTTCATGATCGTATGCCTCGGCATTTTGATTTTGCGCTATAAGCATCCGGAATACGAGCGGCCCTTTAAAACCCCGTTATTTCCTTTTGTTCCGATCATGGGGATTTTATGTTGTGGGGGTGTGATGCTGTTCCTCAACCCCATCATCTTTGTAATTTGCGGAATCTGGATATTGATTGGCTTGATCATCTACTACTTCTACGGTAGTAAAAATGCCAAATACTAATCGACCACTTCGTCAGTAATGGTTAGTATGCTGCCGTTGAGCTGTGTGCAATATTGACGCAAGGGTCGCCAGGCTGGACCTCCTGTTGGCATGCCATCGGAAAATCCGAACGATGAGGTGCAACACGGATCATAGAGGAATAGACCAGAACTATGAACCTCGACAGTGGCGCACGCTTCGTTGGGATGAAAAGAGCAATTTCTTTCGTAAGCAAAGTATGAAGAAGCTGAATTTCGGTAAACGATAATGCCCCTGACACCAGCATTTTGATCGTTGATGGCTTTGTATCCACCATCATTATTTAAATCAATGTAATCTGGAAAGGAAAGATTGATTACAATATCATCA
>CAYNCP010000010.1:0-37694 GCA_964395905.1 uncultured Ohtaekwangia sp.
AGATTTACAGTCTGTCCTCGTTGGCCGCTTGAGTATCTCCCCTACTCTTTCCACGCTTAATTTTTAAGAACGATCAAAAAATCCCCCTGAGGGGACTTTAATGGCTACTTTCAGAATGTTCCTGAAAAATAGGAGTGCAAAATTATACGGTTTTTCGGTATAGACAAATGAAGGCTTCAGATTTGTGTCTCTCGCTAAGAGTGATCTGACACCTGCTCCCGAAAGTTATTCTTTACATGAGCACTATTTCTTTGACTGTTTCGGAGCCAAATTCCTTCTGGAAAATCTCAATAATGTGTGCTTTATGAAGGCTGATATCGTGCTTCATGGAGGCGGAATCAATTTGCACAAACAGTACTTTATCCTTTAGGTACACTTTCTTGGTTCGCTTCGCAATCGGCCTTCCCACCAGCCTTTCCCAGGAACCTACCACATTGGCAGCGTCAAATTTCGACTTGATGTGATACGATTTGAGCAACTCATTGATTGCCTGACCAATGTGAATGGCATCATCTGATCCGTCCAGTTTCTTAGTCATCCTGCTACAGTTAATTTTCCTTTCTCAATTTGAAAAAGTTCGGCTTCAACATTCGCTTCCTTAAACAATCCCTGACTTCTATCTGGTCTGGCATCGGTGATGAATAATTGGCCAAAGGTGCCGTCCACGACCAAGGTCACCAGTTTATGAATACGTTCATCATCCAGTTTGTCAAAGATGTCGTCTAACAGCAATAACGGTTTTATCTTCTTAACGGTTTCTATGCTTTGAAATTCTGCCAATTTAAGCCCGATCAAGAATGATTTCTGCTGACCCTGCGAGCCTATTCGCTTGAGTTCGTAGCCATTCAATATAAAAACGAAATCATCGCGATGGACGCCAACACTTGTTCTTTGAATTGCTAAGTCCGTTTTAACAGCCTTTTTGAGAATTGTTCCAAAATCCTGGCCGGAACAATCCGATTTATACTGGATATCAATCACTTCATCATGACCACCTGAAATGAATCGATAGTGATCTTTAAACACGGGCAAAAATGAATCGATAAAGGCAAGCCTTCTTTGATATATGTAGATGCCGGATGTGACGATCTTCTGGTCGTAGGTGTCCAGGAGGTCGTAATCAAGGCCGCTCTCGCCCGAGAGTCGCAGGAGGCTATTGCGCTGCTTCAGCAGATTGGTATAAATGATGAGCTGTTCAAGGTATTTTTTATCCAACTGGGAGATCAGGCTATCAAAGAACTTTCGTCTGAGTTCGCTCCCACCCCAAATTATTTCTACATCGTTGGGGGCCACAAGCACGATTGGATAGTTGCCAATGTGGTCCGACAATTTCTTTACATTATTTCCATCTACACCAACTATTTTTTTGGAACCGATCGCAAAGCTGACCTTTACCTCTGATTGCAGGCTTTGCTGCTCGAATGCTCCCCGTACCACAAACTGACGCTGTCCATGTCTAACGTTTTGAGCGTCAATGCCATTAAGTGCGCTTTTGGTGAATCCGAGGTAGAAAATTGCATCTAAGATATTGGTCTTGCCTACTCCATTTTTACCCAGTAAGCAATTGACCCTACTATCGAATACAAATTGTGCCGATTCATAGTTTTTAAAATCATGCAATACCAGCTTTTTGAGGCGCACGCTGAATTTTTTGTGGGGTTTGGGTATTGATGCTCCCTGCCGTATTTTCGCAGTTCACTTGACATCAAAATTAGCATAAATGGCTACCACTACCCAAACCAAAGGCAAATCAGCCAAGAAGAGTGCAAAGACCTCAAAGACTGAGTTTTCTAAGGAAACGTACCTGATGTGGTATGAGAGTATGCTGCTGATGCGGAAATTTGAAGAGAAAGCCGGGCAGTTGTATGGGCAGCAAAAGATTCGGGGCTTTTGTCATTTGTATATCGGGCAAGAGGCATGCGCAGCCGGGGCCTTTTCTGCTTTGGAAAAAGGTGACAAATGGATAACTGCTTACCGTGATCATGCTCACCCTTTGGTACTTGGAGCCGACCCGGGTGCGGTAATGGCTGAGCTTTACGCCAAGGAAACTGGAATTTCCAAAGGAAAGGGGGGCTCCATGCACATGTTTAGTAAAGAGCACGGTTTCTTTGGAGGACATGGAATTGTAGGCGCCCAGATTCCGCTGGGAGCGGGTATTGCCTTTGCTGAGAAATACAATGGCACCAAGAATTTATGTATCTGTTATATGGGAGATGGCGCAGTTCGGCAAGGTGCGTTTCACGAGGCGCTGAACCTGGCCATGTTGTGGAAGTTGCCCGTTATTTTTGTGATCGAAAATAATGGTTACGCCATGGGCACTTCCGTAGGCCGTACGTCAAATGTAACCGAACTGTATACTTTGGGTGAATCTTACGACATGCCCGCAGAGCCCGTGGACGGGATGAGTGTAGAAGCAGTGCACCATGCGGTAGCAAGAGCTGCAGAGAGAGCCCGGAAAGGGGACGGGCCAACTTTACTTGAATTTAGAACCTACCGATACAAAGGGCATTCCATGTCTGACCCGGCCAAGTACAGATCCAAAGAGGAGGTTGAGGAGTACAAAAGAAGGGATCCTGTAGAAGTGGTAAAGGCGGCCATATTGAAAGGTAAAATGGCTACTCAAAAAGACATTGACGCCATCGAAGAGAAAGTAGCCAATCAGGTGGAAGAAAGCGTCAAATTTGCGGAGGAATCGAACTACCCCGATCCAAGCGAGGCCATGCGAGATGTATATGCGCAAAGCGATTATCCTTATATCACTGACTGATTCTGCAAGCCACGGTCAAGTCATCAGACGAGTCCTTTTGTTTGTATTTGCTAATTCTTAGTTTTGCAGCCCTATCCCTAAACCGTGGGATCAGAAGTATTTATTAACCATCATGGCAAAGAAAGAAGAAAATAAAGACCTGCTTGAAAATCCGGAGTTACTGGCTGAAAAGGTAGAAGGCGTTGAGCATTGGATTGAAGAGAACCCAAAAGTTGTATTCGGTGTATTGGGAGTACTCGTTTTGATTGTAGGTGGATTTTTTGGCTTCCGATATTATATAGGAACGCAAGAGGATATTGCCCAAAGAGAAATGTTTCAGGCCGTGTATTATTTTGAAGCCGATAGCCTGGATCTTGCGATGAAGGGGGACGGTAATAACCTGGGGTTTGAACAAATCATTGATGATTTTGGAATGACCGATGCGGCCAACCTGGCCAATTACTATGCGGGAGCCATTTGCCTGAAACAGGGAAAATATCAATTAGCGATTTATTATTTTGAGGACTTTAGTTCCAATGATATTCTCATTCAACCCCGGGCGTACAGCTTAATGGGCGATGCATACATGGAATTAAAAGAATATGAGTCCGCTGCAAAATATTACAACAAAGCCTCTAGCTACAAGCCGAATAAATTCTTTACACCAACCTATTTGATGAAAGAGGCTTTGGCTTATGAAAAGCTAGATCAAAAGGATAAGGCGATAGCTGTCTATCAAAAAATAATAGATGAATTCTGGGATTCTCCTGAATATCAAAACGCTAGAAAATTCAAGGCTAAACTGGATACAAATTCGTAACCAAAACTTTTTAGATAACTTTGGAGGGATAGGTAACTATCCCTTTTTTTATATACAACCAACATTGTGATATGGCAGGCAACCTAAAATCGGCAACGGGAAAAAGCAAACTCAATATATCTGGCAAAAAGTTTGCCATCGTGGTGGCCAAATGGAATGAAGAAATTACAGAGGCTCTTTATGAAGGTGCCTATTCAACTTTACTAAGACTTGGCGCAAAAAAGTCCAACATTTCCCGCGTGGATGTACCTGGCAGTTATGAACTTCCCCTTGCCGCGCAACGAATGGCCAAACAAAAAGAAATCGCTGCTGTTGTCTGCTTAGGCTCTGTGATACAGGGAGAAACACCTCACTTTGATTACATCTGCCAAGCCGTGGCCAATGGCATCATGCGCGTTTGCCTGGATTCAGGAAAGCCAGTGGCTTTTGGTGTGCTTACCACACTTGACAAAAAGCAAGCACTGGAAAGAGCTGGAGGCAAATACGGCAACAAAGGTGAAGAGGCTGCCCTGACGGTGGTAGAGATGTTGTAACTGAGCTAATTCTTACCAACTCGATTATACTTCTTCATCAACTCCATCACCTTGTCAACCGGGAGTGGCTTCACTTCAACTCCATTTCTTGTTTTCCCTACGGACGTTGCCGCAAACAATGAATTAATAATTGCCTCCTCGGTCGCTTCAATAGTCGCCATAAGTAATGGACTTATATGATCGTTTCGCAAAAATGTAAAGGTATCCGTAGGTTGATGGGAATCATACGGCACTCGAACTGACTCGTTGGTGGAGACTGCAATCACGTAATCTCCACTTCCATTGGAAGCAATGCCTCCTGTTTTGGCCAGTCCCATAATCGCCCGCTTTGCCAAACGTTTTAAATTCCGTGAATCCAATGGCGCATCCGTGGCAATCACCATCATGCACGATCCATCCACCGAACCTTCAATGGCATTCTTATAGGCGTACTGACCTAACTCTTTTCCAACGGGTACACCATCAATTTGTAGTACCCCTCCAAAGTTGGTTTGAACCAAAGCGCCTACTGTATACCCGCCCAACTCTTTGGGCAGCACACGTGAGGCCGTGCCAATTCCGCCCTTAAAGCCAAAACATATGGTGCCTGTGCCAGCACCGACACTTCCTTCTTCCACCTTCCCAGCTTTGGCATTGTTGATGGCCTCAACTACGTGTTCTTTTTTCACGTGTCTCGCTTGAATATCATTCAGGTTGCCATCATTGGTTTCGCCCACTACCGCATTAACCGATCTGACATTTTTATTTTCAGGAAATGATAAAGTGTAGTCGATGAGTCCTTCCAGGCCTTGCGCCACACTTAACGTATTGGTTAGAATGATGGGCGTTTCCATGTTTCCCAACTCCTCTACTTGCGTGTAACCTGCCAGTTTGCCAAAGCCGTTTCCTATGTAAATAGCTGCCGGTACTTTGTTTTGAAAAATATTCTGATCATGTGGAAGAATAGCGGTTACTCCAGTACGAATACTATCTCCAGTCAACAATGTCATATGCCCTACTTTTACGCCTTTCACATCGGTGATGGCATTTAGCTTTCCCGGTTGAAGTACTCCGATGTTGATGCCATGGTCACGAGCTCTTTTTTGCGCGATGCCAGTGATGAAGATTAAAATCAAGGTCAGGGTGAGCAGGTAACGAATCATGTACCAAACTTTATATTAAGACAATAATTCACACTAAGTTAAAACAAAAAACCCCGACAAGGCCGGGGTTTAAGTTCAGGGATCATGATCCTGGAATTAGTATACATTTGGGGGTTATAATCCTAATATTAGTTAGTTGCTATAGGTTTCTGACGATTTCCTTTCCAAACTCAGAGCACTTCAGCAACGTTGCCCCCTCCATTTGACGTTCAAAATCGTAGGTCACACGTTTTGCGGATATTGACGCTTCCAAACCTTTCACGATCATATCAGCCGCTTCCTGCCAGCCCAGGTGCTCCAGCATCATTACGCCAGATAAAATAACAGATCCTGGATTTACCTTGTCCTGACCCGCATACTTGGGTGCAGTGCCATGCGTAGCTTCAAAGATCGCATGTCCGGTCATGTAGTTAATGTTGGCTCCCGGTGCGATGCCAATGCCACCAACGATCGCTGCCAATGCATCAGAAATATAGTCACCGTTCAAATTAAGCGTTGCCACTACTGAATATTCATCGGGACGGAGAAGGATCTGCTGCAGAAAAGCATCTGCAATCACATCTTTTACAATGATCTTGTGACCTCCTTTATTGATTTCCATCCAGGGACCGCCATCCAACAGCGTGGCGCCATACTCATTTTTGGCTAAGGCATATCCCCAATCTCTAAATGCACCTTCCGTGAATTTCATGATGTTGCCCTTGTGCACCAAAGTAACACTCGGCTTCTTATGGCTAATTGCATATTCAATGGAAGCTCGCACTAATCGTTCCGTGCCATCTTTTGATACCGGCTTAATACCTATACCAGATGTCTTTGGAAATCTTATTTTTTCGAATCGCTTTCCAAAGTTTTCCTGAAACATCTTCATGAATTTTGCATTGTCATCCGTCCCTTCCTGGAATTCGATGCCTGCATAAATGTCTTCGGTGTTCTCCCTGAAGATGACCATGTTCGTTTTTTGAGGCTCTTTCACGGGAGAAGGGACTCCATTGAACCACCTCACCGGCCTGACACATGCATACAAATCCAGTTCCTGCCTCAAGGCTACATTCAGCGATCTCATTCCGCCACCTACTGGAGTCGTGAGGGGTCCTTTTATTCCTACCAATAAATCCTTGAAGGCATCTAAAGTTTCCTCAGGAAGCCAACTCCCGGATTTGTTGAATGATTTCTCACCCGCCAGTACTTCTTTCCATTCAATTTTCTTTTTGCCTCCATACGCCTTCTCCACTGCCGAATCGATGACATGCTTTGAGGCTGGCCATATATCCACTCCGGTACCATCTCCCTCGATGAAAGGAATAATTGGATGATCCGGAACATTCAGTTTTCCATTGGTGATCCTTATTTTTTCGCTCATTCTCGTTTTTCGATTAAAGGTGAATTTGACTTAGTTCCTTCCTGGCAGCAACAATGCACTAAGCCAAGGGATCCTGTTCTTTACAGGCATGGCGAAATTAAAAAAAATCAAGTAATAAACGGTCTCAGGCATCAATCTGGCATGTAAATCGTTGTAAAAAAGTAAATTCATACCTATGAGACAACTTTTCTTCCTTTTCGCAATCGTTGTAACCACAGGTTTCACTTCCGAAATCTCCTACCTTCAAGAAGTTTGTCTATCGGCCGAGGAAAAGAAGCTGTTTGATCTGATCATGGACTACCGCAAAAGCAAACGGCTAAAACCTATTCCCTATTCGCCCAAGCTTTCCAAAGTCGCTCAAACCCATGTGCGGGACCTCATGAGCAATTATGATTATGAAAATCGCGGGGAATGCAATCCGCACAGCTGGTCGGACAAAGGCGACTGGAGTGCCTGCTGTTACACATCCGATCATGCAAAAGCCAGTTGCATGTGGGACAAGCCCAAGGAGATCTCCGGGTATGAGGGTAATGGATTTGAAATAGCTTACTACAGTAGTGGAGAGGCTAACGCTGTCGAGGGTCTGGAGGGTTGGAAAAAAAGCCCGGGACATAACCCCTTACTTATCAATTCAGGAACATGGAGCAAGTTGGAATGGAAAGGCATAGGAATTGGAATCCATGGCCATTATGGTGTGGTGTGGTTCAGTAATGGAGAGGAGGAGTCTGCTAAGATTATAGTTTGCAAATAATTTCTAGTATTTCTCTTTGTCGCTGGGAAAGGTCTTGGCCTTTACATCACTGACATAGTTTTTTACAGCCGTATCAATTACACTTTGTAAGTCAGCATATCTCCTGAGGAACCGTGGCTTAAACTCCATGGTGATGCCCAGCATATCCTGCATGACCAACACCTGACCATCTGCATCGGGCCCTGCGCCTATTCCAATAGTAGGAATCTGAATTGATTCAGCCACTTTTTTTGCGAGTGTGGCAGGTATTTTCTCAAGTACAATAGCAAAGCATCCACATTTCTCCAATAGTTTGGCGTCTTCGATTAGTTTGGCCGCCTCTTCCTCCTCTTTGGCGCGTACGGTGTAGGTTCCAAATTTATAAATGGATTGTGGCGTAAGTCCCAGGTGACCCATTACCGGTACCCCAGCACTCAAAATTCTAAGCACCGAATCTTTCACTTCCCTTCCTCCCTCCAATTTTACTGCATGGGCGCCACTCTCTTTCATGATCCGTATGGATGAGCGAAGTGCCTCCCCTGAGCTACCTTGATACGACCCAAAAGGAATGTCCACGACCACCAACGCGCGCTTCACGGCCTTCACCACTGAAGTAGCATGATAAATCATTTGATCCAGTGTAATAGGAAGGGTAGTTTCATTTCCGGCCATTACATTAGAAGCTGAATCGCCAACCAGTATGACATCAATGCCGGCACCATCAATAATTTTGGCCATGCTATAATCATATGCGGTAAGCATAGCTATTTTCTCACCACGATTCTTCATCTCCTGCAATTGATGGGTGGTGATTTTTTTTATTTCCTGCTTATGTACAGACACGATGAATGGTTATAGTTGACAATTATTAAGCAAGGTAGACGGCAGCTTTTTTGCCAAGCACTACTTCTACCCTTTCATTAAGTGTGGTAGACAACTCCAGTCCAGTATAAGTCGGGAGAATTGGAAATTGAGTGTGACTTCTATTGACCAACACCCCCACTTCAATCTTTTTTACTTCAACACCGAGGAAGGGTTTCATACCAAATGCTAACGTTTTACCTGTGTTCAACACATCATCAACCAAAACAATGCATTTTTTACGAAATTCCTTCTCCTCACAATCAACTGTTACTTTACTTTGCTGAGGCGCCAGCTTGTCCAGCGAAACCTTTACCAGTTGTACCTGCAAGGGTGAAACAGCTTCTAATTCCTTGGCTATCAATTGCGCCAGCATGTAACCCTGCCCATCGATGCCGCCAATGACAATTGATTTCTCTTTGAAATTGTGCTCGTAAATCTCGAAGGCAATTCTTCTGATCTTCTGCTCTACCTGGCCTTTGCCTAAGACCTGGCTTTTTTCTAACGTTGATGGTGTCATGGTATGGGTACTACTTTACTGTCTTTGAAGGTAGACAAAATCACCATCGATTGCATATTGTCAACCACATCGATATCGGAAACCTTTTCCAACATCAACGTTTGGTAAGAGGAGATATCAGAGCTCACCACTTTAAGAATAAAATCGGCCTGGCCTGTAAGATGATGGCATTCTATCACTTCATCTATCTCTTTCACCGCATCAATGAATTTATGAATGTTCTCTTTGTTATGTCCTTTGAGGCTTACCATAACAAAAGTGCTTACACCTAACCCCACGCTGGCCGGGTCAATGGTGGCATGGTAACTTTTTATGATTTTTGCATTCTCTAATTTCTTCACTCGTTCCAAAGTGGGCGCTGGGGAAAGCCCTATTTCCTGTGCCAGCTGAGCATTGGTTATATTGGAATCAGCCTGAAGAATTGCAAGTATTTTACGATCTGTGGCGTCCAATTTTGCTTTCATGAATATTCCAATCAAAGTGAATTAATAATGGGATAAAAATAGGAAGAATAAGATGATTTCTTTGAAGGAAAGTAGATATTTTGCCTACCTCCTTACGAGGTAACGAAAACTTTTGCGAACACCTTCCGAAACAAAGAGAATGTGGTAGATACCAGGATTGTAGTTTGCTAATGGGACAGTGATTCTGTTTAATCCAGAGGCGAAGTTGCCGATGGAATGATCAAAAACTTTTCGTCCAATGGGATCGAAAATAAAAATATCTGCTTTGCCTGAATTCTCTGCAATCCACTCAATCGTCATTTGTTCCGATCCCGGATTTGGGTATGGATCTAATACTACGGCCCTATTAACCTGACTTAAGCACAACTTGTTATTCGAAATGTTAAAATCACCATCCAGGATAAGTTCAACACAGACATAGGCCAAACCACCTTTGGCTTCAGCGATACCAGTAGTGAGCACCTGGGTATGTGTTTGGTCAGGCTGAATCACCACATTCAATATTTCATTAATCAGCACCTGGCCAGAAATATCGATGGCCGCTTTGGGGTTGGTGATGGGTGAATTGCTGTTGTTCTTAACTGCCACAAGTAAATTGATCTCGCCACTGGAAGAAGGGTTTGAGGTAAGACTGGTAAGTTCCAAATCTAAGGAGGGGACAATGACAGAGATAATCTTACTTGATGTAGCTGCACATCCTTCCCCATTGGTCACTGTAAGGTCAACTACATACTGACCCAGTTCATTAAAAGTAAATTGGGTTGTTGACGCTGAACTCGTTGAGTTACCAGGATCATTGGTGCTCCACAATTGTGAAATGGTGTTGCTGGTTGTGTTTGCAAGTTGCACCGTTAGCGGAGCCGTGCCCACTTGTGGCGAAGCCGTAAATGTGGGTGCCGGAGAACTAAATATGTTCACATTCTTGGAGATACTATAGCTGCACCCTGATGCATTAGTGATGGTCAATTTGGTGGGGTAAGGTCCTGGAGATGGAAACGAATACGATGCGGTGGCACCGGTGCCGGTGCCAAGGGTTCCAAATTGCCACGCTCTGCTAACTACAGGATCGGATCCTGAAGGGGTGAGGTCCGTAAAAAGGGTGTTTTGTAGTGCACAATTGTTCACACTGTTGAAATCTGGTGATGATGGCACTGGCACTGTTACCAGCTTTGTTGTAACGCTTACACAGCCATTGTTGTGGATTGTCGTGAGTTCTGCAATGTAATTTGATGATGAACTAAAAACGTGAGTAGGGCTTTGTTGATTGTAGGTGGCCGTTCCTATTTTCCATTGCCAGCTGTTTACACCTGTAGAAGCGACAGGCATAAAAGCAGTTCCCTGATTTACACAAGCCGGGTCATAAGTAAAATCTGAAATTGGAGATTCAAATATTGTCACCATTTTTTGTATGGAGGAAATACATCCAAAATTGGTAGTCACATCAAGGGTCACGTTATAATCTCCGGCTAAGAGATAGGTATATTGCGGGTTGCGTAGAACTGAAGTTCCATTTTGAGGATCACCAAAACTCCACGTCCATGCATCTAAGTTGCTATCCGGAGGGCTTGGTGTGAGGTCATTAAATTGGGAGGCAGTACCCCTACATGAAAATGGAGGCAGATCAATGGAAAAATCCGGTTGAGGTTTTGAGTAGATGGTGATCCCTTGAATGGAAGTATTTGCACAACCAGCCGCATTGGTAGCCTGAAGGGTAACATCAAAAGCACCAAAAGTGGTGTAGGTATTGGAGGCATTGGTTTGCGTGGACATGTTGCCGTCACCAAAGTCCCAGGCGTAGTCGGTTACGGTTCCTATTGTTGTGTTGGTGAAAGCGATAGAAGCATCCTGACATCCATTGGAAAAGGTAAAGTTAGCCTGCGGACCCTCTTCAACAGTAAGAATGGATTGGGTAACCTCATTGGAGCATCCGGGTATACTTACGATTAGCTTGATGTCCTGTTGTACGGATGATGTAATAGCATAGGCTAGATCCTGTTCTGTAGAGACTGGAGTTGTGTTTACTTCCCATTGCCAGGTGGGATTGGAACCGGGATCAAAGGTGGAGGTATTGGTAAACAGGTATTCCTGATTGGTGCAAATCGGACTGGTTGCCGGGAGGCTAAAATTGGACACGGGTGCGTTGTAGATGGTGATGGTATCACGAGCCAGGTTGTTGCATCCATTGGATGCTGTAACCTGCAACGAAACAGGGTAATCGGCTGCCGCACCATATTGATGTGTAGGGTTTGGCTGCATGGACGTATTGGTGTCACCGAAATCCCAATTGTAATCGATGATGTCACCGGAGGTGTTTTGGGAAGTAAAGGCGATGTCAAAACCAGCGCACCAAGGATCCTGCGAATCAAATGTTATATCGGGTGCTGTCAATGGGGATACAATTATATCGATTGCTTTGCTCGAAAGTTCCCCATTGGCATATGCAATCAAGCCAATGGCGTAGTTGCCTGCTGTTGAATAAGTTATCATTTCCGGATTTTCGAAAGCACTGTACCCAATGCTAGCCCCACAAATGGATTCAAACTGAACTTGTTTTAACAAATTGTTATCGATTCCAACACCCTGTATGATACTTTTTCCTTTGAAACGGATAGCATCGATCCCAATTAATTCTGGAAGACCTGTATGAGGTACTACAACTGGAGTGTTCACTGGGTTTAGGTCATTAAAGTTAACAAGTTGAATTGGGTCACTGGTAGGTTGACTCGGATCATTGCTTATGGCTGCATAATAATCCTCCCCTTCCGAGACAATAATGATTCTGTAGGGTCTACTAACGCCTGTGAACGAATAAGAAGTAGTGATAGTGGCAGGAGAAAATATATCAGAGCCAAAGCTTACCTGATATATCTTATTATCAAAGTGGGAAGCTAACAATACAATCCAGTCGCTGCCAGTATTAACGACATCAAATCCTGGAGCCGTGTTTCCTCCACCCGTAATTACTATGGAATTGAAAACATGAATTCCCGGGTTGATAGGATTCTCAAATGAATCTCTGAAGTTGACCCTGGCGATCGTCCCCCCATTTCTTTCCGCGATCACCAAAACTAAATCAAGACTTTGGCGAACGATCTTAATGTCCCAAATACGACCTGAAACACCAAAGTTTCCAACGTTCACCGCACTGGGGATATTGGTTAGGGAATTCCCAAAATTTAGTCTTACCAAGCCAAAGTCAACTTCGTTGGAGGTGACAAACCCGTACCATGTTCCATCGTCATTAAATAATTCAATTTCGTGTGGGAATGCCAAAAGCCCACCCAATGTACCCAAGTCGGTAACCGAAGGAATGTTGGTTGGACTATCCCCAAAATCAAGTCGGAATATTTTTGATCCCCCCTGACTAACGGCAAATCCAAACCATTGACCATTGTCCTCAACCAAACGATAGCCGAATCCACCAGACAGGCCCGTTATGGCACTAGGCTCGGTATTGCTAATAAGATTCTGAAAATCACCGAGGCAAAAATCCCACTCAAACGCATCACCGTTGGTAGATGTGTTAATTATTTCTACTCTTTCATTTACACATGCTGAAGACTGAACCACAAAATCGGCCTGCGGACTCTGCGCATTTATTTTTGCAAGAACCATAAGCTCAAGCACCATGATCAACCCAAATCGAATCTTACTCATAAAGGCAAAGCCAACCGAACGGCAAAGAATATAATTCGCAGCACGCAGGCAAAAGGCATCATTTCTTCAACTATCAAAGGTTATCGAATTAAAGTATATTTCAAATTTCTGATAGAGGTAACCATACCAATCCAGAGGCACAAAGGTTAATCATGACTTACCTCGCACTCAGCCATTTCCTGATCTCATCAGCTATCCTTTTCGAAGACGAACCGTCCCCGTAGGGATTCTCCACATTTTGCATTGACATGTAGCGTTGTTGATCAGTGAGCAATAGCTCTACTTCCCTGACTATCGTTTCAGATGAGGTTCCTACTAGCTTGGCACAACCCGCTCGCACGCCTTCCCACCGCTCTGTTGTGTCCCTCGTTACCAAAACCGGTACATTCAAAGATGGTGCCTCCTCCTGAACCCCTCCCGAGTCTGTTAAAATTAAGAATGAACGGCTCATAAGATAAATCATATCATCATAAGGAAGCGGATCAATTAATGAAATTTGGTTGTTGTTACTCAAGATTTTTTCAGCAAGCATTCTGACATTAGGATTGAAGTGAACCGGAAAGACAAAGTACAGCTCTGAGTTGTTCTCAGCGAGCCTGACAATTCCGCGAAAGATGCTTTCCAATCCTCCTTCAAAACTTTCCCTCCGGTGTGCAGTGACCAGAATCAATTTTTTCAAAGGCGGAACCAACTGTACGTACCTTCCTTCATATTGGCTCAAGTCAGATTTTACCTTATCAAGCCCAAATAATAAACTATCCACCACAGTATTACCTACTACAAGTACCTGCCCCTGCTCCTGAATGTTTTTTGCTGCAGATTGGGTGGGGGCAAAATGAAGATCTGCGACTTGTGAAATTATTCTTCTGTTTACTTCCTCTGGAAACGGTGATTGTCTGTCTGCACTACGGAGGCCCGCCTCAACGTGAGCGAGAGGTATTCGTCTGTAAAAAGCCAACATTGAAGCTACCATTGCAGTTGTAGTGTCGCCTTGTACAACAATTAAATCGGGTTCGATTTTATCAATCGACTCCCCTAAATCAGCAAAAAGTTTTGCCGTCAGGCTGGTTAATGTCTGATTTTGTTGCATGATATCCATTTGAAAATCTGGAGTGATTTCAAAGAAATTCAATATAGGTTCCACCATTTCCTTGTGCTGCCCCGTTGTCAAAAACACTGTATCAATATCCCTTACCGGCCTCAGGGCTCTGCATATTGGGGCTAATTTGATTGCTTCTGGACGTGTACCAATTACAAGGAGCACTTTCTTCATGAACTACGTGGTGAGTTAAGCATTGAATTTCTTTCGCTCAAATCACAAAGTAATTCATTTAGCAAATCGGCATTGGATTTAGCACTGAATTTATTCGGTGGTATTGATGAAATTGCATGATCCGCAAAACGAGTTTTGATTCCATCGATGATAAAATCTGCAATTCCCTGCCAATCATCATGTACGAAGCATGTCGATGGATAGTCTGCCAAAATTTCTCGCGTTGTGCTTTGCTCTGGAGTAATGGCCAGAATAGGCTTGGCGGTAAGGAAGTAGTCCAGGAGTTTTGAAGGAAAGAAGACTGCTGCCTCACTTGGTGTGGGGCTGTCAACCACCATCAGGACATCTGCATCTTGTTGCAACTGCCGCGCATTCATATACGAAAGTTCTCCAAGGTGCTTTAGACATAAGTGCTTGTGGTCTTTAAAGAATCTCCTTCCATGGCGGTCCATGGGGCCTGCGAAGATTATTTCCAGCCTACTCAACAGCATTTCATCAACAGCTTTGATCCTCTCTAGGACCTTTATAATAAATAACAGCGAACGGTCTCGTGTGAGTCCGCCAGTATAAACTATTCGAAAATTCGCGTATTGTCGTTGGCTTTTCCCAGGGGAAACGATATCATCCGGATCAAATACATTAGGTAAAACCCGGAATCGTGAAGAGAATTGAGGATAGGCGCGCGCATACAATGCTTTGGTCTTGCTTGTGGTAAACGTAACCATATCGGCACAAGCCAATAGGCTCGTCTCGTCTTTTTTATCTTGTCCGGAGATATGGTGTCGTAAAGGTGAAAGAGTCCATGGATCGCTCATATGCATCACCCAGGGAACATCATATGCCTTTTTCAATTTCATCGCCATAAAGGCTGAACTGATTGGATTGGATCTGGAGTAGATAATGTTTGGCTTGTATTTTAACTGGCGCACGACTTTCTGCCATTGCCAATGAAACGACATCTTGCTATCTGGGCTCATTAACCAGCCAAGCCCGGTTTTATTCAACAAAAAATTTGTCAATTTGGCTTCCCAAATAGGAATCTGAATCAATTGCCGATATCCTGATGAATACGAATTCAAGGAGCTATCCTCAGGCATGAAGAGAGTCGGTTGCTGGCTTGTGACCACATCTATCTTAAACTTGCTTCTCTGCACGAGGTATTTGAAATACCTCGCTGTCTGCAAACATTCCGGGTCATTCTTAGGCGGAAAGGCTATGCTGATAAACAGAAGATTACTCATTGGTGTCGAAAACGACAAAGTTGCATTTTTTTGATTAACTGCAAATTCTCACTTTTGGGCCAAACTGAAGGAAAAAGACAGATTGATTTTCCAAAATAAGCATATACTAATTATCTCACCGGAGCCATGGAATGGTTTGAAGCTTTCCAAACATCATTATGCCATCGAACTTGCCAGAAGAGGAAACACAGTATACTTCCTAAACCCACCATCAAAAGGCCGCATCCGCGTTCAAAAAACAGAGTATACAAGCTTATTCACAATTGACTATGAGCCCAGGTTAAGAGGAATAAATATGTTTTCATTCCTGGCCAGACCGATACTTGACCTCGCTACACAAGTGAACATCAGACCAATTATGAAGGTCATACGGCATCAAATCAACATCGTTTGGAGTTTTGATGCGTACAGGTTTCAAAACCTAAAACTGTTTAATGCCCAACTCTGCATATATCATCCGGTGGATCTATTCGATACCAAATTAAACCTTACCTGCGCTAACACTGCCGATGTGATCATTTCAGTGTCACCCTCAATCTTGAGAAAGTACTCGGTCTCGACAACGCCATCATTTTTTGTGAATCATGGATTAAGTCCTGTCTTTCTCTCACCTAAATCACCAACACCAACCAAAGCACCTCGTTTAAAGTGCGGTTATGTTGGTAATTTGACCTCGTTCGCGCTGCATCGAACCAACTTCATTCACATAATAGAACAAAATCCGGAAATTGAATTCCACCTTGTTGGCCCTTTTAGTGCTAGTCATGGTAAGGATAAGGATTTTGTCGCAACAGTTTCTTCTTTTCAGAATACGGTATTGCATGACAATCAGCTTCCGGAAGCTGTAGCGCAGCTCATCCAATCAATGGATCTTTTTGTGATATGTTATGATACTAAACAATTCGGATCAGTGGCCTCAAATAGTCACAAAATACTGGAATACCTAAGTACGGGTAAAGTGATTGTTTCTAGCTTCATAGAGGCCTACAGCACCCTGGCCACTGGCCTGTTCAACATGGCAGATTCGGACAGCCAATTGCCTCAGCTATTCCGGGCAACAATTGACAATATTGACAGGTTTAATAGTTTCGATTTACAAATGAAACGCAAAGCATTTGCATCGGATCATAGTTACGAAAATCAAACTAATCTGATCGAAAGCAAAGTATCGAAGTTTATGAAGCCCTAATTGCCAGCAAGATACTTTTTCTTAAAGAACCTCCAGATTGGCCTCACCAATTTAAATATTGGCATGCGATCATAGATTTCTGTTTCAACTGGGTAGTCAGCATGGGGTTTGGGAGGTTCATCAAGAATGGCTTCAAACTCAGTTTTTGTAAGCCCCAATTTCTTAACTACAAATTCATAGTCTTCCTGAAGTGTAGACTTATCATACAAAGGTTGCTTCATTTCCTCCAATGCCTGTTGCCTGGTTAATTGCTTTGAGCATATTAAAGTAGATAGATGGGCCTTCCTCTTATCTATACCAAATTTTCGCGGCAATATATATCCCTGGTAAAATCGGGTGAATATAGACTCATAGTGCTTGCCTCCGTAATCGCGCCAACCGAGTCTTTCCTTGAGTTCTCTTTTAGCGAGGTCCTTGTTGTAGTCAATGTAATTTAGTATTGATACCGTTCGCAGTCCCATTACTTGCGCTCTGTTTCTTAACCTCACTCTGAGCAGGGGATAACTTTTTAATTGACGTCCACCAAATTTTTGATTAATCGCAAGAATATGAACATGATCCGCCTTATGATGAATCCAATCTGATGGCAGGATTCCCTCTGTCGCCAAGTTGGTACCACTCAAAATGTACTTTATTCTGAACTTAACGGCCAATTTGTAGAGTGTTGCTATGATGGCATGGTCAGTTATCATCTCAATGTCTACCACCCCTGCTTTCAGAAACGCGAGTTGCAAATCCCTGAATTCCTCCCACTTTACGACTATGGTATGCAAATCAAAACCAAGCTTTGAGACCGTCCTTTCAATGTTGTCTACGGCCAACTCCGAGTTCCATCCGTTATCAAAGTGTACCAGAAGCGGCCTTAGACCAAGGTCTTTTGCCTTCACAGCAAGATAAGTACTATCCACTCCGCCACTAATGCCTAGCAAACAATCGTACGGCTTGTTCGAACCTGCTGCTTTAATCTCCTCAACTACCTTTGTCAGCTCGTATTCATTGTAGGCTTTGTGTCTGGCGTGCTCCTCCGAATAGCCAATGCAATAATTGCATACTCCGTCCGCATTAAATTCGATTGTCCGTGTATCCGATGCATCCAGGATGCAATTACTGCATTGCTGATATTCAACTATCTTCACATGGTCAAGTTCGTCCTCGTTCACAAATTTTTATTAAGTTATTAATGAAATTTGAATAGTTGACTTTTGCGCTGAATTTTTCGAGGCAACTTCGCTTGATGTAATCTCTGTCAAATGCCATATGGCAAGCCTGTTCAATCGCCTCAGAAACTTCTTTTGGGTATGGGTTTTTGCTGACCAGCACGCCAGTACCTGGCATCACAATTTCAGGCACTGCGTATATATCGCAGGCCAAGATCGGGATTCCATGGCTAGCGGCTTCCATCATTGACACCGGAAGTCCTTCCCTTTCGCTTACCGATACAAACAAATCAATATAGTTATCACGATAAAAATCCATGATTAAGGGGTTCTCAACATGGCCTTTGAACTCCGTCCGAACATTAGCTGGAAGGGCTTTAATCGCCTCCTGCAACTCAGCGTATTGCGGCCCGCTTCCAAAATGAATCCAGCAAATATCCAAGGTTGTTAACTTAAGGGCAGCTATGAGAAGATCTACCCTTTTCAGTGGTATCAGAGACGAGCATGATACAATTGTATGCTCAATCCGGCTTTTTACCTGTGGGGCAACACCTGGGTTTGCTGTTACTCCAAGATAACTAATCATAAGTTTTGGATGCACATCCACGGGCAACCTGCTTTTGAGGTATTCCAGACCGTGCTGGCTGATCGCAAATACAGCATCAAGGTATCGAATCCGATATTCCTGAAAAGGCACAATGGATTCGCTAAAACGCTCTGCATACAAATCAAATCCGTGTACCCTGGCAACAGACCGCTTTATTAAATGTCGCCTCTTAAGTTCGGCAAGCGCAAGCGTTGTATTAACAAGCCAGAAGTCATAAAAAATGGCATTGCTCAATTTATTTTGTTCAATATATTTTTTTAATGGACGAATCTTTTCTGCCTCCTGAATGAGATACCCGAAGAAACTTTTCCAGTGCCTGAGGTAGACTTTAGCAAATCCTGACTTAAGTATAGCCCAATGGTAAAGTCTTATAATAAAAGTAAGGTGCTTAAGTACAAACCACCCAGGTAAGTTCGGGCTTACATGGTTAAATATTGGCGCAATCCGTACCTTTTCAATTGCAATAGGAACCTGTCCATTTATTCTGTCTGGAAGAATATGAATAGCATCAAATGCATCTATCAAGAAAGGCAGCTCACGGTCAAGTAGCGGATCGGGGTATTCTATGGTAAGCAAAACCACCTCCCTCTTCATTTTTGCAGTGCTTTAACAAAGCTGACTAATTTATCTACTTTGTGACCGTAGTCGATATGACGCAAAGCAAGCTTTCTCATCTCCTCTGAATAATTCTCAATTTTGTTAACGCTGTATGCAAATGCAACTATCTCGTTCATTGACAGGCCCCTGGATGCATCGATCCTGCAAAAGAATGGGGTCATATCCTTGTTATCAATTAAATCAATGTCATCGTAGCCCAGCACAAAAGGTAATCCTCTTGCCCAATACTCACGTACTTTCAGCGTGCATGCTTCCTTCAAAAAAGAATGTCCAAATCCGAGAGACCCGATGCCCAGATGACACCGGTCAATAAGAAGATCCAAATTTGATCCAGTTTGAGGTGGCAACAGCGTTACATTGTCAATTGATTCGGCCAAAGTTTTAATTTCAGGAATTGTTTGACCGGCAACAATGACATGAATTTTGACAGACCCACGGTACAGCGACAGGCCTTTAAGCAAAATATCAACACCATGCCATGGCACGCCTGATCCTGTCAGCATCAACAAGTTCAAGTGCTTACCGTCAAATCGATCACCTTTTTTGACAGAAACTCTCTGGACATTGATACCATTGGAAATGGTGACGTTCGGGATGTTGGTTTTTGAGATTCGCCTTTGATACTGTGTGATCTCATCGGTCACCCCAATCAACCCGGCAGCGTGAGCGCGAACCTGCTGTCCAAAAATTTTCTCATTCCAGTAAAAATACTTAAAGTCAAACGCAGCCTTTCTTCGCAGATTCAATTCGGGTTGCTCCAGAGAATTGTGTTCAAAAATAACTTTACCCGGATAACGCTTTATGAACCGCCAAAGAAAAAGATCGGCTATCGGATATCTAAGCATGATATAGTCAAACCCTTTCTGCCTATCTAATTGCGCTTTTATTGCCTGATAAATGGCATACTGTTCTAATAAAATATACAATCTCCATAGCAAAGGCCAACGTGCTACCCTAAGTGCCAGGCCCAACTCCGGAGAAAAAGCTTTGAACGTAACAGGTGGCTGCGGCAGTACGGACGCTCCAACGAGCCACAAGTCAGTTTTGACCCCTGCTTTAGAAAGCATGATGGTTTTATCTTCAAGCTTTTTGAGAACTCCCTGGGCAACATGTCCTATGCTTATGTAAATAATCTGCACTTAGCTAAATCAAGTTAAGCGATTCCATGCCAGCTTTGACCACATATAGTACCAGCAACACCAGAGCGATGAGTCCGTAAAAAGCCGGCAAGTGTTTGTACCATTTTATCTGAAGCAGTTTCATTATGTATCCCAATTGCACTGTATAAATAATCGTGTTTGCGATAGCCAAAAAAATAAGGCACTCTTCAAGTGCGAACAAAAATTGAGTGCCCACTAATAAAACTACAAATCGTATCACAAAGGTAGACAATTGGAAACCAAACAGCCTTCTCTCCTGTCTGAGCACGTAGTATACCGAATCGATAGAAAAATAGATCAATTCAAGAATACAATACATCGAAAAGTAGCTTGCTATGGTCCCGCTTACTCGCCATTCTTCGCCAAAGAGTAGGCCAAACAACTCAGGCCCAAAAACCGCAACAACTCCGTAGGGCACTAGTGAAATGATCAGGAAGGAGTAAGACATTTGTAAAACCAACTGCCGCAGACGCTCTATGGATTCGCGATGCAGGTCGATTGCCTTTTTGTAAAAAACAGACGTGGCTGAATAGGCGAAGAGCCGCTTGGGTAAATCCAGCATGCTCACAGCAAGCGCCAACATACCGACCGATTTCATGCCAAACGTAGAGGATATGAAAAACACTGACAATTGATCGGAAAACATTGTTAGCCATACGCCTGGGAAATTAAGCAGCGGGTAGCGCTTGTATTTTGAGATTACATTTTTAAGTTCATCAATGGTTATCCTGCTAAATGCGAACCGAATTTGTCGCTTGATGATCAACCACCAGCTCAGTCCCACGCCTGACGTCTTACCAAGTAGGTCGCCAGCAACTAATCCCATTACCATTCCACTGGACAGCCACCCAAACAATAGATTAAAAAATCGAACACCTATCAATATGCCCGTGTCGATGCTTACGGACTTTTTAAATGCATTCAATCGATATTGCCATTGACCCATTATCTGGTTCATGGCAATTAGCAATACCATAATGGGTATCAAAAAATAATAGTCTATCAGCGTTTCTGCCTGAAATAATTTTAGAAAGGGTGGAGCCGCAAAAAGTAGCGCAAAGAATATTAATATACAGGTGGAAAGTGCGCTTACTATACAAACTCTGACCAAAGCATAAAATTCAGAGTCGCGTTCTGGAAGTAGCAACGCCTGAGGAAATCTAAGTGTGGATATTAGGGCAAGATTTGTACAAATAGCATTGAAAACGGAGAAAATGCCATACGCTTCGGGCCCATAAATTCGAGTTAATATGGGGGATACCAGGATTTGTATCAGAATATTGAGTCCGGTCCCAGAAAGTACGATTGCGTAATTCTGCACAAAGGATCCGTCTTTGAACAAGGCCCGCAAGCCTCCACCGATAAACTCTCTAGTTATCTTCAAGGTGTGAATAAAGATTTGAGGTCAACGTTTCCTGATCAGGATAATTAACCAAGACCGCGTTAAATCCACCTTTAAAGAAAAACATGGCACCTGCCGCAACAGCCGAAGCACCTCCATGCTCAATTGCAGATTTAAAATCCAGAACGGTTGATGCACCTCCACATGCAATTACCGGCACATTGCATTTTGAAGTAATTCTTTTTATCAACTGGATGTCATATCCGACCCTTAGTCCGTCTTGATCAATACCATTAACCAAAATTTCTCCTACGCCCAATTCGAGAATCTTTCCAACGATCCCTTCGATATCTGAACCCACACTTTGGGTTCCACCTCGAGTTTTAATCACGTATTTGCCCAACCAATTCTTTTTAACATCTAAAGAGGCGATTACACTTTGCTTGCCATTTCTGTATGAGAGTTCTCTTACCAGATCCGGATTAGTAAATAATGAAGTATTGAAACTAATTTTCTCAATACCGCAATTGATTAGACTTTCAGCCTCAGACAATTTGGTTACATGGCCACCATAGGCAAGTGGCATAAAACTCTCAGAAGCCATCTTTTCAATCAATTTCTGATTCGGCTCGTTTTGCACCTTCTTATCGGTTATGTCCAAGATAATGAGTTCGTCAACCTCTTTGTCATTGAAGATCTTTATGGAATTAATGGGATCTCCAACATAAATGGGTTTGCTAAACCGTTGCGTGACAACAGCACGACCACTTTCAATCATAATCAATGGAATGACGCGTACTCGCCTCATAGTGTCAAAAAATTCTCGAATAGTCTGACACCAAACTTATGACTCTTTTCCGGATGGAACTGCACACCATAAATATTGTCGTGCCGAAATGCACAGGCAAACTCATACCCATATCTTGCTTTTGCCAGCACCTGATCCTGGTTGTGCATCATGAAGTGATAAGAGTGGACAAAATAAAACCGACAATCCTCCACAAAACCATGCCCAAGGTCATCGCTATCTTTAAATTTAACATCCGTCCACCCCATGTGAGGTGTGATGGGCACTCGCTCGGTATCAAACTTTACTGTTTTTCCGTTCACCCATGCCAGACCCTCTGCTGAACCTTCCTCGCTTGACGCTGTCATCATCTGTGCGCCCACGCACAAGCCAAGTATTTTCTTTTTTTTGACTAGCACCTGCTCCTGCAGTATGGGAACAAGTTGCTTATGTCTCAGCTGCGCCATGCAATAATCAAATGACCCAACACCGGGCAGGATAAGTAGTTGTGCCTGATCAATAACTGCGGCATCCATCGTCACGATAGACTCTCCTCCTGCCTTCCTGACAATATTCTGGATCGCCATCAGGTTACCCACGCCATAGTCAAGAATTGCTACCATTGGGAGCCGATTGTTTCTCGTTTAGGCAAAATTTTAATGAGCCGCATCAGTCGTACGGGCACATAAAATGCCGCCCGAAAAACCATGAAAAAAAACTGATGCCACTTATCTTGATCTGACTCAAAGGCTGAGTGCGGAACCGGGGGTGACTTCATAATGCTGTCCCATTCGCTTGCACTGAACCCCAGTTTCTTAACTACGTAGTCCAGGTCTTTCAACTGTTCTTTTACCGGATAGGGAGCTTCCTTCAGCGCCTCCAATCCCTCTTCACGGGTGGCCTGGCCGGATAAGATTAAGTTTGACCAATGCGCCCTTCGCTTATCTATACCAAATTTTTGAGGAAGGTAATAACCTTGATAAAATCTAGTAAACAAAGATTCATAATGTTTCCCTCCATAGTCCCTCCATTTGAGCTCAGTTCGTATCTCGTCCAGTACATTTTTCTTATTGTAGCTAATTAGATCAAGTAGGTTTACGGTTTGAATTCCCAGAATTGCTTCGTAGAAATATCTTTCATACAAGCCTAATTTCGGCAGTTTTTTCAACTTGCCAGTGCCATATTTTTTATGGATTGCCTTCAAGTTAACCAGATCAAGCTTATTCCTGTAAACCCATGCATCAGGATTAATTGACTCACAAACAACATTGTTACCAGCCAGGATAAACCTGATCCTGTTTTTATAGGCAATTCTATGCAGGGCTGCAAAAATGAATTGATCAGTCGGCACCTCCACATCCACCACTGAGGCTAAAAAATAGGATCGTTGAATATCCCGAAACTCCTCCCAATCCATTACAAATGTATGGAGATCAAAACCCAGCTGAGTTACCAGGTTCTCAATGTTCTTGATTGCCAACTCCGAGTTCCATCCATTATCAAAATGAACCAAAAGTGGGCGCAAACCATTTCTCTTCGCAAGCAGAGCAAGGTAGGTACTGTCTTGCCCACCACTCACCCCCAGCACACAGTCATATTTTTTACCCTTTCCATATTGCTTTACCGTAGAGATGGCTCGATGAAATTCGTCCTTCAACAACTCTGGGTCGCGCAATACGGTGCGTTCAGCCAATTGCCTGTAGTAAGCGCAGAAATTACTTTCACCATTGTCATCAAATGTGATGCCTGGCACACTGGTATCCATGACCGTAGTACTACAGATTCTATACTTAGTCGAATACACGTCCATTTCTGACGGTTGCATTTTAAGTTAAGGTCAAAAAGACAAAATTAGTAGGATATCAACCGAAATAACTAACACTGATCAATTTTGGTGAGATGCCTTTTGCCATTTTATTCCTACAGAAATGACCACTAACATGTAAAAGGCATTGATAGCAACCGGCAAAAAAGACGAATAAATCAGACTTGTATAAACAGAGAATGGAGCCAGTAAAACATAATAGCCCAAAAGGAACCTGAAACTCTTTCTTTCAAATCCCAAAAGCATGCCCTTCGAATCCATGTAGATGATCAATCGGAATATAACGTAGTTAAGAATTACCGGTATAAGAATAACCTGGAGTACGTTTGTAGGCAACAGAAAGACGACAGGGGATAGGAACCTGGCAAAGGCCAGATAACAAAACGTAATGATTTTCAGTGAACCAAGTTTTAAAAGATTGTGAGCTGTAAACTGGATACCCAACAAAAAAAACCAGGCCCACCACATGTGAGATGTCAAGTGGCCTTGAAAGTTTGTGATTAGGATAAAAACAATAAAGCGGATGCCAACGAAAATACCAATATGACCAGCTGACAGCAGTTCAACTCTTTTTCGTTCATTCTCGCTATTGTGAGCCAACTGGTCGTTGGCCAAATATCCAATTTCATACAAACTGATAAATGCAAAGTAGTATAGCGCAAGCTGAAAAACCGAATCTGGATCACGAACATAGTAGATAACAAGGGCAAGTGCTGGCAACCATTCGAAAGTCAAATGAAAAAGCCACGCTTTGAAGTTGTTGAGCCTTGTCGTTTGGAAATAGAAAAAAGGGATATACGCGGAAAGCTGCATGGTCTGCAAATTAGGGACCTTTGAGTCTATTGGCTAGCATGAAAGTAAAAAATCAAAAGCTTTGCCAAATTCTTTACTTAGCTTACCAAAACCGCGGTAGTCAATGCCAATCCTTCGACAATGGTCCCTTCTGGTTTCAATCGGAGAATCTAAAATTTTAATGATTTTATTATACGCCTCTTCGATACATTCCACGCTAAAGTTTTTGACAACCACCCCTACCTCATATCGCTCTGCATACTCGTCATCTTCAGATACACCTTCGCAAATAAGGTAAGGCAGGCCTGAGCAAAGATATTCACCAACTTTTATATTTGACACAAATTTTTTAGATGGCCCTGGCGGGACGGATATGAGTGCGAAATCTGCAGCTGAGTGATACTTATGTATGTCTTCAAACGAGGCTGAAGTAACAGTAAATCGCTCACTGTCCACTTTTCTTGCTTTGAAGTACGCTTCAATTTCTGTCAGATCATTGGGTGTAACTACTAACGCATGGAACTTCTCATTTTTGCTCAGAAGCACACTGAACACATCAATGGCCTCATGTCTGTAGTACAATCCGCCAAATTTTCCTGGATAGTAAAGTACAATTTTGTCCGGAGAGATGCCGTGTCTATGGCGCGTTGTCTGGCGATCGTACATTGAGAATGTAAACTTGGAATCATTGACAACGCTTGGAATCTTAAAAAGCTCAGCACTCGTATGCCAACTATTTAACCTTTCCATCATATGACGTGTCCCTGAACTTATTACACTAGCATACATGGCTGACTTTCTCTCTAAAAAATTCAGCAGTATATAATTCAAGCTTTTTTTTGTGTAGGTGCCGGCATCCAATTCATACTCACTATGAGGCTCATATTGGTACAAATACAATCTCAGTCCAAGTGCCAGTGACATTAGGTAGGCATATGATCCCGCCACTGAAGCCAGCGAAATAATATGCCTGAAGCCGGTAAAACGAAGCAGGAAAACCGTCCTAAAACTGTTTATTAAATCTATGAGCTTTAACCATAGGGTCGTTCCCGAATGCCATCTAAGAGGATACCACTTAATGTTGAGCCCTAAAAGATCATTTTTTAGCTGAGCAATTTTAATTTTTTGCTCCAATGTATCATCCGTCTCAAAAGTAATTAGGGCAAACTGGTATTTTGCATTGCGCTCCTGTGCAATATGGCGGATATACAAATAAATATTGGACTGAATGACCGGATCCAGGAATTGATTATATAAATAAATTATTACTTTGGAATTTTTTTTCCTATCAGCTATACCCACTATTTTATTGAGATTAACGGATTTGCCCGTAGGCGCTTGCCTGGTGAATAAATTGAAGGTTTGAGTCTATTATTTTTTGCAGTCCGGACTCCAAACTAATGAAATCCCGATTAAGAATTTCTTTCATTTTTGAATTGTCTGGCTGACGCCTGGTCATGTCGCCTTCTGGCAAAGGAGGCAAAAACTTAATAACGGATTTAGAATCTGTCAACCTGACAATGAGTTTTGCTAAATCTGAAATCGTGTAGTTGATATCACTGCCAACATTGATTACCTCGTTGACCAGGAGATCCCTTTCAAGAATTGACAGCGTACAATCAGTATTGTCATCGATATAGCAGAAAGTGCGGGTTTGACTGCCATCCCCATAAATGGTAATTGGCTCATTGGCGATGGCCGCCTGAAGAAATTTTGAGATTACAAAATCTATGCTCTGCTTGGGCCCAAACGTATTGAAAAATCTGAGTATAGTATATTTGAGACCAAATTCCTGTTGGTAAGCTCGACAGAAAGCCTCACCGAGGTTTTTAACGACCGCATAAGGAAGACGGGAATTTAACGGAGTAGTGTGTTCATTTTGAGGTAGCTCAACAGGTTCGCCATAAACTTCTGATGAACTAGAAAAGAAGACTCGGTCTACACCAGTGTTTTTGCTAAGGTCGAGGATGTTTTTTATGCCTTCGATGTCTCTTAGCACCATGATGGGGTTTTCCAAAGTACGCTTCACTCCAACCACAGCAGCATAATGAAACACATAATCAAATCTCCGTGCTAGCATGATTTCAGCTATGTCCCGGTATTCGTTTACGTCACATTTGATAAATTGACAATGAGGATGCATTGCAATCTTGGAACGATGCCCCGTAAGAAAATTGTCAACAACAACTACCTCATAAGCTTTGGTAGCCAGCAATGCATCAGCTAACGAACTACCAATAAAGCCAGCCCCACCTGTAATCAGTATCTTTTGCATGCTCCAAAACTATAACTTATACCTCAATAAAAACAGGATTCAACTGTTTCCAAAATAGTTTTTGCGCATCTGATTTGACTACAGCCACCCGATGTTGCGCCATTTTCATCAGCTCCCAATCAGACTTATTGTCTGTAACCACAGTCAGTTCTAAAGGCAAGTTGCCTGCGCTAATTAACTTCTTGACAACCATATGTTTCTTCCCTGTCAAATCCGTTTCGAGTCTGCCGGTGGCATACCCATCTCTAATCTCTAATTGGGATGAGTAATATTTAACTCCCAAATGTTTGGCTATGACTTCAACTACAACGTCAATACTTGAAGACACCAGAATGACATTTTTGCTGTCACTGCCAGTGATAAGATTTTTAACATTCTTATTAATTCGTAATGCTAAATATTTTTGAAAAAATATCTCAGACTTCAAAGTAAGGTCCGATCGTTTCATATTCTTAAGACATCGAAGTGAGAAACTCCGGGCCAAATCCTTGCCAAAAAGTCGGCCAGCGACTATAAGAAGAAAAAAAAGAGGCGAGATTTTGCTTGTGGCAAATTTAAACACCATTGCAGTTGTCCCCCCTCCTTCCCTTGCAACAAAGCTCAGGAAATCAAATGTGGTATTTGAGCCAAACAGGGTGTCACATACATCACATACTATGAGTTTATCCTGTTGCATCTGATCTCTTATTGGACTTATCATACAACAACATCAATGCAATCAGGTAAAAAGGCATCATAGGAATTTTATATCGTGATAAAGTACCAAAATTGAAGGATGAAACTCCAACCGCAAAAGCAAATATTATGGAGAAGGTGAGGCAAAAAATCACCTCGGGCTGAGTGCAAAAGATTAAAATTCTATTTCTTACTCTAGCCAGCACATAAATTGTTATGATGAGCAAAGCTGCAGCCTCAACTGCAGACAATAGCATCAAAGGGTTGGATACTTCCCAAAAGTAAGGTCTAAACAGAGACACGTTTATCGCCTGAGGTGCCAGTTTGATAATGCTCTGCCAGGACCCATCAAGTTCTCCCAAGGTATAACCCGACCCCTCGCCTTCACGAGCACCCCAGCCGTACCTGATGTCATAGGCAGTGATTTTCACAGTCTGCGGCAATCGGGAAATGCTATAGCGTACGTCATCTTCCCCGACTTTTACTACAGCAAAATATCCAAGCCATAATACCACTATCACAGCCATTGGTGTTAATAGGAGCCTGGAAACAAAGGACTTTACCGTAGAAAGGTTAGTGGCAAAAAACCAAATAAAAAGTGCGGGTAAAAAACTTAACAACACATACTTCTTGATCAAAAAGATGGTTGTTAATCCCAATGCAAGTAAAAGAATGTATTTGAAAGAAATGTTTCCCTTCATGAAAATCCGATAAAATGCAAACGTTGTACATCCAAGCGCAGCCAATGTGACCGTATCTTTTAGTAGGCCCGAACCCCAAAATACAACTGACGGCACAAACAAAGTTGCCACCGCCAGGTGCAGATGAAGGTGACGGTACTTATCATAAAAAGTCAAGTAAAGCAGCCACATACCAGCAAAACTGAGCACCGCAAATAGCGCAGCTGTTGCCGTATATGTAGAGAATGTGAGTAAATCCAACACTGAGGCAATTCTAACAATGAAAAACGAACTTGAATCCCGGTAAAACAAGATTTGACTACTATACTCAAATAAGTCACCTGTATGAATTCCATTGGAAAATAATAGTCGCAATCCTTTTTCTGGATTGTCCACAAACGCACTCCAAATTATACGGCTACCGATGGTATGAAAGTTGAACGTGTCACCCCTCCCATAATAAAACTGATATACAAAACCAACCATGATGGCTCCAATAATTTTTACTGTTAGCCCAGGAAAAAAATACTTTCTGTTTAACTGATCGGTTACATATGGCCTGATAAAGTAAGCTCCAACATAGATCAATGTGACAATCAGGGGAGTAACAATAAAATCTCTGAGCTCCAAAATCTCAACGGTTTGATCAAAATTAATCCAATAAAGTTAATATGGGAATATTATATTGCCGCGTAGATTATGCTATTCAATTCCTTTCAGTTTCTTCTATTCTTTCCACTTGTTACGCTTATCTACTTTCTACTGCCCCACAGATTCAGGTGGCTTCATCTATTGATATCAAGCTGTGTTTTCTATTGTGCGTTTATACCCGCATATCTGTTGATTCTTTTTTTTACCATCGGTATTGATTATGCAGCAGGGTTATTAATTGAGCGGTCAGCCGGGCTAAATAAAAAGAAATATTTAATAGCGAGCCTGGTAGCTAATCTTGGTGTACTTGCATTTTTCAAGTATTATAACTTTTTCATTGAGAACATTAATTTACTAATTGGGAGCATTGGAATTGAGGTTCACCACCTGCCATACCTAAGCATCATCTTGCCAATTGGCCTTTCATTTCACACTTTTCAGGCCATGAGTTATACAATTGAGGTTTATCGGGGAAATCAAAGCGCTGAAAAACATTTTGGCATTTATGCACTATACGTAATGTTCTACCCACAACTGGTGGCAGGGCCAATTGAAAGACCTCAAAATATGATCCATCAGTTTCGCGAGAAGAAGCACTTCGATTTTCCGGAATTTATATCAGGCTTTCACCAAATGCTGTGGGGCCTATTCAAAAAAGTGGTGGTGGCCGATCAGCTATCGATTTATGTTAACTCGATTTATAATCACTGGGAATTAAACTCCGGACTTACTCTTATTGTTGCTACATATGCATTCGCATTTCAGATTTATTGCGATTTTTCGGGATACTCTGACATTGCACAAGGAGCCGCACGGACTATGGGGTTCCGCTTAATGGACAATTTTCGTCTACCTTATTTCTCCAAAAGCGTAACCGAATTTTGGAGGCGTTGGCACATTTCACTCTCAAGCTGGCTCAAAGACTATCTATATATTTCACTTGGGGGTAACAGACATGGCAAGCGAAGAACATATATCAATTTGATGGCAACCATGCTTCTTGGAGGCTTGTGGCATGGGGCAAGTTGGAATTTTGTGGTTTGGGGTTTTCTGAACGGGTTGTATCTGAGCATTGAGAAATATTTCCTTCGGTTCAAATTGCTAACCCACTTCTCCTTCAGTTATTTAAAAATGTTTCTAACTTTCAATCTCATTTCCCTCACTTGGATTTTCTTTAGAGCTGAGTCCTTCGATAAGGCCATTGGCATTCTTCGTAACATTATTTCCCCTGTTTCATTTTGGAACCTAAGGATACAGGACACGGGCATTTTTGCGGGAATGGTTTTGGCTCTTGTGCTCCTTGTTGCCTCAGAGGTGGCCTATTTTGGAAACAAGAGTACCTCCCATGTGTTTGCAATGAAATCCATGGGGACCTCTATCATTTATACGACATCAATGATATTGTTAATTGTCCTTTTCGGAATATCGGAAGGTGATCAATTTATATATTTTCAATTCTGATGATATGAGAAAATTCATTCGTTATTTCTCATTGTGTGTATTGACCCTGTTCGCTGCAGATCTAGGACTGAGTCTCGTTTTTGATTATTTGTACATCAATACCAAAACGGGGCAAACAGGAGGTAAAATCAACCACTATTTGTCAGCTGCCTCCCCCACTACTATTTTGATCATGGGCAATTCGAGATCCCTATACCAGATAATCCCCGACAGTATCGGGACTGATGTTTATAATTTAAGTCATGCCGGAATGGGCCCGGCATTTCAAACCGGTTTGTTAAGTATTTTGGTAAATCAGGAAAAAATTCCAGATACCATACTTCTCCACCTGGAACCCTATGACTTTCTTGGCGATCAATCGAATAAGGATATTCAAAATCTTAAGTATTACTATGGTAAAGACTCCCTTGTCACCCAGCTTATCAATAAAATTTCACCAACTGAAAAATATAAATTTACATCGGCACTATATCGCTACAACGGTAGAGCCATCTCCCTGTTCAAAAATTTTATACAGACGACCAACAATAATGTGAATAACAATGGTTACGAACCATTGCTTCCACAGCCAAGCGACAGTACCAACACGCTTTATTCAGCAGAGGCGATAGAGCCCATTCAACCAGCCTCATTTAATAGGGGACAATTGGAAATACTAGTTGACTTCATTCAAATGTCCCGACATCAAAAAATAAAATTGATTTGTTTTACATCCCCCACTTATTATGCGTCTGGTCAGCACTTTAGACCGGCACTTGATTCTTTAACAGCATATCTTAACAAAATGGAGGTGCCATACATTAACTTTATTGACGCTCCAATCGAATTGCTAGAAAATCGACCAACATTATGGCGAGATGCGAATCACCTGAATCATGCAGGCGCACAAATTGAAAGTCAGGCGTTAAAAAATTCCGTTAACAAATTACGAGATATGGAACAGTAATATTAGTTCTCAATCCCCCTTTTCCATTGCCTTCAATCGCCTTTTGGCGTCTTTCCAGGCTTCGTCTTTGCGGTTTGATTTTTTCTTTACTTCCTCAAAATATCTGCGGGCAGTCGTAAAATCGCCTTCCTGTTGCGCAATCTCCCCCAAAGCAATGAGCGAAAAAAGATAATAGCCTGTATCGGTAGCGTTTATTTCTGTGGCATATCCAACCACCATCTCATAGTACTTTTTAGCTTCAGGCAATGCTTTCTTTCGCTCATACATCTGCCCAAGAAAAAAGGCAGCATATCTGCCACTGGTAGCCTCGTAGCCAACCATGCCGCTGTCGATCCGCTGAATGATTTGCTTACTTTGTTTTTCCATCTCCTCTGTAAACCCACCCCTGCCATAAAGCATGCGCGCATAGTACCTATGGAAATAGGGATTATCCGGGTAGGTCTCGTGCAAGTACTCAGCAATTTGAAAGGCCCTGGTTGCTTTGTTCTCATAGCTATTGAGAATCCGCATCAACCAGACCATGGCCTCCGTACGCGTGTAAAAGGCGTTGTATGAAACTTCGGTCAACTGCTCCAACCCCAATTCCTTGTCACCTTTTTTAAATAACCAAAGCAAGGGCTTCAATGCCGGGTAGTTTTCTGGTACCCATACCGAAAAGTAGTTGTACAACGCATCGCCAAATAAAAGCTCCACACTTAAGTCCTGTTTTTCCTTGCTTTCTTCCAGGTAATTCAATGCCGTTTTACCGGCAAAGGCGGCCTTGCGCCAACTCTTTCGCTCCTCATCCGCATAAAGTCTTCCCTTAAATCCATAAGCAGCCGCTAAGAAAAAAGAAGCCTCTATCCGGTATTCCGGAGATTTTTTATGAAGGTTTTCAGCTACGGTGATGGTGCTGTCCATATAAGCTAGAAACTTATCATCATGGTTGGTGACTTTGGTATTGGGCATTATTTTCCACCATTCGCTCAACCCCAGTAAAAAATAAGGCAAGGGGTGCCATGCGTATTTCTGCTTGAACCAGCGAAATTGCTGCTCTGCTTTCTCAAACTTAAAATTATACAAATCGTTAAGCGCTTCGGTTGCTTCTATCTGTATGCGGATGTCATTGATCAAAATTAAAGTAGTATCCTTTTGCTGACCAAAGGCCGATAACCCTGCAAAAAAGGAAACATATAAAGCAAAAATCTTAATATTACCCACGCTTGTTGTTGAACGCTTTGAAAAACGGATTCAAATAAACAAAATATTAACGCGCAAAAGTCAAAAACCATTCATGGAAACGACATCGGAATCAAATTCGTTTTACCAATCTGATAAAAGGCTTGCCTTCCTGCTACTGTGTCTGGTCACTTTTCTTTTATTATATACCAAGAAAGCATTTATCGAAAGCGAGACGGCTGTTTTTGAGTTTCTGCAAGACCGCCCAGAGGGTGGCTATCTCGATATGCTGAGCGCCATACAATTCGTGACCATCCCGGTCATCTACCTCTGGAAATTTACAGTGATTGCTTTTGTCATTTGGGTCGGTTGCTTCATGTTTGGCTACAAAGTAACCTACAGCAATTGCTGGGCCATAGCACTCACGTCTGAGTTTATTTTTATTATCCCTGAATTTATTAAGATAATATGGTTCACCCTGGTGGTCACCGACCCTACCTACAATGAGGTGAGGATGTTTTATCCGCTCTCATTAAGTAATTTTTTTGAATTTGAAGACATGGGCAAACGATACATATATCCATTAAAGGCATTGAATCTTTTTGAGCCCATCTATTGGCTCCTCCTCATCAACGGTGTGCACGCTTTCGCCAGAAAGCAACAGAAAGTAGCTGTCTACATTGTGTTCAGCTCCTATGTTCTGCTTTTCCTGCTGTGGCTGTTGTTCTACATCATCGTTTACGATTAACATTAAAAAATCCTTTTACATGCTCAATCACCCATGCAATCTGATCAGGGCCCAAGCCTGGCCACATGGGTAAACTCAACGCGGTTTCTGAAATGCTTTCACTGACGGGAAAATCGCCTCTCCTGAAGCCTAAGAAATGATAGGCTTCCTGAAGGTGCGGTGGAATGGGATAATGCACCATGGTGCCGACACCTTTTTGGAACAGATAAGATCTGAGTTTTTCTCTGTGATGAGTTCGGATGACATACAAATGAAAAACATCCCCATCCTTTACAACCGGAAAAGTGATGTCACCGACACCTTCAAGTGCGACTGAATACGAATGAGCAATTTTCCTGCGCTCTTCGTTCCAAGCATCAAGGTGTGAAAGCTTTACACTTAACACAGCCGCTTGTAGCTCATCCAGGCGCGAGTTAATGCCTATTGTGGGATTTACAAATCTCTCTGACGAGCCATAGTTTCTGAACTGGGCTGCATCACGATAAATGCTTTCGTTGTGTGTTGTGATTGCTCCGCCATCGCCAAGTGCACCTAAGTTTTTGGTAGGATAGAAACTGGTGGCATTGCAATGTCCGAAACTTCCTGTTAGTTTATTCTTCCATCTCCCTCCATGCGCTTGCGCATTATCTTCCACAATATTTAGTTGATGCTCCTCTGCAATACGGCTCAATTGCTCCATGTCACATACCGACCCGTAGAGATGGACTGGCAAAATTGCTTTTGTATTCTTAGTTATAGCTTTTACTACAGCAGCGGGATCCATTAGCATACTGTCAGGCTCCACATCCACAGGCACAACCCTGGCGCCTGTTCGCGTGACAGCCAGCCAGGTAGCGATGTAGGTATGGGAGGGAACAATCACTTCATCCCCTGCACCGATTTTCAGCAGATAAAGGGCCGCATAGAGTGCATCAAGCCCGCTGGCCATGCCCACACAATAGCCTACGCCTGAATAGTTTGCATATGCTTTCTCAAATTCCTCCACTGCTGTACCCAGTATGAATTGACCGCGTTTGTATACAGCATCCATGGCCCGATCCAGGTCTGGCTTGATGTGATCGTGCATGTGCTTGAGTGTGCAAAAAGGAACTGATATCATTATTTATCGTTCAATTGGGTAATTTATTGATGCCAAGCAACATAAACCAGAATTAGCCCTTCAAAGACTGTGAACATTATTCGTTATTTTCGCCCCTTAATTCGAATTTGACGTTGCGCATGACCTTTCAGAAGACAAATAATATCACCGGATGGATCACCTTTGCCATCGCCCTAATCACTTATTGGTTCACTTTTGAGGAAACTGCCAGCTATTGGGATTGTGGTGAATTCATTGCGGTTTCGTATAAACTGGAGGTTCCACATCCCCCCGGAGCCCCGCTATTCCTGCTGCTGGGAAGGATATTCTCGTTTCTCGCCATGGGAGATGTGACCAAAGTGGCCTACTGGATCAATTTCATGAGTGTGCTGGCCAGCGCCTTCACCATACTCTTCCTCTTCTGGTCCATCACGCTATTTGGTAGAAAAATGATGAATGCGGCCAAAGCCGATTCATTCGCGATGGATAAAACCATTTTGCTCATGGGTGCCGGCCTCATCGGGGCACTAGCCTATACCTTTTCCGATTCCTTTTGGTTTTCGGCTGTTGAAGCAGAAGTATATGCGATGTCATCCTTTTTCACCGCTTTTGTGGTATGGGGTATTCTGAAATGGGACGTTATAGATGATGAGAGCAAGGCGAATCGTTGGCTTATCCTGATCGCCTACATGATGGGATTGTCAATCGGTATTCACATGCTCAACCTGGTGACGATCCCGGCACTGGGATTGATCTACTATTTCAAAAAATACAATCCTTCACGATGGGGCATAGCAGCAGCATTGGTGATTAGCGGAGCAATTATCATTTTCATCAACGATTTTATCGTACCCGGCCTGCCATCTTTGGCTGGAAATTTCGAGGTATTTTTTATCAATACGCTAGGCCTTCCATTTGGATCCGGAGTAATTTTCTTTGCCATTATCTTAATTGGTGCCTTGGTGTATGGTATCAGGTACAGTCACCTCAACAACAAACCGCTGCTCAACACCTTTTTGTTATCTACAGCATTCATTCTCATCGGCTACGGTTCGTATGCGACCATCGTCATTCGATCCAACTTCAATCCCCCGATTAACGAAAATGCACCACGCGATGTGATGACCTTTGTGAGTTACCTGAAGCGAGAGCAATATGGTAGCAGACCATTGATGTTCGGGCCGCTATTTACCTCAAAACCAATTGATATTGAATACGGAGCAGCACTATATAAAAAAGGAAAAGATAAGTATGAGGTGGCCGACAAGAAATTCAGTTATGTATATGACGAGGAGACCTTTTTTCCCAGAGCCTGGAATTCTGAGTATGCTGAATCCTATCGCAACATCATTGGACTGAAAGAAGGACAACGCCCTTCCTTCTCTCAAAATCTCTATTTCATGTTCAAGCATCAAATAGGAACCATGTTCATGCGCTACTTCATGTGGAACTACGCAGGCCGTGAAAGCGATGAGCAGGGAGCCGACTGGCTTGGACCCAATGGCTGGTTTGAAAAGGTCCCTCAGGCGCTGGCAAATAATGGAGGACGGAATAATTTCTTCATGATTCCTTTCGTGCTTGGCCTTATCGGAATGTTTTATCAGTTCAATAAAGACACGAAAAACTTTGCTGTGGTGGGTCTCTTGTTTATCATGACAGGTATTGCCGTGGTGGTGTATCTTAATTCGCCCCCGGTAGAACCCCGTGAGCGTGATTACATTTATGCAGGGTCCACTTATGCATTTGCATTCTGGATCGGATTCTCCATTATTGCCATTGGCGAAACGCTTGGCCGATTCCTTAAAAATGCAAAGGCTTCTGCAGTTGCCGCTTTGCTTATCGGAGCTTCCGCCCCGGCCATCATGGCTGCTGAAGGATGGGATGACCACAACCGTTCAGATCGATTTTTCTCCGTGGATTCCGGAAAGAATTACCTGGCCTCATGCGCAGATAACGCGGTGCTGTTTACCGGTGGCGATAATGACACTTTCATGCTTTGGTATGCACAGGAAGTGGAAGAATTCAGGCAGGATATGCGTGTGGTTGTACTGAGTTACTACAATACAGACTGGTACATTGAGCAATCAATGCGCAAGATGAACAAGTCTGAGCCGCTGAAGTACACCCTTACTTTAAACGATTACCGTCAGGGTGGCCCCAATGACTACCTTCCATTTGTTGACCTTAAACTCAATGCCATTGACGCCAGGCAATACCTGGAATTGTTGGGGAAAAATCACCCCCAACTGAGAAGCGATGACCGAAATATTGTTCCCAGTAAAATACTTACCATTAAAGTAGACAAAGAAAAGGTGCTGGCATCCGGAATTATTCCAGAGGGCATGGAAGATCTCGTGGTGGACCAAATGCAGTTGCGTTTGATTGGTGGTGGACTGGAGAAGAAAGATTTGGCGTTAATCGATCTGCTGGTAACCAACAATTGGGAGAGACCAATTTATGTCAACCACACCTCGTTATCCCAGTTCAAAGTCGACCTTAACCCATATGCCATTCAGGAAGGTAATACAAGCCGGATTCTTCCCCTCAGAAATCCAAATCCAAGAGCTGACTTTGTTAACGCTGATCTCAGTTATGAGAACCTGGTAAATAAATGCAGTTATCGCGGACTTGATGATCCGACCATTTATTATTCCGAGGACTACAGAAATTTTGTGCTCAATCACCGGAGTGCATTTAATTCCGTAGGACAGGCGCTCATAGACAAAGGAGATCTTGAAAAGGCACGTAAGCTTTTATTGTTCAGCATTACCAAAATGGCAGACAAGGCGGTTCCTTACGATCACACCGCAGCCGAAACCGTTAACTTGTTATTCCAGGTGGGTGAAAAAGAAAAGGCAATTGAAATCGCGAACATTGTTGGGGAACGAGCCGATGAAATGGCCGCCTACCTGATCGGAAAGGGATACGGCCTGACTTTGGAATTGAGAAAGAATATCTATGTGCTGGGCGACTTGCAAAGTACGCTTTTGGAAAACGGGGAATCAGACTTGGCTACCAAGTTTGAAGAAATGTACAACCGGCATGTCCGCAACCTTCAAATCAACGATACCCAGCCAGGAGATTATTGATTTCAGTATTTGGACCAGTGTCAACCTGCCTGGACACGACTACTTTTCAACCTCGAGGAACAAGTCCAGTGCGTTGGCAGCCTCATCAGTCACAGGATAATTTTCA